>VAYS01000013.1 GCA_005883215.1 Actinomycetota bacterium
GAGCTTCGCCGGCGCGCAGCCCGGCCGCCGAGCGACCTCTTTGTCGAGCTGGTCGATCTGGGTGCGGGCGGCCCGCTCGGCGTCCCGCTTGGTCCTGATCGCGCCGTGGGCGGGGCTCGAGCCGCCGCAGCCGGCGGCGAGCACCACGGCAAGCGCACTCATGGTCGCGGCGGTTGCTCGACGGCGTCCGCTGACGGCGGGCGGGGTCACGGTGTGGCCTGTGGGTAGCGCACGAGGTTGCTAGCCGCCGACGGTTTGTCTGCCCGGATCGATCGCCAACGCGCGGCCGTGTTCGTAGATCACGGTTGGACCCTCTCGGTACCACCACACCTCCCGTTTGCGGTCGTCACGCCCGATCGACGAGGGCGCACCGAGAAATGCGCAAACCTCACGTTTTCCCATCCGGCTTGTCGCGCCGAAGAGGATCAGATAGCGCTTCGGCTGGCTCGGGTGCGGCTGACCGTTGCAGGCGGACGCCCCGCTGGTGCGCGAGCCGCCGCCGCATCCAGCAACCAAGGCGACGACCGCGCTCAACGCGAGGACGCCGGCCCGTGCTCTCAGCTGTCCTCGACGCATCTCTCGACCTTCTTGCGGTTGGTGTCGGTGGGGTAAAGGTAGATGACGGTGATGTTGCCGTGGCGGGTGATCGATCCGTGCAGTCGGGCGGCGTTGCGCGCGACGCTTGGCTTGGCACGGTTGGCGTCGGCCTGGTTTGAGTAGAAGGCGATGAACGTTCCGGTGGTGATCAGCTCGCCGATCGGCGCTCCGGGCGCCGGCGCGGCGATGGTGGTTCTCGTGGGGCCCTGGCCCGTGGAGCTGACCTGCGTGGAGCCACCAGTCCCACCGATCGAATTCAGGCCCGCGGCCTTCAGGCAGCGGCGCACCGACTCGATGCTCGGCGCCTTGTGAGGGCTGTTGCCTCCGCACCCGGCCAGGGCGACGAGTGCGATGCTCGCGGCGGCGGCCGGCAGACACGTCATCGGGTTACGGGACTCGTCCCGGGTTTGGGGTAGTTGAGGCGGCTGCAGGCCAGGGCGCCTCTCATCCCCGTGCGGTTGGGCGGGCGCAGGCCAGGCCGGGAGCGCGACGGGTTGACGGGCCGCAGCGCCGGGATGGCCCGCAGTAGTTGCGCGTCGCCCTTGCCCGGGAGCTCCATGTGGATGACGGTGGTTTCGCTGTACACCACGCCGTGGGTGGTGTCCACGAGGGCTCCGGCTCCAACCCTTCGCGTCGGTATGGGGAGGCCGGATGTGGCGTTTCCGCACAGCGGGGTGTCTGATATCTGGATCTGAGGAAGTGTGCAGGGGTGGTCTGCGTCGGGTGGGTGGTCGCCGGGCCGGATGCACTCTCCGTAGGTGAACGTGAACAGGGGCGGCGGGAGCTTGGGGTTCTCGCGCAGCACGGTGTGGATGTCCACGCCGGTCAGCGGTAGCCCCTCGAATGAGTCTCCGAGCGAGTAGACCGAAAAGCCCCCGTATGCCCGGGCCTGTCTCAGCGCCGCCCGATCGCTCGGGAACAAACCACGCTTGACACGGCTGCCCGAGCCTCCACACCCCCGCAAAACACAACAGCGCCGCCACCACAGCTGGGAGCAGCATCCCGACCCTGCCCATGCCCGGAGGCTACTGCGGCACGCTCAAACCCGGGTAAGGCCGGTCGCTGCGAGCTTGGCTGGCCCTATGGGACCTGGATGCGGATCGAGACGTGGGTGATCCGGCTGGCTCGGGCGACGGCGGTGCGCCGAGCCTTCGCGCCACCGGCGTTGCCCGCAGCGTGTACGTGCCCGTGCCAGCCGGAACCTGAACCGGGAGCCCCGCTTGCGCACTGTTGTTTGCCCACGACAGCGCGCTTGGCCCGCGAGCGGTCATACTGGGATTGTGCCCGAGAATGCTCGCACTGGGATGCGCTATGCGTGGCGTGATCCGCAACTTGATGACGGCGTGCTGCGCGGCGACTTCTGGCTTGGGCCGGGGAAGGGCGGTGCGCCCGATCACATCAACCCGCTCTTTGCCGAGCATTGCATGGTCATTTCCGGAACCGCCGATTTTCGTCTCGGTAACCGTCGGTGGCGCGCCGTGGTCGGTGAGCAGGTGGTCCTGCCTTCGGGGGTGCCGCACAACTTTCGCAACGCCGGCGCCGATGAGCTGCAGGTGTATGTGGAGGGGCATCCCGTCGAGGGTCATCCCTCGAGCGAGTACCGGGAGTTCCTTGACGCTGTGTTCGACCACGGCGGGCCGACGACGTCCCGCGGACTGCCGCTAAACCCGCTGCGCATGGCCGTGATCCAAGCCCGATATCCGGACGCGATTTACCTCGCCTCGGTTCCGAAGCCACTGCAGCGCGGGTTGACCAAGCTGCTGGCGCCGCTCGGGCGGATGCTCGGGTACCGCCCCTAGGGAGTATCTGGCGACCGCTGGTGGCAGCGGCCGGCACTCTCTCATGGCCGCGGGGGACCGCGCGATACGCATGCTCATAGGGTGACGATCCGCAGCTAAGCGCAGCGAAAGACCGACCTGCTCGCTGACCACCAACGAGCTTGCCCGAAAGCCATCGCGCGGCGTCGCTCGGGCCAAAGCAAAGTACCGCGCGCGAAACCAAGCAGGGCTCCGCCGGCGGGTGCCCGCAAACCCGCCCCTCGCCAATGGTTGAGGACAACGAGCACGCTCATGGCCTGTCGTAGGGCGCTCCTTGTGCGCGGTCTGCGTTTGGCGGTCGGCGCGGGCGGCTAGAAGCA
The DNA here is from genome assembly GCA_005883215.1 of Actinomycetota bacterium. Taxonomy (GTDB): domain Bacteria; phylum Actinomycetota; class Thermoleophilia; order Solirubrobacterales; family Solirubrobacteraceae; genus AC-64. The sequence goes on from VAYS01000013.1 coordinate 2,735, forward strand.
GGGGGATGGCGACCAGCGAGAGGGCCGGGGTGCCTACGGTGTCGGCGGAGCAGTCGCTGTGGCTGGAGGAAGAGCCGGGAGCGTCGTGGCCGGCGCTCGAGCGCGACCAGCGCGTGGACGTGGTGGTGGTGGGTGGCGGGATCACCGGTGTGACGACGGCCCTGCTGCTCAAGCGCGGGGGGGCCAGCGTGGCGTTGCTGGAGGCGGCGCGGGTCGCCAGCGGCGTGACCGGGTGTACTACGGCGAAGGTCAGCGCCTTGCAGTCGACGGTCTACTCGGCGATTGCCGGCCGCCATGGGGCGGAGGGCGCGGCCGCTTACGCCGACGCCAGCCGCGCGGGCGTTGAGCGCGTAGCCGCGCTTGCGGCAGAGGAGGGCATCGAGTGCGACCTTCAGCGGCGCCCGGCGTTCACCTACGCCGCCGCCGACAATGATTTGAAGTCGATCGAGCGGGAGGCCGACGCGGCTCGCGCCGCGGGGCTCGACGTGGTGATGACCGACGAGGTCGAGCTGCCCTATCGGGTAGCGGGCGCGGCGCGCCTGGACGATCAGCTCGAGTTTCACCCGGTGCGCTACGCGCGCGGACTGGCCGCAGCCGTCGACGGCGACGGCTCGATCGTGGCCGAGCAGACCAGGGCGCTGGCGGTCCAGGAGGGCTCGCCCTGCCGGGTGCGCACGCCCGGGGCGACGATCACCGCCGAGCACGTCGTCATCGCCAGCCACTATCCGCTGCTGGACCGGGGTGTGTTCTTCGCGCGCCTGGAGTCCCAGCGCTCCTACTGCATCGCCGCCCGCGCTCGCGGGCCACTGCCGCAGGCAATGTCGATCAGCGCCGGCGAGGTGACGCGCTCGATCCGCTCCTACGGGGACCTGCTGATCGTCGGCGGCGAGGGCCATATCACCGGGGCGAGCAAGGCCACCGCCGAGCGATACGAGACCTTGGAGCGATTCGCGCGCGCCCACTGGGATGTGGAGGCGGTGACGCATCGCTGGTCGGCGCAGGATCCGGTGCCCTACGACCATCTGCCCATGATCGGGCGCTACACGCCGCGATCGTCGCGGCTGTATGTCGCATCGGGATTCATGAAATGGGGATTGAGCGGCGGCACGATGGCAGCCATTCTGCTCAACGACCTCATTGCCGGCCGCGCGAATCGCTGGGCCGCTCACTTCAACCCGAACCGCCTTTCGGTTCGCTCCGCGCCCAAGCTCGCACAGCTCAACGCCAAGGTCGGACTGGAGCTGATCGGCGACCGCCTGCGGCCAGCCCAAGCCAATTCACCTGCGGACGTCCCAACCGGCCAGGCCCGCGTCGTTCGCGACCGCCTGGGCAAGACCGGCGTCTACCGCGATCCCGACGGCACCCTCCACGCCGTATCGCTGCGCTGCACACACTTGGGCTGCCTGCTTCGCTTCAACACCGCCGAGCGCAGCTGGGACTGCCCATGCCACGGCTCGCGCTTCGACGCCGATGGCACCGTTCTCGAGGGACCAGCCACCAAGGCGCTCGAGCGTCGGCACCCCATCGATCGCGAATAAGCCACGCGCTGAGAGAACTTCGACGCATCCCAGGCAAACCGACTGAAGGCCCGCCGCAGCTGTTTGTCGGCTGACGGGGAGCCTAGCGCCGCCGGTGAGGCCGCGGATCGCGCGGCGGCATATGCAGCGAGTGGGCCGAAATTTGTACGGACGCCGACTCGCTTGGGTCGTGCGTTAGCCGGCGGGGGTGTTGGAGTTGAAGATGTCGAGCACGATCTTGGTCGAGCCGTCCTGCTGGGCCTCGTGCACGACGACATACTTGCCGATCTCGGTCATTGCTTCGCCGCCCTCGGGCTCTATGCCCAGTGTGTAGCGGCCGTACTCGATCGTCATGTCTCCGGCTTCGCGAACGTCGAGCGGCTCCACATCCAGCGAGCGCGCGCCCATGTCGAGCAGCTGCTGCATGGCCGACTGGATCTCGGTCCGGCCCTCGCACGGCTCCATACCCGCGGGCAAGAACCTGCCATTCTCGGCGTAGAGACTGGCCAGGCCCGCAGCATCCCGATTGGCCACCCCGTCGTGAAATGCCTGCGCTACCGCATCGACCTCGGCAACAGTCATCGATCCCTCCTTACAGTTGGCGCTCTGGGCACCCGCGCTGTCGCGGATCGACTCCGACCCTAAGCTTGCGCTCGCTCCAGGTCAAGCGCTCCTCCCAGCACACGCCAGTGGGCCGCGGATCGCGCACACAGCTGGGTTGGGCCGCGGATCGCGCGGACGACGCTCGTCGCGGACCGGGCGGAGCCACGAGGGAGGAGGCGGCGGATCGCGCACACGGTAGGGTCTCGTGTGCGTGGCGGATGTACCCAGACCCATCACAGGCCGCTGCCTGTGCGGTGGGGTGACCTATAGCGTCGACGCCGAGCCAGTCTGGCAAGGGGTTTGCTACTGCTCGAATTGCCAGCGCCAGACCGCTACGGCGTTCTCGGTGATCGTTGGCGTACCGAGCAAGGCACTCACGGTTGAGGGCGGCAAGCTCGCCTCGTTCAAGACTGCCAGCGAGGACTACCAGAGCACGACGGAGCGGCGGTTCTGCTCGGCTTGCGGGTCGCCGATATTCAGCACGATCGAGTCGATGCCGGGAGTGGCCTTCGTGAAGGCAGGGACGATCGACGATACATCGTGGTTCGAACCGACGGTCGAGATCTGGACGCGCTCGGCGCAGCCGTGGGCACCGCACTTTGAGAACGCCACGCGGTATGAGCGTACGCCGGACTAGCTGACACCCGTGGCCTCCGCGTAGAGGAGGCGTCTCCGCTCGTACCGGGGAGGGTTTGCCGTCCCCCAGAGATCGGTTGGGCCGCGGATCGCTTGGGCGGGGTCGGGCGCGTTAGCGAGAGGGGAGCATTAGCTCTCGGCGCCTACGCGCTCTGATCGGTTCTGCTGGCGGATCCAAGAGAGGATGGCGCGCGAGTGGGTGATGACCGTCCCGTCGGGCAGCTTGAGCGCCGGCAGCTTCGTCGCTCCGGTCGCAGCGCGCAGCTCGTCGCGCGAGCCCTTTCGCAGGAATGGGATCGGGCTGCCGTGGCCGGCGATCACCTTGTCGTACGCGATGCCCTTCTCGCGCAAGGCCTCCTGCACGCGGCGACATGGATGCATTCGCGGGCCGCCGTCATCGCCGTGGCAAACGAACAGCGTCGCGGTCTCAGTCATGTTGATCCTCCCGTTCGTGGGCTGGCGGGGAGCCTAGCGTCGCCGCTGAGGCCGCGGATCGCGCGTACTACTGGACGGGTTGCGGGGCGGCGAGCGCGGTGGCCACGAGTTCGGTGTCGCAGTACTCGGTCAGCTCCTGCAACTTGCCCTCGGCGAGACGGCAGACGTAGCAGTAGGTGTTGTTGTATGGGTCGCCCGCCTTCGTGGTGACCCAGCCGAGGCACTGGACGACGACGTGATCGTCCTCGGCGATGAAGCGGTCCGCAGTATTCGTGTACTGGTCGGCGAACTGGGCGAAGAGCGGCGCCATCAGTTCCGTCAGGATCGCCCGTTTGCCGCGATAGGTCCCCGACCACTTTGTGGTGCCGATGATGGTCCAGGAAAAGTCCTCGGCCATCGCGTCGCGGAACGGCTCGGTGTTGCCCTGGGCGAGCTCGGAGAAGATGTCCTGCATCAATCGCTTGTTCTGGGCTGCGCTCATGCTCGAAACCATACGCCCGTCGGGCCGCGGATCGCGCGGCGCCCGGGTGCGGCGAGCACCGGCCGGGTCTTGTGGGTTCGTTCCAGGCGGGCAGGCTCGGGGCGTGCTGGGTCCCGTGTCGATACTGCCGCTGTTGGCCGAGGCCGGTAGCGAGCGACCTACTCTTTGAGTCCGGCGGCTTTGAGGGCCTCCTCGGGGTCGGGGAACGATTTCATCGACAGAATGGTGCCGTCGCGAACCGTCCAGAGGTGTCCGTTACGGACCACGATGTCAACGCTGCCTCCCCGTGGTCGAGCGCGCCGTGTGACCAGGACCACGACCTGATCGCCGTGCTCGAGGAACTCCTTGGGCTCAAAAACCATGCTGTCGAACATCGCGATGTACTCCTCGCCGAACCGCTGAACTGCCTGACGTGGCCGAAGCGTCCCGGCATCGGGTCCGCGCTGGGTCGTCATCTCGAAGTCCGGGTGCGTCTCGCGAAGCGCGGCATCCCATTCGCGGCGATTTAAGGCGTCGTAGACGCGGCGCACAATCTCAACGTTCTGCTGCGACATTCCCCGCGCAGTATCGCGCGCTGAGGTCCACGGCTACCGCGGGCATGCAGCGCCGGCGCGCGCAGCGCCGGAGGATGCTCCTTTGCGAGCGTGCACTACCGCGCGGACGGCGGTTGTCGCCGCGAGCATCCCGCCTGCGGCGCTGGGACACCGCGTGCCATCGCACTCGGGCGAGCGTTGGCCGCGGACCCGAGCGGAGCGGCGGGCAGCCGACGCGTCTAGTCGGCTGGAGGTCGGACGCGCGTGGGCATGTCCTGTGGGGGATACTGAGGGGATGTCTGAGGAGAACGTGGCGCTGATTGGTCGGCTTATCGCGTTGGCAAACGCTGGCGATTGGGACGCGGTGTTCGAGCTGTATCACGACGATGTTGAGTTTCGCGATTTCCAGCACCCCCCCGATCTGCCCGAAGTCCTTTACGGCATTGAGGGTGTCCGGCTCGCGGCGGCGCAATGGCTGGAGCCCTACGACGACTTCGGAGCGGAGGTCTACGAGTACGTCGATGCTGATCCGTGGGTGATTTGCGATACGCGCTGGTACGGCAAGGGAAAGGGCAGCGACGTACCGACCGACGTTCGAGTCGCGGACGCCTACGAGATCAGGGATGGCAAGGTTCTCCGGATGTTTAGCGGCTACCCCGATGTGGCCACGGCCCTCGGAGCCGTAAGGCAACGCGCCTCGGGCGCCGCTGGAACCTCCTAGCGCACCAACCCAAGCGCCGTATCCCTGGGCGCCGCGGTTGCCCCGGCGGAGCTTGCTGACTCGCACGGTCGCGGCGCGGATCGCGCACCGGTGGGCTGGGCCGCGGATCGCGCGCCTGCAGCGGAGGCGGCGTCTGACCGTGCCGCGAGGGCCGGCTTCGCCGGCCCTCGCGTTGGCGCCACCACCGCCGGGGGGTGGTCGGGAGGGTGCTTGCCCCCCTCCCGTTGGTAGTTGGGCCGCGGATCGCGCATAGGCTGGGCCGGGCCGGTCGCCTCGCCACACGGACGGTATCCGGCCGAGAGCGTGGCTCGGCGACGCCTCGGCGCCGCTGCTCAGGCCGGAGGTCGCGCGGAGTTGGGCCGCGGATCGCGCGCCCCTTATTGGTCGGGCCGCTGGGCGACCAGCACGGCGAGATCCTTGTGCGCCCAGCTGACCGAGGCGGCGAACCTGGCCTGTTCGAGCCAGTGCAGCTGGTCGGCGATAGGGCTGGGGAAGTCGTAGTCGGGCCTACAGAGGGCTTGGGAAGGCCCGGCGTAGTTCAGCTGGACGTGAATCCGGCGGGCAGCGCGCTCATCATCGGCGCTTACGCTTTTTTACGCAGGTGGTCGAGCCCGACTTTCCGGACCACCCGTCGGGCGGCACGCTCATGATGACCTTGCCGCCCGTCGGCATGTCGAGCAGTGGGCTCGTGCCGTAGCCGCCCCGGCCCCACCGCTCGTTGTACGGGATCGCGTAGCTGGGCGAAAATCGGCTCAAGACCGCGGCGTAGAGGTTGTATGACAGACCACCCGGCGCGGGCGCGAAAGCAACCTTGCGCTTTGGGCGGAACGCTGGCTGGCCGTTTGTCTGCGTTGAGCCCATGCCAATCGGCCGAGAGAAGTCGATGGAGTTGTTGCCGTAGGGGCTGCCCCAGTATCCGTAGTCGAAGGCGGAGGTGAGATCACCCCAGATCCAGGCGTAAAGGTCGTTGCCGTTGCCTACGCCGTAGGTAAATCCCTGCTGGTAGATCCCGATGTCGAGCGTGGGCTCCGAGATCGTCATGTCCTGGGGAATTGGGGTGAACGTCCCACCAGGCTTTTGGGCGCCTTCCCCGAGGCCTTGGACGTGGAGCCCTCCATCGATGGTCAACTTGCCGCTGGCGTCGAAGAAACCCTCGACTTTGAACCATCCCTGGTTCGCTGCGGTCCCAGGGTCTCCGCCGTAGAGGTCGTTGATCACGAGTGGCCCGCGATCACCACGGAAGTATCCCGTCGTGACGAGCGGCAAGCGTGAGGCGAGCGAGTGAATGTAGGGGCCCATGTCCGGCCACCCGTTAGTCGACGAGTCCGGGGCAACAATCCGCACGAAGCGACCGCCTTTAGCGAACACGACATCTTTCAGATTGGCGGGCCGTCCCGACCCCCGGTTCTGCCGGCGAAGGTAGTTCAGGACATCGCATGTTGTTCCCGTGAAGACCGCGCTTTGTTTTGGGGTGCGCGAGCTCGGTGCCTTATACCTCTGCAAGTTGATGGGAAAGTCGAAATTGTTCACGTTCGAGGTGTCGAGCGAACCGTTAGCGGGATAGGTGAACTCGACAATGCCGAAACGGTACGGAGCCTCGACCGTCGGCTGGACCGTCGGAAGACCATGAATCGGCGACCCGAACGAGATCCAGAAGCGCCCGGAACTGCCGGGGCCCAAGCAGAAGTAGTAGGTGTGAGCCGCTCCCGCTGCTCGATAGTTGCCTAATAGGCGAAGGCTCTTGTTGCGCAACCTCGCCGGCATGACGCTCCCCGACGTCAACACGACGGCCCCGTAGACGTGCTTGTCGGAATAGCGCGAGCTGTTTCCGTTCACGAAGACCATCTTCTCGTCGGACGCCGGGCATCCCGCAGCCGCAGTACCTACCTCAGGCGCGCTCACGCGGGTCGTCGCTGCGGCTACCGTCGCACTCACCCCCGCGATACCGACGAGCAAGCCGACGATGGCTATCGCCAGCCGCTGCACCCTGTTTCCTGCAGGGGGGGTGCTTTCCAGCGTCGTCATGAGCAGGCAGCCTCCTGGGCAGCGGCGATCCTATCCGCTCCGCCAATCCGCAGTCTCGTGGTCGCCGGCCCGAGGCCGGCAGAGGGCTTGGGCGGATTGCCTTGTCCGAGCGTACCTGGACGGCAGCCTCGGCGCGACGGGGCAAGACAGCAATCAATGCTGCGAGGGCGGGTCCTACTGGTGTGACCGTCCGATGATCTCCGTGGCAATGTTGTGTGCGCTTACGGTGGCCGGGTAACGCGACATCCGCGCCGCCCGCTCCTGCTTCGGCGCCCAGACGAGCATCCCGCGGCACCCGGTGGCGTCCCTTCGGCACCTGACAAGCACCATGCTTTGCGCGGAACGGAGGACGCTCGGTTTGTCCAGAGGCGAGCGTCAGCGGCGATAGCCGGAGTATCACAGCGGGGACTGGGTTGGGGCGCGGATCGCGCATAGGCGGCGCCGGGCGCGTCCCTCGCCACGCGAGACGGCGTCCCTGCCGAGACTGTGGCTCGGGGACGGCCCAACGCCGCTAATCAGGCCGGGGGTCGCGCGGAGTTGGGCCGCGGATCGAGCGGGAGTACGCGGGTGGGTGCTACCAGGCGGCTTGGGTCGAGCCGATCCTCGGCGACGGCAACGATGTCCACGGGCCTATCGTCACACCCCTAAGTCCGCTGGGGATGGAGCGCCATGAGGCAGGTGCGGGGGTACAATGCCGTCGTGGGAGGGGGTTCGGCGAGTTCGTCCCTGAGGTGGCGCTTTGGGGGTCGAGGCATCGCGAGCGTGGTGGTTGCCACGACCGTGTTGTGCGCGGCGGCGTCTGCTCCTGCGGCGGGCGCTACGGCGCCGACCGTGATTCGCGTGCTGTCGAGCCGGGCCGATCTGGTGGTGGGCGACGAGGCGGTCGTCGAGATTGAGCTGCCGGATCGCGCCCGTGCGTGGCGGCCGGCGGTCAGCGTCGACGGGCGCGATGTGTCGGCCCAGTTCGGGTCTCGCTTCGGCACCCGCCTGCGCGGTCTGCTAACTGGGCTGCGTCCTGGCCCCAACCTGCTGACCGTGCGGTTGCCTGACCGCTCTGGAGCCCGGATCAGGCTTACCGACCACGCCAACGGTGGGCCCGTGTTCTCGGGCCCTCAGATTCAGCCGTGGACGTGTCAGCCGACCGCTACCGACAAGCAGTGTGACGAGCCGCCTCAATTCACTTACCTGTACAAGTCGACCGATCCGTCCAAGACCGACCTGCAACCGTATGACCCCTCGAGCCCGCCGACGGACGTGGCGCAGACGACCACCGACGCCGGGGTCACGGTTCCCTTCATCATCCGCAGAGAGACTGGCTATCAGGACCGGTCCCGCTACCGGATCGAGGTGCTCTTCCAGCCCGGCGAACCGTGGAGCCCGGGGGCGCCCCAGAAGCAGTTCAACCACAAGCTGCTGCTAACCCACGGCGGTAGTTGTCAGACGGCGTACAAGCCGACGGACCCGCCGTGGGGAAACGGCGCGCTGACCGGCACGCCGGGATTCACCGACATCTCGACGGTGGCTCTGGGGCGCGGCTTCGTGGTCGCGTCGACCGCGCTGGACAACTCGGGGGTCGACTGCAACGTAGCGCTGCAGGCGGAATCGATCCTGATGGCTCAGGAGCACATCTGGGACTCCTACGGCGACCTGCGCTACACGATCGGCGAAGGCTGCTCCGGGGGCTCGCTGGCGGAGCAGTGGATGGCGAACGCCTACCCAGGCCTCTACCAGGGGCTGATCGCGACGTGCACGTTCCCCGACGCGCTGTCGACCGGCCAGCAGATCATCGATTACGCCCTGATCGCCAACTACTTCGGCGTGCCGATCTCCGGCAGCCCCGCGACCACGCTGGCGGCGGCACAGACGGCCCCCGCCGCTAAGGGCTGGACCCCAAACCAGGTCGCGGCGGTGACCGGTGACGGAGAGGCCAACCTGCCGGTGGGATCGAACTGGGCGTTCAGCGCCAACGCCTACTTCGGCCTCGCCGACCCAGAGCAGCTCTGTCCCGGAATCAGCGCCGCGCAGGTATACGAGCCGAACAGCAACCCGGGCGGAGTGCGCTGCGGGATCCTCGACTGGGACTACACGCTGCTCGGGCCGCGCCCGGAGAACGTATGGAAAGCCCAGGAGCGTCGCGCCGGCCACGGCTTCGCCGGTCTGGCCGGGGACGACATCGGGATCCAGTACGGGCTCGGGGCGCTGCAGAGCGGCCAGATCTCGCCAGAGCAGTTCGTCGACCTCAACGCCCAGATCGGGGGCCTGAACATCGACTTTCGCCCCCAGCCCCAGCGCATGGCTGCCGACTCGCCGGCGCTCGCCAACGCCTACCGCACGGGGCTGATCAACGAGGCCAACAACCTCGACCGGGTGCCCATCATCAATCTCGCCGGGCCCAACGACCCGGGGATCGCGCACGACAGCTACCGCGCGTTCGCCCTGCGCGCCCGCCTCGACCGCGAGCACGGCACGCACTCAAACCAGATCATGTGGCAGGGACCCGCCCCGGTCATCGGCGACCCCGCACAGCTCAACCAGGGGGCGCTCGTAGCGATCGACCGCTGGGTCGCCGCGATCCAGGACGACAGCTCGAGCCGGTCGCTGCCCGCGAAGGTGATCGCCAACCGGCCGCCAGACATCCACGACGAGTGCTTCGACGGCAACGGCAACAAGGTCTCGGACGGCATCTGCGGCCCCTCGGTCGTACCGGTGTACGGGACCCCGCGAACAGTGGCCGGCGAACCGATCACCACCGACCAGAACAGCTGCCACCTGCGTCCCCTGAACCGCGGCGACTACTCCGTCTCGTTCACCGACGCGCAATGGGCCAGGCTTCAAGCCGCGTTCCCCACCGGCGTCTGCAACTGGTCGCAGCCCGGCGTCGACCAGCAACCCACGATCGCCTGGCAGACCTACCAGGACCCCCGAGGCCAAGCCGTCATCGGCGGCAAGCCACTCGGCCCCCCGCCCGTGTCCGCGCCCTTCGGTCCCAGATCGGCCGTGGTCGGTTGCGTGGGTCGCCGCGGCCTGGTCCTGCACCTGCGCGTGCTGCGTGGACGACGGCTAAGAAGGGCGGTCGTGTACGTCAACGGCACGCGCGTACGCGTGATCGCGGGGCGGCGGCTGCGCTCGCCCGTCCGCCTGCGCCGGCTACCAACCGGTCGCATCAACATACGGATCGTCGGCCGCACCACCCGGGGCGGCAGGATCGTGAACCGCCGCCGCTACAGAATCTGCGCGGCGCGGAGCAACCGCCCGCATCGACGCCGACACGCGGGGCCCCACAGACGGCGCTGATCGCTCGCCGAGGACAGGTCACTCCGGGAGCGGGAACTGGGGGAGGGTCCGCCTTCCCCAGAGTCGAGCTGGGGCCGCGGAGCGCGCGCAGGGAGTGCGCAGAGAGCAGTCGTCACCCGCGGGACCGTGCGCTGTGGATGCTCAGTTCGCGGGCGAGGTCACGCAGCGGAAGGGAAATGTGTTGGAGAGGGGGGTGTCGCGGAAGCCGAAGTTGCGAGAAGTGTCCTCTTCGAGGGTCGCGCCCAGAGCGCTCAGGGCGGTCCCATTGGCGTCGCGATGGTGCGTGGCGACCCATTGTTGTGCTTGGGGAGCTCCGCTGTGCTCGAAGACGGCGGTGAGTTCGGCGTCGCTCGGCAACCGACGGCCTGCCCTCGCGCATGTCTTGAGCGCGTCCTCGAAGGTCGCGGCAGTCCGCAGCGGGCGTTCAAAGCACACGTCGCCCGCCTGCTGCGTATCTGCCGGGCAGTGAAGCTTCAGCGAGGCCAGTGACGACTTGAGCCCGGGCGAGAGGTCCTTGGTGCTGACCGAGCCGGCGATGAGGTTGGGGTGCTTTCCGGACGGCGGGTTGTGGCCGGAGATCGTGTTCCTGGCCACCTGGCGGTTAGAGGAGATGAGCACGGTCGCGGCCGCAGTGCCGCCGAGGGCGACGAACACCGCCACCGTTGCCATCACGTTCGCATAGGTGAGGTGGGAACGAAGCCGTTGCATCGAAGCCTCCGCGGAGCAGTTCTGGTGGGCGCACGCCCACTCCGGTCGCGCTCACCCTAGCCCGAGCAGTTGGGGGTGGCCAGGAGGGGGGCCCGCCCCCCTCCCGTTAGAAGTTGGGCTGCGGATCGCGTGGATAGGGGTGTCGGGTTTTGGCGTGCGCTTAGCCGACCGAGGCGATGAAGTGCTCGAACCGGTCGATGAAGCCTGGTGCGGCTGCGACGAAGTGTCCGGCGCCGGGTGCGACGACCCGTTCGGCTTGCAGCTCGGTCGCGAGGGCGTCGCAGATCCGCTCCAGCCCGGCGGCGTGACCTCCCGAGGCGACCAGCGAGGGGATGCCGGCGTCGCGCAGGACATCGAGCGGCGGGTGTGCCTCGCCGGGTAGCCGGCTGCCGTGCGCGCGACGAACACCGCGGGCGACATCTTCGGACAACGGTCCATCGCCTGCCGCGGGGCTCCCGCGAGCGCAAGGAACTCGCGCAGCGTGGCCGGGTCGGTTTCGAGACCGTGGGTGAGCACCGCGTCGCCCATGCGTTTCAGGCGAGCCACCTCGGGGTCGTTGGGGACGAGGTAGAGCGGCGGCTCGATCAGCGTTAGGGATCGCACCTGCTCTGGCCTGCGTGCGGCCGCGATCAGTGCCCCCAACACGCCGTAAGAGTGCGCGACGACGTGCGGGCGGCAATCGAGATGGGGAGCGAGGTCAGCGGCGTCGACGTCGAAGTCCTGGTGCCCCGCCTGCGGCGGGGGACTGGGCGGATAACCGCGCCGGTGCGCGAACGCCAGCGTCCAACGGCTACTCAAAGGCGCCAATGCCGACCACGTCGTTTGCGGGCTGGCCCCGCCGTGGACCAGGAGCACATCGGGCCCCGCGCCTTCGCGGACTACAGCGATCTGATCCACCACGCCCGACGGTATTGCATGCCTCCTTCCGTTAGTTAACGCGCGCAGCGCGAGCAGCCAGCCACCTCGCTCATTGGGGTGGGCGTCGTTGGTACTCCCGCGCGACTGCTCGTGTGGCTTGATCTCGCGGTCGAATCTCGTCCAGCAGCGGCTCGAACCGCCGCACCTGCCCAGGCGTCGCTGGGCCGTGGGTGAGCAGCCGCTCCGAGGCGATCAGGGCGTAGGCGGACGTAGCGTCCGCCTCGGGTACGCGGGTGTCGGGTTGGAGCCGGGGGAGGGCGGGCCTCCCCCGGTGCCCCCTCCGGTGGCAGCCGGGGGGCAATCGGTCGGGTTCCGTGGGGGCCTCTCCGACGGGGAGGGGCCGGGGGGGGACGCCGCGTGCTGGGAGCGGGGTACGCGGCCGCTTGTGCGTCACAGTGGGGCGGTTCGGGCCGTTGTTGTGGTGATGCTGCGTTTGGGCTCGCAGGGACGGTGGGCGGCTTTGCTGGTTGTGGTGCTTGGGCTGGGCGGGTCTGCGTCGGTGGCGCGAGGCGACGTGGGCGACTACCAGAACACCACGTCGCTGTCGATCGCCGCTAATAGCGGTGGCCCTCCGACAACCGCGTCCACGTACCCCTCCTCGCTTGGCGTGTCGGGTCTGTCGGGGTCGGTGACGCGGGTGACCGCGACCCTGCACGGGATCAGCTACAGCCAGCCCAACCCTCTCGGCGCGTTGCTCGTCGGTCCGGGCGGCCAGAACGTGGTGTTGCTGTCGGGCACGCCGGACACCCGCGACGTCAACGACGCGACTGCCACCTTCGACGACGCCACCGGTACGGCTGTGGCCTGTTCCACCAGCACGCCCGCGTACGGGTACGGCGGCACCTACCACACTTACAGCTGCAATCCGGCGGCGTTCCCCGCGCCGGCTCCTGCGGGGCACAACCCCGATCTCTCTGCGTTCAACGGCGCCATCCCTAACGGCACGTGGCAGCTGTATGCGATGAACTCGAGCAACGGTCCGGCGGGAACGATCACCGGCGGCTGGTCGCTGCACGTCGAGACAAGCCCCGCGACGGGGTGCGCGCCAGCGGCCAGCTCAGTCCGCTGGACCTGCTGGGGGTCCAGCACGACACCGTATGCGCCGCCGACCGGGGTCATCGCCACGGGCACGCCGCCGCCACCGCCCCCCAGCCCACCTGGCGGCTCGAGCACAGGGCCGACGCGCACCCCACCGTGCGCCGGTCTTCGGGGCGGGCGGCTGCGGCGCTGCCGCGCCGCTCTACGGCGCAAGGCGGCGATCGCGCGCTGCAAGCGCTACCGGGGCAAGCGCAGAGCGAGGTGCCTCAAGCGCGCCCGCAGACTGCGATAGCTCTCGCTCACTAGCGGCGGGCCCAGGTCGCGGGGTTAGCGGCAGCTCGCACTTACCTGGAGTGGGCCGCGGATCGCGCGGAGGGGGCTCGAGGATGGCGTGCGGCGTTGGGCGGCGAGGCCCTGGGGCGCTACCGTTGCTCTAGTCATGACTGCGAAGGAGAAGCTGCGAGCGACCGTCGAGGAGCTCTCGGAGACCGAGGCGGAGGCGATGCTCGATCTGATCGACAGTCGGCGCCACGGCCAGCGCGACGCGCTGGGCGAGCTGCTGGAGAAGGCGCCGCCGGACGATGAGCCGACGACTCCCGAGGAGGAGGAGGGGTTGCGCGAGGCGCGCGAGCAGGCCGCGCGCGGCGAGGTGGTTTCCGCTGAGGAGATCCGGCGCGAGCTCGCTTGAGCGGCGGGGGCGGCGGCTGGGTCGTTACCGGCCGCGCGAGGCGTGACCTGCGGCGCCTGGACCCGCCTGTCCAGCGACGCGTCATCGACGCGCTCGATCGCTTGACCGGGGACCCGCCCAGCGGCGACGTGGTCAAGCTCACTGGTGCAAGCCATGAGTGGCGCTTGCGCGATCTCGACGCCGTCCGCGCCCAGCTTGCCGGCACCGACCCGACCTTGCGATAGCACCGTGTCTTTCACCACCATCAAGCGCTGCGCGGTAGCGGGATGTGTTCTGCTGGTGGCCGTCGGGGTAGCGGGGTGCGGCGAGAGCGCCGGCCACAGCCGCGCGGGCACGGCCGCCAGCTCCTCCCAGGCGTCACCGGCGGGTGAAGGCTCTAGGGCAGCAGAGCTGTATGGGCTGCTGGAGGTGCCCGATGCGTTTCGCGCTGCCGACCGCGGCCCCAGCGTCGTCTCGGTCACCGGCGATGAGACCACCGGTATGACGCTCCAGTACGCGGCCGTGCTGTCGGTCCGTACCACCTTCACCGTCCTGCGCCACCAAGGCGGGCCGATGGTCGCCGTGGGGTCGTTCGCCCACATCGACCAAGGCAGCCAGAACGAGCTTCGCTTCACGGGCCGCCTCAGCGGACACAAGCTCAAGCCCGGCTCGTATCAGCTGCGCGCGGTGGCGGAGAGCGCGGACGGAAAGAAGGGCGCCCCGGTCACCCGGGACTTCCGCGTGATCCCCTAGGCAGACCGTCGGTCTGGCACACCCCGTCAAAGTCGATGTTCAGCCCGATGTTGGTCAGTTGGCCGCGGATCGCGTGGCCGGCGCCAGGGTTGGCCGCGGACGCGCGGAGCAAGGGGTCGGGGCCGCGGATCGCGCGCGGCCGGTTGGGCCGTGGGTCGCGGGGAACGGCTGGGTTGGGCCGCGGATCGCTCGGGGGGCGGACGTGAGACACCCGCCGTCGTGGGGTGTAGGGGTCAGCCGCCGTGGGCTGGCGTCGGCTGCCAACGGACGCTCTCGCTGCCAAGCCCCCTGAACGCGATGGACCCACGGCAGCGCATCGCTGACGGCCGCCAGCGCCGCGCGGACCTCGTAGATCCACGCCGGTTCCGCAGTAGGGACGACGGAGAACAGGCGCCACGGCAGTGACATGGACCGATTATTGCGTCCCGGGGTGTAGCCCAGGTGTACTCGTATGCACCGAGCGCTGATGCGGTTAGCCACGCGAGCCCGTTCGGCCGCGGATCGCGCGGACGAGTCCCGGGGTTGGGCCGCGGATCGCCCGCGCTTGCCGTCGGCTTAGCGGCGGTGGTGGCGTCCGCGTGTGCGCGGGCGCTTCTTGGTGCAGCGCTTGACCTTGCGGGTGCTGGTGCGGTTGAGTCCCCGGCGGTCGTAGGTCTGGATACGGATGCGCCGGCGCGCTCGGCCGGTTATCGTCACCGTCACCTGGCGCAGATTGGGACCGCGCCGGTCGAGCACCAGGCGCCGCCCGATGTAGACCCGTACGCGCGTGATCGGCCCGGAGCGGGTGCGGTGAAGCGCAAAGGTCAGGCGTCGCCGGCCGCAGCGCCGGCTGCGGGATGCACCGAGACGGGAGGGGGGACGGGCGGAGGAACCACCAACTGGTCCGCTCGCTTTGGGCCACACGCTGTTGGCGACGCGCAGGACGTAGAGGCCGCTGCCGCCATCGCTGTACCAGATCTCGTGGCGCTCGGGGATGATCGTAGGTTGGGACATGGCGAAGTCTGAACCCTGGTAGCCGTTCTCCGTGTTTCCTTGGGTGGGGGCCACGTAGTAGCCGATCTCCTTTGGATGCAGCAGGTCGGAGATATCGAAGACCCGCAAGCCGGAGACGATGAACGAGCAGGCCACCACCTTTGGGTCAACCCGGCTCGGCACATTGCAGTAGTGGTCGGCGTAGCCCTGCGCGCCGCTGGAGGTGCCCGGGTCACCCTGCGCGGCGTGGTGCTCTGCGGGGTTGTCGACGGCGAGACGCAAGTTGGCGATCACGCGCGGATGAGCCTCGTCGCCGATGTCGATGATGCGTCCCGCCCCCACGGTGTCGGGATCCGCGCCGGGTTTGAGCGTAGCGGCGTTGTACTCGTCGAACTCGAGCAGGTAGGGGTGGCCGTGCTCGCTAAAGGGAAGCGCGTTCTGGGGGATCGACACATTGCCCCAGCTCAGCCGGGCAACCTCCCTCACGTGAGGGTCGGCGATGCGCGCTTGCACCTCGCTGGTATCGATGATCGCCAGTCCTGCGTCACCGGTCGGCTCGCGCGGGTCGGCAAGGTATGCGCGGTTGCCGTTATCCGACAAGGACATGCCGTGTGAGTAGAGGTTGCCCTGCCAGACCACGTGCGGCTCGGTGGGAGTGCTTAGGTCGATCGCGGTGATCGTGTTATATGCGGTGCCCGTCGCGTAAAACGTCTTGCCGTCCGTCGAGAAGCCACTCTCGTGCCCGGCCTTCGCCAGCGGCAGAGAGAAATCAAGAGCGGGATGCCGGCAGTCGGCGTGGACGTCATAGACCGAAACGAGTCCCGGCTCGGTGGCCGGGTTACCATCGACGGCCGCGAGCAGACCACGGGCTACGTTGAGGTTCAGCGACTCGTGCGGGGTGAGCATCGAAGGGGCAGTCAACGTGTCGGTCTGGATCGGGTGGGCGGGATCGGACATGTCGACCACCGCCACGCCGAGCGAAGGCCCAGCCGGGTTGATGGCGTTGGTGGGAAACAGAAGGGCGGTGTCATAGAAGGCGCACTCGTGGCCCTGGGCGTCGACATAGCGCAGCACCTTGAACCCACCCGAAGTGCCCTGATGGGCGACCTCTGTCACGTTGCACCACAGGCCGTCGGCGCCCGCACCGGCGGGCACGCGCCCGTCCACACCAGGCTCGGGCCTGGAACCGGGCCCGCACGGCACCAGCGGCGTAGCCGCGTAGGGCGGCTCGGGAGGTCGCTGGACGGGCGCCGTCGCGGGAGTGTCACCAGTTCCCGTCCCGAGTGCGAATAGGTCATTCGGACCCGGCGGGACGAAAGACCCGTCCTGGGCCCCCGCCGCCTCGGGCAACGCCAACACAGCGACCACCGAGGCCACCAGGAGGAACCTAGAGATCAACGCTCCCATCGACCTCCCACGCCGCAGGAACACCGACGGATCCTACCCGCCAAAGCGCTTCCACAAGCCAGGCCCAGGCCGCGAACTCCCTCCGCGGCCGCCCTGCTGCCCGCCGCCGGCGCCGATCCGCATATCACGGAGCGCTGTCGAGAATGCCAGCGAGTGTCGACGCTCTCGGAGATCGGGCGAAGCGTTTGCCCATGCCACAAGGGCCGGCTTGGACGGCCCGACGCTCGTCCCGCCACTGCTGGGGGGTGGTCGGGAAGGAGCAGGCCCCCTCCCGTTATCAGTTGGGCCGCGGATCCCGCGGAACCGGCGGGTTGGACCGCGGATGGCGCATGGGCGCCGGGGCGGGTCGCCTCAACCCGCGGGACCGCCTGGGACGGTAGCGGGGCTCGGAGACGCCGCTTCCACGACTCGCTTGCCGGGGTGCCGAGCGCGCGGGTGGGCTGTTGGCCGGGTAGCGCCTTACCGCGAGGCCCTAGGGGGCAAAGGCCGCGGGTGGGGGTGCGCCGATCTCCGTGAATGGTGGTGCCGTATATGGCTTGCCCGGTATACCGCCGATCACCAGCACTTTGGCGGGCTGGTGGCGCGTGATCAGCTTGCGCGTTTGGCTTGGTCCGACCCGGACCATCGCGCCAGGGTCAAGCTGGTATTCGGTTCCGTCGGCGATCAGGGTCGCGGAGCCGCTGAGCGGGATGTAGACCTCCTCCTGACCGTCATTGGCGCGCTCCATAGGCATGTCCTGGTGGGCATGCTCCGGGATGCTCTCGTCGTTGGGGGGCAGGTCGTAGACCTGGAGGCCGAACGAGGTGACGCCCAGCTCCGCGCGGCAGCGAACGAATCTCCCGCCGAGCGAGTCCATCTCCTCGATGCGCTTGATCGTCACGTCTGGCATGGCTCGACCTCCTTGGCATCCGAAAACACCCCACTTCTACCCCGCGGCGACCGGGCTGGCAAGTGGCGGCAGCGGATCGCGCGGACATGTTTGGTTGGGCCGCGGATCGCGCGGCGGGGGACATGGGACGGTCTGCGCTCTGCTGGACATTGACGCGCCTGCGTGCCCACGTCGTCTACGGGATACTGGGTGGGCGTGTCGCAGGAGAACTTGGAGTTGGTAGAGCGCGGGTTCGAGTCGTTCCTGGCCACGGGTGAGCCGCCGTGGGACCTGTTCGATGAGGAGATCGAGGTCTACGACCACGACACCCCCGACCAGGGCAGTTATCGGGGACACGTTGGCGTTGGACGCTGGGTTGAGGATTGGGGAGCGGCCTGGGCTGAGTGGAGCATGGAGCCGACCGAGTTCATCGATGCTGGCGACTCGGTCGTCGTGTGCGTTCGCATGACTACCAAGGGGCGCAAAATTCTCCGTTTGGACTACTACAACAGTAGGGAGCAAGCCCTGGAGTCCGTGGGGCTGCGGGCGCAGACCGGGAAGTCTCGCCCGTCGTCTCACTAACCCGCCTTTCGTTGGCCGCCGATCGCGGGGCCGTTAGGCGGGTGGGAACGATCGGGCCAGGTTCGCGTGCAGGCCATGGGCCTGGGCGGTGGTTAAGGGTCCGGCGCGGTTGAGGCGCTTGGCAAGCCGGCGGGGATAGAGGAGGTCGTAGCCGTTGATCGTCAGGGTGCGCACCGGGGGGATGCCGCTGTCGGCTAACAGGCCTCTCGGGGCGACGAAGCAGAGGCAGCCATGCACGGGGATGACCGGGTCTAGGTGACCGATGGTGTCGTTGACGGCTGCGACTTGACGGGCGAGGCCCGCGAGGAGCTTGGTTCGATCGCGTCCTGCGATGCGCAGCGCGGGGTGTCCGAATAAGGGCTTTCGAACCTCGACTTTGCCGCGGTAGCGCTTGGTGTCGATGACGTAGACGCCGGAGGGGGCCACGGCGATGTGGTCGATGTCCCCCCGGCTTTTCGGCATCCGACAGGCATGGAGAAGCGCCACCTTGGGACAGCGGCTCTCGAGGTACGGCCCAAGGAACTCTTCCCCTTCCGCACCGACGAGCCAGCTCTCCCCACGCGCTCGACGCTGGGTACTCGGGGAGCGTCCGGCCAGGTGGGCTATCCGCGCGAGGCGGGGCTGCGACGCGTCCTCGCGCTGGCGGCGGTCCCTCCGGCGCTCGTACTCGCGGCGGGCACTCGAACCGGCACGACCATCACTCGCCTGCATACATAGCTGGTCGGCGCAGACAGCCGATCCCAGTCGACCAGCCGCCGTCTTCTGGAC
Source organism: Actinomycetota bacterium (assembly GCA_005883215.1). Lineage (GTDB taxonomy): Bacteria > Actinomycetota > Thermoleophilia > Solirubrobacterales > Solirubrobacteraceae > AC-64. Next base: position 21,661 of record VAYS01000013.1, read on the forward strand.
CACCTTCTGACCCGGGGGCGACTACAAGCCTTGGGGTTGGGCCACGGATCGCGCGGAACTTGCTTGGCGGTCAAGCCGCGGGTTGGGCCGCGGATCGCACACGTGAGCGGCAGGTTCGGCCGCGGGTCGCGGGGCCAGGGCGTTGGGCCGTGTGGGGAGCGCGAGCTTGAGCACGTTTCGCTTGACGTGGCTCGTGGTCACCGGGTAGCTTGGCCGCCGTGTCGGATAGGGCACTCCAGGGCACCGGCATTGCGATAAACGACGGGCCGTGGCAGACGGCACGCACGGCGGTGTTGCGGAGAGCACAGTGGCTCGTGGCTCGGGCCGTGGCGGTCGCCGTGCTGCTAGCAGCGGTCTCCCCGGTGGCCCATGCGGCGGTGATGACCCGGTTTGACCCGACGGTCCACGGCTTTCATTTCATCAACCAGTTCACCGCGCAACGCGCGGTTACGCTCAGGTTTCCCAAGCCGGTCGGCAAGCGCACAATCCGCATTGGACATGGCCCCTACGGGCTCTGTGGCGGTATGAGCTACAGCGCGCTCGACTACTTCCTTGCCGGCAAGCCGATTCCGTCCGATACCACGGCGCCCAACTCCGGGCCTCTCTACGGCTACATCTATGCCCGCCAGCTGAACACGTTCACGCTTGGGACCCTGGCGAAGTTCGCGCTCTACCCGTTTCGCCGCGATGAGGGCCTCCTGAGCACGTCGCTAGGCGCGTTCAGCGGGCAGATCAGACACCGCATAGACGGTGGCAACCCGGTGCCGTTGGGGCTGATCAAGACCAAGGGGTTCAGCCACGTGCTGACCGGCAACCACCAGGTCCTGGCGACTGGCTACTCCACCCGGCAGATCACGATCACCACCAGGAAATGCTTTGCCGGGATCTGCACCAAGCCCAAGCGCAGGCGTGTGACCGAACCGGTGATCGCGATCTACGATCCCAACTTCCCCAACCACGTCAAGTGGATCCAGACCTACCACCACGTCGAGACCAACGACGAGGCCGGCACCAGCCCGGTGTCAGGGCACTCGCGAGTCCGCGGCTACTTCACGACCCCCTACACCTTCCATCGGCCATGAGCGCCCCCCGAGGTCAAGCCGGGTGTGAACGAAACCCCACCATCGGGCCCACCATTTCCCGGATGCGAGCGGTGCTCGCGAGCGCCAGCCTGATCGTGCTTGCCGGGCTGGCGGCGCCGGCGGCCTCGCAGGCCGCGGCGCGAAGCACCCACCTGGTGATCCAGAACGAGACCCCGCGCACCATGTTCTTCGTGGCAGGCCGGGCCAGGCATGGCCGGGTCACCCAAGGGCCGCCGTCGAGGATCGCGCCGGGGGGCACCGGTGAGCTCAAAGCCGAGTCGCACGGGTTCATGACCGGGACCGAGGGCAACGTCACTTATCGGCTCGACGGCGTGGCCGGCGTGGCCAACTTCCACTGGGACAACCCGTTCTACGGCTCAAACTCGGCCAGCGATTCCGGTCCTCGCGGGTTCGCGACCACGCATCTGGGAAACCACGGCAACCGGACGGTCGTCTTCTTCGAGATTCACCCGGTCGGAGCCCCGTTTACGAACTGCAATGCCCGCTGGGTGCTCGACCATCTCGGAGCCCGTGCGGAACCGTCGCTGAGTGCGTTCGATCGCGACAGCGGTGCGTTCAGCACGCCGCTCAAGCGGCTCGGGTTCGGCGGCTGGGTCGACACCGGGTGCAGCGCCGTGGCCAACGGCGGCCCGGTCAGAAACGCCCAGCACAGCACCGACGGGTTCTGGACGATCGACATCCTTTTGCGCTCGATGACGATCAACGGCCAGGCTATGGGATCCCGCAACCACGTGCGCATAGAGGTCGAGCCCGGCACCGCCGCCCACCGCGTGGTCGCGCGGAGGCCTCCCCGCAGGAACGAGCAGCTCCTGTTCCACGGTCGGGTGATGATCGACACCCATCACGGTGAGGAACTGATCGAGGTCCACCCGATTGACCCGATCAGATTTCAGGCCCGCCCGACCGTCCACTGAACGGCGCCAGGCGGGGCCGCTGCCGGTGCGTTCCGAGACGCCGCGAGCCGTAACAAAGCTGACCCGCGCACGGCCACCGATAGGCCGCCCATCGGGCGAAGCGGCTAGCCGACCGGGGTGTGTGCAGCGCAGGCTGCGCCGGATCTCACGGCAAGAGCCGGCTTGGCCGGCCCGACGCCTGAGCACCACGACCGGCCGGTGGCCCGGAGGGGGGCCTGCCCCCCTCCCGCTAGAAGTTGGGCCGCGGTCGCGGTACCAGATGGGTTGGGCAGCTGATGCGCCTCGCGGCGATGGTGGACGCGGTGGGGGACGTGGGTTTGTTGGTGCCTTTCTTCCAGCGTTTCTTTCGGCTTGGTCGGATTTGATATGCATTTGATATCCAGATATCATGCCTGCCTATGAGTGAGCGAGCCTTGTTCGTCCGGCTTCCCGCCGCCGAGGCCGATCGGCTCGACCGCGCGCGGCTGGAGCTCAAGCAGGCCAAGCGGGAGATCGTCCGCGAGCTGGTGGCACAGCACCTGGACGAGGTCCGCGCTGCGCACAAGCACAGGGTGCTGGCCGGGCTCAAGGGTGGCCGTGTGGTCGTTGACGTTCCCGACGAGGGCGTCGCGGTGGGGCGTCACTCGTTCCGGGCGGGGGAGGCGCCAGAGGTCCTGAGCCTGTCGCAGGCGGCAGAGCTGCTGGCCGTCGAGGAAGCCGTCGTGCGCGAGCTGGCCGAGGGCGGTGACCTGCCCGCGCGCAAGCTCGGCAACGAGTGGCGCTTCTCGCGGGCGGCGCTGCTGGCGTGGCTGGGAGGCGAGCCGAACTCGCCGGCCCGCTAGGACCGCCGCCGGCCGCAGAAAAGAAACGGCGCGGCTACCACAGCAGCACCATGCACCGCAGGGAGCCTCTCGACCCGCCCGTGTCCCTGGTGCCGGATCTCGATCCCTGCATCAGGCTCAGCGATGTCTTCAGAAGCGTCGGACCATGCTCCTTCGCGCGAAAGAGCACCAGCGCCGCGTTGGGCCGCGGATCGCGCGCACGCGCACGCGTGTAGCGGAGGGGTACGTCTGACCCTGCCCGCGAGGGCCGGCTTCGCCGGCCCGGCGCCGAGCCTGTCCCGGGAGGGGGTACTGGGGGAGGGCCCGCCCTCCCCCAGAATCAAGTTGGGCCGCGGATCGCGGGGGCCGACGTGGCTGGTTCGTCGATCCGTCCAGGCAGGCTTCGGTCGGTGCCACGGCGGTGCGGTGGGTCCGATACGTCGGGTATGGCGTCACCTAGCCATGCTCGTGGTCGTGCCGTCTCGCCGCTCACCAAGCGCGAGAAGCGCAATCTCATTCTCGGTGTCGTCGTAGCGATCTGGGGGGCTGCGGTCCTGGTTGCCCAGATCGTCGCGAGTCATCCTCGCTCCGGCGGCGCCTACGGGGCCGGGCAGACCGCAGGCGTGGCCTTTGCCGTGGTCATGCTGGCGATCGGCGTGTTCACCGTCGCAAAGATCCTGCGCACCCGCCGGAACTAGATGCGCGGCCGCGGATCGCGGATAGGTGCGCGCGGCTGTGTTCGCTTCGCGCTTCCACGTGGCGCGCGGAGCGCGTCTGTCGCAGGTAGGCGTCGGCCTGCTGGCGAAAGCCTAGGCGTGGTCTACGTCTACCTGTTGCGATGCGCTGACGACAGCCTCTACTGCGGTTGGACAACCGACGTCGGGCGGCGCCTGGCTTCGCACCGGTCGGGCACCGCTAGTCGGTATACGCGCAGCCGCCGCCCGGTTGAGCTCGCGGCTGTGATCTCGGTCGCCGACCGATCCGCCGCGCTACGCGAGGAGGCCCGCGTCAAGCAGCTTCCACGGGAGGCCAAGCTGCGGCTGATCCAGGCTTCATTGGACGCGAAGTAGCGTCCAACCGCGCCACAAGGGCCGGCCTTGCCGGCCCGGCGCCGGTCCCCGGCAGCGGGGGAGGGGGTAGCCGAACCGGGGTGCGTGAGGTGGAAGGTCCGGGCGGGGTAGGCTCGGACGATGTCTCGAGAGGCGGTCGAGCTTCTGCGCGGGCTGTATGAGCGATGGAGCGAGGGCGATTTCTCCACGGTCGACGTGTTCGATCCCCAGGTCGAGTTCGCGCGCATCGGGCCCGAGGTCGTCCCTGGGCAGGGAGGTCCGGGCCGCTGGCGTGGGCGCGAGGAGATGTGGCGCGCGATTGTCGAGTGGCTCAGGCTCTGGGACGAGTTTCATGTCGAGGCGGAGGACTTCATCGACCTGGGCGAGCGGGTGCTTGTTCTGTCGCGACAGACGGCGCGGGGCAAGCTCAGCAGCACGCCCGTCGAGAAGGAGCTGGGAGAGGTGTTCACTCTGCGCGAGCGCAGGATCGTGTGCTGGGAGGCCTACTGGGACCGTGACGACGCTAGGCGGGCCGTCGGGCTGGAGACGCCGGACCATCGGTCAGCCTGATGGCGTTGGGCACCGGCTTGCGCTGCGCGCCGAACGCGGGCCGGGGATCGCGCGCGTGCGGCCATGGTTGGGCCGGTGTTGTTGGGCCGCGGATCGCGCGGGCGGTTGGTCTCAGCGCAGCGTCGCGTGGCGTTTCTTGCCGGCCTTGATCCAGGTCACCCGGTCGCCGTGTAAGTGCAGCGAGTTGGGAGCGATGCGATTGCCGGTGTCGAGCGTGCGAGAAGCGCCGGGCCGATCCCTTCCCGCCTCGTGTATCTCAAGCTGGGTAAACGTGCGTCCTGGCTTGGGACAAGGCGGCGCGACGCGGCTTAGGCGGCGCAGATTGCAGGTGATCCAGGCCACCGAGCCATTCGGTCGTAGGACGACGCTTCCGGTCCCCTCTCTTACCGGGAATGTGGCCACGAAGGCGCCGCCTGGTGGCGGCTCCACGAGCGTCGCGATGAACAGTCCGATCGATACCCCGGTACCGGTCTCGAACGATCCGGAGAATGCGACCAGCGGACCCGCGATCGCTACCGCGGGCTTGGGCGCCCAAGCGGACCCAGCGTCGAACCGATCGCCAGCCAGCGGCTCGACGTGGCCCACTCGGTAGATGCAGCCGTAAAGCGTGCCGAGGGGGAAAGGAGTTTGCCCTGCGGTGGATACGCTCCATGCACCCCGCGTCATTTGGTGACGATCGCCACCGCGCCAGGGTCCTCGAGGCAGCACGACGCATCGGAGCGACCGAGACAGAGATCCAGGCCGCAATCGAGGAGCGAACGCCCTAGCACCTGGTCGCTGCTGGGCAGGGTGGTAGCTATCAGCTGCCCGAGGGTAGTCGGGGTACCCGCGGGTATTGCCTTGAACGCCGCGAACCTGCACACCGGGCTATGAAGCGGGGGGTTGGATCGCGCTAGAGCGGGTTCAGGACGTTCCAGTCGCCGCGGATCGTGGCCCAGCCTTCGGCTTCTAACGCCTGCCTGAACTCATCGAGCTTGCGCCGCGGGCCGGTCACGGTCAACGCGACCTGAGTTGTCAGTAGGTGTGGGTGCTCGACGAGCTTGCAGTCGACGCCGAGCTCGCGGGCGTAGGCGAGCATCGATTGTTCGAGCGTCTCGCGCACGAGGTTGCCCGCGCCGCAGACAATCGTCCGCATCTGCACGGTCTCGGCGTCGCGCTCCTCGGTGAGTAGTTTCGCTTTGGCCTCGCCGGTGGGCGGCGGTTCGATCTGGCGCCAGTCGTCGAGCTCGTGGTCCCAATGGCTCACCGTGATCACGCCGGTAATGCCCTCGCGCTCGAGCACCCTCTCGATCGCTGCGCGCGCCCGGTCAAGCGCCACCCTGGTGGCAGCGTAGGCGAACAGGCGATTCCCATCGTGCGTGACCACCACGTCGTGCGAGACGGCGGCCTGAGCATCCTCGGCCATCTCTACCCCGACGTCCCTGACCCACGAGATCAGGTGGTCGAGCCCGTGGCCTGACTCTCCTGCCCCGTGAAGGTCGGCCTCCAGCCGCCAGTCCTGATCCTCAAACACGGTCCTGCGGTCCAGACACAAGCACGATCCTATGGCCGCGGACCCCGCCTGGGCCGGGCCGCGGATCGCGCGCCGCCTGAACAGAAGCATGAACGCCTGCGCGGAGCTCTGTGCGCGTCGGATAGTCCCCCGTCAATGTCGCAAAGACGGAGACCCGAACCTGGCGAGCCAAAGCTTGTGCTGCGTCAGCATGAGCTTGAGCTGCATGCCCGCGAGCTCGACCAAGGTGATCGCGAGCTGGGCCTGCGGCATTGGGAGCTCAGACTGCGCACCGCCGAGTTTGCGCTGAAACTCCTGGGGCCCGGCCTACTCCTCATACTGGGTTTGGCTGATCGTATGAACGATCGAACCGGATCGGTTGGCCCGCGGATCGCGCGTCTGGCTAGTGGCGCGGCAGGGTGGATGTAGGTGGCTGTGGTCGACGGGCGGGGTGGTTGGGGATGGCCTGGCGGGTGAAGCGGTGAAAGATGGTTTGCCCAACGATGCTTCCGTGGCGGTCGATCTGATAGCGCACGGTGGAGGCGGGGCGTTCGCAGTAGACGAACACGTCGCCGGCGACCGCGGCCGGCTCGATACTGCCGCCGTGCTCGTCGGCGAATCTCTGCTGATCTGCGCTGATCACTGGTTAGCCGCGCTTCTGTCCACTGGCGCTCCCGTAGCCAATGGTGCCCGTCCGCGCTGGGCCTCATGCCGGTCTGGACATATGTCCGACGAGCTGGCTTTTCGCATCGACAAGCGGGTAACAGGACGCTGTAAGACGTTTACCCCTGAGCCGGGAGGTCGGGATGGAGGCCCTGCCGAGCGGGGTGTGCCGCGCCAGTTGTGTCGACGAGCTGCGTCGACGCTGGCTGCGGGGCGACTATGTCGTGGACGCGCCCGCCGTGGCCGAGGCGATGCTTCGCCGACCGATCGCGCTGCTCCTGATCCCCGGCGCCAGGGCACCGCTGACGGCCGAGGCTCACGCGGACGCTGAGTCCTAGCTGGCAGCCGGCCCTCCGGCGGTCGCTGGCCGTGCGCATACCGCTCCGCCCTAACGGTGTGAGCCGAGACTGGGTTTGACCTTGCCACAAGGGCCGGCTTGGCCGGCCCGGCGCCTGTCCCGGCACTGGGGGAGGGGGTACTGGGGGAGGGCCTGCCCTCCCCCAGTGAACAAGTTGGGCCGATCGCGCGGAAGAGAGGACCTCCGGCGCTGTCAGGTCTCGGTCGTCCGCGGTGCGTAGCGGTGGTGCAGCATCAGGGCGTTGCCGTCGGGGTCGGCAAAGAAGGCCATGTGGCACACGCCGGTGTCGAGGGTGTCGCCATGGAACTGCACGCCGCGCTCCTCGAGCACTGCTCGCGCCGCTGCAACGTCGTCGACGTGGAGGGCCATCGCCGTGCGGTTGACGTTGTGACCGATGCCCATCGCCTCGCCGACGACGATGCTCAGTGTCACGTTGCCGGTCTCGAACTCAGCGTATTGGCGTTCGGGAATGTGGACGGAGCGCCGCAAGCCGAGCTTGGTACCGTAGAAGTCCATGGCCTGGTCGAGGTCTTGCGTCGAGAACGGGACGAAGTCGACGCCGGTCACGAGCTCCCGGGTGCTAGCCATTTATCACTCCTGGATCGTTGCGGTCGCAAGCAGGAGGCGACAGTATCGCGATCGGGAGGGGGTACTGGGGGAGGGCTTACGACTTCGTCCGCCGCCTACCGGGCCGCCGCTTTGGGGGGTGGCCCGGAGGGGGCCTGCCCCCCTCGGCTCAGCGCCTGCCCTCCCCCAGACATTCAGTTGGGCCGCGGATCGTGCGGATCCTCACTGACGGGTGTAACCCGCCCCGCGTTATCCGCGGGCTATCAGCGCGAAAGGCACGAGGACGGCGACGAGGACGCCGGTTGCGGTTCCCAGCAGGAGCGGGATTAAGGTCGCCGGCCCGGATCGTGCGCGCGAGGCGACTAGCGCGCCGAGCGCGAACAGCAGACCGGGCGCGAAGGACACCAGCCAGGTCGCGCTGCTGTGGCAGTAGCCCTTCTGGGCGCCCACGGGTCCGCTGTCGAGGTATCCGCACCAGCCTCCGACGAAGATCCAGTGCACGAGGGCGACGAACAGGCCAAGCCCGACTAGGAGAATCCACATGACCACCTTGCCCGGGCGGCGCAAGGGAACGAATCGCATCTGCGGGTCCCAGATCGCCTGCCAGCCAGCCCCGACGGCGGTCAGCAGGACGACGAGCCCGAGGACCTCGGCGAGCGTCCTGGGGAGCACCCCGACGAGAAACAGCGCGCCGATGACGAGCAACAGCAGCGGCGAGAGCACCGCCATTTGGGTCACCGCGCGCTTGAGGCCATCTCGGTCCGACCCGTACATCGGCGGACAGCCTAGGCCGCTCGGCTCGCCCCACGCACGTGTGGTTGGGCCGCGGATCGACGGGACCTCTTGGGTACCCTTGGCCTCCAGATGGGGTCCGGTAGCCCTCACCCCTCACCGCTGCCACTGCCGCCGCAACATGAGCGGTGTCCAGCGTGCGGCGGCACTGGGTGCGTGCAGAAGTACATCTCTCCGAGTCATCCACCGGAGTGGGGACCCTGTCGGGCATGTTTGGCGCACTGGTCGCGCCGACCAGAAGGGGCCGAGGCGACCGTGTCCGCCGCCTGAGTAGCTGGCTTGGGCCGTGGATCGCGCACCTGCCAGCGGGTTTGGCGTTGCGGCATAGAATCGGCCGCGTGCGTAGGACCCTGCCGCTGGCCGTCACCGCCTGCATCCTGGTTGCACTCGCGGCACCGCCCTCGGCGCTCGGCATAGCCACTCGTGCATGCGGGATGAGCCAGCGAGATATCGGAGCGATCGTCCGGGCGTCCCGCGATGTGTCGTGCTCCCAGGCGCGCAGGATCATCCACAAAGTCATCGGCGGATCGAGAGAGTGCTACTCAGCTCCCGGGCGATTCCATCCGTGCACGCTCGAGGGCTTCCACTGTACGGCCCACTTCCAGGGGGAGACCTCGCACGCCCGCTGCGTCAAGAGGCGCGGCCTGATTACAGGCCGGACCCGGTAGCAGCAGCGCCGGCCGGTCTGGGCCGGAATCGAGCACAGGTGCTGGAGCTGCCCGCGGATCGCGCGGCTTCGGAGGGTCGGGCCGCGGATCGCGCGGGCGTGGGGGGCGCCGTGCGGGCGGCGCCGGGCGGAAAGGGGGAGCGGGCGTGCGTGTGCTGGCGCCGAGGATTGACCGGGGAGCTCTCGGGCTACGTCTGCGCTGGGGCGAGGCTAGCCTTGTCGGTGCTGATGTCGTGCCTAACACCCCGCCTGCGCTTACGCGGTCGCGCGGCCTTGGCGCTGGCGGTGTGGCTCCTGGGGGCGCTCGTCGCGTGGCCGGGCGGTGGTGGGGCGCTCGCATCCCGGGGCGCTCGCCGGGCGGTCGCGGTGGGAAGCCATCCTGGTGTCGCTGTCGTTGCTCGGCGGCGCCGTACCCGGCGACGGCCGGGTTGCGGCGCGTTCTGTCGCCAGGCCGGGGCGCTCGGTGGGGGTGGCGAGAGGGGAGCCAGCGGGCCGCTGTGCCCGCCCTACCCGTGCACGATGATCAAGATCCTCACTCGGCGCAGCAAGCTCACCCGTGGCGGCCTGGTGCGTGTTCGCTTGCAGTGCCTGTGGTCCCGGCCGTGCGTCGGTGCGTTCGTCATCTACTCGACGCGGAATCTGGGCGCGACCGGACGTTACGGCGGCGGGGACTTCGTCGTGAGCGCCAACCGCACGGGCACTGCCACGGTGCCGCTGCTCGCGCGCGCTCGGCGACTGGTCAGGCGTCGGGGACGCGTGGAATCCGGGGCGTTTGTCCATCTCAAGGGCTTCGGCGGTGAGAAGCTCGCCGCCGGAGGCGGGCCCCTGACGATCCAGCGCTAGCGGTCTGCAGAACGCTTCACCTTCAAGCACGGTCTGCTCAGGCTGCGACGAGGAGCCGGCAATGGGCCTCGAGCAGGCGTTGGCATCGCAGGTACCCCCGAGTTGGGCCGCGGATCGCACGGTGCGGTTGGGCCGCGGGACTTCGCCTCCGGCGAGGGTGTCAGGTGCTGTTGCATCGCTGGTGGCCTTCTAGCTGGTAGCGGGTGGGCGGGGGCAGCGGCTGGGTTGTCGTGATGTGTCCGTCGAGTGAGCGCAGTTGTCTTGCGATGTTGAGGGCCCCGGTGAGTCCGTGGTCGTTGAAGATCGTGATCGTCGTGGTGGCCGTGTAGAGCGTGAGACCGTCGCCGTCCCAGTGGGTTGGGACGCCGCGAACCCGTCGGTGAGCCCGGCCGGCCACTTGCGCGTTGAGCGCGCACGCTGGGACTTGCTGGACGTCGAGCGGCGGCGTGCAGCTGGGGCCTTCGCCTTCAAAGAAGCTGCCGCCGGTGGGGGTGCAGTCGCCGTAGGTGAAGTCGAACCGCGGCACTCGCGCACTAGGGAGCCGCTGTACGACCTTTGTGTACGACGGTGGGACGCGGTCGCTATTCACGGCCGACAATCGCAATGAGCCGGCGCTGTCACCCAGATAGAAGAGCTCATTGCCGCGGTAGTTGCGGAGCTGGGCGAGCCGCCGTGTCGGCGAGTCGTGTCCACGACCTGTCCCAATGAACGCGAGTGCGCCGCCAGCCGCGGCCGCTGCGAGCACGAGCGCCAGCACGAGGGCGGCGCGCTTGGGCGGCGGTTGCCAGTGCGCTATCAGATAGCCCATGACCAGCGGGATGCCGAGGCCGACGGCGACGGAGCCCTTCGGGCCGCTGAGGTTCCGGGGAGCGGGGGCCAGAACAGCTCAAGGACGGGGTAGTAGGCCAGCGCCTGCGCGGCCGGCGAGCGCAGGACCCGAAGCGTCCTTGCGCTCATGGCGACTCCCCTTCTCGGTCGCGCCCGCGCGAGATCCTGCGAAGCAGCGGGCACAGGAGTGTGGCCAGGACCGCGAGCACGACGAGCACGCCGAGCAGCCGCCACACGGTGGGATCGACGGTGCCGGTCGCAAACGCGAACAGACCGGCCGTCATGATTGCGGCGGCAAAGGCGAGCGCGATGGCGGCCACGACGAGGTTCTTGACCGCCCAGGTGTCGCTGGCCCGCTGGCGGGCGAGCATCAGGCAGGTGTGTGTGAGCGCCACGAGCAGGGCGCCTCCGACCCCGAGCACGCGCCACAGGTCGCCGGCGTCGTATTCCCCGACGCTCCAGATCCCGACGAGCGCGAGGCCGGCCTCGACCGCGGCCAAGCCGATCGTCGTCTGACCGATGACCCGCTGGCCCCCGCGCTGTTCGGCGACCATCGCCCCGGCGAGCCCGGCCAGGGTGCAGAGGGCAACCGCGATCGCGCTCGCCAGGACGCGGGCGCCGGTCTCATCGAATCCGCCGGTGATAAGGGCCCAGATCGCCACGGTGGCGCAGGCGCACAGGCACACGGCGACGACGGCCGCGCCACGGCGGCGAGCGGCTGGATGCCCTCGTAGTTGGGACCGGATTTGCGGTGTAGACATCGGGCCTCCCGTTCTTGTTGACCGATGGTCTACAAGCATAGCAAGCTTATCGACCGGCGGTCAAGTAGACTGGTGGGCGTGTCGAGCGAGCCCGCCTACACCCGCCTACAGGTCGATGAGCGTCGCCAGCAGCTGCTCGATGCCGGCGCCCGGCTGTTCGCCGAGCGCGCCTACGAGGAGATCTCGATGCGCCAGCTAGCCGAGGCCGCAGGCGTGTCCAAGCCGCTGCTCTACCACTACTTCCCGTCCAAGATCGACCTCTTCAAGGCCGCCGTCGCCGAAAAGGCCACCGAACTGCAGCAGCTCATCGAGCCCTCGGGGAAGGGCACTCCCCTCGACCAGCTGAGCCGCAGCCTCGACGCCTACCTCGCGTGGATCGAGGACAACGCCCACGCCTGGTCAAAGCTCATGCAGAGCGCCGCCAACCTGCCCGAAGCGCGCGAACTCGTCGAGGGCTTCCGCGACCAGACGATGGACCTCATCCTGGTCGAGCTCACCGGAGACCACCAGCCGCCCCCGGCGCTGCGCACCGCGATCAAAGGCTGGCTCGGCTACATGGACGCGGCGATCCTCGACTGGACCCAGGCCAGAGACCTCCCCCGCGACAAGCTCCGCGACCTCCTAGTCGCCGCCTTTGAGGCGGCACTCACCGCCGCCCAGCGGTAAGGAGGCTCCCGACGTGATCTTCGACAACGACGGCCTGGCAGCGGCCACGCCCGCGGCCGACGCCCGACGCGGCGTCACTCCCGGCGTCCGGCTACACCAGCGGCTGGATCCACCGGCTAAACGCGCGCTCCCAGGGGCGCCCGCGATGTATGCACAGGCCGCCAGCCGCGCCGGTTGGGCCGCGGATCGCGCACGGATCGCCTGAACCTGCCGCGAGGGCCGACCTGGCCGGCCCGACGTTTGTCCCGCCGCCGCTGGGGGGTGGTCGGGGCTGGGGCCTGCCCCTCCCAGAGCCGGTTGGGCTGCGGATCGCGCGGGACCGGCGATCTTGGGCCGGGGTTGAGATCGCTGCGGGGAGGCGTCGGCCCGGCTGGGTGGTTAGTCGCGGAGGACCTGATCCACGGTTAGGTGGGGCGCGCGGATGGCGGGGGTGGGGAGGGGACAGTCGAGGGGCGCGCTCAGGGTGTTGCCGTGGTTGCTCCAGGTCAGGCGATGGCGATGCACGCCGAGGCTATGCCGAGCGATGGCAGATGACGCGTCTAGCAGCTGCAAGCGGTGACCGGTGAGGCGCCAGACCGCGGGGGATTGCGCATTTTCGCCGCTGCTTTCGATCCAGGCCGCATTGCCGTTCGAGCACAGATCTAGGACGTAGACGTACTCGTAGTCGGATTTGCCCACGCCGACTTCGTGATGCAGGAGAAAGCGTCGCGAGCGCAGATCTGCGACGCGTAGTTCGGTGAAGTTGCTGGTGTCGTCGTAGGTCTCATCGGTCCAGGCCACGTAGCGACCTGCCAGGGCGATGATCCGTATGCCTCCGCCGCCTGAGGATGAGACCGCGGGCTCCCATTCGGATCCCACGAGGTGAAACAGCTTTCGGCTGCCTGGGCGGCAACCATAGATCTCTCGACGGTCTAGGAAGATGCGGAAAGCTGCGCTACGGGCCACGGTTCTCGCGCGCGGAGGGCCGCACGCGGCTAGGCGCGTCGCAGACGCCGTTTCGCTGCTGCCTGCCAAAGCCAATAACGCGGCAACGCCGGTTAGATGCAGCGCGACTGCCCTCACATCGGTCAAGACGCCACCAGGCGGCACTTGTTGCGCCGCCGGGTCCTACGCGGCGGGAAGACAGGCGAGAGTGAGACAGTGGGCGTGCATGGCTTACCCTCGAGACCAGGGTGCCCCGGCTGATATCGGCAGAACCGCGCCGATGCGGCGATGCGCTACGCGAGACGTACGCCGGCATGCGTGATCACCGCACGGTGACCCTTCGATCATTGGCGCTGGCGTCAGTGATGGGATTGATGGTTGTTGGCTGCGGGGGCTCGAGCAGCGCGTCGACTCCTAATGGCGTGATCGCCGATTACGCCAAGGCCCTTCGAACTCGTGACGCGGCTTTGTTCTGCCGAAGCTTGTTTCTGAGCACCGATCTTCCGCCGGATCTTGCTCGGCAGGCGGGCGTTAGCTTCGGGCAGGGCACTCCTGCCGACTGGGATCGCGAGTTTGCGGAGTGTCGCAGCTCTCAACGTAAGGGCTTTCCGCCGGGTCTGAGGAACCCGCCCCCGTTGACGGTCATCGGGGTGAGCTACGGACCCCGCTTGGCCCGCAAGGACGGGATCTCTCAGATCGCCAAGGTGCGCGTGAAGGTCGGACGCTCGCGGCGCGCCACCGAGTTCCCCGTCGTACGTTTTCGCGGCCAGTGGAAGGTGATCTTCGCGGTCGACTAACCAGGCGTCGTGTGTCGGTGGGGGTGGCTGCGGATCGCGCGGAGCGGGCGGGGCCGTGGAACTCCACCGCTGCGCTGAGGTCCTAGGCTTCGGGGGACGAGAGCTTTGTCTTGCCCGGGGTCGGCGCGCCCGGCCGCCGGGGCGCGAGCGGCGTCAGGTCAAGGTCAGGGTTCTCTGCAAGCGGGTTGTACCGCCCGGGCCGGAGATGGCGAGGCTGAGCGTGTAGCTCCCGCGCCCAAGACCACGACGTGGGCGCAGGCGCAGCCTTGCGCGCCCGCCGTGCACGCGCGCAAGGCCGACGGCGTACGTTCGCCGCCCGCGCCGCAGGCGCGCTGTGACTGCGCTGGCGCGCGAGGTGCGGGTGACAGTGACGACGCACGAAAGCTCCCTCTTCTTTTTGTTGCGCCTGCGCTTGGCCGCAGCCGAGGCCGTACCCACGAGCTTGCAGGTGACGCTGAAGCGCGCGTCGCGTCTCGGTGCCCCGGGCAGGCCTGCGGGCCCCTGCGGACCCTGGGGACCGGTTATGCCGGTCACAGCGGTGGGGCCCTGGGACCCGGTCGGGCCGCTGTTTGCTGCCACGCCCGTGCCCGTGAGCGCGATGCTCGCGGGGGTGGGCTCGTTGTCTGAGAGTGCGATCGTCGCCGCGCGCGCGCCGGCGGCAGTCGGCGTGAAGCCCACGGTGATCGTGCATGTTTGCCGGAACGCGAGTGTTGTTCCTGAGCAGGCGTCGGCGGTGATTGCGAAGTCGGAAGGGTTGGCGCCGCCGAGCGTTGTGGCGGAGATCGTCAGCGCCTGGGCGCCGTCGTTCTTAACCACGATCGTCTGCAGGGCCGATGGGTGGCCGATTGTCTGGTCGCCGAAGTCCCGGCCCGTGACCAGCGCCTGCGGCGCGGGTACGAACAGCTCCGCGCTCGATAGGTAGTTGCTGCCATCGGTGCCGCCGGCGACCAGTACCTGCCCGTTGGGCAGCGGCGTCGCCACCGCGCCGCCGCGGGCGGTCTGAAGCTCGGTGCTGCCCGACGCCGGTAGGGCCGCGAACGTATCGGTGGCCGGGCTAAACAGCTCCGCGCTCGCCAGGACGGAGCCGCTGTAGCCGGAGCCGCCGTAGCCACCGGCGATCAGCACCTGCCCGTTGGGCAGCGGCGCCGCCACCGCGACGTGGCGGGCGGTCTGAAGCTCAGTGCTGCCCGACGCCGGCATCGCCGTGAACGTGTCGGTGGCCGGATCGAACAGCTCCGCGCTCTGCAGATAGGAGAAGCCGTCGCTGGTGCCGCCGGCGATCAACACCTGCCCGTTGGGCAGGGGCGCCGCCACCGCGCCGTAGCGGGCGGTCTGAAGCTCGGTGTTGCCCGAAGCCGGCAGCGCCGTAAACGTGTCATTGGTCGGATTGAACAGCTCCGCGCTCGCCACGACGCCACTGCTGCTGGCGCCGCCGGCGATCAGCACCTCACCGTTTGGCAGCGGCGCCGCCACCGCGAGCTCGCGGGCGGCCTGAAGCTCGGTGTTGCCCGAAGTCGGCAGCGCGGTAAACGTGTCGTTGGCGGGGTTGAATAGCTCCGCGCTCGCCAGGATGCCGTTGTTGTAGCCGCCGGCGATCAGCACCTGCCCGTTGGGCAGCGCCGCCGCCACCGCGCCGTAGCGGGCGGTCTGAAGCTCGGTGCTGCCCGACGCCGCAAGCGCCGCGAATGTATCGGTGGCCGGGGTGAACAGCTCCGCGCTCGCCAGGGCGGAGCCGCTGAAGCCGCCGGCGATCAGCACCTGCCCGTTGGGCAACGGCGCCGCCACCGCGTACGAGCGGCCAGTCTGAAGCTCGGTGTTGCCCGACGCCGCAAGCGCCTGAAAGTACGCCGCAGAGCCGGCAGCCTGCGCCACGCTCGCGCACAACAACGACGCAACCGCACACGACACGAGCGCCCGCACCATCATGGTGGCTTGTCGCGTCCGCAACCGAACCTGCCGATGCACGGCTGCCATGGGTTCCTGAACAGGCCGCCAGGCAGGAAACATGGACATCCGTCCCCCCACCCTCCGTGATACGCGCACCGTATTCTCCCCTGACGTCGGACGCAGCGAGCTGCGGCGGACGCAGCCGGCGTCATGTGAAGAACGCGCGAAGGAGGCGAAGCGTGACTGCCGATCGCGCGAATCGCGGGCGGTCCCACAGAGGAGTGCCGCCTGCTCTCCGATCACGGAGAGCCGACGAACGGCGAGAGCACGCCCGAGTCGTCTGCTCGCTCGCCCATTCGCCCAGAAGCGAGCGGCAGCGGCAATAGCCGGAGCATCACAGCGGGCCTCGGTTTGGGCAGCGGATCGCGCATAGGCCGCGCCGGGCTGGTCGCCTCGCCACGCGGACGGCATCCGGTCGAGAGCGTGGCTCGGCGACGCCGCGGCGCCGCTGATCAGGGCGGGGACGTGGACCGCCCGGAAGGCGGCGGCGTAACCTTCGTCTGCCCTATGCTCGACGTTGTCGCCTGGCTGATCGCCGGCTGGCTCCTTTTCGGGGCGATCGCGATCTCCGTCGACCGCCGACGCTACCTGCGGAGGTAAGCCAGTAGAGGCGGGGGCCGGGCCGCGGATCCGGACGCCGGGTGGTCGCCGTTGATTGCGCAGCGCGGTCGGCGCGAAGGCTGTTCTGGCTGGATGCTCTGAAACCGGACTGCTTGTTCGGTGGTGCAGCCCCATCGGTGCATAACTGGGGTTTGACCTCTACGGTGGGAGGAGGTGGCAGGCAGTCGTAAATGGCGAGCGGTAGGGATGGCGTTGCTGCTCGCCGTCTCGAGCGCGGTGGCCGCCACCGTGGCGGGCGGGGAGGGTCACCGTTGGAATGCCCCGGTGGCGGTGGCCAACGAGCCGAGCCAGCCGCTGGTGGGTGTCAGTGACGATGGGCAGGCAGTGCTGGTATGGGCCCAGGTCCTTGGTCCCCGGAGCGCGGAAGTCCGCTTCTCTGCACGCCCTGCGGGTGGCAGCTGGTCTGCGCCGAGACCGCTAGCTGGCATCCACGGCGGGGAGCTAAGGCTGGCGGTTGCGGGCAACGGGGATGCCGCGGTCGGCTCAAACGATGAGCTCACTGGCCTGACCCGAGCTTCGACGCGACCGGCCAGCGGAGACTGGGGCACGGCCAGTTCTTTGGGTCGATACGAGTCCAAGGGTTTGGGCGGCCCGCTTCTGGGGATCGACGCTAACCGGGGAGTCCTGGCGGTCGTCGACCGAGCGCGGGGCCCAGAGGGCTTTGAACGCGGACGGCTGTTCGGGATCGACGGGCGGGTAGGCGGTGGTTGGCGGGCCGCCAGGCCGCTGACGGGTGCGCGGCAGAACGCCCAACAGCCCGACCTCGCGGTCAACCCTCGTGGCGACGCGGCGGTGGCGTGGACCCGGGGAGACCGGCGTGGGGTCAGGCTGGCGGGGATCCAGGTTTCGCTGCGCCAGGCCGGCGGGCGCTGGACCACCCCGGTCACGATCTCCCGGGCAGGCGGCACACCCAAGGTGGGGGTGGACGCCCACGGTGCGCCCACCGTGGCGTGGGTGCAGGGGCGCCGTCGCAAGCTCTTTCTGTGGTCCCGATCCGCCGACCCAAGCGGACATTGGGAACGACCGCAGCGTGTCGGCCCGATCTCCGATGCGGTCAACGGCGCAGTGTTAGGCATCGATGCCACAGGCGACGCCCTCGCCTGCGGGTCAACGGCCGATCCCAGCCCGGCCGGGCGCCGGGTAGGACGCCTCGACGTCGTTTGCGCACAACGCAGAGGTGGTCAGCCGTGGGGTCGTTCGCGGCAGGTTTCGCCCTTGGGGGAGTACGGGGCAAACCCGGTCCTGGCGATGAACGCCAGTGGCGATGCGATCGTCGCCTGGATTGGCAGCCGCGCTGCCATAAGCGCGGCCGTCTACCAGCCCAGCATGGGTTTCGGCCCCACCCGGTCGATTTCGCCTCCCCGGGCGATGACTCCGTCCGTCGCCATCGACGCGCAAGGGCGTGCACTTGTCGCCTACCAGGTGCCCACCACCGCCGACACGGAAGGCCCCAGCCAACTCCAGGTTGCCGCGTTCGAGTAAAAGCCAAGCGAGTGAGAACCCCAGCCCATCGCAGCCCCCTTTGGTGACCCAGATCCTCGCGGATCGCGCGGAACGGGGTTAGGCCGCGGATCGCGCGAGTTGGGGCCGCGGATCGCGCGCCTGGGCGTCGGAAGTGTGATCGAGCGTTCCGGCGTTCCGTTCGCGGCGCTGGCGATGCCCCGGCGCCGCGCCCTTCGGCGCTCAACCGGCTGGCGATAAGGGGAAGGGGAGCATCCGGTGCTCGGACCTGGGGCCTGGTCGAGCGCTACGGTCGCCTGGCCCGGGAGAGAGGGAGTTACCCGCGTCGATCGTCCGGATGGCAGGCGCGGCATCCCTGCCGCTGGATCGCGGCGATGTTCCTGCCCAGGGCGGTGCACCTATCGGGTGGCGTCTGGGTCGGCGTTTGGATCGCCATCTGGCTCGCGATACCGCTGGTGTCTGGGGCCGCGATCGGACGGTGGTCGGCGCTCGTCCTACCCATGCTGGTCGTCTACGGCTGGATGCTTGTCGAGTACGTCAACAACCCCAACTGCAACCCACCCCGAGTAGTTCTGCACCTCGACCGGCGGGTGGCATCCGCCTGGCTCTGGGCCGGCTGGCTCTGTGCAGTTGCCGTATGTGAAACTCACGGAGGTGCCTGGCTGAAAGTTGCGCACGTCACCTGAGGCATCGTCGTTTAGCGAGTAGCCGTCGAACGAGCGGCCCAGGTAGTAGACAGGGAACGCCCGGAAGTGGCGCACCAGCCCGAACCTGAGCGAAGCAGCGGGAGGCGTAGACGTCGTGCGCCGTGCGGGCTCACCGCAACCGGCCAGCAGGATTCCGGCGGCTGCCAACACACCGATAAGCGCCCTGCTGGACCTGGGCGTGAGAACCCCGACGAGCATTCCGGAACCCGATTCCAACTCTGACAGTGTGGCGAGCGGCCCCTCGGCCGTGAACTACGAGGTCGCCGCGGGTTGGGCCGCGGATCACGGGCGGGCCTCTACCTGGTGGACGGCAGGCTCGTCGGCGATGAGGACCTGGTCTGTTGGTGTCGTCGCCACAACTTTCCGCCGGCGATTCCCGTGGCCATGGCGATCAGCAGCGGGCCGAGCCATACGATGGTGTAGAGCGGGGGGAGGTTGCCCCAGTCCTCGTCTTCGCCGCAGGGTGGGTTGCAGTTGGGGTTGTTGACGTACTCGACAAGCATCCAGCCGTAGACGACCAGCATGGGTAGGACGAGCGCCGACCACCGTCCGATCGCGGCCCCAGACACCAGCGGTATCGCGAGCCAGATGGCGATCCAAACGCCGACCCAGACGCCACCCGATAGGTGCACCGCCCTGGGCAGGAACATCGCCGCGATCTGCAGTAGCGGATAGAGAAGCACGGCCGCCCGTTTGCGTGACGCAATCCGCGCCATGTCATACAGCTACCCGCTGGAGGTCAAGGATTTCGCGTCGCTTTTCGAACGAGCGCCGGTGGTTGGGCCGCTCCTCGGGCGGCGAGTTTCCGGTTGCGCTCTGCAATGCGTGCGTGGCGGGGACGTCCGTTGTTACGCCAGGTGACGCTCCGACCGTCGTTCCTGAGGAATCCCGGGTCGATGCCGCGACCGCGAGCGAGGAGCTTGGGGGGCGGCGGGAAGCGTTGGCGGAGAGCGGCTTGAGAGATAACGAGTACGAAGTGCTCCCGTCGGCTTCTACGGCATGCCCTTAGGATCGAGCCTGGCGGCGAGGCACCACGGTTGTTGCACCCGATCCAGGCGAGGCTCCGATCGGGCCCGATCGCGGTGCGGGTGATGGCCGCTGATGCCCGCAACCCCGACACGGTGACCTGGCTTGCAATCGATTCATCGAGGCCTAGAGTTGCGAGCTGAACTTGGGTCGTGCACGTGGGGTGGCTCGGATCCTGGCTGGCGCCTCGACAGTCCACCGCAAAGGCGAACAGCGAGCCACGAAACGACAGCGACCTTCGCTGCAGCACAACGCCCTCGAGGGGGCCGTCCACCCTTCCCGAACGGCCGTCGCTGAATCGGCACGAGTCCACCTCGTCAGCGGTCGGGTCGTAGTAGACGGCTCCAGCACGGTCCGCGGCGATGACGCGCTGGATATATCGCGGGGGGCAGCCGTGGTGGCGCGTCACCGGCCCCCGCGCTGCGGTGCCATCGACGACGCCAGCGAGTGTCGCCGCCGCGGCGATCGCGGCCGTTGCGCACGCGTTTCGCAGTCGCGTCGAGACGACCCCACATGGATTCCGCCATTGCCGGAGCTTGACGCGATCGTATACGCAGGAGTCCCACGAGAGACACTGTCAGCGCAGTGTCACGCGGCGCTTTTTGCCGGCCTTGATCCAGGTCAGCCGGTCGCCGTGTAAGTGCAGCGAGTTGGGAGCGATGCGATTGCCGGTGTCGAGCGTGCGGGAAGCGCCGGGCCGATCCCTTCCCGCCTCGTGTATCTCAAGCTGGGTAAACGTGCGTCCTTGCTTGGGACAAGGCGGCGCGACGCGGCTTAGGCGGCGCAGATTGCAGGATCCACGCCACCGAGCCATTCGGTCGTAGGACGACGCTTCCGGTGCCCTCTCTCACCGGGTATGTGGCCACGAAGGCGCCGCCTGGTGGCGGCTCCACGAGCGTCGCGATGAACAGTCCGATCGATACCCCGGTACCGGTCTCAAACGACCCGGAGAATGCGACCAGCGGGCCCGCGATCGCTACCGCGGGCTTGGGCGCCCAAGCGGACCCAGCGTCGAACCGATCGCCAGCCAGCGGCTCGACGTGGCCCACGCGATAGATGCAGCCGTAGAGCGTGCCGAGTCGCGTGGAGAGCACCGCGGCCTCTCGGTCGCGCACGAGCAGGCGGGCACCACGGATATGGCACCGTGCGGGCCTGGATGTCGCGATCGCCTGGTGGGCCGTGGTTGCATAGCTGCCGCCGGCGAGCAGGGCCCCGAGCGCAAAGATCTTGAGCCGGCGCCTCACAGGCCAGGACCGAATTATCAAGTGGCAGCTAGGGCGCCCGACGCGGCGCAGGTCTCTAGCCGAGCGCACACCATGAGGCTAGGCGAGGCAGCCAGTCCGCAGCACCGGTGACCAGGCGCGTTGTGATCGACCTCGCTGTTTGGGCCGCGGATCGCGCGCGGGTAGGCGGGCGGTTATGTGCTGGTGCAGTTGCGGGTGGCGTGGGCTGGCGGCGAGAGCGTCAGGCTGCGCTGCTGGCCTGCGCTTTGCCAGGTCAGGACGTGATGCCGGATGCGCAGCTGCGAAAACCGCCCTGTCGTACCTTGTTCGAGCACGCGAGGGCCCGATGCGTCGTTGGAGTGGACTGAGGCGGCGGCAGCCGCTGACGGCGTGGTCGAGAAGTCGCTGGCTGTGGTGATCCACGCGGTCTCGCCGCCCTCTCCGACCGCGAGTTCTAGGAAGGCGGTGTCTTTGGCGTCAATGCATGACACGAGCTTGTGGGAGCGAAGGTCATATGCGTCAATCCCACCGAGATTGCCGAGATGGCCGGGACTAGCTGAAACGCGTTGCGCGGCGACGAACGGCCCCGACAGCCGTACGAGCCCCACCAGGCTCTCGAGCACGGGCTGAGTAGAGCGGACCTGGTAGGCAATCGTCGTCCGTCGCCCCGTGGGGCGCCAGCAGCCGACGGCGGGCGCGTCCTCGGCCTCACTGGAGGAAAAAGCGAGATAGACCACGGCGAGCCGACTTGACGCCAGGACCCTTGCGTGGCGCGGCAGCGCGCAGCGCTTGTGACGAGCGGGCCGGCCGATCGCCGATCCGGCCGGGACCGTCAATGCACAGAGGAGGAGGACGAGCGCGCACCACATCGCCAGTGCCAGATGTCGTCTCACCAGCCGAGGGTAGACCCATGCGTGTGGGTGTGGGCGGTCAGCGACGGTGGGGTCAGTGGCGCAGGGTGAAGTTTCCGCGGCGGCGCTGCGCGTGTGAGCCGGTGGTGTCTCGTTCGACGGCGGTGATGGTGAGGCGCAGGTGTCCGTGGCGACCGTAGACCGGGCCGGCCGCTTGGTCTGTGACGTCCAGGACGGGCCGGGTGGCGTCGGAGACGGGGTGTCCTTCGGCGATGGTGATGGGTCGTCCGTGGACGCGGGCGGTGGCTTTGGCGTAGGCCAGGGCGCAGGTGCCGGTAAACCCTCGGCAATCGAGCTTGAGCTTGAGGCCTCCGTTCTGAACCAGCCGAGGCGGCCCTTTCAGACGCAGACGGCAGCGTCTGGGGCGCTGGGTGTGCGAGGCCGGGGAGGTGATGTCGTCTACGTGGATTTGCGCGGCGTCGCAGCCGCGGGTTACGAAGGCGACTTGGCGGCCGTCGAAGTCCATCCGGTCGTGCTGTTGTGCGTCGGAGACGTGTTTGGCCACGGTGCGTATGAGGTGTCCGCTTAGGTCTCTTACCGTCAAGACGTTGTCGTCCGGAATGACTTGTCCGGAGTCGACCCCTTGATCGAGGACGTACCGGGGGCGGCTGACCAGCGCTACGAGCCCGCCCGCGAGCTTGACGCTGAACAGGCCGCTGTCCTGGAGCGCGACTGGGTGGATGCGAGGCTCTCTGATCGATACCCACGCGAGCCGCTCCCTGGACCCGGCCAGATAGGAGAACGCCATGGTCCCATCGGACTGCAGGGAAAGGCTTTGCAGGCCGCCCCCCGTGGACGAGTTCGCGAACTGCGGGCTCGGGGCAAGCGACAGCGCCGCCGACTTAGTCGCAAGGTCGAATACCAGCAGAGTGCCGGTATAGGCCGTGCCCTCCCCCCACGCCGCGTACCGACCAGCCAGGCGTATCGCGGATGCACCTGGTGACAACGCCGTGGTCTTGGGTGGTATGACCGAAAAGTCCTCGACCCGCGTGCTCCCAGGCTGACCGCCGCCCGGCCTATCGGTGAGGCACGGCGGCGCCGTAAATCCGATCGTCGAGCCGTCCACCGCCAGCGACCCAATCGGGGAGCCGGGCGCGGCTACGTTTGGGCATCCTGGGTAAAGCGCGGCGAGTGGGCTCCCGATAGGCCCCGCGTAGGAGCTTGCGTTCCACGACGGTTGGACGTAAGAAACCGGCGGCAACAGGTACTTCCCCACTATCTGTACCGCCCACCGCTGGTCTGACGCGGCGACATGCGTGTCAGCCAGATAGTGGTGCTTGCCGGGAAACGACTGCACCAGCCGCGGGCGTCCGCCGTTCCGCGGCGCGGTCTTCAGATCAATGCCGCCGTCGGCCCGGCCGTCTGCCCACAGCACTTGGTTGCCGGCGAACACTGGACCGGCCTCGGGCACGTTCGGCACCCGCACAACCACCGCCTGCGCCGATGAGGGCAGCAAACCGGGTAGAGCCGCGGCGAGCACGGCAGCCAGGCGCACGGGCGGGCGCACATATCCCGCAACGATCTACCTGGCCGTGGGTTGCGCACCACCGAGCCGGAGCGTGCCCGACTCGGTTGGCTCGCGGATCGCGCGGAACGTGAGCGTCTCGGCGGCCGGCGTTATGTGGCTCCGGCTGGCATAGTCCTCGCTGCCGACGCCATAGGACTCGTTCTCCGCGATGTCTGACGTTCCGATCTTCTATTTCGATCTGGCCTCGCCGTACTCGTACCTGGCCTCACACCGGGTCGATGACATGCTCGGTCCGCCTGTCGTCTGGCAGCCGATCCTGGTCGGCGCGTTGCACAAGCACTACCGGCGGGCCAGCTGGGGCGCGACCCCCGCGCTGCGCGCGGCGGGCATCGCCGAGATCGAGGACCGCGCTCGTGTCTACGGGCTGTCGCCGATCGTGTGGCCCGAGCCGTATCCGGCCAACACGCTGACCGCGATGCGCGCCGCCACCTGGGCCCACGCGCAGGGCCAGGCCCGTCGCTTCGCCGAGGCTGCCTTTGCGATGGCGTTCGTCGAGGGCCTTGACCTGACCGCTCGGCCAGTGGTGCTCGAGGCTGCCGACCGTGCCGGGCTCGACTCGGCGGAGCTCGACGCCGCGCTCGACGACCCCCAGCTCAAGCAGGCCCTGCGCGAGGCCAACGACGCCGCCATCGCCCAAGGCGTCTACGGCGTCCCCACCTTCGACGCGGGCGGACTGCTGTGGTGGGGAGACCACCTCCTACCAGCCGCCGCGGCAGCGCTCGGCCGGGATCCCGTGTCGGGTTAGCGCGGCTCATTTGGTTTCGACAGCGCCGAAGGGTGGGCCGCGGATCGCGCGGACCGGGGGTTGGCTAGGGGCGCTTGATCTTGAAGTTGGTGTAGGCCGTTCGGCCGGGCTTGGTGCCGGGGGTCTGGGGGGTGGCGCGCAGGCGGTAGCGGCCGGGCCGGAGCTTGCGGCGGTTGATGCGCCCGGTGAAGTGGAATTTGTTGGGTCCGGCGCGGTCGCGGTGGGTGAAGCTGCCGGCGTTGAGGTAGCGGGCGCAGCGTTTGGCGTGCCGGCGGCGGTTGCGGTTGGGCTTGACGCAGCGTTTGCCGTGTCTGATGCCTTTGACGGGGCGCTGGACGGTGAAGGTCGTGGTGGCCGTGCGGCTGTCGAGGTAGCTGACGGTGGTGCCGGTCCTCTTGCGGGCGATCGAGGGTCCGGCGGGCGCGGCGAGAAAGGCCGTGGGGTTCAGGCTCAGCCCGGAGATCGCGGCGGAGGCGACGGGCGGGAAGACGGGTGGGAAGACGGGTGGGGCGGTGACGGTGTAGGTGAACGAGGCGGTGGTGGTGTTGCCGCAGTTGTCGGTCGCGGTGCGAGTGATGGTGAAGGTTCCCGGCAGGGCGGTCGAGATCGGCTGGTTGTTGGCATTGGGGTTGGCGGCGAGGAAGCCGTCCAGGTCGGTGGCCCTGACGGTGACCGACGCCGGCTCACCCACGGTGTAGGTGTTCTTGCCTTGGTCTGAGGTGATGGTGACCGTGGGGCTGGCGGTATCGACGCGCACAGTGGCGGTGTGATGCGGGCTCTCGAGGCCGCCGACGGTGTCCTCGCCCCAGAACTCGAGCGAATGGGTGCCGTTGGGCACCGCCACGGCGACGCTGCCGGGGTTGCCGGTGGTGGCGAGCGCCTGCTCGGCCCCTGCGTCGATGCGCACATGAAGTGCCTTGGGCGCGACCGCCGGGTCGGGGTCAGACGCCACGCTCGCCGGGATGGCGCCGGTTTGGCTGCAGGCTGGGATCGAGGCGGTCGAGGTGGGCAGGGCGGCGACGTCGGCGTTTACGAGGAGCTCGAACGTCGATCCGCTGATGTCGGGCACCCGCGTTTCGCTCGCCCCGAGCTTGGGGCCGAACTCGGCGATCGTGAACGTGGAGGGGACGCCAGTGTGATGGAAAGGGGCTTCTGTGCCGGCGTTGGTCTGGTCGACGCCGATCACATCGCCCGCGTGGATAGGGAGAGTCACGCTGAACGTCTGGATTCCGGCAGGCACCGGGGTCGCCGCGCTCGCACCGGCGCCGGTGAACGCCCCGCCCGCCGGGCGCAGCACCCGAAACGTCAGCGACGCCCCCAGAGCGTTGTTGCCGTTGGCCCGCCAGCGCACGACCGTGCCATCCGTCGGGGAAGTGACTTGGCGACCGGGGATCGCCGTCTGAGACTCGGTGCACGTGGCCGTGGCCCCCGGACACCCAACCCCGGTGTCGTTGGCCGCGCTCAGATCGCTCCCGATCGTCACCGACGCGCCAGCCACCCCCGGAGCACCCAGACCGACCAGACCGACCACAGCCGCGGTCAGCGCCCCCACAGCGACGCTCAGCGCGCGCCCACGGACCGCGCGGGGCGGCCTGACCGCGAGTACTTGCCCTCCGGCTGGCATCAGCAATAGATCATGCCCCATCCCAAGCGTCGCGTCACCCCCGCTCGACACCCGGTCGAGGCTAGCTCACGCGTCGTTCGAGCCCGGAGTGTGCCGCCGGTGGGGCCGCGGATCGCGCATAGGCGGCGCCGGGCCGGTCGCCTCGCCCCGCGACCGCGTCCGTGCGGAGGGCGTGGCTCGGGGACGGCCCGGCGCCGCTAATCAGGCCGGGGTCTCGCGGACGCCCGAGGCTGCCGCCAGGTTTGAGTCCGAGCCCACCAGAGGTCGGCCCTGGCCGACCTAAGTGAGAGATAGCCGGAGGCGAAGCGTTGTCATAGGGAGCCGCGCCAGCGGTCGCAGCAGGCGAGCCCGAGAGGGCCGACCTTGACAACGCGCAGCCGAAGGCTACGAGTCCCGCTCCGGTCAACTGCTCGACGGCCTTCCCGGCAGGGTTGGGCCGCGGATCGTGCGGAACCGGGGGTTGGGCCGCGGATGGCGCGGCGCCGGTTCCTAAGTGGGCGTTCTGACCCTGTCGGACGTTCGAGGAGCGCGACGGTTGATTGTCGGACCTTTCTTCCGGGGCCGAGCGAGGCGGCAGCGGGTGCGGTGGCCGGAGCTACAGATTCGTTTGGCCTGTTTCGACGCTCCGCGGGTGCGGCCGATCGGCTGCCTAGAACTGACAAGCCGCTCGGCCAGGAGCTCTCTTTGCAGCTCGAGAGCTACGACCCCGGGCTCATTCGGCGGGTGAGGGCCGTCCCGCCCGAGCACTTCTCCGGGACGCGCACCACCTATGTGGTGGTCGGACAGGGTGCGGCTTCGGAGCTTGACCTTCGCAAGATTGCGTGTGCTCGGCGCCTGTCGGCACGCAAGCGACGGCAGCTGCGCAGGGGGCTCAGTTTGTTTCGCGCCTTGACCCCGTCGGGACCGGCCTTCTGCCTCGTCGATGCCAGCCGGTCGGCGGGCGAGCGCTTGGCGGGGCTGTCGTTACGCGGGCAGTGCGATCGGCTGCCCACGCTCGCCTCGGGACCCGACCCCAGGCGCACCGCCCAGGTCCGCAAGGCAGTCCTCAAGGGGCTGCCTACGAGGATCGCCTGGCTCGCGCCGAACGGACACACATTGCGCACGTTTCTCCCTCCGCCGGCCTATGTTCGTCATCTTGTGCGCGCCTATCGCGCGTGTCGCGCTATGGATTGCGGACGCTGAGCTCACCCATCGCAGGACGGCGCAGGGTTGGGCCGCGGATCGCGCACACGGCCCGGTTGGGCCGCGGATCCCGCGGAAATGGGTTGGCACGGAGTGGGTGGATGGCACTACCCGGGCGCCCCGCGCTCTCGATCCCGAACGCCATGGTGAGCCCGACTTTAGTCTGATATCGTACATTCTGGTGGCAAGCCGTGCAGATCGCAGCGACACGAACAACCTCGGGTTCCTGCTTGCCAAGGCCTCGCAGCATTGGAACCAGCTGCTCGCCGAGCGCTTCGCGGCGCGCGGCTTCGCCGAAGTGCGCCCGTCATACGGGTCGGTGCTGCTGCCGCTTTTTGAGCAGGACGGGCTGAGGATGGGCGAAATCGGACAGCGCGCCCGCCTGTCGAAACAGACCATGACCACGCTCGTGCGCCTATGCGAGCGCGACGGCCTGGTGGCGCGGGAGCGCGACCCTGACGACTCGCGGGCGTTCCGTGTTCATCTGACCGAGCGCGCGCGAGAATTCAGGCCGGTCGCCGACGAGGTCCTGCGCGAGCTCGACACCAGAGTGCTGGCTGCCCTCGGCCAGCGTCAACGACAGGCGCTCGCACGAGCGCTGAAAGGAGTGATGGGCCTGTGAGAAGTGAGACGGTGACCACGATTCTGCCGGCATCGCGAAACGTGGTGTTCGACTACATGTCGGACATCGAGAGGCTCCCCGAGTGGGCGACCGAGTTCGCCCGCCAGCTAAAGCGCGAGGGCCAGGACTACAAGGTCGTCAACGGCCTCGGGGAATTCTACTTCAAGATCGAAGCCGATCCGGGGACCGGCGTGATCGACATGTTCGCCGGACCGACAAAGGACCAGATGGCCGTCTTCCCGACCCGGGCTGTCGAGCTGCCCGATGGGCGAACCGCCTACAGCTTCACGATGTTCCAGGGCCCCGACATGCCCGACGAGCTGTTCGAGACTCAGCACCAATCGCTGCAGCGCGAATTCGCAAACATCCAAGCACGGTTCTCCTAGACGACCATCCCTGCTCGCCATGCAACGAATGCAGGCCGAAGCGCAGGAGCTAAAGGCCGAGGGCATCGTCGGCGTCACCCTCGAGGAGAAGAGCCACGGCTGGGGCAGCCATGTGATCGAGTTCTTCGCCCTGGGGACCGCGATCGTGCCCACCGATGACCAGGCGCAGATCGAGCCGCCAACGCCCGTGCTCGACCTCAACGACAGATAGGACCGACTGGGCAGGCGTGCCGTTGGTGGCATCGTTTGCGGGCAGAGTGAACGGGTCTTCCGATCACGAGCGGCGGGCGTGGCAACGGATTCCGCTGCGCTGGCGCGCGGTCGCGATGGCGAGCACGCTGCTCTGCACCGCCATCGTCGCCGGCCTCATCCTCCTCGGCGTCCCCTTCATCGTCTCGCTCTTGATCGGCTTTCTGCCCAACGTGGTCGTTGTCTACGTCCTGGCAGTGAGGTTCGGGTACCTGCTCGACGATGAGCGACCATAGGCATGCCGGCCTACGGGATCGTGCTGCTCGTGCTGATGGTGCGCCGGGCGTGGCGCGAGCGGTTCGTCTACCGGCGCATACCAAGCGACATGGAGGCGCTCACCTCAAGTCTGTGGCCCGGCCATAGGAGGGTGCTGGTGTCCGAGACCGTTCCGCCCAACTGGCTTCGCTGGTTCTTCTGGAGCGGTCCCCTGCGGCCCAGGCCCAGGTCCCGGTCCAGCCCATGCGATCGCAGTTAGGCATGAGACCATCCGAACGCAAGGCCCCGAGCCCGACCCGCCCGAGCGGGTGATCGTTTGCCTGGGCGAGCCATCGGCCCGGGAGGAGGCTGAGCGCCAGCAGGCGGCCGAGACCGAGGGCGCGACCTGGAGCACAACACCATCTACTGCCGCGGCCCAATCTATTGCGTTGGTGGCAGCGGCAGAACAGCACCCCCGACTCGCGCGGGGGCGCTCCGCGTAAACGATGCGGTTCACGACGACCCAGCCGGTACTTCCGCCGAAGCTTCCACGTCCGTCTGTCGTAGTGCACGTCATCCGAAAGGCCGGAACGGTTCTAATCGTCCTCGGCCTCAGCGGCTGTGGCTCTGGCCGACTCTCGGCGCGAGATGTTGAGAAGTACCTAAACGGACACCGCAGCGACGTGCGCCCGGCTTACCCGCCTGTGCACTGTGAGCGCACACCCGACTCGGGCTATGGCAAGCACACGTTCTATTGCCGCGAGGTCAACTCACGGGGGCAGGTAGTTCGCTTCGGAATGACGGTGGTCGCTCGTGACCATAACGGCAAAGTCGAGCGGATCGGGTTGATAGTTCCATAGGCAGCATTCGCGTGGGAAGCTCTGCGTCTTGCCGCAGGGTGCCCGGAGTAAACCCACCGGCGCTAATCCGCTGCCAGCGCATGACGGGAGGCTCTTCGTACGTCACGGGCCGGTCGCCCAGCGTTTCTGTGGGCCTGCAGCATTAGCGATGACACGAGTAGCGCGGCAAGGGCGACGAAGGGTCCGGCTGCCGGATTTCCAAGCGCAAAGTCGCCGTCTGCGGGAGTGAAGATGCGGTAGAAGCAGATACCGGCGGCCGCCGCCGCTAGGACTCGGACCCCAGCGTCGACTACCCGCACTTGCGCGACTGTCGAGATTAGGACCGCCACGGCAACGGCGGCAAACCCAACGTTGAGCTCATCAAACGCGTTCCAGCCCGATGTCGAGTAGGGCCCGCTGTCCTCCACGCCGCTGTACCACGGCAGAAAGAGTGCGCCCAGCAGGATCAAAGCCGCAGACGCGAGGATCGCCCGGCGTCCCTTCATTAGAGAAGGGCGTCCACGTTGCCGAATGCGAGGCACCAATTCCCCCGCGAAGATCGTCAACGTGGCAACCGGAAGCACGAACGACGCGGCCAGCGCGTAGATCGCCGATGTGCACTGAAAGTCGGTGTGGTAGCCGACAATCATGCACGGATCGTCCACTCGAGCACCTGGACCTACCAGCGCCGCGATTACGAACACGGCAAGCACTCGCGGACCAATCAGGAACCATCCCACGCCTATGTGCGCGACGATGACCGCCGCGGCCACCACGTCCGTGGTTATCCCCGATCCGCCGATGAGGGCGTAGGGCCATGCGATGGCGGTCAGCGCGCACGCGACCGCGTAACCCACCGCAACCAAAAGACGCACTTTCATGTGTGAGAGAGGCCGGATCGGCGAGAGAGGCCAGATCGAGCGACACCCGGACTCAATCCGGCAAGGACCCCGCTAGCGGCATGTTTGCCCGGAGGCCAGATCCTCTCGCCCACGCTTATTCCAAACGCGGCGCCGCAGGCGGGGAACACCAACCCGATCAGCAGCCAGAGCATCACGAACACTGGCGTCTCGATCTCGAAGTCGTGGATGCCGTACACGAGCGCTTGGACCAGGAACAACGCCAGCCACGCGGCCGCCAAAGCCCAGAGCAGGAGGCGCCGCCGGACGAGCATCCCGAGGAGGAAGCCGATGGCGAATGGGATCGCGACCAATGGGAAGTCCATCGGTTTATCTACCCCGCACGGTGCGCCTAGTGACTTGGCCGACGCGCCATCAGGTCGCCAGCCGGTACCTCCCGCACAGGTCGGTGAGCACTTCGACCGCCGAGGCCCCCTGAGGGCCGGAGGCGTTTGCGGGGGTGGTGGCGAGGTGGGCGAACGCCTTGGCGGCGCCTGCACATCGTCTCAACGCGCTGGCTAGGGCTAGGGGATGAAGCGGGCGGGGTCTCGGAGGGCGCGTTTGGCGGCCCGGGTGGTGTACAGGGTGCGGGTGGCGGTGCTGGTGCCGGTGCGATCGCCTCGATTGAGCTTGATGCGAACACGCAGGGGGCCGGGGTGTCGGCGCAACAGCCTGGCGCCGCGCGCGGTTACTAGCGTGAGCCCAGGCGACAGAGTGGGCGTTCCATCGGGGTTGTAGGTCGATAGGCCATTGTCGGCGAGGCGCGTGGGACCTCTCCACACCGAGAAGGTGTCACAGGGCTGCAGGGACCCCTCCTCGCACACAACCCCGGGGTCGATGGTCAACGACCCGCCCGAGTCGATCTTGAGTAGGGGATGGTGGCGGAATACCAGTGGGCACGGCCGGACCGCCAACCATGAGGGCCTGGTAGTCGGGCGCACCTGGATGACCGCTCCATCACATGCTCCTTGGGCGTATGCGACGCGTTCGCCGTCGGTATCCACCCCGCCGGCTAGTGGCGCGTCCTCATAAGAGCCGGGACTTGTCCTCAGGAAGCTAGTTACGTGGCCCGCCGTGTCGCCAAGCACGATGAGATTGCCCCCATAGTGATCGTCCTCGACGACGATGCGACCGCCGGCCAGAGCTGCGTTGCTGTTTCCGTAGATCGGTGTTAGCGCCGGGCTCAGTAGCTTGAACTGCCGAGTCTCGGGTGTCGCCAGGTACGCGACAGGCGGCGCGAGGTTTCCGATCAGCGCCAGGGCGTCCCCAGCACGGTCCAGGAGGAGCAGGTTGCCCGCTTGTCTTGGGCTGGGGCCGGGCTCCGCGAGCGCCGCTAATGCTGCGCGGTAGCGCACCGTGGGTCCGGGGAGCTGCGCTACGACGACCTGGCCGCCCTGATACCAGGCGATCTGCGAGCCGGCGGCTGCTACCGGGCCGCGGGCGCCGGCGACTGGCGCCACCTTCCCGGTTATCCGGTCCTGCAGCAGCACCTCGCTATCGGGGGTCGGCCGCGATCCGGCCGCCAGGCAATGTGCTCGGCCCAGGAGCAGGTCTTGGTCGCCCAGACCGAAGCTAAACGGCTCTGCAGTCGATCAGCGTGTGCAGGGGCCCTTCCGGCGGGCCGGCCAGCAGTCGGCTTGAAAGCAGCGTGCCGTCGTAATCGTAGAAGCTGGGATTGATCGTCAACCACCCGTTCCAAGCCGCCAGGCGGGAGATCCGATAGCGGCCCAGGTTCGGCAGCAGGGCACCGGGCTGCTGCGGTCTCCCCGGCGCCGCCGTGTACACCCGCAGCCGCGTGGCGTCTTGGCCGACCGGGGCGATCCAGGCCACCCGATCGCCGGATAACAGCACCGGTCCGGCCACCGGCACCGGACGAGCCCCGGTCAGGGCGCTGGCGCTCGGCGACCAGCTCGCCAGCACCACCGCCAACGCAAGACCCAAGATCGCCGCTGGCCAACGCCCGGCCACAGTCGCTCAAACGAGCCCTCACACCGCGAGTTGCGAAACCGCCCACCCATCGTTCCGCGGACGCAGTGGCGTCCCGTCTTTGGTACGACCTCCACGTCGCTAAGCCGGTACCTGGCGCACAGCTCCGTGAGCGTTTCGAGCGCGGCCTCCTGACGCCCTGAGGACTGGGCGCGAGTCGATGGCGAGCTCGTTGAACGGGTCGGTCGCGTCGCGCACGTCTTCCAGCGATGCACGGGGCGCTTCGCGGCAGAAGCGGCCGAGCTAGCGCACGCGCGCCCGCTCTACAGCCCCTTATCCGTGTCGCGGTAGACCGGGCACATCCGTTGGGGTCCGCGAGCGGGACGCGGGGGAATGGCGCAACGGTGGAGTGGGCTGCGCGTTGGTGCTCGTATGCGATTGGGGGTTGTGCTGCTGGTGCTCGTGGCCTGCTGCGCAGTGCCTTGGTCGGCAGCGGCAGCGACCCGCGTGATCCGGCCCGAGGCCGCGGTGGTGACTGGGCCGGTGAACGCCGGGCCTGATGTGGTCTGGGTCGAGTCACGCCCTAACCGCCGCCTGGTCGTCCGGCGGGACGGCCCGACCGGCAGCGCGGACATCGCCTCGCTGCCCGCGTACCACCGCGAGGGGTACCCGGTTCCGGATTCTGAGGTCTCGGTTGCCGCATCCTCGAGCTATTTCGCCCTAGGCGCGCAGGGCGACAAGTGTCAGCCGGACAAGGGCTGCGCTTCGGGGAGCGTGACGGCCTTTTCCGAGATCGTCGCTGGGCCGCTCGCCGGTCCTCTGAGGTCGGTCGTTCGCTGTGACGCCGGACGCGGATACGAGTGCAGATATCCGCGGCGCGGAGTGTGCCCGTTCGCGGACAGGCTCCAGGTCTCGGACAGCCTTCTCGGCGTCGACGACCTCTGTGCGGGAGGCTTCGTCGTGCGCGATCTCGCCGCGGCCGGCGACCCGGCTCCAGTGCTCGTTACCCGCTTTGGCCCCAGCGGCTCACGGCAGACCACGCGCATCGCGGGCCCCTACGCGGCGGTGCTCGACCACCCGAGCTTCGTCTTTACACCGTCGACCCTGACGGTCTTCGATCGGCGTACCGGCGATCAGGTCTACCGGCTCGATGTGCAGACATCCGACTACCAGCAACAGTTCGACATGCAATCAGACGGCTCCGTGGCCGTGATCACCTCGAACTGGTCTCGGACGTCCGGATGCCAAACCTGCCCAACCGGAGTCGCCTGGGCATCGGTGGCCGCGCCTTCGCTTCATCCGATCCCCGGCCTCGGACTGTGGGACCGCGCAACACTGCGCTTCTCCGCCAACCGGGTCGCGCTACAGGGAAGCATCCGCGGCGGGACGTTCGCGATCTACACCTTAGACGGCACCAAGATCGCCGACAGCGGGCCAATCTTCGGGCTAGGCCCATGGGACTTCGACGGCCGGACCCTCGCATGGTGGGCGGTGCCATGTGCCCCCTCGAGCATCGGCGTGTGGGAGATCAGCACGCCGGCGCCCCCATTTCAGGGAGCCCATTGCGAGCACGTTGGGCTAATAACCAAACGGCTCCACATAAATACGCGCACGCGCGTCTACAGCATCACCATGCAATGTGAGCCGACAACCCCAGCCGGCTGCCTCGCCGCAGGAGTCCTCGACAGTCACCCGGCGATCAACCTGATGCCTCTCGCACGCCTGCTCTCCAGGCCTTTAGGACCCGGCGCCAGGTACACCTGGCGAGGACGGCTCAGCCGACGCCAGATCCAACTACTGCGCCGCCGGCACATCCGGACCGCGACCGTCTCGGTCGACGCATACGCACGCTCCGGACAATTACTCCCACTACGGCTCGGTTGAGCCGCTCCGCTCTGGAACAGGCAGGCCCGGCCGGGATCCCATCCGCCGAAGGCGCCGCGCGCTCAACGGGCTGCCGCGTCAGCGGCGCGCGCAGCGCGGGCGAGGCCCAGTCCTTGACCGGCTAGCGCTAGACTGCGCGTCTGCCGCCGCCTGAACCTCGCGGTTGTCGTTTAGGTCGCGTACGGCGCCCGCAGCAGCTGGTCGAGCTCGCCGGAGCGGTCCGCCCGGACCAGCTCGGCGTTACCGCCGAGGCGGGTGCCGTCGATGAGGATCTGCGGAAATGTCGCGCCGCCGAGGCGGGCGAGGACCCCGCGGCCGGTCCTACGCTCGCGAAACCCGAAGCGGATCTCGCGGAAGGCGACGCCTTTGCGCCGCAGCCGCCGCCGCGCCCGAAAGCAGTACGGACACCCACTCAGCGAGTACATGACCACCCGCGGCCCAGACTCCGCGTCTGGTGCTGCTGGTGTCGGCGACCCGCCCGGCGACCGCATGCTATGCCCGTCCAACCTCCCAGATCATCGTGGAGAACCGATGATAGGCCAGCCAGCCGGGAATCCGGCCGGTTCGCTCTGGGCGCTCGGCGTGAGCGCTGCGCGCGTACCGGCAGGCGTAGCCTTTCCGTCATGACTCACGGGCAGGCTCTCGCCGAGTGCCGCCGCCTGGAGGCCGACGAGGAGGGGTCCGGGCGGTGGATGCCGCACGAGGTTGCCCCGCGCGACTGGCGCCCCACGCGGATCACCGGGGCCGGGCTCGGCCCGCGCGGCGAGCTGCACACCGCCGGAGCTCGACGTCCCCACCCGGCCCGACCCGACCGAGCAGCAGTCACCGCCGCCGGGCGCACAGCGCGGCCGGTAGTTCGCGGCGGGTGGTGATCAGCATGGCTGTGGCTGCCCGCGTCGCTCTCGCGTTGCTCGTCGCGAACACCGGGCTTCTGACGAGTGGCTTGTTCACCATCCTGCTGTGCGGCGGCCCTGCGCCCGTCAGTGGCTCGCCGGGGTGCTTTGGCGAAGCGGGACCGGCACACATCAGAGTGATGCGCGGCACGAGGACTGTCCGGCGGATCAGGGCGCGCCACGGTCGTTTTTCACTCCGTCTGCCCGCCGGCGCCTACCGGCTGACCGCCGAGCTGCCCAACCACGGCGGCTGCCAGACCACCGTGGTCGTCCGGGCCCGCCGGACCGCTCACCGGAACATCGTCTGCGCGATCGGCTAGGCACAGGCGCCCCATGCTCGTGGTGCACGCCTTGCTGCTTGAGCCCCCACCGCTCCGGGGGTAGCGCCTAAACAGGCCAACCGCCTGCCGGTCTTGAGAGTGATCCAGCCGGAGGCTATGTGTGCGGCGACAGGGTTCCGATCACCCTGGTACTCCGGGTGTGTAAGCCACGCTGACATGATGAGCTCCATGGCCGACCAGCCGAACGATGATTCGCCCACCCGTCCTAACGCTCAGCGTCGGGCCGTGCGGGTCGCTGCCGGGCCCCCGACCTTCATCGAGGTTCCCTGGCGGGCCGCTCCCAGACTCCTGTGGCGCCTGTGGCGGCTTACACGGCTTGC
>VAYS01000003.1 GCA_005883215.1 Actinomycetota bacterium
CGATGAGATCGACAACGCTCCCGAGGAGAAGGAGCGCGGGATCACGATCGCCACCTCGCACGTCGAGTACGAGACCGACAGCCGCCACTACGCCCACGTCGACTGCCCCGGCCACGCCGACTACGTCAAGAACATGATCACCGGGGCCGCCCAGATGGACGGCGCGATCCTCGTCGTCTCGGCGGCGGACGGGCCGATGCCCCAGACCCGCGAGCACATCCTGCTCGCCCGCCAAGTGGGCGTGCCCTACATCGTGGTGTTCCTCAACAAGGCCGACATGGTCGACGACCAGGAGCTGCTGGAGCTGGTCGAGGTCGAGGTCCGCGAACTGCTCTCCGAGTACGACTTCCCCGGCGACGACATCCCGTTCATCACCGGCTCGGCGCTCAAGGCGCTCGAGGGCGACGCAGACGAGAGGCAGAAGATCCTCGAGCTGGCCGAGGCGCTGGACACCTACATCCCCGAGCCCACCCGCGAGCTCGACAAGCCCTTCCTGATGCCGGTGGAGGACGTCTTCTCGATCACCGGCCGGGGCACGGTGGCCACCGGTCGCGTCGAGCAGGGCGTGATCAAGACCAGCGAGGAGGTCGAGATCGTCGGCATCCGGCCCACCACCAAGACGGTGGTCACCGGCGTGGAGATGTTTCGCAAGATCCTCGACGAGGGTCGCGCGGGCGACAACGTCGGCTGCCTGCTGCGCGGCACCAAGCGCGAGGACATCGAGCGCGGGCAGGTGCTGTGCAAGCCGCGCTCGATCACCCCCCACACCAAGTTCAAGTCCGAGGTCTACGTCCTCAAGAAGGAGGAGGGCGGTCGTCACACCCCCTTCTTCAGCGGCTACCGGCCGCAGTTCTACTTCCGTACTACCGACGTCACCGGCGTGGCCAAGCTGCCCGAGGGCGTCGAGATGGTCATGCCCGGCGACAACGTGGCCATGGAGATCGAGCTGATCCAGCCGATCGCCATGGACCAGGGCCTGCGCTTCGCGATCCGCGAGGGCGGTCGCACGGTCGGCTCGGGCGTGGTCACCGAAATCATCGAGTAGCCAGGAGGGCGCAGCGAGCTGGCCACCGCGCCCTTCGCCTTCGAACAGGCCAGCGAGTCGGATACGACATCAGGGGGCGGACCCCGGGAGACCAGGGCCGCCCTCTCCGCGCCGGGGGCGCATGAGCTCCCGGCGTTGTGCGGTCCACGACCGCCGAACGCCAAGCAGCAAACACCCAGCGATCACCGTCAGCACCTACCGCCAGAGCCCAAGCAAGTAACAGACCATGGCCACGGCCGCCCAGAACAACATCCGTATTCGCCTGAAGGCGTATGACACGTCGGCCATCGAGACCGCGGCCAAGGAGATCGTGGAGACCGCCACGCGCACCGGGGCCCGAGTCTCGGGTCCCGTGCCCCTGCCCACCGAGAAGAACGTCTACTGCGTGATCCGCTCTCCGTTCAAGGACAAGGACTCGCGCGAGCACTTCGAGATCCGCACCCACAAGCGGCTGATCGACATCCACCAGCCCACGCCCAAGACGGTCGACTCGCTCCAGCGCCTGGACCATCTCCCGGCCGGCGTGGACATCGAGATCCGCCTCGCCTGAGCCGATGGCCGCGATCATCGCCCGCAAGATCGGCATGACCCAGGTGTTCGGCGAGGACGGCCGTGTCGAGCGCGTGACCGTGCTCGAGGCCGGGCCGTGTCCGGTGACCGCCGTGCGCACCCCTGACCGCGACGGATACGAGGCGGTCCAGCTGGCCTTCGGCGCGGCGCGGGAAAAGCAGCTGTCCAAGGCCGAGCTCGGCCATCTCAAGAAGGTCGACGCCCCGCCTCTGCGGCACCTGGTCGAGTTTCGCGACGAAGTGGGCGAGCTGCAGGTGGGGGAGACGGTGACCGTCGAGGCGTTCGAGCCGGGTCAGCGCGTCAAGGTCTCGGGCACGTCTAGGGGCAAGGGCTTTCAGGGCACCGTGCGCCGCCACAACTTCAGCCGCGGTCCGACCACCCACGGCTCGCACAACATCCGCGCGCCCGGCTCGATCGGCGCCTCAGCCACCCCTTCGCGGGTGTTCAAGGGCATGCGCGGACCGGGCCAGATGGGCAACGAGCGCGTCACCCAGCGGCGCCTGCAGGTCGTCCAGGTGCGCGCCGGCGAGAATCTCCTGCTCGTGCGCGGCGCCGTGCCCGGTCCGCGCAACGGAATCGTCGAGGTGCGCTCCGATGGCTGACGCTCCGGTGCTGGGCGCCGCCGGCAAGGTAAAGCTCGACGCCGAAGTCTTCGGCGCCCGCTTCTCGGGCCCGCTGGTACACGAGACGGTCCGCGCCGAGCTCAATGCCCGGCGCCGCGGCACCGCCGCCACGCGCACGCGCAGCCAGGTCCGGGGGGGCGGCGCCAAGCCGTGGCGCCAGAAGGGCACCGGACGCGCGCGGGCCGGCTCGAACCGATCCCCCCTGTGGGCAGGCGGCGCCGTGGTATTCGGCCCCCAGCCCCGCTCCTACACGGTCAAGGTCAACCGCAAGGAGCGCCGCGCTGCCCTGCGCAGCGCGCTCTCCCTGCACGCCGAGCGCGGCTCGCTGGCCGTGCTCGATCCCGCCGGCGTGGGCGAGCAGCCGTCGGCCAAGACCGCCGCCACGCTGCTGCGCGACTGGGGCGAATCCCCGCCCACGCTGGTGGTGCTCGGCGTCGAGGAGGCCACCGCCGCCCTGTCCTTTCGCAACCTGGCCCGGGTGAGTGTGCGGGCCGAGCCCGACGTGGGGGTGGCCGACATCGTCGGCGCCGCCTCGCTGCTGGTCTCCCGCCAGGCGCTCGACGCGCTCGGCGCGCGCGCCCGAGGCACGGCGCCGGAGGCCGGCGCCCCCGCCCCGGCCACGGCGCCCGA
Source organism: Actinomycetota bacterium (assembly GCA_005883215.1). Taxonomy (GTDB): domain Bacteria; phylum Actinomycetota; class Thermoleophilia; order Solirubrobacterales; family Solirubrobacteraceae; genus AC-64. The sequence goes on from VAYS01000003.1 coordinate 2,869, forward strand.
GCCCGCCAGCTCCGGCGGCGGAAAGGACGGCTGACGTGGAGCCCACCCAGGTGCTCATCCGTCCCGTGGTGTCCGAGAAGAGCTACGTGCTCTCGGCCGCCGATCGCTACACCTTCCGGGTACACCCCGACGCGCACAAAACCGAGATCCGCCAAGCGGTTGAGCAGCTGTTCGACGTCAAGGTGCTCGACGTGCGCACGCTCATCGTCAAGCCCAAGCCCAAGCGCCGCGGCCTCACCCGGGGGCGCACGCGACGGTGGAAGAAGGCCATCGTCCAGGTCCGCCCGGGCGACACCATCCCGATCTTCCAGCGCCTGGAGGGCATCGAAAGCTAGAGCCATGCCCATCCGCAAACCCAAGCCCACCAGCCCCGGACGCCGCTTCGCCACCTACGCCGACTTCGGCGAGCTCACCCGCCCAGAGCCCGAGAAGTCGCTCGTGGAGGGGTTGGGCAAGAGCGGCGGCCGCAACACCCACGGCCGCAAGACCTCGCGCCACCGCGGCGGCGGGGCCAAGCGCCGCTACCGCAAGATCGACTTCAAGCGGCGCAAGGACGGCGTGCCCGCGCGCGTGGCGGCGATCGAATACGACCCCAACCGCTCGGCCTACATCGCCCTGCTGCACTACGCCGACGGCGAGAAGCGCTACATCCTGGCGCCCAACCGACTGCGCGTGGGCGCCGCCGTCGTCTCGGGCGACACGGCGGAGGTCGCGGTGGGCAACTGCCTGCCGCTCGCGCGCATGCCGATCGGCACCGTGGTGCACAACGTCGAGCTCGCGCCAGGCCGCGGCGGCCAGCTCGCCCGCTCGGCCGGCGCCGGTGTCCAGCTGATGGCCAAGGAGGGCGACCTGGCCACCCTGCGCCTGCCCTCGGGCGAGATGCGCCAGGTGCGCTCCAGCTGCCGGGCCACCGTGGGCACGATCGGCAACGCCGACCACCAGAACGTCAAGATCGGCAAGGCAGGCCGCAAGCGCCACCTGGGCGTCCGACCTCAAACGCGCGGCACGGCGATGAACCCGGTCGACCACCCCCACGGGGGCGGGGAGGGCTCGACCACCGCCGGACGCCACCCGGTCACGCCCTGGGGCGTGCCCACCCTGGGCTACCGCACGCGCAAGAAGCACAAGCCGTCTGATCGCTACATCGTCCGCGGCCGCCGCCGCGGCAAGCGCAAGTAGCCATGAGCCGCTCGAGCAAGAAGGGGCCGTGGGTCGAGCAGCGCCTGCTGGCGCGCATCGAGGCCATGAACGCCTCCAACACCAAGCACATGGTCAAGACCTGGTCGCGGACGTCGACGATCTTCCCCGAGATGGTCGGCCACACGATTGCCGTGCACGACGGACGCAAGCACGTCCCGGTGTTCGTCACCGAGTCGATGGTGGGTCACAAGCTCGGCGAGTTCGCCCCCACGCGGATGTACCGCGGCCACTCCGGCTCCGGGAGGGTGAGGTGAGCCCGAGCAAGCCCCAGGACCCCGAAAAGGGCAAGGCCGCCGAGTCCGAGCAGATCGCGGCTGAGGCCGCCGAGGCCAAGGAGGCCGAGGCCAAGGCCGAGGAGGCCAAGCCGCGGCGCCGGCGCGCCAAGAAGGACGCAGACGCCCCCCGGCCCCGCCGTCGCCGCGCACGCAAGGCCGCCCCCGAGGCCGAGGGCAGCGCCGCCGAGGAGACCGAGGTGGAAAAGGAGGGCGCCGCGGCCGCCACCGCCGAGGCCCCAGCCAAGGCTCCGGGGAAGCGTCGCCGCGGTGCCAAGGCCGACGCGGGCGCCGACCAGAAGGTCCCCGAGCTGGAGGCCGAGCGCAGTAAGGACGCGCCACGAGCGGCGGCGCGCGACTGGGCCCGCCTACTCGACTCGGCGGTGGCCAACGCCGAAAACAACCACGAGCTGGTGGGCGATGAGCTGCGCGTCACGCAGGCCATCGCCGACGAGGGGCCGACCCTCAAGCGCTATCGACCGCGGGCGATGGGACGGGCGACCCAGATCCGCAAGCGCACCAGCCACCTGACCATCACGCTCGCCCCGGAAGAGGAGTAGCCCGTGGGTCAGAAGGTCCATCCCGAGTCAATGCGCGTGGGCTACATCCACGACTGGAAGTCCAATTGGTTCTCTCACCGCCACTTCGCCCAATTCCTGGGCGAGGACGTCCGCATCCGCGGGCACATCACCGGCAAGCTCGCCCATGCCGGACTGAGCGACATCACCATCCGCAAGGACTCGGCCGAGGTCGAAGTCAACATCCACACCGCGCGGCCGGGGATCGTGATCGGCAAGTCGGGCAGCGAGGTCGACGCGCTGCGGCGCGATCTGCACCGCATCACCGGCAAGCAGATCAAGGTCAACATCCTCGAGATCAAGCGCCCCGAGCTCGACGCCAAGCTGGTCTCCCAGTCGATCGCCGAGCAGCTGCAAAACCGCGTGGCCTTCCGGCGGGCGATGAAGCGCGCGCTGACCAGCGCCATGCGCTCCGGCGCCAAGGGCGTGCGCATCCAGGTCTCCGGGCGCCTGGGCGGCGCAGAGATGGCCCGCACCGAGGGGTACTCCGACGGCCGCGTCCCCCTGCACACCATGCGCGCCGACATCGACTACGGCTTCTACGAGGCGCGTACCACCTTCGGACGCATCGGCGTCAAGTGTTGGATCAACAAGGGCGAGATCATGCCCGAGGGCTACTCCGGCGCGGACCTGACCGATATGACCGGCCCGCCGCCCCAGTCCGAGCGCGACGGCCGCGACGGCCGCGACGGCGGTCGGGGCCGGGGACGGGGCCGCGGCGGCGGCTCGGGCCGCTCCGGTCCGGGCGGGCCGCGTCCCGCTTCGGGCGGGCGCGATCGCTCGGGCCCTGGCTCCGGCGCGGCGCGCCCCGGCGAGGCGCCTGCTCCGGCGCCGCCGAGTGCCGAGACGCCGTCCCCCGCCTCCGAGCCGACCGAGGCTCAGCCCCCAGCGCCCGAACGATCCGAGGCGCCGCCCTCCGCGCCCGAGCAGCCCGCGGCGCCCGAGCAGCCGGCGACCGAGACCGGGGACGCCGATGCGCCGCCTGGCCCGGAGGCCAGCTGATGCTCTCGCCCAAGCGCGTCAAGCACCGCAAGCAGCACCGCGGCCGCCGCGCCGGGGTGGCCCGAGGCCAGGTCAAGGTCCAGTTCGGGGAATACGGCCTCAAGTCGCTCGAGGCGGGATGGCTGACCAACCGCCAGATCGAGGCGGCCCGTATCGCCATGACACGCCACATCAAGCGCGGTGGAAAGGTGTGGATCAACGTCTTTCCCGACAAGCCGGTGACCAAGAAGCCCGCCGAGACCCGTATGGGCTCGGGCAAGGGCAACCCCGAGGGCTGGGTCGCCGTGGTCAAGCCCGGTCGCGTGCTGTTCGAGCTGGCCGGGGTGTCCGAGCCGCTGGCCCGCGACGCGCTGCGCCTGGCGGCACACAAGCTTCCCCTGAAGTCCAAGTTCGTCATGCGCGAGGACTGACGTGCCCACCGCCCGCGAGATCCGAGACCTGGCCGATGACGAGTTGGCCGCGCACATCGCGACCGCCCGACGCGAGCTGTTCGGGCTGCGCTTTCAGCACGCCACCGGCGAGCTGGAGAACACCGCCGGCCTGCGCGCGGCCAAGCGCGATCTCGCCCGGGCGCTGACCGTGGCCCGCCAGCGTGGATTGAAGATCGTGCCCGAACCCACCCTCCAGCCCTGACCAAACGATGACCGACAAGAAGCCCGACACCCCGGAGAACGAGACCGAAGCCGAGACGCCCAGCGAGGGCGAGGCGCCCGCGCCCGAGGCCGCCGAGGCCGAGGCCCCCGCCGCCGAGAAGCCCAGCGAGGCCGAGACCGAGGCTGCGCCGGCGGCGGAGGAGCCGGCCGCGGAGGAGCCGGCGGCGGAGGAGCCGGCGGAAGAGGAGCCCGCTGCCGCAGAGCCCGTCGGCGAGGGGGCCGAGCCCGCGGCCGCCGCGGGACCCGTTTCGCCCAAGGAGCGCCGACGTCGCGCCCGGTCCGCACACCGCGATGCCCGACCGGAGCGGAGCCCGCAGGAGCGCCAGGCCGAACGTCAGGCGGCCCGCGCCGCCAAGGGCCGGTCGCGGCGCACGGCCCGCGAACGGCGCCGGACCAAGGCCCGCGAGCGCCGCGCCGCCGCTCCGGATGTCCAACCGCCTGCGCCGTCCGCCGGTGCGGCCGGTCGTCCCAAGCTGCGCCAGGGCGTCGTCGTTTCCGACAAGCCGAACAAGACGATCACCGTGCGCATAGACATTACCCGCCAGCACCGCATGTACCAGAAGATCCTGCGGAGCTCGCAGACGCTGCACGTCCACGACGAGTCCAACGAGGCCCACGAGGGCGACACCGTGCGGGTGATCGAGAGCCGTCCGACTTCGCGCACCAAGCGCTGGCGTCTGGTCGAGGTCCTGGAGCGTGCCCGGTGATCCAGAACGAGACCCGGCTGCGGGTCGCCGACAACACCGGGGCGCGGGAGATCCTGTGTATCCGCGTAAAGGGCGGCTCGCACCGCCGCTACGCCTTCGTGGGCGACGTGATTACGGCCACCGTCAAGCAGGCCACCCCGCAGGGGACGGTCAAGAAGGGCGAGGTGGTCACCGCGGTCGTAGTGCGCACGAAGAAGTCGCTCGGTCGCGACGACGGCACCTACATCGCCTTTGACGAGAACGCCGCCGTGATCATCGACGAGCAGAGCAACCCGCGCGGCACGCGCATCTTCGGACCGGTGGCCCGCGAGCTGCGGGAGCGCAACTTCATGAAGATCGTCTCGCTGGCCCCCGAGGTGCTGTGATGGGCATGAAGATCCGCAAGGACGACGAGGTGCTGGTCACCTCGGGCAAGGACCGCGGCAAGCGCGGCCGCGTCCTGCGTGTGGATCCCCGCCGCCAGCGGATCTACGTCGAGGGCCTGAACATCATCAAGCGCCACCAGCGCCCTCAGCAGGTACGGGACGCCCAGCGTGCCGAGACGGTGGGCGGCGTGATCGAGCGCGAGGGTCCGATCCACGTATCCAACGTGATGCTCGTGGACCCCAAGACCGGCGACCCCACGCGCGTGGGGATCGAGCGCGAGAACGGCAAGCGACACCGCGTGGCCCGGCGCACTGGCCAGCGCCTGGAGTAGCCGCGATGGCCGCCACCACCGCCACCCCCGCCCGTCTCCGGACCCGCTACGAGGAGGAGATTCGCCCGGCTCTGATGGAGCGCTTCGGCTACGGCACCCCGATGCAGGCGCCCCGCGTGGAGAAGGTCACCCTCAACATGGGCGTGGGCGACGCCAAACAGGACTCGGGCATGCTGGAGGCCGCCTCCGAGCAGCTGGCCACGATCGCCGGCCAGCGCCCGAACGTGCGTCGGGCGCGCAAGTCGATCGCCAACTTCAAGCTGCGCGAGGGGATGCCGGTCGGCGTCTCGGTGACCCTTCGCCGCGAGCGGGCGTACGAGTTCCTGGACCGCCTTATGTCGATCGCCATTCCCCGCATCCGCGACTTCCGGGGTCTGAACCCGCGCTCCTTCGACGGGCGCGGCAACTACTCGATGGGCGTGCGCGAGCAGATCATCTTCCCCGAGATCGATTACGACTCGATCGACCGGGTGCGAGGCCTGGACATCACGATCACCACCTCGGCGCGCAGCGACGAGGAGGCCTTCGCCCTCCTCGAGGCGCTGGGGATGCCCTTCTCCCGCGAGGGGCGACCGGGCGACCTCGCCGCCGAAGAGGCGCGCGCGGCGGCCGAGGAGGAGGCGCGACACGAAGAGGCGCGGGCCAAGGCCGAAGCCGAGCAGGCTGCCCTAGAGCAGCTCAAGGAGGAGAACCCCGAGGCCTACGCCCGGCGCGAGCGCGAGACCGAAGAGGGCGAGGAAGGCGAGGCGCCGGCGGCCGGCGATTCATCCCAGGGCGCGGACAAGAAACCGAGCGAGGAGCAGTAACGAGCGATGGCCAAGACCTCTCAGCGCGTGCGCCAAGCACGCCCCCAGAAGTTCAAGACCCGCAACTACACCCGGTGTCAGCGCTGTGGCCGGGCGCGAGCGGTCTACCGCCGTTTCGGTCTGTGCCGCATCTGTCTGCGCGAGCTCGCCCACAACGGGTTCATCCCCGGGATGACCAAGTCCAGCTGGTAGACCCATGTCGATGACCGACCCCGTCTCCGATTTCCTCACGCGTGTGCGCAACGCCATCCAGGCCGCGCACGAGACGGTGGAGATCCCCTCCTCGCACCTGAAGGCCGACATGGCCCGGATCCTCAAGGAGCAGGGCTACATCGACGCCTACTCGATCGACCGTCCCCAAGGTGCTCCCGGCGACATGATCAACATCCGCCTGCGCTACACCGGGGGTCGACAGTCGGCGATCACCGGCCTGCGCCGCGTATCGCGTCCGGGCCGGCGCACCTACGTCGACGCGCATTCGATTCCCCGGGTAATGGGTGGGATGGGCACCGCCATCGTCTCAACCTCGCGCGGGGTGATGACCGGTCACGACGCCCGCGCCGCCGGCGTGGGCGGCGAGGTAGTGGCCGAGGTCTGGTAGGCGGCGTGTCGCGGATCGGAAAAGCCCCCATCCCCGTGCCCTCCGGGGTCACGGTGGCGATCGAACCCGAGCTCGTGCGGGTCAACGGCCCGCGGGGCGAGCTCTCCGAGCGCGTGCCGCGAGAGATCGAGGTCGTCCAGGACGACGACCGGCTGGTCGTGCGCCGCCCCACCGACCGGGGCGAGCATCGGGCCCTGCATGGCCTGACCCGCTCGCTGGTCGCCAACATGGTCCAAGGCGTCACCGAGGGCTACGAGAAGCGTCTGGAGATTCAGGGCGTCGGCTACCGGGCCCAGCTGCGCGGCCGCGACCTCGAACTCGCCCTGGGCTACTCGCACCCGGTGTCGATCAAGGCCCCAGAGGGCATCGAGTTCGAGGTACCGGCCCCCACGCGGGTGGTCGTGCGCGGGATCTCCAAGCAGCTGGTGGGGGAGACCGCTGCCAACGTGCGCAAGCAGCGACCGCCCGAGCCCTACAAGGGCAAAGGCATCCGTTATGAGGGCGAGTACGTAGCTCGCAAGGTGGGCAAACGGGCATGACAGTCAAGGCCAAGCCCCAAAGCCGGATGCGTCGCCGTCGGCGCGTGCGGGCCAAGATCACCGGCGACGAGCAGCGGCCGCGGATCTCGGTGTTTCGCTCCAACCGCGGCATCAACGCCCAGCTGATCGACGACTCGGCCGGCCGCACGCTGGTGGCGGTCAACTGGACCGAGCCCGAGCTGCGCGAGCTAAAGCGGGCCGAGCGCGCCCGCCGCGTCGGCGAGGTGCTGGCCCAACGAGCCAACGCGGCGGGCATCGAGCGGGCGGTGTTCGACCGCGGCGGCTACCGCTATCACGGCCACGTGCGCGCCCTGGCCGAGGGCGCTCGCGAGGGAGGCCTGGCGCTGTAGGCCGGCCGGGGCCAGCAGCTACCCTGCTCCAACACATGCCCGCCGACCGCTCAGTCAGCCCCGCCGGCCTGGACCTCCAGGAGCGCGTGGTCGAAATCAACCGCGTAGCCAAGGTGGTCAAGGGCGGCCGCCGATTCTCGTTCACCGCGCTGGTCGTCGTCGGCGACGAGCAGCAGGTGGTCGGCGTCGGCTATGGCAAGGCCAACGAGGTGCCCCTCGCCATCCAAAAGGGGGTCGAGCGGGCCCGCAAGGCATTGTTCCGGGTGCCGCGCTTCGGCGCCACGATCCCCCACCAGATCACCGGCGTCTACGGCTCGGGTCGAGTGCTGCTAAAGCCGGCCGCCCCGGGAACCGGGGTGATCGCCGGCGGCGGCGTGCGCGCCGTGCTCGAGCTGGCGGGCATCAACGACATCCTCTCCAAGAGCCTGGGCTCCCAGAACCCGATCAACCTGGTCAAGGCCACCGTCACCGCGCTGCAGACGCTGCGCACGCCCGACGAGGTCGCCGAGCTTCGCAACCTGTCGATCAACCAGGTTCTCGGCCTGGGGGGCGAGAAGCGCGACGGAGGCCAGGCCCGCGAGGGCGCTCCTGCCCCGCCCAACCCCGCTGCCCTGCCCAACGCCGCTGGCCCGCCCAACGGCGATGGCGACGAGCGAGCCCCCGGCGGCGAGACCACCTCGGTTAGCTGATGGCCACGCTTTCGGTCACCCAGCGGCGCTCGACCAACGGCGTCAACCGCCGTCAGACGGCGACGCTTCGCTCGCTTGGGCTGCGCCGGATCGGCCACACCGTGCAGGCGCCCGACACGCCCCAGGTCCGCGGCATGGTGCACGCCGTGCGCCACCTGGTCGAGGTGCAGGAGAAGGGCAAGTGAACGAGCCGCGCATCGGGCTGCATTCCCTAAAGCCCGCTCCCGGCAGCCGCCGGGCGCGCAAGCGGGTGGGGCGCGGCGAGGGGTCGGGCACGGGCAAGACCGCCGGACGGGGGCAGAAGGGGGCGGGCGCCCGCTCGGGCTCCAAGAGCAAGGTGGGCTTCGAGGGCGGACAGATGCCGATCCACATGCGCATGCGCAAGCTCCGCGGTCCGCACATGAAGAAGTCGATGCCATTTGAGCCCTTCCGCACCCATACCCAGCCCGTCAACGTGGGCGACCTGGCCGTCCGCTTCGACGCCGGTGCCGCGGTTACCCTCGACGCCATGCGCGAGCACGGCCTGGGCACTCGCCGGGGCGTGCCGGTCAAGGTGCTCGGCCGCGGCGAACTCGACAAGGCGCTCACCGTGCACGCCCACGGGTTCAGCGCCCGCGCCCGCGAGCGCATCGAGGCGGCCGGCGGCACCTGCGTGACCGTCACCGACTAGCGATACTGCGGAGGACCAGCGCCGATGCTCTCCACCATCGCCAGCGCCTTCACCGTCGGGGAGATCCGCCGCAAGCTCGCCTTCACCGCGGCGATGCTGGCCCTGTACCGGCTGGGGTCACACATCCCGGTTCCCGGGATCAACATCCACGCGGTCGACGCGATCCAAAAGCAGTTCGGTGGCTCGAACATCCTCGGCTTCCTCAACCTGTTCTCGGGCGGAGGCCTGTCGCGGATCGCGCTGTTCGCGCTGGGGATCATGCCCTACATCACGGCGTCGATCATCCTCCAGCTGCTGACCGTCGTGGTCCCGGCGCTGGACAAGCTCCAGAAGGAAGGAGAGGTCGGCCAGGCGCGCATCACCCAGTACACGCGCTATCTGACGGTCGGCCTGGCGTTCGCCCAGTCGATCGGCTACGTGTTCCTGTTCCGCAGCTTCCAGGCCTCGGCCGGCCAGCAGGTCATCGCCAAGTTCGACGCCCCGCACGTATTCCTAATCGTGATCTCGCTGACCGCGGGCACGGTGCTGCTCATGTGGATGGGCGAGCTGATCACCCAGCGGGGGATCGGCAACGGCATCTCGCTGATGATCTTCGCCTCGATCGTCTCTCGCCTGCCTCAGGGCATCCAGGCCTGGTGGACGTCGAACAACCAGGTGTTCAAGGTGATGATGCCGTTCATCGTCCTGGGCGTCGTGGCGTCGATCGTCTTCGTCCAGGAAGGCCAGCGCCGCATCCCGGTCCAATACGCCAAGCGGGTGATCGGCCGGCGCATGACCTCGGGCGGTCAGACCTACCTGCCGCTGCGGGTCAACATGGCGGGCGTGATCCCGGTCATCTTCGCCGCCTCGATCATGGCCTTCCCGCCGACGGTGGGCCAGCTCATCCGCCAGCCCTGGGCCCAGAGCGTCTCGAACTTCTTTAGCCCCAACGGCTGGCACTACGTGGTCGGCGAGTCCCTGTTCATCATCCTGTTCACCTATTTCTACACGGCGGTCACCTTCAACCCCGTCGACCAGGCGGACAACCTCAAGAAGTACGGGGGCTTCATCCCCGGGGTGAGACCGGGGCGGCCTACCGCCGAGTTCCTGGACCGCATCCTCGCCCGCCTCACGTTCCCCGGCGCGCTGTTCCTGGCGGCGGTGGCGGCCTTACCCACCCTGCTCATAACCCGCGCCCATGCCAACTTCTACTTCGGGGGCACCTCGATCCTGATCGTCATCGGGGTGGCGCTGGACACCATGAAGCAGCTCGAGGCGCAGCTGATGATGCGCAACTACGAGGGCTTCCTGAAATAGTCCGCGCGTGTCCGAACTCAACCTCATCTTGCTCGGCCCGCCCGGGGCGGGTAAGGGCACGCAGGGCGAACGCCTGAGCGAAGACTTCGGCCTGCCCTACGTCGTCACCGGCAATCTCCTGCGCGAGGCGGTCAGGGACGGAACCGACCTGGGCCACAAGGCCGAGAAGTACATGAAGGAGGGAGAGCTGGTCCCCGACGAGGTCGTCGTCGAGGTGATCCTCGAGCGAGTGCAGTCCGACGAGGCCCGCGACGGCTTTCTCCTCGACGGCTTTCCCCGGACCATCCCCCAGGCCGAGGCGCTGGGCGAGGCGCTGGGCGTGCTGGAGCGCGAGCTCACCGCCGTGCTCGCCATCGAGGTCCCCGACGACGAGGTCGTCCGCCGCCTCTCCGGCCGGCGCACCTGCGTCAAGGCGGGACACGTCTACCACCTCGAGTTCGATCCGCCCAAGCGCGAAGGTATCTGCGATCAGGACGGCTCGCGTCTGGTCCAGCGCGAGGACGACCGGGAGGACGTGGTGCGCAAGCGCCTGCGCGAGTACCACGATAAGACCGCACGGCTGGCCTCCTACTACGAGGAGCGCGGCCTGCTGCGGCGCTTCGACGGGTGCCGGCCCCCCGCCGAGGTCAACGACCACATCCGGGCCACCCTGGCCACGCTACGCCTCGAGGAGCGCCTGTAGGCCGTGATCATTCGCAAGACGCCCGAGGAGATCGACCAGATGGCCGCCGCCGGCGAGATCCTGGTGCGCACGCTGGCGCTGCTGGAGCGCAAGGTCCGACCCGGGGTGAGCACCGCCGAGCTCGACCAGGCGGCCGAGCGCTACATCCGCTCCCAGGACGCCGAGCCGGCGTTCAAGGGCTATCGCGGCTTTCCCGGTTCGATCTGCACCTCGCCCAACGAGATGGTCGTCCACGGGATCCCCGGTCCCTACCGTCTCAAGCGGGGCGACATCATCTCCATCGACGTGGGGGTCATCCACGAAGGCTGGGTGGCCGACGCCGCCCGCACCTTCCCGGTTGGGCCGGTCTCGCCGATCGCCGAGCGCCTGCTTGAGGCCACCCAGGCCTCGCTGTTCGCCGGGGTCGAGCACGTCCAGCCGGGAGGGCGCCTGGGCGCCGTCTCGGCGGCGATCCAGGCCACCGTCGAGGGGGCGGGGATGTCGATCGTGCGCTCGCTGGTGGGCCACGGCATCGGGCGCTCGATGCACGAGGACCCCCAGATCCCCAACTTCGGGGCTCCGGGGACCGGGCCCGAGCTCCAGGAGGGCATGGTGCTGGCGATCGAGCCGATGACCACGGCCGGTACGCACGCCGTGCGCATGGGCTCAGACAGCTGGGCGATCTACTCCCAGGACGGCTCGCTGACCGCCCACTTCGAGTTCACCGTGGCGGTCACCGCCCAGGGTCCCCGGATCCTGACGCCCTGGCACCTGGGGGCGGGCAAAAACGGCGGTCGGGCGCGGGGGATGGCGGCGGCGACCTGATAGCATGACCTGCTGCGCACCGGCGCCGTTTTGCGCTGCGAGCGTCCTCGATTTCTAGACGCGGGCGATGAGCCTCCCCCCGGGCAGCCCGCCGAATACCGAAAGGGATCATGAAGGTACGACCCTCGGTCAAGCCGATGTGCGAGAAGTGCAAGATCATCCGCCGCAACGGCGCGGTGCTGGTGATCTGCCAGAACAAGCGCCACAAGCAGCGCCAGGGGTAGCGCATGGCTCGAATCGCCGGGATCAACCTTCCGCTCAACAAGCGCGCCGAGATCGGCCTGACCTACATCTACGGAGTGGGCCGCTCGACGGCCAACCAGATGCTGGGGCAGGCCAAGGTCTCGCCCGACACCTACGTGCGCGACCTCACCGACGATGAGGTCAGCCGCCTGCGCGAGGTGATCGACCAGGGCCCGATGGTCGAGGGCGACCTGCGCCGCGAGCGCTCCCAGGACGTCAAGCGCCTGATGGAGATCGGCTGCTACCGCGGCATGCGCCACCGCCGGGGCCTGCCCGTCCGGGGCCAGAACACCAAGACCAACGCCCGTACCCGGAAGGGGCCCAAGCGCATGCAGGTGGCGGGCAAGAAGAAGGCGACCAAGAAGTAGATGCCCGCACCCAAGCGCCCTGCGCGCGGACGCCGCAAGGCCAAGAAGAACATCCCCGTGGGCCAGGCCCACATCAAGACGTCGTTTAACAACACGATCGTCGCGCTCACCGACAACGAGGGCAACGTGCTCGCGTGGGAGTCGGCCGGCGGCGCCGGCTTCAAGGGGTCGCGCAAGTCGACCCCGTTCGCCGCCCAGGTCACCGCCGACTCGGCGGCGCGCAAGGGCATGGACCAGGGCCTGCAGAAGATCGAGGTCTTCGTCAAGGGCCCGGGCTCGGGCCGCGAGACCGCGATCCGCTCGCTGCAGGCGGCCGGGCTCGAAGTCACCGGCGTGCGCGACGTCACCCCGCAAGCCCACAATGGCTGCCGCCCCCGCAAGCGGCGCCGCGTCTGACGCCATGGCCCGCGACCACTCCGCCCAGTGCAAGCAGTGCCGCCGCGAGGGCCAGAAGCTGTTCCTCAAGGGCGAGCGCTGCCTGACCGACAAGTGCGGCGTCGAGCGACGCTCCTACCCGCCCGGGGAGCACGGCCGCGGCCGCCAGCGCCAGAGCGAATACCGCGTGCAGCTGCGCGAGAAGCAGAAGGCCCGGCGTTACTACGGCGTGCTCGAGAAGCAGTTCCGCGGCTACTACGACAAGGCCTCGCGCCAGCCCGGGATCACCGGCCAGAACCTGCTCGCCCTGCTCGAGTGCCGCTTGGACAACGTACTGGTGCGCCTGGGCTTTGCCGCCTCCCGGCGCCAGGCCCGGCAGATGATCCGCCACGGCCACTGGACGCTCAACGGACGCCGGGTCAACATTCCCTCGGCCCAGGTGCGCCCCGGCGACGTGATCACGGTCAAGGCGGGCTCCGGCGCCGAGCAGATCATCCGCGACGCCACCGAGCTCACCGGGCAGATCCCCGCCTGGCTGCAGGCCGACCACGACTCGCTGACCGCCAAGGTGCTGCGCCGGCCCGAGCGGCGCGAGGTGGCCGCGCCCGTCCAGGAGCAGCTCATCGTCGAGCTGTACTCCAAGTAATCCGCTTTTTGCCAAGCGTCGCCGCGACGACGCACCAGGGGGCCCGCCGGGCCCCGAGATAACGAGACAGGACCCTGATGCTCGACTTTCAAATCCCTCGAATCACCAGCGAATCGGTCGACGAGAACCGTGGCTCGTTCGTGATCGAGCCGCTCGACCGCGGCTTCGGCTACACCTTCGGCAACTCGCTACGCCGCGTGCTGCTCTCCTCGTTGGCCGGAGCGGCCGTCACCAGCGTGCGGATCGAGGGCGTCGCCCACGAGTTCTCCACGATCAAGGGAGTCAAGGAGGACGTCACCGACATCGTGCTCAATCTCAAGGGGATCGTGTGCCGGATGCACTCCGACGCCACCGAGATCGAAGCGCCCCTGCTGTTCACCGGCCCGGGCGACGTCACGGCCAAGGACATCGACCTCCCGGCCGGCGTGGAGGTGCTCAACCCCGGAGTGCACATCGCCACCCTGGAGAAGAAGACCAAGCTCGAGCTGTACCTGACCATCGGTCGCGGCCGCGGCTACCGCCCGGCCGAGGAGAACAAGTCGCCCGACCAGCCGATCGGCGTGATCCCGATCGACTCGATCTTCTCGCCCGTGCGGCGCGTGGCCTACGCGGTCGATCAGGCCCGCGTCGGGCAGCGGACCGACTACGACAAGCTCACCCTGGACATCGAGACCGACGGGTCGGTCGAGCCCTCGGCCGCGCTGCGCGAGGCGGCCGAGCTGCTGATCAGCCAGCTGGCGATCTTCACCGACGCCGACCGCATCGAGGAGCTGCGCGCCGGCCCGGCCGGCCAGCTCGACGGCCACGGGGCCGGTCCCGTAGCCGCCCCCGCCGGGGCCGGGCCGCTGCCCGCCGCCCAGGGAGAGGAGCACGGCATCCTCATCGAGGAGCTCGAGCTGGGCGTTCGCTCCTACAACTGCCTCAAGCGGGCCGGCATCCAGACGGTGGGCGACCTGATCTCCAAGTCCGAGGCCGAGCTCAACGCGATCCCCAACTTCGGCAAGAAGTCGATCGACGAGGTCATCGAGACCCTGCACTCGCGGGGCCTGGACCTGCGCCAGGACTAGCGGGGCTCGCGGGGCGGCCATGCGCCACCAGAAGACCCGCAACAAGCTCAGCCGCAGCTCGGCTCACCGCCGGGCGCTGGTGCGCAACCTGGTCAAGCAGGTGCTCACCCACGAGCGCATCCAGACCTCCGAGGCCAAGGCCAAGGTCCTTCGCCCCGAGCTCGAGCGGCTGATCACGCTGGCCAAGCGCGGGGATCTGCACTCGCGCCGGCAGGCGCTGTCGGCCCTGGGCCAGGACAAGTTCGCCGTCTACAAGCTGTTCGAAGAGGTCGCTCCCCGCTACGCGGACCGGCCCGGCGGCTACACCCGCATCCTCAAGCTGGGCCCCCGCCGCTCCGACAGCACCGAGATGGTGCTGATCGAGCTCGTCTAGCAGGGTGCAAGATCCTCCTGGTTTGGGATCTATCTAGGTAGGAAGATCAATCCAAGGAGGGAGTCGTGAGGAAGCGACTTCCCCTCTTGGCCGTAGTGGGCGTGGTGGTGGCGATCGGCGCCATCGCCCCGGCGCAGGCGAGAAAGCCCAAGCCGGCCAGGCCCCATCCGGCCAAGTGCGGCCCCCACAACTCTGGCTACAACGCGTCGGGGGTGCTGATTCACGCCGCGCTGACCCCTTCGGCCAAGGGCCGCTACACCGGAACGCTCGAGGTCAACGTGACCAAGGCCAACCACCACGGCGCCACCGGAGATCAGACCTTCACGCTGACCAACGCCCGCGTGAAGTTCCACCACGGCGTCGATCCGGCCGCTCCGGCGGCGGGCAGCCGCGTCAAGCTGCACGGCAAGATCACCCAGCTACCCAAGAAGTGCCCGACCGCCGGTTTCACGCCGACGGTGACGGTCAAGAAGGTGGACATCAGCAAAGCCAAGAAGTAGCTCCGCTCCCCGGGGCCCGGCCCGGCCCGTGTCGGGCGGGCCCGGCCCCGGTCGGGCGCAGAGCGTAGGCCGGTCAGCCGTGCAGAAGCGACGGTCGTCGTCCCCGACGGCTCCAGAACGGAGATGTGGGCCAGCGGGGCTCCGCGTCGTAGTGGGCGGCCTGATGGATTAGATGCTCGTGCAGGAGGGCCGCGTATCCCTCGGCATAACGGCTCAGCGGCTCGACGTCGCCGGCCAGGCACGCCGCGGCCGCCGCCCGCCCCGCCTCCCGTCCCATGAGGAGCGCGGTGATCATGCCCTGCGAGGAGAGCGGGTCAAACGAGACCGCGGCGTCGCCGGCGGCGATCCAGCCCGGACCGGTCAGGGGGTCCAGGTATGACGTCGAGGCGTCGCAGATCCGGGCGGGGCCCTTAGCGCGATAGCCGCCGCGCTCGAGCGCATCGCGCACGCGCGGCGGAGGCGCGGGCTCCCAGCGCCCGTCGTGGGGGCCGCGAGCGCCGCGGTGGGAAAGCAGGTCGGCGTCGGTGAGGAACCCGATCATGCGACGCCGGCCCGGCACGGCGTGGGTGTACCACCAGCCTTCCGGAGCCGCCTCGACTGTGGTGCTGGTGTCGGGGTCCTCGCGCTCTGCCTGAAGCTCCCAGCACGCCGCCACCAGCCGGTCGAGCCGGCGGCGCCGGGCGCCCTGGCTGCGGGCCACGCGCGCGGCCCGCCCGGTCGCGTCGATCAACACCACGGCCGGCGAGCGGCGGACAGCGCCGTCTGAGACCGCGGCCCGCACCTCCCAGCCCTCCGCACCCCACGTCGCCTGGCTGAGCCGGGCCCCGCGATGGACGGTCACCCCTGCCGCCTCGGCGCGGGCCAGCAGCCCGCGGTCAAGCGCGGCCCGGTCGACGTGCCATCCCCGGCCGAACGGGCTGAACAGGAAGTCCACCGACGCGAGGTCATCTCTCCCCCACGCAGCCTCGTTTCCGTAGGCGGAGCGGTGGGCCTCGGGTGAGACGGCGCCCTCCCCGAACAGCTCGTCGAGCAGCGGCTCGCACCCGGGGGGCAGGCTCTCCCCCGCGCGGGCGGGCGGCCGCACGAAGTGCAGAAGCTCGACCTCGAGCCCGTGGGCGCGGGCGGCGACGGCGGCGGCGGTGCCCGCCGGGCCGCCTCCGATCACCGCGACGCTCGCCGGCGCGCGCGCTGCGCGGCGCGCCCTCACAGCTGGGGCACCCACAGGTCGGGCCCGTACTCGTGCCGGGGCTCGGCGGCAAAGCCGACGTAGGACTCGACCTTGAACGTCGCCGGGAAGTGCTCGTCGCCGGGGCCGGGGCGCTCGGCAACCATGCCCAGCTTTGGCCAGTCCCTGACCATCATCTCCAGGGTGGGCGGCCGGGTGGGCCGGGCGATGAAGCGCTCCCAGTCGTGGCGCCGGCGAAATGCCTGCATCCGCCCGGCGAGGGACCGACCGCGGTCCATGATCAGGCGGTAGTCGGCCTCGGTGAGCACCTGGTTGGGGATCCGCGCGGGCCAGAAGGTGGGCAGGACGCGCGAGATCCGCCTCTGATAGCCCGAGCGGCAGCTCGCCGCGTCGCTGTGCCAGGGCACGCCCAGCCAGCGCGTGAGCTCGCCCGGCGCACAGCCCTGCAGGGGACCGTTTGGGCTGAGCGCCACACGGGGGGTGAGCTCCTGACCCCAGTCGTGAAAGTCCACCGCCGTGCTGCGCATGCGCAGCCGGAACGCCGACTGCCACAGCGTGGGGGCGCGCATCACCCAGGGCGCCTCGATCCCGGGGTGATAGGCCCCGCCCAGGCACGACTCCAGCGCGGCGCGGTCCAGCGCGGCGGGTTGATCGGCCACGGCCAGCTGCGAGAGCGACGTCGGCCGGTGCAGTTGGGAGCGGTCATCGACGAACTGGCCACGGGCCCAGGCACCGAGCTTGCGGTACTGCAGGGCGGTCACGGCCAGGTACTGACGGGTGCTGGTCTCCGGGAAGGCGATCGCATCCCCGTACAGCTGTGGCGTTAGGCGCGGCTGGGCCGAGCGGAACGACGGGTCGCGGAACCGGCGGTAGAGCTGGGCCCGGAAGGAGGCGCCGGCGGCCGAACGGTCGGCGAGGCGCTCGAGCATCGCCGGGGCGAGCCAGTCCTCGTTGCTCCCGAAGCCGTTGCTGCGCAAGTAGCCGGCGTTCACCCACTGCATGTCCACCAGCCGGGAAAAGAGCGGCAGGATGTCGTCGGCGAAGCTCACCGGCCCGGCGCCTAGCATGCCGGCGCTGACCAGGGCGGATCGAGCCGAGTCGTAGAGCGAGACCAGGCCGGGTCCCATCCCCGGGCCGTAGTTGGGGGGCGTTGCCAGCACCCACGCGGGCTCGGCCTCGATGCGTCGGCCGCCGAGGCGCACGGTGGCCCGGACCGGCCCGTCGCAGACGTCGTCAGCCCAGCCGTTGTCGCCCGAGAACGTCGCCAGCGGAGCGTTGCCGGGAGAGTAGCCCCCGCCCGCGGCGGGGAGGAAGACGAGACGCCCGTCGGCGTCGGTCATCAGCTCGCCCAGGCCCACCCTCTGACCGAGGAACGAGCCGCCGTCCAGCGGCACCGGTCCGTGCGCCCGGCCGCTGACCGAACGCTCGTCGGCGGCGACCACCAGGCGCCGGCGCTCCTTGACCGCCGGGTTGCGGCGTAGAGCCGGCTTGGCCCCCGGGAGGTCGAAGGCGATGCCGAAGTCGTACCAGTCCGCCTTGCTGTTGGCCACGTTGACCCGCCAGGTGATCTGGGCGTCCCCGGCGGTCAGCTCGCGCACCACCCGACCCGATCGATCGAGCCCGTAGACCCGGAAGCGAGCGGCCTGGCGCGCCACCGCGCCGCGCGCGTCCTTGAAGCCCGAGGGGGCCCGAGGAAGGGTCCCGGGGACCTCGGGCCCGAAGAAGAAGGCGTCCGGGCTGTTTCCCACGCGCGCGATTCCCACCGCCGGGTGGATCGCCGCCCGGACGATGCGATCGTCCTCGCCTCCCCCACAGCCGGTCGCCCAGGGCAGGCCGGCGGTGGCCGCCGCCGCCGCGCTGGCCTGAACAAAGGCGCGGCGCGTCACCAGCGCGCCCGGGCGCTCCCCGGGCGGGCGCGATCGCTCTGCGGTGTCCGCGGTCAAGCGCTGGGTCGCCTTGTGTCGATGATCGCTGGTGTCGAGAATCGGTCGGTAGGGCCCCGGCCCGCGCCGGGCGGGCCGATCCTGTCAGCCGCTTCGAGCTGCGTCCAGGGTGGAATTCGGGACCGCCTGCGGTGGCATCGGGGCCGCCCTCTACCCTGGGTCTCAGGTACGTCGAGGAAAGGTCCCATGGCCAAGACCAGCCAAGAGCGCCAACGAGAGCGAAGAGCCGAGCGCCTGAAGGAGATCAAGCGCCAAGTCGACGAGGGATCGCTCGTCATCCGCAAGATGACCGCGCGCGAACGCGCCAAGTACGCGCCCCGCGCCAAGCCGGACTCGAGCCGGCGCAACCGCCCCCGACGCTAGGCCCCGATCTCAGGCGGCCAGCGGGGCGGGCTGGGGAGCCCGACCGGTCCGCAGACGATCGAGCAGCACCGCCGGGCTGCCGCGGCGAGGCGACAGGGTGATCGCCCGGCGGCGGGTGAACTCCACGCCGCCCTGACCCGGGCGCAGCTCGAAGCGGCGAAGCAGCGCGCGCAGGACGACCTTCATCTCGACCGTGGCGAAGCTCGCGCCCAGGCAGCGCCGCCGACCGCCCCCGAACGGCAGCCAGGTGTAGGTGCCGGGCGGCTGCTCGAGGAAGCGCTCGGGGCGAAACGCGTAGGGGTCGGGGTAGACCGCGGCGTCGTGGTGGACCAGGTATGCGCTGGCCACCAGCGCGGCACCCGGCGGGTAGGTCCACGGCCCGATGGTGACCGGCTCCTTGACCAGCCGCGGCTCGGCGTTGGGCAGGACCGGGCGCCGGCGCAGGGTCTCCTGGACGGTGGCGGTCAGGTAGGCGTCGCGCTCGCCCGCCGGTCCTGACTCTGCGGCGTCGCCCCCGCCTCCGGCGCCGCCCTCGCCGTCGGCGTCGACCTCGGCGCGCAGACGGCGCAGCGGGCCTGGGTTTCGCAGCAGGGCGTGGACCGCCCAGGCCAGCTCGGAGGCGGTCGTCTCGTGCCCGGCCACGAGCATGGTCATGAGCTCGTCGCGGATCTCCTGGTCGTCCATGGGCGAGCCGTCCTCGTGGCGGGCCTGGAGCAGAAGCGCCAGCACGTCGTCGCGGTGGGGTGAGTCCGCGGCGTCGCCGGCCGGGCCCTGTGCGGCCCGCCGCCGCTCCTCGATTAGGGCGAACACCAGCTCATCGGCGTGGGCCATGGCCTCGGCGAACTCGCGCGCCGGGGCAAACAGGGCGAGGGCGCGCTCAGGGAGCGGCAGCAGCGACAGGGGATTGGTGCCGAAGCGCAGGATCCGGGTCAGCCGCTGGCGCAGCTCCTCGAGCCGCTCGCCGTCGTCCAGGCCGAAGACCGTGCGCAGGATGATCTCCAGGGTCAGACGCTGAAAGCGGGGATGAAGCGCGATCTCCCGATCGCGCGGCCAGGAGTCGAGCTCGCGCTCGGTGAGCTCGGCCATGAGCCCGCACAGGGCCTGGACGCTCTCGCCGTGAAAGGCGGGGAGCAGCAGCTTGCGCTGCTCGAGGTGGGGCTGCTCGTCGAGCAGGATCACCGAGTTGACCCCCACCACCGGCTCCAGCACGGCGGCGCCCTCGCCCGGATGGAGCACCGCGGGGTCGGCCATGAATGCCTGCTTGATCTCCTCGGGATCCGAGAGCTGCACGAAGGGCGGCGTGCGCAGCAGGTTGAGGGTGAAGCGGGGCCCGTAGGTGCGGCGGCAGCGCTCGAGCAGGGGGATCGTCCGGCTCCACCAGGCGAGCGTCTGCACCGCCGCCGGCGCGCGGGGCCCCGGCGGCAGCCCGTCGGGGACGGGCGGGGGGGCGGGCTCTGCGGGCTCCCGGGTGATTGACTGCGGACGCGCGGCTACCTGGCTCATGGCTTCTCCCATCGGCAGCACCTCTCCGCCGGATCTCCCCGGCCCGGCACTCTACGCCTAGGCGGTGTCCGCTTCCACCGACACGTCGGCGGCGGGGGCGGCGGGACCCGGGCCGGTTACCCGGCTGACGATCGAATACGACGGGTCCGGCTTCTCGGGCTGGGCGCGCCAGGCGGGGCTGCGCACCGTCCAGGAGGAGCTCGAGCGCGCCCTGGCCACGATCCTGGGCCAGCCGCCGGGCCTCACCGTGGCCGGGCGCACCGACGCCGGCGTGCACGCGTGGGGGCAGGTGGCCAGCTACCCTGGGGAGGCGGTCGACCCCGCGAGCGTCAACGGGCTGCTGCCGGCCGACGTGTGCGTACTCGACTCCCGGCCGGCGCCGGCGGGCTTCGACGCCCGCCGCTCGGCGCGCTCGCGCACCTATTGCTACCGGCTGCTTCACCGCCGGGCGCGCAGCGCGTTCGAGCGCGGCCGGGCGCTGTGGTGGCCGCGACGGCTGGCCCGCGCCGACCTGCACGAGTGCGCCGCGGCGCTAGAAGGCAGCCACGACTTCACCGCCTTTACCCCCGCCCAGACCGAGCACGTGCGCTTCGAGCGCCAGGTCCTGGGGGCCGTGTGGCGCGAGCACGGCGACCTGCTCGAGTTCTGGATCGAGGCCGACACCTTCATGCGCCACATGAACCGGATCCTGGTGGGGACGATGCTCGAGGTGGCGAGCGGGCGACGTAGCCTGGGCTCCTTCCGGGAGCTGCTCGCCGGGCGCCCCCGCTCAGCGGCCGGCGCCACCGCCCCCGCCCACGGGCTGTACCTGGCCCGGGTGGGCTACCCCGATCCGCCCGCCGGCGGCTGACCGGCGCCGGAACCCCGACCGGGCCCCCCGCCGCTCCGGGGCGCTGCATCGCCCCCGAATATCCTCACATGGGTGCGCGTGCTGCTCACCAACGACGATGGCATCGGCGCCCAGGGTCTACACACCCTGCGGCGCACGCTGCAGGAGGTCGCGGGCGTCGAGCTGGCGGTGATCGCCCCCGACAGCAACCGCTCGGCCACCGCCCGCTCGATAACCACCGGGCGCCCGCTGCTGGTGCAGGAGGTGCAGTTCGAGGACGGCACGGTGGGCTACGCGACCGACGGGACGCCGGTGGATTGCGTGCGCTTTGCCAGCCTGGGGTTGATCGACGGCTTCGAGGCCGAGCTGGTCGTCTCGGGCATCAACCACGGCTCCAACCTGGGCGACGACATCACCTACTCGGGCACGGTGGCGGCGGCCCTGGAGGGGCTGGTGCTCGGCCTGCCCAGCCTCGCCGTCTCCCAGCAGTCCTCCGCCCGGGAGCTCGACTTTCGCCTCGGGCGCCACTTCGAGTTCGACGTGGCGGCGGACTTCGTGGCCGGCCTGGTGGACGAGCTTCGCGACGCTCCGCTGCCCGCGGGGACGCTGCTCAACGTCAACGTCCCCGGCGGGCGGCCCGAGGGCGTCGAGGTCACCCGTCTGGGCAAGCGCATCTATCGCGACGAGCTAAAGCCCGCCCCCGAGCAGGAGGAGGGTAGCCGCCGCTACTGGATCTACGGCTCGGATCCCGGCTATGAGGACGAGCCGGGGACCGACCTGGCCGCGGTGGCGGCGGGACGGATCGCGGTCACGCCGCTGAACTTCGACCTCACCGACCTGGCCGGGATGGACGCGCTCGCGCGGCGCGACCTCGGTCGCCTGGTGGTCCCGGCCGCGCGCGAGGTCGAGTGAGCGTCCCCGCGCAGGCGAAGAAGCGCGCCGCCGAGCTGCGCGAGCAGCTCACCCACCACGCCCATCGCTATTACGTCCTCGACGATCCGGAGATCGGCGATGACGTCTACGACGCGCTCATGGATGAACTCCGGGCGCTCGAGGGCGAGCACCCCGCCCTGGCCGCGCCCGACTCGCCCACCCAGCGGGTGGGGGGCGAGCCGGTCGAGCACCTGGCCAAGGTCTCCCACCTGCAGCCGATGCTCTCGCTGGACAACGTGCGGTCGGCCGAGGAGCTGGGGGCCTGGCTTTCGCGCATGCGGGGACACCTGGCTCGGGAGGGGATCTCCGATCCGCGCTTCGAGTTCGTGGCCGAGCCCAAGATCGACGGGCTGGCGATCTCCCTGGTCTACCGCGACGGGGTGCTCGAGCGCGGCGCCACCCGGGGCAACGGGCAGATCGGCGAGGACGTCACCCACAATCTGCGCACCATCAAGACGATCCCCCTGCGCATCGAGGACGCCCCCCCGGTGCTCGAGGTGCGCGGCGAGGTGTACATGTCGCTGCCCGACTTCGCCGCCCTCAACGAGCGCCGGGCCGAGCAGGGCCTGTCCACGTTTGCCAACCCCCGCAACTCGGCCGCGGGGACGGTGCGCCAGCTCGACCCCGCCCTGGCCGCCGAGCGACCCCTGTCGATGTGGTGCTACGGGGTGGGGAGGGTCGAGGGCCTTGAGCTCCCCACCCACTGGGAGGCGCTGCAGTGGCTGCGCTCCCGCGGCTTTCGCATCAACGCCGACGTGCAGATGCTGGGCTCCGAGGAGGAGGTGATCGAGCAGTGCCGGGCGTGGGAGGGGCGCCGGGGGGCGCTGGACTTCGAGATCGACGGGGTCGTGGTCAAGGTCAACGACGTCGAGTTGCAGCGGCGGCTGGGCGCGGTGGGCAACGCCCCTCGGTGGTCGGTGGCGTGGAAGTTTCCCCCCACCACCGCGGTGACCCGGTTGCAGGCGGTGCAGTGGAACCCGGGCCGGTTCGGCGACCTGCACCCGTTCGCGGTGCTCGAGCCGGTGGCCGTCGGCGGGGTCACGCTCAAGCTGGCCACGCTGCACAACGAGGAGGACCTGCGGCGCAAGGACGTCCGCCCGGGCGACGACGTGGTCGTGCTGCGCGCCGGCGACGTCATCCCCCAGGTGCTCTCGCCCGCGCCCCACGTGGCCGAGCGCTCCGACCGCCGCCGCCCGCCGCGCCCGCCCAAGCGCTGCCCGGTGTGCCGGACGCCGACGGTCAAGGCCGAGGGGGCGGTGTTCACCCGCTGTCCCAACCGCCTGTGTCCCGGGCGCCAATGGCAGCTGCTCAAGCACTTCGTCGCTCGCGGGGCGATGGACATCGATGGGCTGGGCGAGAAGCAGGTGGCCATGCTGATGGACCGGGGCCTGGTGCGCTCGGCCGCCGACTATTACCGGCTCGATCCCGCGCAGCTGGCCGAGATCGAGGGCTACGGGGAGGTGTCGATCCAGAACTTGCTTTCGGCGATCGAGCGCTCCAAGGAGCGTCCGTTTGACCGCGTGCTGTTCGCGTTGGGGCTCGAGGAGGTGGGCTTTGTCACCGCCCGCTCGCTGGCCCAGCAGTTTCGGTCGATCGACGGGTTGCTGGCGGCGTCGGTGGAGGAGATCGAGCAGACCCCGGGGGTAGGACCCAAGATGGCGGCCGCGATCCACACCCAGCTGGCCGATCAGGGCACGCGCGAGCTGATCGGCGAGTTGCGCCAGGCCGGGCTTCGCTTCGAGCTCGAGGGGCCGCCGCCGGGAGAGGGGCGGTTGGCGGGAAAGACGCTGGTGCTCACCGGGACCCTGCCCACGCTCACCCGCGAGCAGGCCACCGAGCGGATCTTGGGCGCCGGGGGGCGGGTCACCGGCTCGGTATCCAAGAACACCGACTACCTGGTGGCCGGCGACAGCGCGGGCACAAAGCTCGCCAACGCCGAGCGCCTGGGCGTGCCGGTGATCGACGAGGCCGGTCTGCTGAAGCTGCTCGGCGCCTAGCCGAACCCAACCCTCGGGGTCAGCCGTCGTAGCGGGCCAGGGCGCTGGCCATCGCGTCCTGGGCCGAATGGGCGGTGCTTACGTCGACCGAGTTCATGAGGAAGGCGAAGGCCAGCGTGTGCCCGTCGGCGGCGCGACAGTAGCCGGCCAGGTTGGAGACGTAGTTGAGCGTCCCGGTCTTGGCCTGGCAGCGGCCCTGGGCCGCCGTACCCCTCATGCGGTGAGCGAGCGTTCCGGTGCTCCCCGCCACCGGCAGCGCGCCGATCACGGCGGGGCCGATGGGCAGCGAGCGCAGCTTGGACAGCAGGGCGACGATCTGGCGGGGGCTGGTGTGGTCTGACCGCGACAGGCCCGAGCCGTCGACCACGGTGGGATGGATGCCCAGCGCGGCGATCTGGCCGCTCACCACCTGGGCGCCGGCGGGGGTCGATCCGTGGCCGCCGAACGTGGCGCCGAGGTCCTTGAGCAGCATCTCAGCGAAGAAGTTGTCCGACGGGCCGAGGGTCATGGCCACCAGGGTGCGCAGGGGGGGCGAGAGCGCTTGGGCGAGCAGAACGCTGTTGGGCGGGGTGCGCCCGGTGCGGGTGCGCTGGGAGACGTGCACCCCGCCGGTGCGCAGGGCGTGGGAGAAGCGGTCGGAGGCGAAGTCGGCCGGGGTGGGCGCCCGGGCGGTTCCGCTTTCCTGGCGGGCGCCGCGGTCAAACGCCAGACCGCTCAGGTCCCCCTCGATGTCCGAGTCGTAGCCGTAACCGGTGCGCGGCCCGCCGCGGCGGGAGTCCAGGAACGACTCGTCGCCCACCACGTGGCCCTGGAGCTGCTTGAGGCCGCCGCTGGCGATCACCGCGTGCACCAATGCCCCGACCGTGGCCCCCTGGCCGTCGTAGTTGCGGCGGATGAAGCTCGAACTGCCGAAGGTGGGGTCGCCCCCGCCGCGCAGGTAGAGGTTGCCGCGCAGGATGCCCGCGGCGTCGGGGGGCTGGGGGGCATAGACCCGCGTGGCCAGGCGGCCCTGGGGGCCGAAACGAAGCAGGGCGGTAGTCATCGTGTAGAGCTTCTCCACCGAGGCGGGGATGCGCGCCACGGTCGAGCGCTGGGAGAACAGGGAGGCCCCGGTGTTGAGGTCGACCACGTAGGCGCTGGCTCCGGATCCCACCCGAGCCATCTGCCGGTCCAGCCTCGAGCTCAGGGCATCGGCCTGATAGGCGGTGGGGATCGACCACGCCGCCGCCGATCGGGCCGGGCCTGGGGGGGTGGCGCGCGTGGCGGCGCCTCCGCCCGGCGCGGCCCCCGCCGCGCCGGCGCCCACTGCCGCGGTGGCGGCGAGCAAGAGGGCAAGCCCAATCGCTCTCATGGGGCGATGGTGGAACACCGGCGGCCTAGAATAGGTGCGCCATGGGCAAGGTGGTAAAGCTCGAGCCGGCGGTCGACAAGCGTCCCGCCAAGGCCTCGGGCAAGCGCGCCGCTCCGCGCCGGCGCCCGTCGCGCTCGAAGACGGCGCTGGTGCTCGGGGGCGGAGGGTTCACCGGTGGCGTCTATCAGATCGGCGCCCTGCGGGCGCTCGATCTGCTGTCGGTCAACCGCACGGTCAACCAGTTCGACGTCTACGTGGGGACCTCGGCGGGGGCGTTCATCGCGGCGATGACCGCCAACGGCGTCACGCCCGAGGAGATGATGCGGGTGGTCAGCCGCCAGGGCCCCTCCCCGTTCCGGGACATCGACCTGGGCACGCTGCTGCAGCCCAACCTGCTCGAGTGGGCCAGGGCCGGCGCGCTGATGCCGCTGCGCGCGCTGTCGCTCGGGCGCCAGCTGGTGGGTCAGCTCGGGCAGGTGTCGATCATGGACCTGCTGCTGGGCTTGGCTGAGGGGCTGCCGTCGGGCGCCTATTCGGGCGCGGGGATCGAGCGTTACGTGCGCCTGGTGCTCTCGGACCCCGACCGCGCCGACGACTTCCGCATGCTCGAGTCGGAGCTGTACCTGGCGGCCACTGACCTCGACACGTGCGAGCGGATCGTCTTCGGAAGCCCGGAGTGGGACGACATCCCGATCTCCAAGGGCGTGCGGGCCTCGACGGCGCTGCCGATGGTCTACGCCCCGGTCAAGGTGCGGGGGCGCGAGCTGGTCGACGGGGGCATCGTCTCCACCACCAACGTGGACATCGCCGTCGAGGCGGGGGCCAAGTTCATCGTCGTGGTCAACCCGCTGGTCCCGTTCGTAAACGACTTCTCCAAGCAGGTACGCGCGCTCAACGGGCTGCGGCCGCGGCGGGTGTCGGACATGGGCTTTCCCCAGATCGGCTACCAGGCGTTCAAGCTGCTGGCCTACCAGCGGCTGCACGAGATGGCCCGTCAGTGGGAGGAGCGCTATCCGGGCGTGGACATCGTCCTGATCGAGCCCGAACCCGACGACGAGCTCATGTTCCAGACCTCGATCATGAACTATGCCTCGCGCATCGACATCGCCCGCCACGGCTTTCAGTCGGTGACCTATCGGCTGGCCGACGACTACGAGCGCTTTCGCGAGATCTGCCACCGCCATGGCATCGAGATCTCGGCCACCCGGGTGCGCAAGGTGGTCAAGCACTTCGCCGCCGAGCGGGAGAAGACCCGGGCCTGGCGCAAGATCCTCGAGCAGACCACGGGCACGCTGCTGCGCCAGTCCGCCTCCCAGGACTAGGCCGGCGCCGCTCAGTCGGCCAGCGCGTTGGGCAGCGCGGACAGAAAGCGAGCGCTGGCCGGCTCGTCCTGAACCGACACCCGCACCCGGCGGGGATCGCCCAGCGGACCGCCCTGGGCGACGATGATCCCCGCCCGGCCCAGCGCATCGGCGAACTGGGCCCCGGACACCCCGGGGCGCCCGAGCCAGAGGAAGTTGGCGCGGCTGTCCGAAGCCTGGACTCCCATCCGACGGACCTCCGAGATCAGGCGATCGCGCTGCTCGCCCACCGCGGCGGCGCGCTGGATGGTCATCGGCCCGCAGCTGCGCAACGCCTCCAGGGCGCCGGCGCGGGTGAGGTCGTTGATCCCCAACTCGGGCTCCAGCTGCTCGAGCATGAGCTCGGCTCCTTCGCCCCCCACCGCGTAGCCGCAGCGCAGGCCCGCCAGCCCCCACGCCTTGGAGAAGCTTCGAAACACCAGCAGACGAGAGTGCTCTTCGAGCAGGCCCAGGCCGGCGCGGGCCGCGTCGGGCCCGGCGAAGTCGACCAGCGCCTCGTCGAGGAGCACGATCACCCGTTCGGGCAGGGCGCCGAGCAGCTCGGCCAGCTCGCCGGGCGCCATGTGCTCGCCGGTGGCGTCGTTGGGGTTGGCCAGGGCCACCACCCGGGTGCGGGGGTTGACCGCCTCGAGCAGCGCCGCGGCCGAGAAGCCGGGGACGGGTACCGCCGCCCCGCGGGCCCGGCGGGCGAGCAGGGGGAGCTGGGGGTAGCCCGGCCAGGGGCACACCAGCTCATCTCCCGGCTCGATCAGGCTGAGGATCGCCGAGCCCAGCAGCTGGGCGGCGCCGTTTCCCACCACGATGCGCGACGGGCGTTGACCTCCTCCTCGCTCATCGCCTCGAACTGGCGGTAGTAGTCGAGCAGACCCATGATCGCTCGGTCAGCGCGTTGGTCGGCCAGGGCGCGGAAACGGGCGGTCGGGGTGCGGACCGGCCGCCGCGCTCACGCGCCGTTTCGCGGCATCAGCTCGGAACCCAGCCCGGCGATGAACACGATCCAAACGGTGAACAGGACGCCGCCGACCACGGCGGTGATCCAGAAGATCGGGCCCATCACGCCGCTGCGCTGGTCGTGACCAGCCGCCCGCCGCACCAGGATCCACGCCTGGTCCATGCGGCGCATGACCACCAGGCCGACCAGCAGCGTGAACATCAGGCCCACGAACGCGGCGGTGATGCCCAGCTCGACGCTGTCGGTCCGGTAGTCGACCTGGGAGCCCACCCATAGCCAGGCCACGGGCAGCGGCCCCCAGAAGGTCAGGTTCACCAGACCGATCCCCATCAGCAGCCCGGTGGCCAGCGCCGAGTCAAACCGGCGACGGATCTCGCTTCCGTGCTCGGGCAGCGCCCGGTACCTCACCGGCGCGGTGCCCGGTCGACGGCCAATGAACAGCCCGCCGTTGTCGGTCGGATCGGTGCGCATGTCAGAGGAGTCGGCCCATCCGTTGGCCGAACCCTGCAGGATAGGGGCTAGGAACGCCCCGGCGGCTAGGTGGGCGCGCCGGCGTCAGCCCGCGGGCCCCAGGGCCTCCTTCGCCGCCCGACGCCGCAGGCGGTCGAGGCGTCGACGCTGGGAGCGGGCGCGCTCGATCAGCTCATCGAATTTCACCCGGCGCAGGCGGGAGTCCTCGCCGTGGGTGTGGCGCAGCGCCTCCCACAGCGCGAGCTTGGCCTGCACCCCCAGCCCCAGCAGCTCGAGCTCCTCGAGGCGGCTGAGCGGCGAGTAGCGGATCAGCCCGCCGTTGAGCTTGAGCCGACCGGCTTTCTCGGCGGCCCACGAGACGGCGAGCTTGAGCGGATCGCGGCGGATCGCCAGGCGGTCCATGACCTCGACCAGCGCGGCGCGATCCTCGCCGATCTCCGTGGCCAGCTCGGCGAGCGCGGCGCCGTAGTCGTTGCCGCGGTTGCTGCCCGCCAGGCGCCGGGCCAGCTCGTGGCCCGCGGTGGCGCCCGCGCGGTGGTCGTTCAAATAGATCGAGAGCTTGTCGGCGCTGGGCAGCGGCCCCATCGCGTGGAGTCTGTCAGGAGGTGACCGGACCTAGTCGTCGAGCTTGTCGCGCTCGGGAGCCTCAGGCTGCTCGGCTTCGGGGTCCTGGGTGGGGTGCGGCTCGCTCGTGCTGGTGGCCCCGGGCGCGGGGCTCGCGTCGCCGTCCTGGGGAGAGCGCGGATCCGCTCGCCGCTCGTAGGGGTCGGGCCATTCGCTGGGGTCGGGTTCGCCGACCGGCGTATTGAGGGAGTGATGCGGGTCTTCGTCGCGCGATCGGTCCCCCGGGTCCCCGCCCGGGGGCTCGGGAAAGCCAGACGGCGGTTGCTCCTGGGAGCGCCGGCGGGAAGCTTCGTCGCTCATGCAATGCGACTACCCCCGCGTGGGGGACGCAAACCCGCCGGGCGAGCACGGGCGCCTGGGGGCCGGACCAGTGGCGTTTTGACCCTCGGAGGCGGGGGTAGGCGCTCGACATGCGACAGGACGAACGAGAACACGAGCTGGTCCGCACCCAGGAGGATGAGGCCGCCCGCGAAGCGGCGGAGATCGGGGGCCAGCCGGGCGAGGTTGAGCGCGATCCCGCGCAACGTCCGGTGAGCGAGGCCGGCGGCGCCGAGGCCGAGGGCTTCGAGCAGGCCGAACGCGAGCTGGCCGACAACGCCGAGCATGGCATGGGCCACGGCAGCCCCCGCCATCACGCCTTTTCCCCCGAGGTCGAGTCCAACCGCTCGGGGGCTGTCTACGGAGACGCCGATGAGCTCGAGTCCACCGGCCGGGAGGGCAGCCGCGAGGACACCGAGCCCGATCGGCGCGACCACACGCCCACCGCGGTGGATCCCCCCGACGACGAGCCCAGCTGAGCGGGCCCGTGGCCGGCGTGGCCCTCATCACCGGATCGGACTCGGGGATCGGCAAGGCGACCGCGGTCGCGCTCGCCGAGCGGGGTCTGGACATCGGGATCACCTGGCACGAGGACGAGGCGGGCGCCAGCGACACCGCCCAGGAGGTCCGCGCCCACGGCCGCCGCGCCGAGGTGCGCCGGGTCGATCTGGGCGACGCCGCCGCGGGAGGCGCGGCCGTGCACCAGCTGGCCGACGCCCTGGGAGGGATCACGGTGTTCGTCAACAACGCCGCCACCGGTCATCACGACGCCTTCCTGGAGCTCGACCTGGACCGTTTCCGCCACGTGCTGGAGGTCGACCTCCTCGGGGCGTTCGCCGCCGCTCAGGCCGCCGCCCGCCGCATGGTCGCCGCCGGCCACGGTGGGCGGATCGTCAACGTCACCTCCGTGCACGAGCACGTACCCCTGCGCGGGGCGGCGGCCTACTGCTCCGCCAAAGGGGGCCTGGGCCTGCTCACCAAGGTCATGGCCCTCGAGCTGGCCGAGCACGGGATCACGGTCAACTCGATCGCCCCGGGGGAGATCGCCACGCCGATGACCGACGCCGAGGACGTCGATCCCCGCGGCGAGGAGCGCCCCGGGATCCCGCTCGGCCGTCCCGGCGATGCCCGCGAGATCGCCGCGGCGATCGCCTACCTGGCCTCGCCCGAGGCCACCTACGCCACCGGCGCCTCGTTCGTCATAGACGGCGGCCTGCTGCTGATGGCCGCCCAGGCCAACCAGCTGGTGACCGGCTAGACGAAAGCTCCGGGGCCCCCGGCGGGCGCACCGGCGGTCAGGACTGCTCCCGGGGGCAGAACACGGTCGTGCGACCGCCGATCCGCGTGCGCTCCAGCCGCGTTCCGCACCGCGGACACGAGCCGCCCCGGTGATCGCGCGACCCGGTGAGCCAGCTTCGCTTGGCGGGGACCAGCCCGTGGGGCAGCGAGTCGCGCAGGACCTTTTGGATCTTTCGGTACAAGGTCGCCTCCTCGCGCTCGTCGAGGGAGGAAACCCGCCGCCGGGGGTCGATGCGGGCCTGCCACAGCGCCTCGTCGGCGGTCAGATTCCCCAGGCCGGCGGCCACCTTCTGGTCCATGAGCGCGGCCTTGATCGACGAGCGACGCCCGCCTAGGCGCTCGCGGAAGCGAGCGGGAGAGACCTCCAGCCAGTCCGGGCCCAGTCGCCCGGTGATCGACTCCAGCGCCTTCGGGTCTCGAGCCAGCCAGATGCCGCCGAACTTGCGCATATTGCGGTATCGCAGCTCGCCATCGGCGAAGACGAGCACGAGCCGGTCGTGCCGATGGCGAGGCTCCCCGGAGGACCACTCCAGCGATCCGGTCATGCCGAAGTGCAGCACCAGTGCCGGACCGCCCGTGGGGCAGATCAGCAGCTTGCCGTGGCGGTAGGGATCGCGGAATCGCCGCCGCGCCAGGGCCCGGGCCAGCGATCGCGGGCTGGTCTTGCGGGTCATCGTCCGATCGACTGCCTCGACGCGCGAGACCGTCTTGTTCGCCGCGTGTCGGGCGAAGGTGCGGCGAAAACCCTCGACGTCCGGCAGCTCGGGCATGAACCCACTATTCCCGTCGGGCGCCCCGACACTCGCCCCCGGGCCGGATGCCGGGCGCTTGGGGCGGGGCGTTCGTTTGTCCGGGGCGCGGACGGGTACAGGCGGCCTAGCCATGGCCGACGGCGAAAAGGTGGGCGCCGAAGCGTTCCTGCCCGAGCGGTTGTCGCTTCCGCGCATGCGCGAGGCGGCGGCGGGCTGCCGGGGCTGTCACCTACACCAGCACGCCACCCAGACGGTCTTTGGCGAGGGTCGGCGCAGCGCTTTGCTGATGTTGGTCGGCGAGATGCCGGGCGACCGCGAGGACCTCGCCGGTCGACCGTTCGTGGGTCCCGCGGGAAGAGAGCTCGACAAGGCGCTCGAAGCGGTGGGCATCGACCGGCGCGAGGTCTACGTGACCAACGTGGTCAAGCACTTCAAGTTCGAGGAGCGCGGCAAGCGACGCATTCACCAGACGCCCAAGCGACCGGAGATCGATGCCTGCCGGCCCTGGCTCGACAGCGAGATCGAGGTGGTGCACCCCCGCGCCCTGGTCCTGCTCGGCGCCACCGCGGCCAAGGCGATCTTCGGCTCGAGCTTTACCCTGTCGCGACACCGGGGCGAGACCCTGCCGGCCGAGCTGGCCCCGATCGTTACCGCCACCATCCATCCCTCGGCGATCCTCAGGGCTCCCTCCGAGGCCCGCCAGCGCGAGCGCCAGGGGTTCACCAACGACCTGCGCGCAGTGGCCCGGGCGCTCGCCCAGACCGCCTGAGCACAGGCTGGGACCGCTAGCCTGCGGCGCTCTGATGCCCACCCCGCCGCCGTTTCCTCCGCCCGGGACGCTCCGGCTCAAGCTGGTCAACTCGCTCTCCTCGGCCAACGTGGCGCTCTATCGGCTGACCGGCGGGCGCCTGGGGGGCAAGGTCTCGGGCGCCCCCGTGCTACTGCTTGATCACGTCGGCCGCAAGAGCGGCAAGTCGCGCACCACCCCGGTGCTCTACCTGGAGGACGGGTCAGACCTGGTGGTCGTCGGATCGCGGGGGGGCTCGGACGATCCGCCGTCGTGGTGGCTGAACCTGAAGGCCAACCCGGCCACCACGATCCAGGTCGGCTCGCGGCGACTTGATGTCGTCGCCCGCCAGGCCAGCGGCGAGGAAAAGCAGCGGCTGTGGCCGCGCCTGGTGGAGATGTACTCCGATTACGCGGTCTACGCGCGGCGCACCGAGCGCGAGATCCCGGTGATCATCCTCAGCCCGGCGCCCTAGGACGCCAAGCCGCATCAGCTCGCCGTCGCCGGCGAGCCCAGCTCCGATCGGGGCGAGGCCACCCTGGGCGCGGTGCGGGCGGCGCCGGGCGTCTGCCCGGCGGCGATCCGCTCGCGTTGGGCACCCACCACGTAGCGGGGATCAGACGCCGAGCCAAAGCCCGCCTTGAACACGCTCCAGCGGGCGCTGAGCGCGCCGGTCCCCAGCAGCACCCCCCCGGCCACCGCCGCCGCTCGCGAGCTCGCGCCCCGGGTGGCGAGAACCGCGGCCCCGGCGGCGATGCACGCCCGGGCGACGTGGCCCAGGGTCGAGGCGGGCCCTTGCCGGTATGGCTCCCCCAGCTCCCCCAGGCGCCGCTCCATGAGCTCCTTGGCCCCCAGCTCGCACGCCGCTCCCAAGAGCGCCAGGCGACGGGCGGGAGCGGCGTGCCGGGGCGGGGTTACGGCCACCGCGGCGGCGCCGGCGCTGAGCGCCGCCCCGGCCCCGAACACGAACGGAAGCAGGCCACGCGACTCGTGCCAGACGGGCACCGCGGTGTTGGCCACCAGCGCCGCCGTGTAGGTCGACAGGGGCAGGCCGAGCAGGGCCGCCGCCGGGCGCGCGAGCGCCGCCGGACGCGCCAGGCGCCCCGACCAGGCGTGCAGGGCGACCAGCCCGGTGCTCGCCCCCTGGGCGGCCAGGATCCACGAGCCGACGCTCATGGGAGAGGTGACCTTGAACATGCGGAGCATGTTCAAAAAGCGCGCCGGCCGGCCCAGATCGGAGATCAGCAGGATGGGGCTCGCGGTGGCGCCGACCAGCGCCGCCGCCCAGGCTCGCCGGGCGAGCACCTCGTTCCCGCGCCGCTCGGACAGGTAGGCCAGGCCGGCGGAGGCCCCCGCCAGCCCGCCGGTGAAGAAGTAGCAGGGGATCTCCCACGTCCAGACCGGCTCCTTGATCACCGGCTGGCCGTGGTAGGAGCGAGCCGGCTCGGCCGCCGGGCCGGGATCGGTCATCTGCGCCCGCCCAGGGCCGCCGCCACCAGGCCCGCGCCCAGCGCCAGCGCGGCCGCCGCGGTGGCGGCCCAGATCGAGCCCAGCTCGCGGCGGGAATCCACCGGGTCGGGCGGCAGGCCGTAGACCTCGGGCTCGTCGAGCAGGAGGAAGAAGGCGCTGGCGCCGCCCACGCCGTCGTCGTCGTCGGCGAGGTAGAGCCGCGCCTCGCGCTGGCCGGCGTGCTGGAGCTGGGCCAGCCGGTGCTCGGCACCCTCGCGCAGCTCGCCCAGCTCTCCGTACTGGATCGAGTTGGTGGGACAGGCCTGTGCGCAGGCCGGTTCCTTCTCGTCCTTTAGTCGGTCATAGCAGAGCGTGCACTTCCACACCCGCCCGTCGTCCTGGCGCTGGTCGAGCACCCCGAACGGGCAGGCGGGCACGCAGTAGCCGCAGCCGTTGCAGACGTCCTCCTGCACGACGACGGTGCCGTACTCGGTGCGAAACAGGGCGCCGGTGGGGCACACTTCCAGGCAGGCGGCCTCGGTGCAGTGCTTGCACACGTCGGAGGCCATCAGCCAGCGAATCCCGTCGCCCTCCTGGTAGGTGGCCAGCCCCTGATCCTCGGCCAGCGACGCGCGGGCGGCGACCTGGCTGAGCGAGCCGTCACCATCGGCGTCCACCGGCTTGCGCTGCTCGATGAACGCCACGTGGCGCCAGCTGTTGGCCCCCAGGTCGATCGTGTTGTCGTAGGAGTGCCCGGTGAACCCCTGTACCGACATGGGGATCTGGTTCCACTCCTTGCACGCCACCTCGCAGGCCTTGCAGCCGATGCACACCGAGGTGTCGGTGAAGAACCCCATGCGAGGCTTGGCCTGATCGCCGTAGGACCCGGGCCAGGCGATCGTCTCCAGCTTCACGACTTCACCCCTGCGCGTCGGCGGTAATCCTCGACGAGCGCCAGGCGCGCCTGGCCCCGGGGTCGGCGGCCGGGACGGATGTCGCAGGTGGCCACCTTGTACTCGCTGATGTGCACGTTGTTATCGAGGGCCAGGGGCAGCAGCTCGTTGGCCGAGTCGCCGGTGACGATCCCCACCCCGCCCCAGTGATAGGGGGCCCCCACCAGGTGCATCGCGCGCCCCTGGACGTGCAGCGGCTTGATCCGGTCGGTGACCAGCACGCGGGCCTCGACCGCCTGGCGGGCGGTGACGATTGTCGCCCAGCCGCCGTGCTCCAGGCCGCGCTCGGCCGCCAGCTGCGGCGAGACCTCGCAGAAGAACTCCGGCTGGAGCTCGGCCAGGTAGGGAACGGTGCGCGACATGGCCCCCGAGGTGTGGTGCTCGGTGAGTCGATAGGTGGACAGCACGAACGGATACACGCCGGCCCCCTGCTCGCCGTCGGTCGGGTTGTACGGGTTCTCCGGGCGGTGAAAGACCTGGCGCGTGGGGTTCTGCTGCTGGGCGTAGAGCGGATTGCTAAACGGAGACTCCTGGGGCTCGTAGTGCGTGGGGAGCGGCCCATCGACCAGCCCGGTGGGCACGTACAGCCAGGCACGCCCGTCGGGGTGCAGGATGTAGGGCTTGTCACCCGCGATCGCCTCCATCTTCTTGGCCCGCCGAGACGGCCGGTAGCCGGGCTCCTTCTCCGGCGGAAAGTCGGGCGAGTCACCCAGGCCCGTCCACCGGCCCGCGTCGCCGTCCCACCACACGTAGCGCTTGCGCTCTGACCACGGCCGGCCCTCGGGGTCGGCGGAGCTGCGGTTGTAGATCATGCGGGTGTCCTTGGGCCACGCCCAGCCCCACTCGTGGGCGATCCAGTTCTGCTCGCTGTGGGGCTTCTTGCGCGCGGCCTGATTGACCCCGTCCTTGTAGATACCGCAGTGGATCCACGATCCGCAGGTGGTGGAGCCGTCGGGCAAAAGCTCGTCGTAGCTCTCCAGGAAGCTGCCGTCGGGCCTGCGCCCCGAGATCTCCTGCAGGACGTGTTCGGCGTCGGGTTCGTCGTGCGGGCCGTGGACGGGGTAGTCCCAAGTCACCTCGCGGATCGGCCGGTCGCGCGGATCCTCGGAGTCGGCGAGCTTGGCCCGGATCGCCTTACCCAGGTGATAGATCCAGTGCAGGTCTGAGCGCGCGTCGCCGGGCGGCTCGCACGCCTTGTGGTGCCACTGCAGCAGCCGCTGAGTGTTGGTATAGGTGCCGTCCTTCTCGGTGTGGGCGGCGGCGGGCAGGAAGAACACCTCGGTCTGGATGTCGGAAGCGCGCACCTCGCCCGATTCGTGCTCGGGCGAGTCCTGCCAGAAAAGGGCCGACTCCGTCGGCTGGAAGTCGCGAACCACCAGCCAGTCGAGCTTGGCCAGCGCCAGGCGGATCAGCTTGGAGTTGGCCGAGCCCACCGTCGGGTTCTGCCCCACACAGAGCATGCCCTTGACCCCGCCGTCGAGCATCTTGAGCATCATCGCGTAGTGCGAGTGGTCGCCGTTGATGCGGGGCAGGTAGTCGAAGCAGAAGTCGTTGTCCTCGGTCGCGGCGTCGCCCCACCAGGCCTTCAGCAGCGACACGATGTAGGGCCGCAGGTTTCCCCACGCCCCGGTGTCAGGTCCGTTTAGCTCGACGAACGTGTCCAGCGTGGGATGCGACTGCGGGTGGGGCATGGGGATGTACCCCGGCAGGATGTTGTAGAGCGTGGGGATGTCGGTCGAGCCCTGGATGTTGGCGTGGCCGCGCAGGGCGAGGATCCCGCCGCCCGGGCGCCCGACGTTGCCCAGCAGCATCTGGACGATCGAGGCGGCGCGGATGTTCTGCACCCCGGTGGTGTGCTGCGTCCAGCCCACCGAGTAGACGATCGCCGAGGTGCGCTCCCGCCCCGAGTTCTCACACAGGGCGCGCGCCACCTCCAGGAACTCCTCCGCCGAGCAGCCGCAGGTCTCGGCGACCATCTCGGGCGTGTAGCGCGAGAAGTGCCGCCGCACCATCTGCAGGATGCAGCGCTCGTCCTGCATGGAGTCGTCGATGTCGGGGGGCTGGCCGGCGCTGAGCTTCATCCCGTGGGCGCCGTGGGCCTGCTCGCCGGAGACGTCGGCCTGCTGCTCGCTCTTGCCCGCCGTGGCCTCGCCCGTCGACTTGTTATAGCCCCAGGTATCGATCTGATAGGCGCTGTGCTCGGAGTTCCAGCCCGAGAAGAAGCCGCTGGCGTCCTCGGTGTCCTGGAAGTCCGGTTTGAGGATGACGGGGCCGTTGGTGTAGTGCTGGACGTACTCCCGAAACCAGGCATCGCGCTCGAAGATGTAGTTGACGACCCCGCCCAGGAAGGCGATGTCGCTCCCGGCGCGGATCTGGACGTGCCGGTCGGCCATCGCGCTGGTGCGGGTGAAGCGCGGATCGACGTGGATCACCTTGGCCCCGCGCTCCTTGGCCTCGATCACCCACTGAAATCCGACCGGGTGCTGCTCGGCCATGTTCGAGCCCATGATCAGGATGCAGTCCGAGTTCTGCAGGTCCTGCTGGAAGGTGGTGGCGCCTCCGCGCCCGAAGGAGGTCCCCAGACCGGGGACCGTGGAGCTGTGTCATATGCGGGCCTGGTTCTCGATCGACAGCGCCCCCGCGGCGCTGAAGAACTTCTTGATCAGGTAGTTCTCTTCGCCGTCGAGCGTGGCGCCACCGAGAAAGTGGATGCCGAGCGTGCGCTTTAGCGGCTGACCCTCGTCGGTCTCCTCCTCCCAGGTCTCGCGCCGGGTGCGGATGATGCGCTCGGCGATCATGTCGGTGGCGCGCTCGAGTGATAGCTCCTCCCAGTCGGCTGCGCCGGGGGGGCGGTACTTGACCTTGGTCTCGCGCATGGGGGAGTTGACCAGCGCCTCGGACGCCGCACCCTTGGGGCACAGCCGTCCGCGCGAGATGGGGGAGTCGGGATCGCCCTCGATCTGGACCACCTTCTCGTCCTTGACGTAGACCTTCTGCCCGCAGCCGACGGCGCAGTAGGGGCAGATCGACTGCACCACCTTGTCCGCCGTCCTGGTGCGCGGCGCCAGCTCCTCGGAGACGGCCGACTTCGCGGCCTGGCCGAGCCCGAGCCGATCGCCGCCCAACTGGCGGAGCAGGGGAGGGACCACGCGCCGGCGGCTGATCATCGCTAGCCGATGCTACCCCCCAACTGTCGGCGGCCAAACCGGTTCGGGCTTACCCGCCGACGGAAGGGGTAATCGCTGTGGCATGGCCACCGATGTGCAGATCGAGCGGGCGCTGGCCACCGTCGCGGGCACGCTCAACGATCACCGGCTGGAGCGCCTTGACGCCCAGGCAGTGCAGGAGATCGTGGCGGCGTCGCTCGCGGGCGAGCCCGAGCTGACCGTCGACGACGGCGGCGGACTGCACGACGAGACCGGCGCGCGCATCGGGGCGATCCGCCGCACCGACAGCGGGGAGTGGATCGCCGATCGCCAGAACCCCGCCGCCGAGCGATCCCAGACCGCGATCCCCTCGCCCCCGCCCCAGGGGAAGCTACGCCGGGCGGTGACCAAGCTGAAGGTGGGCTCCTCCTAGGGCTCGGCAGGATGGCCGAGGTCGTCGTCATCACCGGAGCGTCGGGCGGGGTCGGGCGGGCCACCGCCCGGCGCTTTGCGCGCGAGGGGGCCCGCATCGGGCTGATCGCGCGCGGACGGCGGGGGCTCGAGGGGGTCCGGCGCGAGGTCGAGGAAGCGGGCGGCGAGGGCCTGACGCTGCCCATCGACGTCGCCGAGCCCGATCAGGTAGAGGCCGCGACGGCCTCGGTCGAGGAGGCGTTCGGGCCGATCGACGTGTGGGTCAACGATGCGATGGTCACCGTGTACGCCGAGTTCCTGGACATCGAGCCCGAGGAGTACCGGCGCGCCACCGACGTCACCTACCTGGGCATGGTGTGGGGCACCCGTTCGGCGCTCCGGCGGATGGTGGGGCGCGACCGCGGCTCGCTGGTGCAGGTGTGCTCGGCCATGTCCTACCGCGGGATCCCGCTGCAGGCCCCCTACTGCGGCGCCAAGCACGCCTGCAAGGGCTTCACCGAGAGCGTGATCACCGAGCTTCGCCACCACAAGTCCAACGTCCGGGTCTCGATGGTCCAGCTCCCGGCGCTAAACACGACCCAGTTCACTTGGGGGCGCACCAAGCTGCCCAAGCAGACCCAACCGGTCCCCCCGATCTACCAGCCCGAGGTCGCGGCCGACGCCGTCCACCACGCGGCCCACCATCGGCGCCGGCAGATCTACGTCGGGATTCCCACCGTGATGAACATTCTCGGCGAGCGGCTCGCCCCGTGGCTGCTCGATCGCTACCTCGCCCGCACCGGCTACGCCTCGCAGATGACCGAGCACGAGCTCGACCCCACCGGCCACGACAACCTGTTCTCGCCGGTCGACGAGGACCGCGGCGCGCATGGTCCGTTCGACGACGTGGCGCACGGGGTCAGCCCCCAGCTCGAGCTGGCCAAGCGGCGGGGGCTCGTCATCGCCGGCGTGGGGGTCACCGCCGCCGCCGGAGTCCTCGCCGCGGCGGCGGCCCGGAACGCAAGCGGCTGCGATACCCAGCCCCGGGCGGTCACGCGATGGACACAGCGCTCCGTCGCGGGGCTCCAGAACCCCGTCGAAGAGCAGGCGCTCGATCCTGACGTGATCGTGGAAGTACTCGATGTGCTCGAAGTTGGGGATCGCCGCGCACACGTGGGCGTGGACCTGCGGAGCGGTGTGGGCCGAGAGGGGAAGCGCGCTGGCCGCGCATAGCCCGCTCCCGCGCAGGAACTCGCCCACCCCTCCGCAGCGCGTGACATCGAGCTGCAAGACGTCGACCGCTTCCGCCTGGATGAGCCGAGCCGCCGCGAAGAGGTCATAGCAGTACTCGCCGGCGGCGATCGCCATGCCGGCGGGTGCTCGACCGCGCACCAGCCGCAGCCCGTCCAGGTCATCGGAGGAGACCGGCTCCTCGAACCAGCTCACGCCCGAGCGGGCGAACCGCTCTGCCAGATCCAGCGCCTGCTTGCGCTCGTAGGCCCCGTTGGCGTCGACGAACAGCTCGGCCTTGGGTCCGATCGCTGCGCGCGCCGAGGCGACGCGATCGACGTCTTGATCGGGCTGCGAGCCGACCTTCATCTTCACCCGCCCGATGCCCCCTGCGACCCATTCGGCCAGCTGGGCTTGCAGTCGCTCGATCGGATATGAGGTAAAGCCCCCGCTGCCGTAGATCGGGACCGCGCTGTGGATGCGCCCCAGGAGGTCCGCGAGCGGCACTCCCACCAGGCGCGCCTTGAGATCCCACAGCGCGATGTCGACCGCGGACAACGCGCTCGAGCAAAGACCGGCCCGGCCCAGGTTGCGCACCGCTGCGCGCATCCCCTCCCACGCCGCATTGGGAGCCAGCGCATCGGCGCCGGCCACGATCCCCCGCAGCTTGCCGTCGATCAGGGTGGCCGCCGCGGCGTCGCTGTAGGTGTAGCCGACGCCGGTGACCGCTCCCGAGCGCGCCTCGACGACGACGATCGTGGTGTCTTCCCAGGCGAGCGTCCCGTCGGCCTCGGGGGCGTCGTTGGGAATCGTGAACGCCGCCACGTCCAGGCCATCGAGCCTGGGATGTGCCTCGCCGACCGCACGCAGCCTCGTCCTGTCTTCGGCCAGCGGGCTCACGGCACGCTAGGCGGCGGCCCGGAAGACGCCGTCCACCGCGGTGAGCTCCTGCAGCTGGGCTATGCCCCGGCGCACGAGCCGGGAGACCTGCATCTGTGAGACCCCGACCTGCTTGGCGATCTGAGTTTGCGTCATCTGCTTGGCAAAGCGCAGGTGAAGAACCCGACGCTCGCGCGGAGGGAGGTTGTGGGCGGCGGCGGCGATCGTCGCGTCGGCGTCGATCAGCTCAAAGCGCTCGTCCTCCTCGCCCAGGTGATCGGCGTAGGTCGCGGCCTCGTCTTCGTCGGCCGAGGCGACGGGGGCGTCGATCGAGCACGACTCGTATGCCCTGATCGCCTCCAGCGCGTCCAGGACCTCCTCTTCGCCCAGCTCCAGGTACTCACGCAACTCGCATACGGTGGGGGCCCGCCCCGACCTGGCGCTCATGGCATCTTGGGCGGCCTGGACCTCGAGCGCTCGCTCCTGCGCCCCGCGCGGAACGTGAACCGCCCAGCCGGCGTCGCGAAAGTAGCGCCGGAGCTCGCCCAGGATCGTGGGGACGGCAAACGACGTAAACGCGTGTCCCCGCTCGCGATCGAAGCGGTCGACCGCCTTGACCAGGCCGAGGCTGGCCACCTGCACCAGGTCTTCGAACGGCTCGCTCGACCGGCGGTAGCGCCGGGCCAGGCTGCGCGCCAGCGGCATGTAGTGCTCAATCAGGGACTCGCGGGCGCGGGCGTCGCCACCGGCCTGCCAGCGGCGAAACAGCAAGGCGGGATCGTCGTGTGCGCATGGTGGCGTTATCGATGTCGTGGTCATCGAGCCTCCTACCGGTTGGGCGCGCGGCGGTTGGCGCCGCGCGCGGGCCCGCGCTGATCGGGGCCCGAGGGGGGTCAGGCGGTGATCGAGCCCACCCCTCTGTCTTGGTGATAATCGAGCCTTACCCACTCCTCCCGGGGCCGATGCGCCCTCTGTGTTTTCCTCCTGACAACGAGCCCACAGGGGTTCTGGGCCGGTGTCGGAGCACCCTGAGCGGGTATCTCAACCGGGTCCCAATCCGCCACCGAGGAGGCGCCAGTGGAGGCCGTTCCGTGCCCGGGTCGAGGCCCCCTCGCGCCGCTGACTCCAGGGCAAAGGCCGGGGCCATGAGCGCCTATCGGCCGATCGCCGACTACGCCCTGATCGGCGACTGCAACGCCGCGGCGCTGGTCTCCCGCGATGGCTCGATCGACTGGTGTTGCCTTCCGCGGATCGACTCCGGCAGCTGCTTTGCCCGCCTGCTCGACCACGACCGCGGCGGCTCCTGCTCGTTGCGCGTTCGCGCCCCGACCGACGCCCCGGTACGCGAGTACATCGACGACACCATGGTGCTGTGCACGGAGCTCAGCTCCCAGACCGGCCAAGCCCGGGTGTTCGACCTGTTCGCCATCGACGCGGCCGATCCGCAGACCCCCCGACGGCAGCTGCTGCGCATCGTGGAGGGAGTTCGCGGCGCCGTCGAGCTCGAACTGCGGATCGCCCCCCGCTTCGACTACGGAGCCTCGTCGGCCTCGCTGCGCAAGCACGGCGTCGGACACTTCGCCGCCCTTGGCGGCAACGACGGGCTCGACGTCCAATGCGACGTCGAGCTCGAGCTCGACGGCCATCACGAGCTCGTCGGCCGGTTGAAGGTTCGTCCCGGCGAGCGGGTCCGAGCATCCCTCACCTACCTCGAGGCAGCGACCCTCGACCTGGAGCCGCCGTCCCCGCTGGCCGGCGAGGAGCTCGACCGCCGGCTGCGCGAGACACTGGACTGGTGGAACCGTTGGGCGCGGCGCATCGACGTCGACGGACCCGACGCCGATGCCGCGATGCGCTCGGCGCTCGTGCTCAAGGCGCTAAGCAACCAGAGCACCGGCGCGATCGCCGCCGCCGCCACGACCTCGTTGCCCGAAGCTCGCACCGGGGGGCGCACATGGGACTACCGCTATGCCTGGATCCGCGACTCGGTGTTCGCCGCCCGAGCGCTCGGTGAGCTGGGGGCAGAAGAGGAGGCCGACGCCTTCCGTCGATTCATCCAACGCAGCGCGGCGGGCGAGGCGACCGAGCTGCGGGTGGCCTACGGGATGGCCGGCGAACAGCGCCTGGAGGAGATGGAGATCGAGGAGCTCCGGGGCTGGAGGGGGATCGGGCCCGTACGCGTGGGAAACGGCGCCGCCCGTCAGGAGCAGCACGACAACTACGGCGAGCTGCTGAACCTGACCTGGCGCTGGCACCGGCGCGGGCACAGCCCCGACGATGATATGTGGCGCTTCGTCCGCGGGCTGGTCGACGAGGCCGCCGCCCGCTGGCAGCGCCCGGACCGCGGGATCTGGGAATGGCGCGACC
The DNA here is from genome assembly GCA_005883215.1 of Actinomycetota bacterium. GTDB lineage: Bacteria > Actinomycetota > Thermoleophilia > Solirubrobacterales > Solirubrobacteraceae > AC-64. The sequence continues at coordinate 45,091 of VAYS01000003.1, forward strand.
GGCCGCTGCACTTCACCCATTCCAAGGCGCTGTGCTGGAGCGCGCTCGACCGGGGCATCGCCCTGGCCCAAGAGTGCGAGCGCCGGGCGCCGCTGCGCCGCTGGCGGGCGGCCCGGGATGAGATCCGCCGGGCCGTCGAGCGCCACGGCTATGACCGCCGGCGCGGCGTGTTCGTCCAGGCGTTCGACCGGCGGGGAATGGACGCGGCCCTGCTGCTGCTTCCGGTCGCCGACTTCGTCGCCTGGGACGACGAGCGCATGGTGCGGACCGCCGACGCCATCCGCGACGAGCTCTCAGAAGGCTGGCTGCTGCGGCGCTACCGCGGCCGCGACGGGCTCAAGGGCCGCGAGGGGGCGTTCCTGGCGTGCTCGTTCTGGCTGGTGGAGTGCCTGGCCCGCCAGGGTCGCGTCTCCGAGGCGCGCGAGCACTTCGATGCGGTGCTCGCGGTGGGCAACGACCTGGGCCTGTTCGCCGAGCAATACTCCGTGCGTCGCCGCGAGCTGATGGGCAACTTCCCGCAGGCGCTGACCCACCTATCCCATGTCACCGCCGTGCTTGCCCTGCGCGACATGCAGGCACCCTGAGCGGGAGATCTCAGCGGCGAGCCTGGGCCTCCTCGGGCGCCGAGACGGGCTCGTAGGCGGCCTCGCGCGTGCTGGGAACGCCGGCGTCGGCCTGCTCTCGCGCCTGGGGATCGAGTCCCTGGTCCTCGTCGCTCGAGGCGGCGCGCGCGGCGCCCAGCCCGCCGATGGCGAAGGGAATGGCCACGATGATGATGCCCACCGGGACGGCGATGAAGGCGGTCAGCCCGGCGATCACGATGAGCAGGAACACGGCCACGACGGCGATGAATAGAGCGACGGCTACCTCCACGTGAGCTTGCATACCCGGCGCGGGGGACGGGCGAACCCCGGGACACGGTTGGGCGGACGCTCAGGGTGGGTATGGACCCTCCATGGATGGGGGGCGACCAAAGCGCTCGGACCAGCGGCCGGAGGAGGCGCCGGCCGAGCAGGTCCCCGACGACGCCGACCAGGGAAACGAGGCGACGTCAAGACCGGACCAGGACCCCGATCCTCCCGCCACCGGGCATCCCCACGACGAGCCCGGCCGCGGCGGGGAAGCCGTGCCCGAGGAGCGGGGATCCGATGGCCGCGGCGATCAACGACCGCGCTAGGTCTCCGGAGCCCGGATCGGACCGCGCGCCTAAGCAGGGAGGGGTGATGGACGTGCCCGAGATCGGTCACCGGCGGTGGGCCATAGCCGAAGGCTGGATTCCCAGCGACAGCGTGGGTCCCGAGCCGACGTTCGAGAGTCACGAGACGGCGTGCCTGCTCAACGCCGGCGACCGGCCCGCCCGCGTCGAGATCACGGTCTACTTCGCCGACCGCGAGCCCGCCGGGCCCTACCGGGTCGAGGTCCCGCCGCGGCGCACGCTTCACCTGCGCTTCAACGAGCTAGACGATCCCCAGCCGATCCCCCGCGACACCGACTACGCCGCGGTGATCTGCAGCGATGTGCCGATCGTCGTGCAGCACACACGACTCGACTCTCGTCAACCGCCTCACGCGCTGCTCTCCACGCTCGCGTTCGCCGGGGAGTAGCGGCGGTTCACGCCCTGGCCCGGCCAACTCCCGGCGGTTTGTCCCGCTTCGGCGGCGGGGAAACCCGCGCCGGGATGAACGCCGAGGGGACCGACACGCGCGGCCCGGGTGAACGGACCGACACGCGCGGCCCGGGTGGACGGACCGACGCGCGCGGGCCGAGGCGGGGACGGCGGATCGGCTACCGAATGGCGACGGCCTGCGCCCTGGCGGGGGCCGGCCTGTTGGGCGGCTGCGGCGGGGGTGGCCAGAGCACCCTGCATCCCCACAGCGGGCCGGCCCACGACATCCGGACGCTGTGGTGGTGGATGCTCGCCGTGGCCGGGGTGGTGTTCCTCGGGGCGGTGGGCCTGCTCCTGCTGGCCTGGATGCGCCGACGGCGGCCCGGCCTTCCCCTGCTGGGCGAGGACGAAGGCGCGACCGTCGGTTTGGTCGTGGTCTTCGGGTTTGTCATTCCCGCCCTCGTCCTCGTCGCCCTGTTCGTGGTATCGGATCTGGGGATCCGCACCACCGAGGCGCCGGCGGCGGGCAGCACCCCGCTCACCGTCGAGGTCACCGGACACCAGTGGTTCTGGGAGATCCGCTATCCGGGCACCCAGGCGGTGACGGCCAACGAGCTGCACATCCCCGTCCGCACGCGCGTGAACGTGATCACCAAGACCGCGGACGTGATCCACAGCTTCTGGGTACCGGAGCTCAACCGCAAGCAGGACATGGTCCCCGGGCTGCCCAACCGGCTGCTGCTCTACGCCGACAAGCCCGGGGTCTACGGGGGACAGTGCGCGGAGTTCTGCGGCGCCCAGCACACCCACATGGGCCTCCTGGTCTTCGCCGACCCGCCCCAACGCTTCCGCTCCTGGCTGGCGAACATGGGCGCCGCCCGCGTCGCTCCCGGCACCCCGACCGAGCGGCGCGGCGAGGCGGTGTTCCAGGCCAGCCAGTGCGCCAGCTGTCACACCATCCGCGGCACGCCGGCGCGAGGGGTGATCGGTCCCGACCTCACCCATCTTGCCACGCGCTCCACGCTGGCCGCGCGCACGATCCCCAACCGCCCCGGCTATCTCGGGGGCTGGGTGCTCGATCCCCAGCACATCAAGCCCGAGAGCAAGATGCCCGGGTTTAACCTCAGCGGGCCCGACTTCCAGGCCCTGCTCGCCTACCTGAGGAGCCTGCGCTAGCCGATGGCGATCGCCCACCCCCCCGCGGCCGAGCCCCATCTCGAGCGCCTCGAACGGATCTGGGAGGAGCGCCCGGGGCTGCTGGGCTGGCTGACCACCGTCGACCACAAGCGCATCGGGCTCCTGTACTTCTTCACCGCGCTGGCGTTCTTCGCCGCCGGCGGGGTCGAGGCGCTGATGATCCGTACCCAGCTGTTGGCGCCCAACAACGGGGTCGTCGGCCCGGGCACCTTCGATCAGGTGATGACCATGCACGGCATCACGATGATCTTCCTGTTCGTCATCCCCATGGCCACCGGGGCGTTTGGCAACTACCTGGTGCCGTTGATGATCGGGGCGCGGGACATGGCCTTTCCCCGGCTCAACGCGCTCTCCTACTGGATCTTCCTGGCCTCGGGCCTGCTGATCTACGCCGGCGTCTTCATCGGCTATGCCCCCAACGCGGGCTGGTTCGACTACGTGCCGCTGGCGTCCAAGCAGTTCAGCCCCGGCCCCAACATCGACTTCTACTGCCTGGGGCTGATCTTCAACGGCATCTCCACCACCGCGGCGGCGATCAACTTCATCGTCACCATCTTCAAGCTGCGCGCCCCCGGCATGTCGCTGAACCGGCTGCCGCTGCTCTGCTACGCGTTCCTGGCCGTCTCGCTGGCCCTGGTATTCGCGCTGCCTCCGCTAAACGCGGCGCTGATCTTCCTCGAGCTCGACCGCAGCCTGGGCATGCACTTCTTCGACCTGGTCCACGGGGGCGACCCCGTCTTGTGGCAGCACCTGTTCTGGATCTTCGGCCACCCCGAGGTCTACATCATCATCCTGCCCGCCTTCGGCATCGCCACCTCGATCATCCCCACCTTCGTGCGGCGGCGCATGGTTGCCTACGCGCTGGTGGCGCTGGCCGAGGTGCTCGTGGCGTTCATCGGCTTCGGCGTCTGGGCCCACCACATGTTCTCGGTCGGGCTGGCGACGATCACCACCGTGGCCTTCGCCGCCGCCAGCCTGGTGATCGTGATCCCCAGCGGCATCCAGCTGTTCGCCTGGATCATGACCATCCTCACCGGGCGTCCGCAGTTTCGGACCCCCCTGCTGTGGATCGTGGGGTTCATCGTCTTCTTCCTGCTGGGAGGGCTCTCCGGGGTGGCGTTCGCGGCCATCCCCTTCGACCAGCAGCTGACCGACACCTACTTCGTGGTGGCCCACTTTCACTTCGTGATCTTCGGCGCCGCCGTGTTTCCGATCCTGGGGGGGATGTACTTCTGGTTTCCCAAGGTCACCGGGCGGATGTACCACGAGCGCCTGGGCCAGGCCAGCTTCTGGCTGACCTTCACCGGCACCGGGCTGACCTTCTTTCCCATGCACATCGTGGGGTTGTTGGGCATGCCTCGGCGCCAGTACACCTACGCGCCGGGCATGGGCTGGACGGGCCTGAACCTGATCGAGTCGATCGGTGCCTACGTGCTGGCGGCCGGGCTGGCGCTGGTGGTGGTCAACCTGGTGGTGAGCCTGTTCCGCGGGGCCCCGGCGGGGGACAACCCGTTCGCCGCTCCCACGCTCGAGTGGTCGACCAGCTCGCCGCCGCCGCCCTACAACTTCCCGGTCATCCCCCGGGTGAGCAGCCCGTATCCGATGTGGGACGTCGACGACCGCCTGGTCGACGTGCGCCAGCTGACCGAGGGCGAGATGGTGCTCGAGGAGGGGCACGAGACGCCGACCACCAGCGTGCTGGACGCCGATTGGGACGAGGTCCTGGACATGCCCTCGGAATCGCCGTGGCCGCTCGCCGTCGCCGCGGCGCTCACCGCCGTGTTCGTGATGCTTCTGACCAAGCAGGTGATCGTCGCCGCCACGTTCGCCGCGGTGGGGGCGCTGGTGGTGGCCCGCTGGCACGCCCAGGAGCCCCAGCAGGCATGAACGAGGTCACCCGCAGCGCCCGGGCCACGAGCGGCGAGGCGGTCGCCCGGGTCGCCCGCCTGCGCCGCAGCCAGCCGATCGGGTGGTGGGGGATGGCGCTGTTCATCGCCACCGAGGCGGCGCTGTTCGGGACCCTGCTGTCCACCTACTACTACCTGCGGCTCAAGAGCCCGGTGTGGCCCCCGGACCACATCCCGGCTCCGAGCATGGCGCTGCCCCTGGCGCTCACCGGCGTGCTGGTAGCCAGCGCCCTACCGATGGCGCTGGCCAACCGGGCGGCGCAGGCCGGGCGGGCGGCTCCGGCGTGGTGGGCGCTGGCGGTGGCGCTGGGCATCCAGTGCGCATATCTGGCGCTGCAGCTGCACTCGTTCTCGAGCGACCTGGACAAGTTCGGGCTGCACCGCGACGCCTACACGTCGATCTACTTCACCCTGCTCGGCGCCCACCACCTGCACGTGCTGATCGGGATCCTGCTCGACGGGTGGCTGCTGGCCCGCCTACCCAGCGGGCTGACCAACTACCGCGCCCTGGCCGTGCGCGTGACCGCCCTGTACTGGTACTTCGTCAGCGTGCTGGGGACCCTCGTCGTGGTCACCCAGCTCGCGCCCTCGTGGTGAGCATGGGCGGTCACGACCAAAGCGGCGGCCCCCGCCTCATGCTGTGGTTCGGGCTGCTCGGCGCCCCCTTGGCCTGGGTCCTGCAACACCTGCTGGTGGTGTGGGTGGCCGAGGCCACGTGCGACGTCGGCGGGGGCGGGATCGCCCCCGATCGCTGGCTGGTGATCGGGACGATCGGCGGCGCCGCGGTGGCGGTGGGGGCGCTGGCCTGCTCGATCGTCACCCGGCGCGCGACGCGCGAGAGCCAGGCGCCCCCGGGCTCGCGGATCCACTTCCTGGCCACCATCGGGATGACGATCAGCCCCCTGTTCCTGATGATCATCCTCATGGACGGCCTCGGCTTCCTGGCGCTGGTCAAATGCCACCAGTCGTGAACCGACCACGACCGGCGCTCGCCTCGGCGGGCGGGCTCGCCGCAGCCGCGCTCGCGGCGCTCCTGCTCGGCGCCTGCGGCGGGGGCGGGGAGGCGCCGACCGTGCCCGGAGCCAGTGCCCCGCGTGGGCGCGCGCTGATCACCTACTACGGGTGCGGCGCCTGCCATCGGATCTCGGGGATCGACCAGGCCGACGGGCGCGTCGGCCCGTCGCTGGAGGGCTTTGCCGAGCGCCGCTACGTCTCCGGGCGCCTGGCCGCCACCCCCGCCAGTGTGGCCCAGTGGATCGTCGACCCCCAGCGCTACCTGCCCCAGACGATCATGCCCACCCTGGGTGTCACCCCCGGCCAGGCGCGCGACATCGTCGCCTACCTCTACCGGCAGTGATGACCCTCTCCCGGCTTCGCGCGCGAGCACTCGGCCGCCCCGGGCGCCGGGTTATCTGGGCGCTGGCGGCGACCGTCGCGCTCGGCGGGGGGGTCGCCGAGGCCCAGCCGCCGATCGGCATCGTGCGTCCCGCCCACGAGCAGGGGCAGCCGCTGTCGCTGCTGGGGCGCGAGCTGTACGCCGGCAACTGCGCGAGCTGTCACGGCATCGACGGGCGCGGGGTGGGCTCGCTCGCCCCCCAGCGCGGGGTGGGGGCGGTCAAGGGCCTGGGACCGTCGCTGCGGGGAGTGGGGGCGCTGGCCGCCGACTTCTACCTGCGCACCGGCCGCATGCCGCTCGAGCGCTCGGGCAAGCAGGCCTCCCGTCAGGGCCCCCAGTTCAACGAGCGCGAAATCGAGGCGCTGGTGGCCTACGTCGCCTCGCTGGGCCAGGGACCCCCCGTCCCCCAGCCCCACCCCGAGCGGGGCAGCGTCGCCGCGGGCCTGCACCTGTTCACCGAGCACTGCGCCGGCTGCCACCAGGTGGCGGGGGAGGGGGGCGTGCTCACCGGCGCCCGCGTGCCCCTGGTCAAGCACTCCTCGCCCGCCCAGATCGCCGAGGCGGTGCGCATCGGCCCGTTCCTGATGCCGCGGTTCTCCCGGCGCCAGATCTCCGACCGCCAACTCGACTCGATCATCGCCTACGTGCGCCTGGCCGACGCGCCGGTCGACCGGGGCGGATGGGGCATCGGGCACCTGGGCCCGATCCCCGAGGGGATGGTGACCTGGCTGATCGCCGTCGTCTTGCTGGTGGGGGTGTGCGTGCTGCTGGGCCGGAGGCTGTCGTGATGCGATGGCTGCGCGCGGCGGCGGTGGCCCTGCTCGGCGCATTGGGGTTGGCGCGCGGCGCCGGGCGCCGCGAGCGGGTCGTGCAGCCGGGTGAGCCGGCGCCGCGATCGGAGCTGGTGGTGGCGGCGCTGCTGCTCGGGGCCGCCGCTTGCGCCGTGGCCTTCTGCGTCTTTTACGCCACCGACAGCCTGGGGCATCAGACCCAGCTGCTGGGCTTGTCCCTGGGCGGGGCGCTGGCCCTGCTTTCCGCGGCGCTGATCGTCACCGGCAAGCGGCTGGTGGTCGAGGAGGAGCTCGAGGAGGACTACCCCGAGCCCGAGTCACCCGACGAGCAGGAGCAGGTGACCGCGATCGTGCGCGAGAGCGCTCGGCCGCTCACGCGCAAGCGCCTGCTGGCCGGCGCCGCCGGCGTGGCCGGCACCGCCCTGGGGGCCGCGCTGATCACCCCCGCCCTGTCGCTGGGGCCGGCGCTGGACACCGAGTCGCTCTATGACGCCCCGTGGCGGCGGGGCACGCGCCTGGTCGGCGAGCGCGGCACGCCCTATCGCGCCGCCGGCATCGAGACCGGGACCTTCTACACGGCGTTTCCCGAGGGCGCCGATCCCGAGGAGCTGGGCTCGCCGGTGGTGGTGGTGCGCCTTGACCCCGCCGCGCTGGCGCTGCCGGCCGAGCGCGCGCGCTGGGCGCCCGACGGGATCGTCGCCTACTCGAAGGTCTGCACCCACGCCGGCTGCGCGGTGGCCATATACCGCAAGCCGTTGTTTGCCCCGGCCGAGCCCCGACCGGCGCTGGTGTGCCCCTGCCACTACTCGACGTTTGACCCCGCCGCGGGGGGCAAGGTCCTGTTCGGTCCCGCCGGGCGCGCGCTTCCCCAGCTGCCGCTGGAGATCGACGCCACCGGTCAGCTGCGCGCGGCGGGGAACTTCTCGGGCCCTGTGGGCCCCTCTTTCTGGGGAGTGCGTACTCGGAGGCCGCGCTCGACGTGATCCGCCGGGCGATTCGCTTCCTGGACCAGCGCAGCGGCTCGGCGCCGCTGCTGCGCAAGTCGCTGCGCTACCTGTTCCCCGACCACTGGTCGTTCCTGCTCGGCGAGGTCGCCCTGTACGCGTTCATCGTGCTGGTGGCCACCGGCGTCTATCTGACGTTCTTCTTCGACCCCAGCACCGCCAAGGAGGTCTACCACGGCCCCTACGCGCCGCTGCGCGGCTTTCACATGAGCCACGCCTACAAGTCGGTGCTCGACATCTCCTTCACGGTCAAGGCCGGGCTGCTGATCCGCCAGACCCACCACTGGGCAGCCGACGTCTTCGTGGCGGCGATCGTCGTGCACCTGCTGCGCATCTTCTTTACCGGCGCCTACCGCAAGCCGCGCGAGCTCACCTACGTCATCGGGGTGTTGATGCTGTTCATCACCCTGCTCGAGGGCTATCTCGGCTACTCGATGGCCGACGACCTGCTCTCGGGCATGGGGCTGGCGATCGGATACTCGGTCGCCCTGTCGATCCCGTTACTGGGCGCCAACCTGGCCCTGCTGATCTGGGGCCACCCCTTCCCCGGCGACCCGTCGTTCTGGTCGCGCATGTACGTCGCCCACGTGTTCATCCTCCCGGTCGTCATCGGCACGCTGATGTTCCTGCACCTGGCGCTGGTGGCCTCGCGCCACCACACCCAGTTTCGGCGCCAGGCGCGCCAGACCGAGCGCAGGCTGGTGGGCGTCCCCGCCTTCCCCGCACAGGCTCCGCGCTCGCTGGGGCTGCTGGCGGCGGTGGCCGCCGTGCTGTTCCTGCTCGGCGGGCTGGTCCAGATCAACCCGGTCTGGCAGTGGGGGCCCTATACGCCGTCGCTGGGCACCAACGGCGCCCAGCCCGACTGGTACCTGGGGTGGCTGATCGGGGGGATGCGCCTGGTCCCCCACTTCGACGTGACGCTCGGCAAATACACCCTGATACCGAATCCGTTCTGGGGTGGGGCCCTGTTCCCCCTAAGCGTCCTGGTCGCCCTGGTGTCCTGGCCCTGGCTCGAGCGGCGGCTCACCGGGGACCACGCGGCGCACAACGTGCTTGACCGCCCGCGCGACGCGCCCACCCGCACCGCCATCGGGGCCGGCTTCTTCACCTGGGTTCTGCTCGTGTTCGTGGCCGGCTCGGCGGACCGGGTGACGGTGGCCTTCGGGCTGAGCTATCCCGCCCAGATCTGGGTCTTTCGAGTGCTGGTGGTGGTCGCGCCGATAGTGGTGTTCCTGCTCGTGCGGCGCGTCTGCCGTGAGCTGCACCAAGCCGAGCTGATCGAGCGCGACCGCGAGCGGGCGGAGGCCGAAGCGCGCCAGGCGGCGGGCGCGCGAGCGCCTCGCCCGGCCTAGGCGCGCGCGGGCCGGCGGGCGGTGGCCCAGTAGGTGGCGGCCATGTCCTCGTCGCCGTGGCCCGCCTCGACCGCCTTGCCCATCTGCTCCTCGATGAGCTCGGCCAGGGGCGCGCTGGCCCCGGCGTCGTGGGCCGCCTGGGCCACCAGCCGCGCGTCCTTGCGGGCCATCGACAGGCCGAAGCTGGCCTGGTCGAAGCGATCGTCGAGGATCGTCTTGGCCTTCGTCTGCGCGTAGGGGGCGTCGAGCGGGCCTCCGCCGATCACCTCGAGAAACAGGCGGGGATCCATCTCCAGCGCCTCGGCCAGCGCGATCGTCTCCGCCACCCCCTCCATGACCGCGAGCACCCACTGGTTGAGCACCAGCTTGAGCCGGGTGCCCTGGCCCACCTCGCCCAGCCTCACGGTGCGGGCGGCCACGGCGTCGAACACCGGAGCGGCGCGCTCGAGCGCCTGGGCCGCGCCCGACGCCAGTACGGTGAGCTTGCCCTCCTCGGCGGGCTGACGCGTCCCCAGCACGGGCGCGTCGACGAGCTCGAGCCCCAGCGCTTGCGCCGCCTCGGCGCAGCGCTCGATCCCCCGGACCCCGACCGTGCTCATCTGCAGCCAGGTCGCCGGCCGGTCGTCGGGCTCGCCCTGGGCGCCGCCCGCCCGCTCGATCGCCGAGAGCACGGCATCGGCGTCGGACAGCATGGTCACCACCAGCCGGGCTCCTTGGGCGGCCGCGGCGGGCGAGTCGGCGACCCGCACGCCGCACGCGCTAAGCGCTTCGGCCTTCTCGCGGGTGCGATTCCAGGCCGACACCGAAAGCCCGGCCTCGGACATGCGACGGGCCATCGGAGCGCCCATGATGCCCGTCCCGAGCACGGCCACCGCGGCTGGCGATTGCGCCGGCACGAGTCGTCCCTACCCGCCCCCGCCGGCGCCTACGCCGCCGGCCCCCGCGTCATGGAGTCGACACCCGCGGGGGATATGAGCGCCCGCGGCGGGTATTTGGAAAAAGCAGTTCCCGGCGCCCAGCGAAAGGAAAGCCATGGCCTCCCAGACCGTCGCCCAGTTCATCCTCGGTCGCCTCGCCGATCACGGCGTGCGACGGATCTACGGCTACCCCGGCGACGGGATCAACGGTCTGCTGGGCGCGTTTCACGAGGTCGGCGAGCGGCTCGAGTTCACCCAGTGCCGGCACGAGGAAATCGCTGCGTTCGCCGCCTGCGGGCACGCCAAGCTGAGCGGTGAGGTGGGCGTGTGCATGGCCACCTCGGGCCCCGGGGCCATCCACCTGCTCAACGGGCTCTACGACGCCAAGCTCGACCACACGCCAGTGGTGGCGATCGTTGGCCAGCAGGCGCGCACCTCGCTGGGCAGCGACTACCAGCAGGAGGTCGACCTGGTCAGCCTGTTCAAGGACGTCGCCCATCAGTTCGTGCAGATGTGCAGCACCCCGCCCCAGGCGCGCCACCTGATCGACCGGGCGATGAACGTGGCCAAGGCCACGCGGTCGGTCACCTGCGTGATCGTGCCCAACGACGTCCAGGAGGCCGAGTACTCCGAGCCCTCGCGCGAGCACGGCTCGGTGTTCTCGGGCGGCACGCTGCGTCTGCCCCCGGTGGTGCCGGGGCCCGACCAGCTCCTCCACGCGGCCGAGGTGCTCAACGCCGGCGAGAAGGTGGCCATCCTGGTCGGGGCGGGAGCGCTGGGGGCCGAGCGCGAGCTGGTCGAGGTCGCCGACCGGCTTCAGACCGGCGTGGCCAAGGCGCTCAACGGCCGCGCCGCCCTGCCCGACGACCTGCCCTACGTGACTGGCTCGGTCGGGCTGCTGGGCACCAAGCCCAGCGCCGACATGCTGGCCAAATGCGACACCTTCTTGATGATCGGCTCGAGCTTCCCCTACTCGGAGTGGCTGCCTGAGGAGGGCCAGGCCCGCGGGGTCCAGATCGATATCGACGCCACCAAGATCGGCATCCGCTACCCAATGGAGGTCGGCCTGGTGGGCGACGCGGCGCCCACCCTGCGCGAGCTGCTTCCCCAGCTAGAGCAAAAGCGGGACTCCTCCTGGCGCCAGGAGATCGAGGCCAACGTCGAGCGCTGGTGGCGCATCCTCGACGAGCGCGCGATGCAGACGGCCGACCCGCTCAATCCCCAGCGCGTGTTCTTCGAGCTCTCGCGCCGGCTGCCCGACGGCGCGATCCTCACCGCCGACTCGGGTTCGGCCACCAACTGGTGGGCCCGTCAGCTGCGCCTGCGTAGCGGGATGAAGGCCGCCCTGTCGGGAACGCTGGCCACCATGTGCCCGGCGGTTCCCTACGCCCTGGCGGCCAAGTTCGCCTATCCCGACCGGCCGGTCATCGCCTCCGTCGGCGACGGCGCGATGCAGATGCTGGGCAACAACGCGCTGGTCGACATCGCCCACTACTACCGGCGCTGGAGCGACCCGCGCTGCGTGATCGTGATCCTGCACAACAACGACCTCAACCAGGTCACCTGGGAGCAGCGCGTCATGTCCGGCGACCCCAAGCTCGACGCCTCGCAGGTGCTGCCCGACTTCGACTACGCCGGCTATGCCCGCCTGCTGGGCCTGGACGGGGTGCGGGTGGACGCCCCCGAGCAGGTGGGCGAGGCGCTGGAGCACGCGCTCTCGGCCGAGCGTCCCGCCGTGGTCGAGGCGATCACCGACCCCGAGGTACCGCCGCTTCCCCCCCACATCCGCTTTGACCAGGCCAAGAAGCTCTCCCAGGCGGTGCTCAAGGGCGATCCGGCCCGCAAGGAGATCGTCACCCAGTCGACCAAGGGCAAGCTCGCCGAGCTGCTGACGCGCTAGTAGATGGCCGGCACGACCCACGCCGACCGGCGCGACCTGCAGGCCGCGCGCGCCCGCCGGCCCGAGTCCGGCTACCGCCCCCAGCAAAACCGCCACTACGAGCGCGTCGACCTGGATCCCGGGGCCCTGGAGCACGACCTCGCCGCCCGGGTGCGGGGCGAGGTGCGCTTCGATCAGGCCTACCGGGCGGCCTACACCTGCGATAGCTCGAACTACCGCCAGGCGCCCCTCGGGGTGGTGTGCCCCTACGACGCCGACGACGTCGTGCAGGCGCTTGGTGCCTGTCACGCCCACCGGGCGCCGGTGACCTTTCGCGGCGCCGGCACCAGCCTGGCCGGTCAGGGGACCAACGCCGCGGTGGTGGTGGACACCTCGCGCCACATGCGCGAGATCCTCCGGATCGACCCCGAGGCCCGGCTCGCCCGCGTGCAGCCCGGTGTCACGCGCGATCAGCTGGCTAAGCCGCTGGAGTCTCGCTACGGGCTGTCGTTTCCCCCCGACACCTCGACCCACGCCTACGCCACCTTCGGGGGCATGATCGCCAACAACTCCTGCGGTGCGCACTCGGTGATGACCGGGCGCACCTCGGACAACCTGGCGGCACTGGAGGTCGCGCTGGCCGACGGGACCCGGATGACGGTCGGCGCCACCAGCGAACAGGAGCTGGCCGAGATCATCGCCCGGGGCGATCGCCAGGGGCAGATCTACCGCGCGCTGCGCGACCTGCGCGACCGCTACGGCCAGCGCGTGCGCGAGCGCTACCCCCGGATCCCGCGCCGGGTATCGGGATACAACCTCGACGAGCTGCTACCCGAGAACGGCTTTCACGTGGCGCGCGCGCTGGCCGGCAGTGAGGGCACCCTGTGCGCGATCCTCGACGCCACCGTGCACCTGCACGACTGGCCGCACGCGCGGAGCCAGCTGATCCTCGGCTACCCGTCGATCTTCCAGGCGGCCGACCACGTTCCCGAGATCATGGCCACCGGTCCGATGGCCTGCGAGGCGATCGACCGCGTGCTGGTCGACGACATGCGCCAGCAAGGCATGAAGGCGGACGAGCTGCCACTGCTCCCCGACGGGGATGGCTGGCTGCTCGTGGAGTACGGGGCGGACACGCGCGAGGAGGCCGACGCGCGCGCCCGAGAGGTCATGCAAAAGCTGGGCAAGGACGCGGTCACGCCGGAGATGAAGATGTACGACGACCCGGCCGACGAGCAGAAGCTGTGGAGCGTGCGCGAAGCGGGGCTAGGGGCCACCGCCTACCTACCTGGGGCGATCGACCACTACGAGGGCTGGGAGGACGCCGCCGTGCCTCCCGAGAGCCTGGGCGCCTACTTGCGCGACTTCCAGGCGCTGCTCGACCGCTACGGGTATGACACGTCCAAGTACGGGCACTTCGGCCAGGGGCTGGTGCACTGCCGCATCAACTTCGGCCTGCGCAGCGCGGGCGGCGTGGCGGACTGGCGCTCGTTCATGGAGGAGGCGACCAGCCTGGTGGTCGAGCACGGCGGGGTGTTCTCCGGAGAGCACGGCGACGGGCAGTCCAAGGCGGAGTTCCTGGACAAGATCTACGGGACCGAGCTGGTGCGGGCGTTCGCCGAGTTCAAGGCGATCTGGGATCCCGACGGGCTGATGAACCCCCACAAGGTGGTGGAGCCCTATCGCATCACCGACAACCTCAAGCTGGGCACCGACTACCGCCCACCGGACCCGCGCACGCACTTCTCCTACCCCGAGGACGGCGGCTCGTTTGCCCACGCAGCGCTGCGCTGCGTGGGGGCGGGCAAATGCCGCGACACCTCCGAGGGCACGATGTGCCCCAGCTACATGGCCACGCTCGATGAGGAGCACACGACCCGGGGAAGGGCGCGGGTGCTGTTCGAGATGCTCAGAGGCGAGGTCATCACCGACGGCTGGCGCTCGGACGCGGTGCACGAGTCGCTGGACTTGTGCCTGTCGTGCAAGGGGTGCAAGGGAGATTGCCCGGTCAGCGTGGACATGGCCACCTACAAGGCCGAGTTCCTATCGCGCTACTACAAGCGTCGCCTGCGCCCCCGGCCCGCCTACGCAATGGGACTGATCATGCTGCACGCCCGGCTCGCCTCGCGCGTGCCCCGGCTGGCCAACCTGGCCACCCAGACCCCCGGCGTGCGTCGCCTGGCCCAGCGGGCGGCTGGCCTGACCACCGAGCGGCCGATGCCGCCGTTTGCCCGCCAGACGTTCAGGTCGTGGTTTGCCGCGCGCGGAGCCGTCAATCCCCAGGCCCCACCGGTGGTCCTGTTCGCCGACACGTTCAACAACTACCTGCACCCCGAGGTGGCCAAGGCGGGCTGCGAGGTGCTCGAATCGGCGGGGCGGCGGGTGGTGGTGCCCGAGCGGCCGCTGTGCTGTGGGCGCCCGCTGTTTGACTACGGCATGCTGCCCACGGCCAAACGCCTGCTCGGCGACCTGGTGGACGGCCTGCGGCCCTGGATCCGCGAGGGGATCCACCTGGTGGTGCTCGAGCCGAGCTGCGCGGCCTCGCTGCGCGACGAGCTGGTGTCGCTGTTCCCCCACGACGAGGACGCCAAACGCCTGAGCCTGCAGACCCTCACCCTGGGCGAATATCTACGCGACCACGCCGACGGCTGGCAGCCTCCCTCGCTGGATCGCGACGCGCTCGTCCACGGCCACTGCCACCAGAAGGCGATCATCGGCACGGACGCCGAGACCGAGCTGCTGGAGCGCATGGGGGTGCGCTTCGGGGACGAGCTCGACGCCGGCTGCTGCGGCCTGGCCGGTTCCTTCGGCTTCGAAGCCGACAAGTACGAGCTGTCGATGAAGATCGGCGAACGAAAGCTGCTGCCCGCGGTGCGCGAGGCGGGGGAGAGCACGTTGATCGTCAACGACGGCTTCTCGTGCAAGACCCAGATCGCCCACGGCACCGAGCGGAGCGCGCTTCACCTCGCCCAGGTGATCAAGATGGCGCTCGACCACGGGCCCGAGGGCGTGGCCGGTCCCCGCCCCGAGCGCGCCTACCCCGACCTGCTGCTCTAGAGGGTCCGGCTGGCCCTCAGCGCAGGGTGGCGGCGGTCCGCTCCTGGGCGCTCAACTCGAAGGTGTGGTAGCCGCGCCTCATCACCGGTATGGAGACGTTGTACACCGGCACGCCGGCCACCGCGCCCTCGAAGCTACCGACGTGAGCGTGGCCGTGGACGACCAGGTCGGGCTCGTGCTCGACGATCGGGGCCGCCAACCGGTCGGTGCCCAGAAAGGTCCAGATCCCGGGCGGCTCACCGACCAGGGTGTCTCCGGTGGGCGAGTAATGCAGGAGCACGATACGGATCTGGCACAGCGCGATCTCTCGCAGGGCACCGTCGAGCGCCTCGACCTCGCATCCCGCCAGCCGGTAGAGCTCGCGCAGGGCGGGTTCGCCGAAGTCCGACAGGTGCGAGCTACCGGCGAAGCCGCCGACGAACCCCTTCGTGCCGGCGATCCCGACGCTCTGGCCGGCGACCTTGATGGTGGCCGAGTCTCCTCCCAGGACCCGGATGCCTCCCTGCTCGAGCCGGCCGATCACCTCGGTGGGCCGCCCGGCGTGACAGTCGTGGTTGCCCAGCACCGCGAAGACGGGGATCTCCAGCCGATGACAGATCGCCGCTAGCGCCGCGGCCTCGTCGGGCTCGCCGTGGGTGGTCAGGTCGCCGGCCAGCAGCAGCATGTCGGCGCGATCAGAGACGTCGGCCAGCGCTGCCTCGACCTCCTTGGTGCGCTCGCGGGCGCAGTGGACGTCTCCGGTCGCCGCCACCCGCACAGGCGTGTGCCCACGGGCGTTTGCCCCGGTGGGCTGCTCGGTTGCCATGTCGGCTATCTACCCCGCCGCGCGGGTCCCAGCACATTGGCGGGTAGTTGGAGGACGATGGGTTCTGGACAGACTCACGCGGCGATAGCGGCGACGTTGCGAAAGGCCACTGCCGCTCTGCGCGACGCCGGCGTGCCGTTCATGCTCTCGGGCAGCTTTGCCTGCTGGGCGCGCGGCGGCCCCCGCTCCCAGAACGACCTCGACCTCATGCTTCACCGGGCTGACGCCGAACGCGCGCTGGCCGCGCTCGAGTCGGTGGGCATGCGGGGCGAGCACCCGCCCGAGGAGTGGCTACTGAAGGCGTGGGACGACGAGGTGATGGTCGATTTGATCTTCGAGTCGCTCGGGGTGGGCGAAGTGACCCCGGAGATGATCGAGCGCGCCGAGCGCATGTCGGTACTGGCCATCAGCATGCCGGTGATGTCGATCGAGGACATCCTCGTCGGCAAGCTGCTGGCCATCTCCGAGCAGAAGCTCGACTACGGTCCGCTGCTGGAGATCGCCCGCTCGCTGCGCGAGAGCATCGACTGGAGCGAGGTCCGGGCGCGGATTCACGCCTCACCTTATGCCCGGGCGTTCTTTGCGCTGCTCGCGGAGCTCGACGTCGTCGCTCCCCTGTCGGAGTCCTACGCTCCCCCGGCCCGCCCCTACGCCGGGCAGCCCAGGCCCCCGCGCACAAGGCTCACGCGGCGCATGGACCTCCGGGCGCGGGACAGCCAGCCCTAGATCGGCCGGTCCAAGACGGGTCGTGCGGAATCAGGGAGGACCCTCACCGGCGACCTGTTCGATTGTGCGGCCGCTGAGCACGGACGCGGGCGAGCTCGGGGCGAGCTGGGGTGCGTCAGCCGGTGGGCCAGCGGCCGGTGTCGGTGAACCGGCGCCGGGCCTCCTGCTCTCGCTCGCGGTCCCCCTCGCTGGAGATCGACAGCCGGGCCAGCGCGTCGGCCAGCACGACCAACCCGGCCACCGCGATCAGCACGATCCCCAAACCGGTGGCCGCGTCCCCGGAGCCGAGGACGAGCAGCGCTACCCCGGCGGCGGCGATCGTCGCGGGCAACCCGACGCGCACCACCAGGAGGGACCTTCGTCGGCCCCGCTCCGCTGGCCGAGTCCGGGGATCAGGCGGTGGCGGGGGCATCGGCGCGATCGGCGAGCAGCTCGACGCCCGCCTGGGCCGCGCAATGCGCGCAGCAGAAGAACCGCCCGTCGGCCTCGTGTCCGTGGCCGATCACGGGACAGCCGCAGTTCTCACACCGGGGCGCGAGCGCGTGGATCGCGCACTCGAAGGAATCGAAGATGTGACTCGCGCCCCCGGACGCCACCTCGAGCGGCTTGTCGTAGTCGTTGCCGCATACCTCGCATACCGGCATCGCGAAGCCTCCTCGTCTATTGGCCTTCAAACCGACCTGGTCACCCTGTACCCCCCGGCTGGACGGACAAACGGCACCGTCGCCTCGACGGGCTAGCGTGGGCTCATCCGCCGCGCCGATCCAGATCGCGGCAAACGAGGTTCGGATGTCGGAGCCGGCCGCGCCCGCGCGCCCGCCTTGCGCAGTGGATTCGTGGCCGCCTTCGTGATGACCAGCCCGAGGGCGGGCTTCGGCCCCTCGGACGTCTTCGCCGCCCGGATCCTCCGTCCATGGCGCATGCCGGTCACGCGGCTTCGCCGTGACGTAGCCGTCGAGCGAGCAGATCGCCGAGTAGATCAGCGTGCCCATTCGCTCAGTCGAGGTTCCATCCGAAGTACACCTCCGCCATCGCGATCTTGTCCTCGTCGAAGGTGAGGATCTCGGTGTTGCGAAAGCGCTTGCCGTCATTCTTGGTCGCCTCGTAGGTGACCAACACCTCGTCGACGCACCCGATGATCCGCTTGAACTCGAAGGCGGCGATCATCTCCGCGTTCGGCCAACAACGCGTCCAGTAGGTCTCTAGGTCTATTCCGACATCGGCGGGGCGGTAGAACCTGAAGTCGGGAGACAGGTGCCTCTCCACCATTCGGCGGTCACCGGATTCGTAGGCGCCGTAGGTCTCGCGCGCGATCCGCACGCGATCGGTCGCTGCCACGTCATCCTCCTTGTCTTGTTACTCCAGGACGTTAGACCGCCGCCCGAGGGCAAACTCATCGGACCCGACCGAAAGGCACAAGATGGACCCCCACATCGACGTCATCACGCTCGCCGTCGCCGACCTCGAGCGGGCGCTTCGCTTCTACCGCGACGGCCTCGGGCTGGAGTCAGAGGGAGTGATCGGCACCGAGTACGTCGGCGACGATGTCACGCCCGCCGGAGCACTCGCGATGTTCAAACTCCACGGCGGGCTGATCCTGGCGCTGTACCCGCGCACCGAGCTCGCCAAGGACGCCAACATTCCGCCCCGGCCTGCGCAGAGCGGCGAGTTCAGCATCGGCCACGCGCTCACCAGCAAGGCGGAGGTCGACGCGCTGCTCGGCCGAGCCCAGGCGGCCGGCGCGATGCTCGCCGACCAAGCGCATGACCGTCCATGGGGCATCTACTCCGGCTACTTCCGCGACCCGGACGGGCACCTGTGGGAAGTCCTATGGAACCCACGGCTCGAGCGCCCGCAAGCGTGACGTTCACGAACGCCTGCGAAGCACGTCAGCTGGATTGCGGGATGAGCGGCGCCCCAGGTTCGCGAGGTTCGGGCGGTAAAGGGGTGCACCTCCTCTCGCGCCAAAGCGGATCAGCCGACCTGGAACTTGATATGCGTGACGCCGGGCGCGTCGACCGCGCGGATTTGCCTGAGCTTGAGAGTGTCACGCTGGAGCCCCGCGAACAGACGGGCGCCGCTGCCAAGGATCACCGGGGCGATAGAGATGTCAATCTCGTCGACAAGCCGCGCGGCCAGGTACTGGTTGACCACCGATGCGCCGCCGGCGAGCCAGATGTCCCGTTCCTGCGCGGCGTCCTTGGCCTGCGAGAGCGCCGACTCAATCCCATCGGTGACGAAGTGAAAGGTGGTGCCGCCCGTCATCTCAAGAGGATCGCGTGCGTGGTGCGTGAGCACGAACACCGGATGGTGGTAGGGCGGATCGTCCCCCCACCAGCCTCGCCACGACTCATCCGGCCACGGACCCCGCACCGGCCCGAACATGTTGCGGCCCATAATCGTGGCGCCGATATTCTCCCGGCGCTCCTCGACCACGCCGGAGCTCGCGTTGACCTCGCCGCCGTCCTCACCGTGCATCTCCCTGAACGCCTTAAGCGGAAAGAACCACTCATGCAGCTGCATCCCGCCGGTGCCGAGTGGGTTCTCCTCGCTCTGGTCCGGGCCGGCCACGTAACCGTCGAGCGACATCGTGATGCTAAGCCTGAGCTTGCTCATGTCCACACCTCCCTAGCTGTCGAATCCTGCTCCAAGAGACTGCGGAAGCGGCCGGAGCTCATCGGCGGTTATGCCTGTCGGCCGCTAGGCGGACACTGCAGAAGACCGCGTCAGAGTGATGCTCTACGCGGATGGGGCAGCGGCCACATACCGATCGGGTGAGAAACACGTGGTCCGAGACCGGCCGTGGATGGGAGCAACCCCGTACCCCGAGACCCCTAAAACGACCTTTCTGGAGGGAAGCGAAATTTTCATCGGGGCGCCCGGATTTGAACCGGGGACCTCACCGACCCGAACGGTGCGCGCTACCAGGCTGCGCCACGCCCCGAGAGCGTCCCAGCTTAACGATGCGAACCTAGCCGGCGGCCTGCTGGCCGGCGACCGCCTTGAAGTAGCGCACCGCCAGCCCGGTCATCAGGGTCTGATAGCAGTGCTCGAGCGATAGCTTCTCCCGGCGCGCGTAGGCGGCCAGCCCCGCTTCCTCGATCGCCTGGCTCTGGGCGATCACGTCGTCGATCAGGTCGGGGTGGCGATCGCAGAAGTAGGCCCCGATCGAGTACAAACGGCTCTCGGTCAAGGACTCCAGGAAGGCGTCGGCGCTGCGGGCGGACACGGCGGCTGAGCCTAGTGGCTGTCGGCCAAGTCGGGGGGGCAGATGGCACCATGGCAGGGATGGCATCGCTGACCGAGGTCATCGCGGCGCTCGACGACGAGCTCGCGATCGCCGACTTCGAGGACTACGCGCCCAACGGGCTGCAGGTACCGGGCCCGTCCGAGGTCGGCACGGTGGTCACCGGGGTCAGCGCCCAGGCCGAGCTCTTCGAGCGAGCGGCGAAGGCCGGGGCGGATCTGGTCCTCGTCCACCACGGCCTGTTCTGGGAGGGGACGCCGCGCCGCTTGGACGCCACGGCCAAGCGGCGGCTGAAGCTGCTCTTCGACCACGACATGGCCTTGGCGGCCTACCACCTCCCGCTCGACGCCCACCCGCGGCTGGGCAACAACGCGATCATCTGCGAGCGCTTGGGCCTGGTCGGGCCCGCGCCGTTTGGCCTGCACCGCGGGCGCCCGGTGGGCTGGGCGGCGCGCGCGCCGGGAGAGGGGCTGACGATCGGCGAGCTGGTGGACCGCGTGGCCGCGCTGACCGGTCGCTGGCCGCTGGTCTTCGACTCCGGTCCCGAGCGGGTGCGCTCGCTCGGCGTGGTCTCCGGCGGCGCCTCCTCGTCCTTGGACGAGGCGATCGAGCGGGGGCTGGACGCGTTTTTGACCGGCGAGCCCACCGAGCGTGTGATGGGCCAAGCCCGCGAGTCGGGGGTGCACTTCATCGCCGCCGGGCACTACGCCACCGAGACCTTCGGGGTGCGGGCGCTCGGGGAGCTGCTGTCCGGGCGCTTCGGGCTGCGTCACCAGTTCGCCGACGTCCCCAACCCGATCTGAGCGAGGGCGCCGAAAGGCCTTGTAGGCGTCCTGTGGACGCGATATATCTAGGCCCCGCGCCCAACCGGATAGGAGGCAACTGCACGATGGCCAATCACCTGACGCCCACCGAGCTCGCACGGGAAGCCGGATTGGAGCGTCGAGAAGTGATCAGCAAGTGCATGGAAATGGGAATTCCGATCTTTCAGGGCCGCATCGACAAGAGCCTCTTTCTCGTGAGCCTCCAGCAACTAACGCAACCGCCGCAACAGCCCGCCGAGGCCTAGCGCCGCGCGGTTCATCCTCCCTTCAGACCTCTTCGCCCAAACCCACGGCCTCGCCCAAACCACGGCGCCGCGCCCCCGAGGGTCAACCGGAGCGATCCCCGGGTAACTCCGGCATGAAGCGATGACGCCTGGGCCCCTAGACGAGCAGGACCTGCACCCGGATCTGGTCGCGCTGCTGGAGCACGGCGAGGCCGAGGGCTGCCTGTACCCGGCCGAGATCGACGCCGCCGCCCGCGGGGGAGGTCTGACCCCCGACGACCTATCCGAGCTCTATGACCGCATCGACGCGCTGGGCATCGAGCTGTGCGACGACGGGCGTGCGCGGACGGCGCCCACCAGCTACAGCCCGCAGGACCTGGCGGTCCAGACCACCGACGCGCTCCAGCTGTTCTTGCGTGAGGCCGGGCGTTACCCCCTGCTGCGCCCCGAGGAGGAGATCGAGCTGTCCAAGCGCATCGAACGAGGGGACCTGGAGGCCAAGGAACGCATGGTCAACTCCAACCTGCGCCTGGTCGTCTCGATCGCGCGCAAATACCAGGGCCTGGGCGAGCTATCGCTGCTCGACCTGATCCAGGAGGGAGTGCTGGGGCTCATCCGCGCGGCGGAGAAATTCGATTGGCGCAAGGGCTTTCGCTTCTCGACCTACGCCACGCTGTGGATACGCCAGGCGATCCAGCGCGGGCTCGACGAGCGCGGGCGGATCATCCGCCTCCCCACCAACGTCGCCCAGCGCGAGCGCAAGGTGGGGCGCACCGAGCGCGACCTGGCCGCCCGGCTCGAGCGCGAGCCTTCGGAAGCCGAGATCGCACAGGCGGCGGGGCTAGACGTGTCAGAAGTCCGCGAGCTGCGCGAGACGGCGCGCGTGGTCACCAGCCTGGACCGGCCGGTCGGCGATGAGGAGGAGACCGCGTTCGGGTCGCTGCTGCCCCACGAGGGACCGACGCCCGAGGAGGAGGTCCAGGTCAGCCTCACCCAGGACGCCGTACGCCGAGCGGTGGCCGAGCTTCCCGAACGCGAGCGCCAGGTCATCCGCCTGCGCTACGGGCTCGATTCGAGCCCCAACCCGGTGTCGCTCAGCGAGATCGGCCGGCGGCTGTCGATCTCCCCCGAGCGCGTGCGGCAGATCGAGGAGCGCGCGCTGACCCGCCTGGCCCTGCAGCGCGAGATACGCGCCATGGCCGAGGCGGCCTGACCCGTCCGCCCGGGCTGCCCGACGGCGGCCAATAGAATCAAGGGCCGCCTTCGGCGGCCGACCACCCAACCCAGAGGGGGAGCATGCAGGCCAGCACCGCGACCGCGAGCGCCCAGACCACCGGCTCCAAGACGATTGCCGATCTGATGGCGCGCGCCGCCGAGCGCTACTCGGACATCGCGGCCGTCCGCCACAAGGTGGACGGCGAGTGGCGCGAGCTGACCTACGCCGAGGTGTGGGGGATCGTGCGCGAGGTCGGACTGGGCCTGATCGACCTGGGGATCGAGCCGGGCGATCGCGTCTGCGTCCTGTGCAACACCCGACCCGAATGGACCTACGCCGACTTCGGCGCCACCTCGGCGGGGGCGGTGGTGGTGCCGATCTATCCCACCAACTCGCCCGAGGAGTGCCAGTGGGTGGCCGGCAACTCAGAGGCCTGCGCGGTCATCTGCGAGGACGCGACCCAGCTGGCCAAGATCCGGGCCGTCGGCGAGCAGCTGCCCAAGCTGCGCACGCTGATCGTGGTCGATCCGGCCGGCGACACCGACGGCGCGGTGTCCCTGGAGGAGGTGCGCACGCGCGGGCGCGAGCGCGACGAGGCCGAGCTGACGGCGCGCAGCGAGGCGGTCTCGGGCGAGGACCCGTTCACCTTCATCTACACCTCGGGCACCACCGGGCCGCCCAAGGGCTGCGTCCTCACCCACGGCAACTACCGCTCGATGCTCGACATGTGCGCGTCGCTGAGGGTGCTCGAGGGCCAGCACGAGGTCACCTACCTGTACCTGCCCCTGGCGCACTCCTTCGCCTTGCTCATCCAGCTGCTGTCGGTTGACCTGGGCGGGACGATCGCCTACTTCGGCGGCGACACCCAGCAGATCATCCCCGAGCTCAGCGAGACCAAGCCCAGCTATCTGCCGTCGGTGCCGAGGATCTTCGAGAAGATCTACACCCTGGCCACCGCCCAGCTCGAGCGCGCGTCAGACAGCGAGCGCAAGCAGTTCCACGAGGCGGTCAAGCTCGGGGTCGAGGTCCGCGACCTCCAGCGCCGCGGCGAGCCCGTCCCCGAGGACCGACAGAAGGCGTTCGACGAGGCCGACGAGAAGCTCTACAAGAACGTGCGCGCCATCTTTGGCGGCAACGTGCGCCAGGCGGTGACCGGAGCGGCGCCGATCGCGCCCGAGATCCTCGAGTTCTTCTACGCCTGCGGCGTGCCCGTGCTCGAGGGCTACGGGATGACCGAGACCGCAACGGCCGCCACCTACTCGACGGTGGAGGAGCACAAGTTCGGAACCGTCGGCCGCGCGTTCCCCGGGATCGAGCTCAAGATCGCCGACGACGGCGAGCTGCTGGTCAAGGGGCCCAACATCTTCCACGGCTACTACAAGAACGCCGACGCCTCGTTTGGCGCAGTGGTCGACGGATGGCTGCACACCGGCGACCTGGCCACCATCGACGACGAGGGCTACGTATCGATCGTCGGCCGAAAGAAGGACATCATCATCACCGCCGGGGGCAAGAACCTGACCCCGGCCAACATCGAGAACGACCTCAAGCAGTCGCGCTGGATCTCCCAGGCGGTCATGCACGGTGATCGCCGGCCCTACCCGGTGATCCTGCTCACGCTCGATGAGGAGGAGATCGTCGCCTGGGCCAAGGAGCAGGGCCTGCCCGCCGAGCTGGGCTCTCTCTCCCAGCACCCGCGGGTGCACAAGCTCGTCCAGACCGAGCTCGATCGAGCCAACGCCAAGTACGCGCGGGTCGAGCAGGTCAAGAAGTTCGCCATCCTCGACCACGACCTCTCCCAGGAGGGGGGCGAGCTCACCCCCACGCTCAAGGTCAAGCGCAGCGTGGTCAACCAGAAGTACGCCGACCTGCTCGACTCGCTCTACAGCGACCGACGCTAGGGCGCCCGCTCGGGCCGGGCACGCCGCCCGGGGCTAGAGCTCGCCCGGCTTGGCGATGCGGTAGAAGAACGGACCCAACCCCGCCTGGTTGATGGCGAATACGAGTTGGATGTGGTCCTCGAGCAGGGGGGCCTGATCCAGTCCGCCCACGTAAACGGGGTCATAGCCGGCGTCGCGGATCAGCCGTTCGGCGACCTCGCGGGCGTCGTCCTCGGCGGCGTACAGGTTGCTCGGCCGCGAGCGCTGGGCGGGGATCTGGTCGTAGATCCTGGCGAAGTTGATGTTGAACGACTTGGCGGTGGGGCCGCCGACGATCGACTTGACCTGGTGGGCCAGCGACTCGTGCTCTTCGCCTGACCCACCAAGCGCGTTGGTGGCGTCGATGGCGACCTTTCCCTGGACTCCGCGGACCTTGCCCAGCGCGTCGGCGATCGCGCTCGAGGGCACGGCGACGACGACGACGTCGGCGTCGCTGGCGTCGCCTCCGTCGCTGCCCAGCGCCGTCACCTCGTGACCGGCCTTGCGCCATAGGTCGGCGAGGCCGCCGCCGACGTTGCCTCTGCCCAACACGGTGATGTTCATGAGCCTCCTCGGCCGAGAGCCCTCGTCTTGCCGGTCGTTTGGCGAACGCTAACGTCCGCGGGGTGTGGGCGTCGACTGCCCCGAGCCGCTGATGGCGCCCCGTAGCGCGGGAGTCCTGCCGTATCGGGTCGGCCACGCCGGCCTGGAGGTGATGCTGGTGCACCCCGGCGGTCCCTTCTGGGCCCGGCGCGACCTGGGCGCCTGGTCGCTGCCCAAGGGCGAGCTCGAGCCCGGCGAGGACCCGCGGGACGCGGCGCTGCGCGAGTGCCGCGAGGAGCTGGGCCTCGACCTGGACGGACCCCGGCTGGTGGACCTGGGCGAGATCAAGCAGCGGGGCGGAAAGCTCGTGCGGGCCTGGGCCGCGGAGTGCGCTCTTGACCCCAGCGCCGTGACCAGCAACACCTTCTCGCTGGAGTGGCCGCCGCGCTCGGGCCAGGTACGCGAGTTCCCCGAGATCGACCGCGCGCAATGGTTCTCGGTGAGCGAGGCGCGGCGCCGGATGCTCGAGGCCCAGGTCCCCCTGCTCGACCGGCTCCTGGAGCGGCTGGAGGCGGCCTGAGGCCGCGGCGGCGGCACAATCGCGAGAATGCGCCGACGACCACCGGGGCGACCCCTGAACAAGGAGCACTGCAGATGAAGACGCGTCAGCTGGGAGCAGATGGCCCCACGGTGTCGGCCCTCGGTCTGGGCTGCATGGGCATGTCCGCGTTCTATGGCCCCACCGACGAGGAGGAGTCGACCGCCACCATCCAGCGCGCGCTCGACCTGGGCTGCAACTTCCTCGACACCTCGGACATGTACGGGCCGCACACCAACGAGCGGCTGGTGGGCCGCGCTATCGCCGGCCGCCGCGACGAAGTCGTCCTGGCCACCAAGTTCGGGATCAAGTTCGACCCCGCCGACCCGCGGCGGCGCAGCGTCGACGGAAGCCCGGAGTACGTGCGCCAGGCCTGCGAGGGCTCGCTAGAGCGCCTGGGCGTCGATCACATCGACCTCTACTACCAGCACCGGGTCGATCCCAACACGCCGATCGAGGAGACGGTAGGGGCGATGGCCGAGCTGGTCGCAGACGGCAAGGTCCGCCACCTCGGTCTGTCGGAGGCCGCCCCCGACACGATCCGCCGGGCCCACGCCGTGCACCCGATCACCGCGCTGCAGAGCGAGTACTCGCTGTGGACCCGCGATCCCGAGGCGCAGGTGCTGCCCACGGTGCGCGAGCTGGGGATCGGCTTCGTCGCCTACTCGCCGATGGGGCGCGGCTTTCTCTCCGGGCGCTTCAAGTCCCCCGAGGACTTTCCCCAGGACGACTTTCGCCGTTATAACCCGCGCTTTCAGGGCGAGAACTTCCAGCGCAACCTGGCGCTGGTCGAGCGCATCCAGGAGCTGGCGGCCGAGAAGGGGATCACCCCGGGGCAGCTGGCGCTCGCCTGGGTGCTCCATCAGGGGCAGGAGATCGTGCCGATCCCGGGGACCAAGCGGCGCAGCTACCTGGAGGAGAACCTCGCCGCCGGCGACGTCGAGCTCACCGACCAGGAGCTCGAGCGCATCGCCGAGGCGATGCCCGAGGTCGCCGGCGACCGCTATGACCCCGTCGGGATGGCGACGCTAAACGGCTAGGCCGCCAGGCGCACGTCGGCGGTCGCCGCCAGCTCGGCGAGCACGCTCTCGAGCTCCTGCTCGAGCTCGGGGTCCAGCAGCTCGCCGTCGGCGCCGAACGCCTGCTCGGCGCCGGGCACGGCCAGCTCGCGGTCGAGGACCCGCGCGCCCGCCCCGGCCAGCGTCTTGCGCAGCTCGGCCTGCGCCCACACCGCCCCGAACATGCCGGGGCTCGCCCCGATCACCGCCACGGGCTTGTTGCGCAGCGCGGCCGAGCCCGACGGGCGCGAGGCCCAGTCGATGGCGTTCTTTAGCTGGCCGGGGATCGAGTGGTTGTACTCGGGCGTGGCGAACAGCACCGCGTCGGCGTCCTCGATCGCCCGCCGCCAGGCCTCGACCGCGGGGCCGGGGTCGGGCTCGTCGTCCTCGTCGAAGGGCGGGATCGCCTTGAGCGCGTCGAACAGCACCAGCTCGGCCTCGGGCGGCAGCAGCCGTGCTGCCGCCCCAAGCAGGCGCCGGTTGTGCGACTCGCGCCGCAGGGAACCCGCTACGCCGAGGACGCGCATGGCGCTAGCCCTCCTCCGGGGCCAGCTCGAGCTCGATGCTCAGCTTGACCTCGTCGCCGACAGCGAAGCCGCCCTTGGGCAGCGGGGCGTTCCAGTCGAGGCCGTACTCGGTGCGGTCGATGACGGCCTCGAGCGAGATGCCGACCCTGGCCTGGTCGCCCAGAATCACCGACGGTCCGGTGATCTCGCCGCGGGCGTGCACGGGGCGGGTCTTGTCCTTGATCGTCAGCTCGCCGTCGAGGACGAGCTCGTCGCCCTCGCGCCGCAGCGAGCTCGACCGAAACGCGATCTCCGGGTGGCGCTCGACGTCGAAGAACTCGGGCGAGCCGAGGTGGGCCTGCAGGTTCTCGTCCTTGACCTGGAGCGAGTCGACCCGCACGGCGCCGCTAAGGCTCGCGCCGCCGTCGTCGGCCACTTCGAGCGTGGCGTCGAGGTCCTCGAAACGACCGCGGAAGGTGGACACGCCCATGTGCTTGACGGCAAAGCCGGCGGACGAGTGCACGGGGTCCAGGCGCCAGCTGCCGGTGGGCACTTCGAGCGAGACGGGGGCGGGGGTGAGCGTGGACATGGCTTCCTCCTGTCGGGTGAGTATTCGGACTATAGTCCGCTTATATGGATTACGGTAGCAAACCGGACCACGGTCCGCAAGGGCGGAGCTTATGCTGAGCCGCGTGGCTACAAGCGGCATCGGCGGCGAGCTGGAGATGGCGCTGCCGCTGGCCGGGGGCGAGCGCCACGAGCGCGCCGACGCGGCCCGAAACCGCGAGCTGATCCTGTGCGCTGCCGAGCGGCTGTTCGCCCAGCGCGGCGTGGAGGCGGTGACGATGGACGAGATCGCGGCCGAGGCCGGGGTTGGCAAGGGAACCCTGTTCCGCCGCTTCGGCGACCGGGCCAGCCTGTGCATGTCGGTGCTGGACGAGCGCGAGCGAGGCTTTCAGGAGGCGTTCATCCGCGGCCCGGCGCCGCTGGGCCCGGGCGCCCCGGCGAACGAGCGCCTGGTGGCGTTCGGCGCCGCGCTGCTGGATCGCGCCGAGGCCGAGGGCGACCTGCTGCTCGCCGCCCAGACCGGGACGCCGGGGCTGCGCTTTCGCCACCCGGTCCACCTCGCCTACCACGCCCACCTGACCTCGCTCGTACGCGAGCTGGCGCCCGCCAGCGACGCCGAGTACCTCGCCGACGTGCTGCTCAGCGCGCTGTCGAGCGAGCTGGTGCTGCACCAGCGTCGGGGTCGGGGGATCGAGCTGGCGCGCCTGAAGGAAGGCTGGCGCGACCTGGCGTGCGCCCTGATCGCGCACCACCCCGCCTAGGCCGCGGCCGAGCGCCTACAGGGGGATCAGAGCGGCGTTGGCCACCGGCGGCAGGCGCGGGGCTCCGCCGGCGCCGGGGACGGCCAGGCGGGCGAGCGCCAGGCGGATGACCATGCCGTGGCAGATCACCAGCGCCGGCCTGAGGCCGGTGGCGATGTCGGCCAGAGCGCGGCCGACGCGCTCGGCCTGATGGGCAAACGACTCGCCGCCGGGAAAGGCGAAGTCGGGGTCGGCGCCCACGAACGCCGCGAAGCGCTCGGGCTCGGCCGCCTGGACCTCGGCGAAGTCGCGATCGGTCCAATCGCCGGAGTCGGTCTCGGCCAGGCGCGGGTCCTCGTGGGGCTCGAGCCCCAGCCGCTCGCCCACGATGTCGGCCGTCTGGCGGGCGCGCAGCAGGGAGCTGCACCACAGGGCCCGAAAGTTGCGGGCGGCAGCCTCCTCGGCCAACTCCAGCGCCTGCCGCCGGCCGCGCTCGTTCAGCGGGACGGCTAGCCAGCCCTGAAAGCGGCGATGAAGGTTGTAATCGGTTTCGCCGTGCCGGGCCAGGAAGACGCCCGACAGGTCAGCGCGCCCGTCGTCAGTCCGCTCGGCGGGAGCACCAGAGGGCATCGAGCCAGCCTAGTCCGTGCACGGTGCGCTCGCCGCCGCTCGGCGAAAGACCTGCACGCGGTTGTTGTGGGTATCGGCCACGATCACGTCGCCCAGGCAGTCGGCGGCCAGGCCCTCGGGTCCGCTGAACTCGCCCAGCTCGGTGCCTTCCCGGCCCCAAGCGTTCAGCAGCGCGCCCCGAGAGTCGAACTCCTGGACGCGGTTGTTGCCCGTGTCGGCCACGAACACGTCCCCGCGGCCGTCGACGGCCAGGGCCGCCGGGGCACGGAGCCGGCCCGGGGCGCCACCCGGCCCCCCCCAGCTGGCCACCGGCGCGCTCCCGCCGGCAAACGCGAACACTCGGTCGGCGCCGGCGTCGAGCACGTAGATCCTCCCGCCGGCGTCGACGGCGATGCTCGCCGGGGCGCGCAGCGGCGGCGACCCCGGGACACCCGCTCCCCACAGGCGCAGCGCCCGCCCCCCGGTGGTCAACTCGACCGCGCGCCGGTGACCGGTGTCGGCCACGTAGAGCCGGGCCGTCGAGTCCACCGCCACCCCCGTCGGCGCGCGCAGGCCGAGCTGGCCGTGGGCGGCGGGCTGGCCCACCAGCCCCAGCAGCCCCCCGCTGGGACTGAGGTGGCGCAGCAGGTCGTTGTCACGGTCGGCCACCCACAGCGAGCGGTCCGGGGCGACGGAGATTGCGGCGGGGTTGAAGAAGTGGTGGCCGACGATGTCGTTGCGGCCGCTGTAGCTCGAGCGAAAGTCCAGGTCGATCCCGAAGCGGTCGATGCGGCTTCGGGCCCCGAAGGTCTCGGCCACCATCAGCTCGCCCGACGGGCTCGCCGCCACCGCGTGGGGGGCGATGAACTGTCCGGGATCCTTGCCCGAGGCACCCCAGCCGGCGACCGACGCGCCGTCCGGGTCGAGGACCTCGATCCGGTTGCGCCCGGCGTCAGCGACGTAGACGCGCCCGTGCCCGTCGGCGGCCAGCGCGCGCAGGTAGCTAAAGCGGGCACCGCCCGCCGTGCGCCAGGCGGCGAGGTAGCGCAGCTGGGCGGTGAGGACAACGACCCGGTTGTTGTTGTCGTCGGCCACGTACACCCGGCCCCCCCGACCGATCGCGACCGCGTAGGGGTCGGCGAACTGGCGCGGTCCGCGTCCGAAGGTGCCGATCTGGGCCAGCAGGCGTCCGCCGGGGCTGAACAGCTCCACCCGCCGGTTGCGGTCGTCGGCCACGTAGACCCCGTCGGCGCTCGCCGCCAGGCCGCGGGGGAGGGCGAGCTGCCCGCGCCCGTGGCCGGGGCGCCCCCACGCGCTCGCGTGGGAGCCGTCCAGGCCGAAGCGCTGTACCCGGTTGTTGGCCGTGTCGGCCACCAGCACCTCGCCTCTGCGCACGGCGATACCGCCTCCCGGCGGGCGGTCGGGGCCGCCCCCGTGGCCGAAGTCGAACTCTCCCAGCGCCCGTCCGTGGGACCCCCACGCGCGCAAAAACCGCCCGCTGGGGTCGAATTTCTGGACCCGGTCGTGAGTGCTGTCCACCGCATAGACATTGCCGCGGGCGTCGACCGCCAGCCCCCCCACCGCCCCGAACTGGCCCCGACCCGCTCCGTAGGAGCCCCAAGACCCGCGAAAGTCCCCGCCGGGGGAGAAGCGCTGGATGCGGTGGCTGAACTGATCGCCGACGTAGAGGTCGCCGCCGGGAGCCACCGCGATTGCCTCGGGCGCGCGCAGTACGCCGCGCGTCC
This sequence comes from Actinomycetota bacterium, assembly GCA_005883215.1. Classification (GTDB taxonomy): domain Bacteria; phylum Actinomycetota; class Thermoleophilia; order Solirubrobacterales; family Solirubrobacteraceae; genus AC-64. The sequence continues at coordinate 75,524 of VAYS01000003.1, forward strand.
GCTGGCCGGCCGTGGTCACCGAGTCATACGGACAGCGCTGGGCCCCCGGGCACGGGCGCCCATGGCCGCCGGGCCCCGCCGGTCCGGCGCCGGCTCCGCCGCATCCCGCGATCGCCCCCGACAGCAGGATCGCGAGCCACCGACGCCGCCCCTCAGGACGCCCGCGGACCACGCGGTCGCTGGTCGGCAAGGGCGGGCGCCGGGCGTAGTCCCCGCTCCGATGGCGCTGGCGACATGCACCTATGGTGTCAGCCGATGAGCCCGGGGGACGCTTCGCAGGCCGCGCGGCGCCCGGCGCCGCGGCGCCGGGCGCGACTCGCGTGGGCGGCCGGCGCCGCCGCCGTCACGGCCGTGGCGCTGGCGATCTGGCTGCTGATCAGCGGGGGCGGGGGGCGTGGGGGGCTCCCGCCCGAGCCGCAGGTCGACCCCGCCGGGCCGGCGGCGAGCCCCGCCGCTCGGCGGGTGGGCCGGCCACCGGGTCGGCCGGTGCGGGTCTCGATCGACGTCGGCCACCCGGGGCCGACGGTGCCGGGCGACTTCATCGGCCTCTCCTTCGAGCCACGGAACCTGCCGACCCTGGCCGCCCTGGCCCGGCGGGGAAACCTGGTCGAGCTGCTGCGCGCTCTCGGACCCGGGTTGCTGCGCTTCGGCGGCGTCTCGGGCGACAAGCAGACGGCGTGGGTGGGCGAGCGCGCCCGTCGGGCGTCGTGGGCGACCTACGCCATCGGCGCTTCGGACCTGCGCGGACTGGCCGAGCTGGCCTCCCGTGCCGGCTGGCGAGTCCTGCTCAGCGTCAACCTCGGCCACTACGATCCGGCCGCCGCCGCCCAGGAGATCTCCGCCGCCCGGCGGGCGCTGGGAGGCGAGCTCGCCGCGGTGGCGATCGGCAACGAGCCCGACGCCTATGTCCCCCAGCGGCTGCGATCGCCCCCGTGGGACTACCGCGCCTACCGGGCCCAGGCCGACGCCTATCTGGCGGCGATTCGGTCGGTGGCACCCGGGATCAGGGTGGCGGCGCCCGACGCCTCCAGCGGCGTGCCCCCGCTGCGCTGGGTCGGCGAGGAGGCGGCCAGCGGACACCCCGCCCTGCTCACCGACCACTTCTACCCCTCGAGCAGCTGCGGCTACAAGCCGGTGGTCAGCGACCTGCTCAGCCCGGTCACGCGCCGGATCGGGGCGAGCATGGTGGAGCGCCTGGCGGCGATCTCGCGCGCCGCGCACACGCCCCTGCGCGTCGACGAGACCAACAGCATCTCCTGCCACGGCCAGCCGGGCGTGAGCAACTCGTTCGCCTCGTCCCTGTGGGCGCTCGACTATCTGTCGCGGGCCATGCGCGCCGGGCTCGGCGGGGTCAACCTCCACGACCTGATCCTCCAGCCCCTGAGCTACAGCCCGATAGCGGGGACCCGGGCGCAGGTCGCCGCCGGGGCCCTGAACGCCGAGCCCGTGTTCTACGCGCTGCTCGTGGCCCGGCAGCTGGAGGGCGGGCGGTTCCTGCCGATCGGCGTCACCCCGGCCGCCAACAGCCTGAGCGCGAGCGCCGCGCTTGTCAGCCGCGGTCGCTTGCAGGTTCTGCTCGTCGACTACGACGAGCCGGGCACCGCCCCCCGCGCCGTCCACCTGGGAGTGCCCGCGCGCTTTTTCGGGGGAACGGTGCTCAGGTTGCGGGCGCGCTCGCCGGCGGCCACCACGGGGGTGACCCTCGGCGGAAGGCCGGTGGGAGCCGACGGGCGCTGGCGCCCAGCCGGGCGGCTGCCCGGCCTCTACGGCCCCCCGGGAGGGCTGTCGGTGGGGCTGGCGCCCAGCAGCGCCGCCCTGGTGACGCTCTACCCGCGCCGTTGACGGTGCGACAATGCGGCCATGGGACCCGAGCGCCGGCATGAGCGTGGCCTGCTCGGTCCCCAGTCGGTGGCCTGGTCGGTGATCGGTCACCCCGGCTCCCTGGTGGGCGGTCTGCGAGCCCTGATGATCCAGTCGCTTCACCCCCTGGCGATGGCCGGCGTGGCCCAACACAGCGACTACCGCATGCGCGCGCTGGACCGTCTGCGGCGCACCGCCTACTACGTGACGGCGACGGTGTTCGGCGACCTGGCCACCGCCCGCGCCGCCGCCGAGCGGGTGCGCACGATCCACCGGCGGGTCAGGGGCTTTGACCCGGTCACCGGCCGCGCCTACAGCGCCGATGACCCGGACACCCAGGTGTGGGTGCACTCGGTGGAGTGGCACTCGTTCCTGGCCGCCTACCGCGCGTTTGCGCCGACGCTGGCGGCGAGCGAGGAGGACTGCTACATCTCCGAGGGGGTGGCCATCGCCGAGCTGGTGGGGACTCCCCGCGAGCTGGTGCCCCACTCGGTCGCCGCGATGCACGCCTACTTCGAGGGGGTCCGCAGCGAGCTGCGCGTGAGCTCAGACAGCCGCGACGCGATCGACTTCGTCCTGCACCCGCCGCTCACCCGCGAGCTGCTGGCGGTTCAAGTGCCGCTGCGGATCTTCTCCAACGCGGCGCTGGCCCTCGTCCCCCGAGACCTGCGCCGCCTGGCCGACGTCGACCGACCCCGGGCCCTAGACGTCGTCGCTCTCGCCGCCGCCCGTCCGCTGGTCGGCTCTATGGTCCTGCCCGGGGTGCGCGACGTGGCGGCGCTGGTACTCGGCGGCGAGGTGCGCCGGGTCCGCGAGCAGGCGCTGGGGGCATACGGCCAGGCCACTCCCGCGTCGCTCGGGCGCGAACGCGCCGCGGCGTGACTAGGCTGGGGGGCGCATGAGCTCCCTGCGCGGTGGCATCGACCTCGGCGGCACCAAGATCCAGGCGCTGGTCGTCGACGGCGAGCGCACGGTGCGCGGCCGGGCCCGCCACCCCACCCCCACCACCGGAGGCCCCGAGCAGGTGGCCGAGGCGATGGTGGCCGCCCAACAGGAGGCCGCCCAGGACGCCGGGCTCTCGGCCGCGAGCGAGCTGCGGGGCGTCGGGGCCGGGTGTCCGGGCCAGGTCGACGCCGACGCGGGAACCGTCGAGCGCGCCGGCAACCTCCCCCACTGGGAGGCGCCCTTTCCCCTGGCCGAGCGGCTGCAGCGCGGCCTGGCCGCGCCCGTGAGGCTGGGCAACGACGTGTCGGTGGCCACGATGGCCGAGTTTCACCTCGGAGGCGGCGCCCCCTACTCGTCGCTGCTGGGGGTGTTCTGGGGAACCGGAGTGGGCGGCGGGATCGTGCTCGACGGGCGGCTGTGGGAGGGCCGGGGGTCGGCCGGCGAGATCGGCCACACGGTCATCAAGCGCGGGGGGGCGCGGTGCCCGTGCGGGCGGCGCGGCTGCCTGGAGGCCTACGCCGGGCGCAAGGCGATGGAGGCGCGCGCCCGGGCCAAGCACGAGCGCGGAACCAAGACCGAGCTGTTCGAGATCATGCGCCACCGCGGACGCGACCGGCTGACCAGCGGCGTCTGGGAGCGCGCCGTCGACGGGGGCGACCACCTCGCCCATCGCCTGCTCGAGCGGGCCGTGCGGGCGCTGGGCACCGGGATCGCCTCGGCGATAAATCTGCTCGACGTGGAGGCTGTCGTGCTCGGCGGAGGCCTCGGCGTGCGCTTCGGGGCTCGCTACCTGCAGGACATCGAGCGCGAGATGGTCAGGCATCTGTTCCACGACAGCAAGCCGCCCAAGCTCTTCGTGACCGAGCTGGGCGACGACGGCGGCGGCCTGGGCGCGGCGATGCTGGTGCCCGAGCATCCCCAGCCGGCCCGAGCCGAACCCGCCGGCGCGACCGCCGGCTAGCGCCCGCGCCCGGAAGCGCCCGAGCGGGCGGGGGCGCTGCCTGCCCCCGGTGTGACGGCGGGCCGAGAGGCGGCGGGCACGGCCGCCGGGTGGCGCTGCTCCCAGGCCTTGATCATCGCCAGGCGATCGATGATCGCCGGGTGGTCTTCGAACAGGGCCTTGACCAAACCCGACTCGCTCGGCTCCGCCCGGCTGAGCCGGGCGAGCTTGACGAACATCGCCTGGGCGGCGGCCGGGTCGTGCGTGGCCTGCAGCGAAGACCAGTCCGCCTCGGCCTCGAAGTGGCGGGAGATCAGGTTGTGGGCGGGGAGGAAGGCGAGCTGAACCAGCACGTAGGCCAGCAGCGCGGTGGGCACCGCGGTGGGCGCGTAGATTCCGCCGCGCCGGCGGGTGGCCAGGGCGATCAAGAAGGCGAGCGGGAACGCGAAGATCGCCGTCCAGCCGATCCCCTTGAGCAGGTGGTCGTGGGAGAGGTGGCCGAACTCGTGCGCCAGGATGGCGTCGATCTCCTTGCGGCTAAAGCGGCCGTGGAGCAGGGTGTCCCACAGCACCACCACCCGGGTCGGTCCCAGCCCGGCCGACTCGGCATTGGGGGCGGTGGTGAGCTCGTGGACGTTCTGGACCTTGACCTTGACGCCCGGGACGCCCTCGCGTCGGGCGAACAGGGCGGCGTCGGCTTTGAGGAGCTGGCCGCGCAGCGGACGCAGACTGGGGAGCAGGAACGGCGTGGTGAAGGTGGCCAGCGCCGCCAGGGCGACGAACGTCGGCGCCGCCAACGCCCACCAGTAGCGGCGGGTGAGGCCGGCGAAGCCCATGGCGATCAGCAGCGCCAGGCAGACGAAGATGAACTTGCTGCCCAAGCCAAACCAGTCGTTTACCGCCCAGCTGAGGTAGTCGACCTTGGAGATGCCGTGTTCGTGCTCCCAGATCTGGGCCGCCAGCCCGAACGGGAGTTGGGCGATCCACACCACGCCGAAGCCGAGCATCCCGAGCAGAAAGCCGGTCCCGATGCGCCCCGCCGCCGATTCCCGTACCAGGCGCGGCCCCCAGCGCGAATAGAAGGCGAGCGCCAGCACCAGCGCGTCCTGGGCCAGGAACGCGTCGATGTGCAGGAAGTTCTCAAAGCTCGATGCCCGGTGCAGATCCGCGGCGGTGAAGTAGTCGCGGGCCTGTAGATGGGGGAGAGTGAGATTGCTGGGGACGGTGGTCGAGTCCCACAGACTGAGGGCGCCCCACACCCCGACGGCGATTGTGGCCAGGCCGACCACGGCCCAGATGAGCCAGCGCGCCATCGCCGGCTGGGCCATTGGGCTTAGGCGGGCGGCGCGGGCGGCGGCTCGGGTGGCGGCGGTGGCCCGCCCGGGGCCCGGGGCTCAGATGGCGTCGCGGCGGCGGCATCAGAAGCCGCCGGCGCTGGCGGCCACCCCGGGACCGGCTCGCCGCGTGGCCAGTCGCGCGGCGGGGCCGGCGGCGGCGGCGGCGGACCGGCGGCCGGCCCGCTGTAGGGATAGACCTCGGTGACCAGGTAGAAGCTGTAGGCGAGCGTCTGCTGGACATACCGGAGCACGAAGACGCCCAGATTGCGAAGGCCAACCGGCATGCGCGCCGTAAACACCGCCGCAAACCAGCCCAGCGTGGCCACCGCGGAAAGCACGCCGGAGAGCGCGCTGGCCAAGAGCAGGGCGGGGATGGCGAGCACAATCCGAAAGCCGATCCGCCAGCGGCTCTGCCTGACGAGGGGCGGGACTACGAGGTCGATCGGATAGCTGCCCGGCCGGCCCATGAAACCGGGGAACGGGTCGGCCAGGATCGTCAGGTAGGCGGCCAAGTGGGTGGTGTAGCGCAAGAAGAAGGCGAAGAAGTCCTGAAAGAAGGGGACGGTACGGCCCCGGAACAGCATCACGAACCAGTTGATGACCACCAGCAGCGGGACGACGTACCAGGCCCAGATCCCCAGCCAGAAGAAGTGGGGCAACGCGGTGAAGTAGCGAAACGCGACGTGCACCTGCCAACGGCGCGTGTCGTCGGTAACCACCGTCTGTACGGGATGGTCATGCTCCTCGGCCACCGCCGGGACGGCGTAGGGATCGCTGTTGGGGAACCGGTCGGTGAGGAGGAATACGCCGTAACCGAAGGTCTGTGCCCCGTAGCCGAGCCCGTAGACGATGAGGTTGCGCAGGCCCTGGGGCATCCGTCCGCGGATCAGCGCGGACCACCAGCCGAGGATCCCCGCGATGACCGCCGTTCCCGGCGAGGAGGAGTAGCTGTTGCTCGAGCCGAGCACCCCGAGTGGCGTGTACAACGCCAACGCCGGGTACCACAGGATCCACCGAAAGCCGGTCGCCCACCGATATTGGCGCGCCCGCGGATCGATCTCTATGTCGACCGGATAGCTGCCGGGTCGGCCCGTGAATCCCGGGAACGGATTGGCCGCCACCAGCAGGAACGCAAGGATGTGCACCCAGTAGCGCAGGTAGCGGGACAGGAAGCGGTGGGCCCAGTCCGCCGGCGTCCCCGAGAACAGCGTCACGAACCAGTTGATGATCGCGACCACGTATACCGCCACCAGCCACAGCAGGGCCCACACGAGATGGGGCAAGAACAGCAGCACCCGGAAGAACACGGTCAAGCGGCTGCGCCGGAGGTCGTCATCGGCGACCGCCAGGCGTATGGGGTGCGCGGCCATCGAGCGTGACTCTAACCGGGTCGTCGGCTACAGGTAGCGTCGGCTTGTGAACCGCCTGGCCGAGCTGGACATCGCCCGCCACCGGGCGGAGAACCCCAGCGCGCTGACTCTGTCCGGGACCAACACGTGGGTGCTGGGGCGCCAGCCGGCGTTCGTGATCGACCCCGGTCCGGCCCTGGCCGAGCACCTCGCGGCGGTGGCCGAGGACGTGGCCGGCCGGGGCGGCCTGGGGGGCGTGGCGATAACCCACTCCCACGTCGATCACGTCGAGGGGCTAGCGGGACTGCTGGAGCGCTGCGGCCCGGCGCCGACCGCGGGCGCCGGATCGGGCTGGGATACCCAGCTCACCGACGGCGGGCGCTTCGGCCCTTTGGTGGCGCGATCGACCCCCGGCCACGCCGACGACCACCTCGCCTATCTGAGCGCCGGGGCGTGCTTTACCGGCGACGCCGTCCTCGGGGAGGGCAGCGTGTTCGTGGCGCCCGAGCCGGGGGCGCTGGCCGGCTATCTGGACGCGCTACGGGGCCTGCGCGAGCTGGATCTCCAGGTGCTGTGCCCCGGCCACGGGCCCCCCATCGCCGACCCCCGGGCCAAGCTGGACGAGTATCTGGCCCACCGCGAAGACCGCGAGCGCCGGCTGCTGGGCGCCCTGGACCGGGGTCTGCGCGACCCCGACGAGCTCCTGGACGTCGTGTGGGACGACGCCCCGGCCGAGCTGCGGCCCCCCGCCGCGCTTACGCTGACCGCCCACCTGCACAAGCTGGCCGAGGAGGGACGGCTCCCGGCCGACGTGGTCTGGCCGGCGCTGCCCGGGGACCTTCGGCCCGGATAGGGCGATCAGCCCGCCCGGACGGCGTTTCTGTGGGCGGCGTCTCGGGCGGTCTAGGGGGTGAGCAGGGACCCGGTGCCGGACCCCGTCGAGCCGGTGCTCGAGCCCGACCCCGAGCCGCTGGTCGAACCCGACCCCGACCCCGACCCCGACCCCGAGCTCGAGGAGGTGCCCGAGGTCGAGGACCCCGACCCCGACGAGGACCCGGAGTAGTTGCTGCTGGTCGAGCTCGACGAGGAGCCCGAGGAAGTGCCAGAGCCGCTGCCGGACTTCGTCGATCCCGACGACCCCGAGCCGGAGCCCGAGCCGCCCGGATGCAGCAGCCCGCCGACCAGCGGGAGCGGGTCCTTGGTCGTGGTCGGGGGCGCGGTCGACGTGCTGGTCGGCTTGCCGGGCGAGGTGGTGGGCGTGGTGGCGGGCTTCGGCGAGCGGTGAGGCGCCCGTCCGTAGCGTCCCTCGTAGACGTAGATGTCGGGGCTGATGAAGCCGCCCGCGGCGTGACCGCGGCGACGCGCGGGCGCGGCCTGGGCGCCGGCGGCCCCCCAGGGAAAGACGCTTGCGCCGGCGCGGGCGTGGCCGTGCGTCCACTCGGCGCTCGCCGTGTCGGCCGCGGAGACGTTGCCCGCCTCCCCGGCGCGGTGGTGCTCGGCGGGAACCGGGTCCAGCGGTCCTAGCGAGAGCAGCGTCGCGCCGGTGAGCACCGCGGCCACCTTGGTCGCCGTCACCACCGTGGCGCCGGCGCCGAGGACCGCCAGCCCGCTACCGCTCGCCGCGCCGCTCGCCGCCAGCCCCGTGCCCCCGATCCCCAGCTTGGCCAGGATCCCGAACGGACCGGCGCCGAACGGGACCAGCGCCGCCATCGAGCGCCGCACGCCCCGGAGCTGGCCCCGGAACTCGCGGCAGCAGTCGCAGTCGCGCACGTGCCGACGGGCGTGGCCGCTCATGCGCACGCCGCGATCGAAGGACAGGACGAGGTCGCGGCGGATCTCCACACAGGCGGTCTCGCGCGACTCGGCCGCCTCGACCAGCCCCATGCGGGCCCGTACCAGCAACGACTTGACGGCGGCGACGCTGGTGTCCAGCGCTCCGGCGAGCTCGGCGTAGGACATGCCCTGCATCTCGCGCATGAGCAGCGCCGAGCGCTGCTGGTCGGGGAGGCGCCGGACGTCGGCCACCAGTCGACGGAGGTCCTCGCGCCGCTCGGCCTCGAGCAGCGGGTCGCGCAGCGGCCCGCGCGAATTGTCAAAGACGTCGGCCAGCGCGGGGGCGGGCCGGCGCAGCTGGTCGATGCAGCGGTTGTGGGCCACGCGGTAAAGCCAGGCGCGCAGGGTCACCGGTCGGCCGTTGGCTCGCAGCGCGCCGTAGGCCCTGATGAAGACGTCCTGGGTGGCGTCCTCGGCGTCCTGGCGCGAGCCCGAGAGCATTTGGCGCACGTAGGCGAACAGCCGCTGGCGGTAGCGGTCATAGATCACCCGGAAGGCCTCGTCGTGGCCGGCGCGGAACAGCTCGACCAGCTGCTCGTCCGAGCGCAGGCGCAGGAAGCGGGCCGAGATCGAGATTCGGCCGACCGCTGCCGGAGCGTGGATTGCTGAGGCTTCCAAGGTGCTCCTGGATCGCCGAGTACAGACGATCCGGTCTGGGAACTCTAACCGCTGGGTCGGGCGGGGGTTGCGGCGTTGGTCGAGTTGCAGTCCTGTTGCCCCAACTCCGGCAGGCGGCGATACCCGAGGCCTCTGCTAGGTTTTCGCCAGCCCGTTAGGCAACCCTAAGACGGCCGGGAGATCCGGCCCCGCGTAAGAGCTACCCGTGTCCTTTGGCCAGACCCTCGCGCTCGGCGCCCTCGCCGGACTGACCATCTTCCTCGGCCTGCCGCTGGGCCGCATGCGTCGGCTCGGTCCCGGCGGGCGCGTGGCCATGGCGATGTTCGCCGTCGGCGTGCTCTCGTTCATCTTCGTCGACGTGCTCGCCCAGGCGCTCGACCTGCTGCACGGGGCGGTGAACGACCTGCGGGCGGGCAAGGGGGACCTGGGCAAGACCATCGCCTGGACCGCCCTGCTGGCCGGCGGCTTCGTCCTCGGGAGCGCCGGGCTGGGCATGCTCGAGCGGCGCTTGCGGCCCAGCGCGCCGACCACCCCCCCGATCGCCGGGGGCGCGACCGCGGCGCTCGAGCCCGCGCGGGCGGCGACGCTCGCCGAGGAGGCGGAGCGGGCGCGGCGCCGCACGCTCCACCTGGGCCTGACGATCGCGATGGCAATCGGCCTGCACAACTTCGCCGAGGGCTTGGCCATCGGAGTGTCGGCACGCGCCGGGGCGATCAGCCTGGCCACCGTGCTGATCGTCGGCTTCGGGCTGCACAACGCGACCGAGGGGTTCGGGATCGTCGGTCCGCTGGGAGAGGTGACCCCCAGTTGGAGCTGGCTGGGCCTGGTCGGTCTCATCGGCGGCGGGCCGACGTTCCTGGGGACGCTGGTGGGCTACAACGTCACCAGCCATCCGCTGGAGCTGACCTTCTACGCGCTCGCCGCCGGCGCGATCCTGTACGTGATCGGGGAGGTGTGGCAGGCCATGCGCCGCTACGGACACCGCGAGCTCGGCCTGCTGTTGCTCACCGCCGGCTTCATGGTCGGTGTGATCACCGATCTGGTCGTCAGCTACGGCGGCGGCTAGACGAACCGCGGGTACAGGGTCATGCCCCCGTCCACGAACAGCGTCGTGCCCACCACGTAGTCGGCCTGCTCGGAGGCCACCCACGCCACCGCCCGGGCCACGTCGGAGACCTCGCCCCAGCGGCCCAGCGGGATCTCGGCCTGCACCTCGCCGCTCTTCTTCGGGTCGGCCAGCACGTCGGCGTTGATGGGGGTGGCGATCGCGCCGGGTGCCACCGCGACCACCCGGATGCCGTGCGGCGCCAGCTCGCGGGCGATCGACTGAGCGAACAGCTTCATGCCGCCCTTGGAGGCGCAGTAGTGCGAGAAGCCGATCCACGGGATCTGCTCGTGGACGCTCGAGATGTTGACGATCACCCCGCGGACCCCGTCCGCCCGCATCGTCCGGGCCGCCTCGCGGGCGCACAGAAACGCGCCCGTGAGATTGACGTCGATCACCTTCTGCCACGCCTCCAGGGGCATCTCGGTCAGCTCGTAGGGATGCTCCAGACCGGCGTTGTTGACCAGTAGGTCCAGCCCGCCGAGCTCCCGGCGCGCCTGGGCGAAGGCCTGGGAGACGTCCTGCTCGCGCGAGACGTCCATCGGGACGGCCAGCGCCCGACCGCCGCTGCCCTCGATGCGGGCCACCATCTCGCGTGCGGTGTCCGCCCCTCCCAGGTGGTTGATGGCCACCGCGGCGCCGTGGGCGGCCAGCTCGAGGCAGATGCCCGCCCCGATCCCCGAGTCCCCGCCGGTCACCAGTGCCCGGCGGCCACGCAGGAGCTGGGCCTCCACCGGATGCGGGCTGAACTCCGGGACGCTGTCGACGGGGACGGCGCCGGCGGCTGACGTCGGCTCGGCCATCGCCGCCAACATACCGGCAGGACGTCTATGGTGAGCACCGCGTTACGCGAAGGGGGGCGAGTTTGCGCCGGGCGGGCCTCTCAGCTAGGAACGGAGACCGGACGTGCCCTACTTCAAAGACGAGCAGGAGGTCTACGCCCACATGGGGCGCCTGTTCGAGGACCTGATGAAGGACGATGAGCTGGTGCCGCAGTTCCAGCGCGCCAACACCATCGTCCAGTACGACTACCGCAACCCCGGCTCCAAGATCACGGTCAAGATGCTCGAGGGCGAGCCGACCCAGGTGGATTTGGGTGCCACCGAGCTCGAGCCGGAGGTGGTGATGAGCATGGAGGCCGATACCGCCCACCGCTTCTGGCTGGGCGAGGTCAACGTCACCGTCGCGCTGGCCCGAGGCCAGATCAAGGCCAAGGGTCCGGTGGCCAAGATCCTTAAGCTGGTGCCGCTCGTCAAGCCGGTGTTTCCCCGCTACCGGAGCCAGCTCGAGCAGGCCGGACGCCCGGACCTCCTGAGCACCGGCTGACCCCGCCGCGCCCTCGCCGCACAAACGCGCTCAGGCGGCCTGCAGGTCCTCGCGGTGGGCGACCACCGTCTCGCGCAGCGTCTGGCGCCCCGAGCGCCGCGGGCGCCAGCGCAGCTCGCGCCGCGCCTTGGCGCAGTCCAGCAGCACCGGTCGGCGAAACGCCTGCACCCACGACGCCTCGGCGGGCAAGAAGGGCAAGCGCGCCACGATCTCGGCCGTCGCGTCGGTGGCCAGCTCGGGCACCGGCAGCGCGTACCAGCCCAGCTCGCCCGCCAGGTCGGCCACGGTCAGCTCGCCCGGGCCGGCCAGGTTGTAGACCCCGGGCCTGCCCCGCCCCAGGATCGCCGCCCGCATGGCGCTGGCCACGTCGTCGTGGTGGACGAGCTGGAACGGGACGCCCGGGTCGGGCAGCACCGGCTTGAGGATCGGGACCTGGTCAAACAGGGTCCGAACCGCGCCCGGCAGCCGCTCGCGGATCTGGACGTATGGCATCGAGCGGACCAGCATCGTGGCCCGCGGGCCGGCGACGATGCAGGGCCGAAAGACGTAGGTCTGCGTGGCGCTGCCCTCCGTCACCTCGGCCAGCGTCTGCTCGAGCTCTGCCTTCTGGGCCGAGTAGTACAGGCTCTCGCTTCCCCGCGCCGGAACGTCCTCGTCGAGCACGTCGGGGTTGTCCTCGTGGAATCCGTAGGCCGCCACCGACGAGGTGTAGACCAGCCGACTGGCCCCCGCCGCCACGGTCGCCTCGAAGACGTTGCGTGAGCCCTCGAGGTTGACCGCCCGGCTGCCCTCGGCGTCGTCCATGATGACGAACGCCAGGTGCACGACGACATCGGCGCCCTTCACCAGGCGATCGACGCTCGCCTGGTCGAGCACGTCGCCTTGGCGGTACTCGAGCTTCTTTAGCCCCAGCCGCGCCGGGTCGAATGCCCGGCGCGCCATGCCCAGGACCCGGCCCACCTCGGGGGTGCGGTCCAGGGCGCCCAGTAGCGCCCGCCCGATCTCACCGGTCGGTCCGGTGACCGCCACCGTGAGCCCGCGGCGCCCCTGGCCCCGGTGGGCCTGGGCCCGGCGCCCCTGGCCCTGGCGGCCCTGGCGCGGGGCAGGCGACATCAGCTCTCCGTCCCGCCCACCGTCGAGCGCACCGAGCGCCGCCGCGAGAGCTCGCGCTTGGCGGTGGCCTGAAAGCGGCGCATCTTTCCCAGGTTGAGCCTGGCCCGGGCGAGCAGCGACCCCGGCGGCATCTCAAAGCCGCCGATCAGGCGGTGCGGCAGCAGGCTCCAGCCGCCGTCGTGATCGCGCACCAGGTCCCCGCGCACCTGGAAGTTGCGCTGCCAGCTGAAGTCGGGCGGGTGCTCGTGGGCGGTCAGGCAGGCCAGGCCGGGCTGCAGCGGGACGCCGCTGAGCTCGCCTTCGATCCGCACCCGACGACCGGCGGCGTCGACGGCCACCGGGACCCGGACCGAGAACGGGAACCCGTCCGGCGCCACCAGCGAGAGCACGGCCGAGCGATAGTGGCGCCCGAGCTCCTCGAGCCGCTCGTCCCACCTGCTCGCGCCCCCCTCGGGCTGGGCGTGGGCGCTGTCGGGCTCCTCGTAGTGGCCCGAGCGCACCTCCTCCAGGCGCGTGTCATAGAGCTCGGGCTCGGCGCCGAGGTCGCCGGCCGGCCAGGCATAGATGCGTTCCGGACGCACGTGCACGTAGATACGGGTGTAGTACCAGGACAGCATCCGGGTCATGATCCGCGGCGTCTTGGGGGCGTGGGGCAGCTTGACCGCCAGCTCGCGGGCATAGCGCTCGCGGTTGAAGTCCAGGTCGTGGTCGTCGACCTCGGCCGTGCCCTGCACGAGCACCAGGGGCGCGTCGGCGAGCCCGCTGCCGGTGGCATCGGAGAACAGCAGCGAGACCTTGGGGTTGATGCGCGCGTCGGCCGCCTTCTTGGGATAGCCCAGGCCGGTGGTGACGTCGATGCACGGCGCGCCGGGCTGGTAGTAGGGCGTGACCGGCCAGGTGATCGGCTGGCCATGCTCATCGACCGTGGTGTACTCGGTGGTGATCAGGCGGGCGAAGGTCTCCTGGATGTTGGGCGGCAGCGAGGCGGTCACAACCAGGAAGATAAATAATGGGCGCTCCGCGCCCGTGCTCCCGAACCCCGTATCCCGCGCTCTGCGCATCCTCGCTTTGGCGCTGGCCCTGCCCGCGGCCTGGCTGGCCGGCTGTGGAGGCAGCGCTCATCACGACACCGGTTCCCTGCCTCAGCCCGCGGCGCCCGCGCCTCGGGCTGAGGCCGCTTCGCTGACCCTGAGCAGCCCCGCCTTCGCCTCCGGGGGGGCGATCCCGGGGCGCTTTACCTGCGGCGGCGCCGATGTCTCACCACCCCTTGGCTGGTCGTCTGCTCCCGCGGGAACCGGCTCCCTGGCGGTGGTGATGGTCGATCTCGACACCCACCCGCAGTTCGTGCACTGGGTGCTCGCCGGCCTGCCGCCGAAGGCGAGGTCGCTGGTCGCCGGAGCCCGCCCCCCCGGCGCCATCGACGGCAGAAACAGCTTCGGCACGACCGGCTACCGGGGACCGTGCCCACCGCCGGGGGCCGGCGCGCACCGCTACGAGATCGCGCTCTACGCGCTGCCCGGCCGTCCGCGCCTGCCGGCGGGCTTCGCCTTCGGCCAGCTCAGCGGCGCGCTCGGCGGCGCGTTGGCCGTGGCTCGCCTTCAGGGTCGCTTCGGGCGCTGAGCGGCCTGCTCGTAGCCCGGCTCTCCCGGTAGCAGGACCCGCGCCACCTCGCCGGTGACGATCACCCGCGGTTGCACGGGCTGAACGTCGCGCCCGCGCGCGTGGTCGATCACGGCGCGGGCGCTGGGAAATGCCTCCAGCTGCTCGAGGTGCTTGATCGTGGGAAAGACGAGCAGGATCCGGCCTTCGCGGTGCGCGTGCAGCGCCGCGGCCGGTGAGAACCAGCCCACGTCGACGATCTCCGATCCGTCGATCACCGGCTCCTGGCGGTCGGGCAGCTCGGCCAGGAAGAAGTGCGTGTCGAAGCGGATCTTGACCTCGGCCGGGGTGATCCAGCGCGAGAACTTGACCAGCGGGGCGTCAGCGGCAAGCCGTACCCCGGCCTCCTCCTCGAGTTCGCGGATCGCCGCCGCGCGATGGGACGCGTCGCCCTCGCCCTCGGTCGCGTCCACGGCTCCGCCCGGAAACACCCACACCCCGCCCATGAATCGCGCCTCCGGGTTGCGCTTGACCAAGAGCAGCTCGAGCTTCTCCTCGCCGCCGCGCAGCAGGATGATCGTCGCCGCCTGACGGGGCCTGGTCTCGGGCCCAGGGTTGATCTCCTCGCCCGGAGGCGCGCGGTCGAACTCCTCGGGCGCCACAGCGGGCGGACCCTACCGTCCCGGCAGGACGCACGCTGCGATCTGCCCTCGCGGTGAAGCGCCGCGCCGCGCCGGTCAACCCGTAGGCTGTGCGGCCGCGATGAACGCCGCCCAGCGCTACATCTGTACCTCGTGTGGGTTCATCTACGAGCCCGCCGAGGGCGATCCCGACGGGGGCATCCCGCCCGGCACCGCCTTTGAGGACATCCCCGACACCTGGTTTTGTCCGGTGTGCGGGGCCCGCAAGCGGGACTTCGAGCTGCTCGAGGACTAGCGGGGGACTCGTCTCGCTCTCGCGGCCACCTTCGGCGGAAGGCAAGCGCGTGCCGGTGCCCCGTTCTTCATCTCCTCGCCGCCCGGGCGGTGGGCCCGGGTGGGCGCGCCAGGCGGCGGACAGCTCTGGGCGGTCAGGCCGCGCGGGCCAGGCCGGTCCCGGTCTCGGTGGCCTGCTCGATCGCTGACCCGGTGATCTCCACCAGCCGGCGCAGCTCGCCCTCGGCGATGGACAGGGGCGGCATCAGCACGACCACGTCGCCCAGCGGACGGATGATCGCTCCGCCCTCGCGCGCGGCCACGGTGACCTGGTGACCCATGCGGTCGGCCGCCTGAAAGCCGCCCAGCGCGATGCCGACCATGAACCCTCGCTGGCGGATCTCGGCCACGGCGGGAAGGGGCGCCACCAGCTCGGCGAGCAGCCGCTCCAGGAGCGCGATCTTGCCCCGCAGGCGGTTGAGCGTACGCTCGCGCTCGAAGACGTCCAGCGCGGCCAGCGCGGCGGCGCAGGCCAGCGGGTTGCCCGTGTAGGTATGACCGTGAAAGAAGGTCCGAAATTCCTCGTGGCGGGCCAGGAAGGCTTCATAGATGCGCTCGCTGGCGAGCGTGGCGGCGAGCGGCAGGTAGCCGCCGGTCAGCCCCTTGGCCAGGCACAGGAGGTCGGGGCTGACGTCCTCCTGCTCGCAGGCGAACATCGTGCCGGTGCGCCCGAAGCCGGTGGCGACCTCGTCGCAGATCAGCAGCACCCCGTGCTCTGAGCACAGCTCGCGCACCGCTCGCAGGTAGCCGGGCGGATGGAGCAGCATGCCGGCCGCCCCCTGGACCAGCGGCTCGATGACCACCGCCGCCACCTCGTCCCCGTGCGCCTGAAGCAGCCGCGCCAACTCGCGCTCGTCACCTGGCTCGGCCTGCAGCGTGTCGAACAGCAGCGGGCGATAGGTGGCTCCAAACAGCTCGATCCCCCCCACCGACACCGACCCGATGGTGTCGCCGTGGTAGGCGTCGCGCAGGCGGATGAATGTTCTGCGCCGGGGCGCGCCCTCGCGCTGGGCCCAGTACTGAAACGCGATCTTGAGCGCCACCTCGACCGCGGTGGCGCCGCTGTCCGAGTAGAAAACGCGGCTCAGCCCCGGCGGCGCGAGCTCCACCAGGCGTTCGGCCAGCTCGATCGCCGGGCCGTGGGAGAGGCCGAGCATGGTCGAGTGCGCCACCCGATCGAGCTGGGCCCGCACCGCCGCGTCGATCGCCGGATGCCGATGACCATGGACGTTGCACCACAGCGAGGAGACCCCGTCGATGTAGGCGCGACCGTCGACGTCGTACAGCGTGGTGCCCTCGGCGCGCTCGATGACCGGAAATCGCTCGTGCTCCCAGCCGAGCTGCTGGGTGAACGGATGCCAAAGGACCCGACGATCGCGAGAGGCCAGCTCGGCGCTCCTCACCTCACAAGCGCCCTTTGGCCAGGCTGACCACACGACCAACATACGCTCGGCCACGGACGGCACTCGGGTTCCCAGCGGCGCCCGAGACCGGCGCCGACGCACGTCGCCGGCGCGCTTGCAACCCGGCGGCGCCCGTCTACAGGCTCGGCGCCCAATGCACTGATCCCGCGCCGGGGCTCTGGGCGCCCAGGCTGGGCCCTCTCAGTCGGCCAGCCAGGCGTCAACTGGCAGGGTGCCGCCGGCCGCCGCCAGAGCTTCGAAGCCGGGGTCCGCGACGCGGGCCAGGGTGGTCACCGGCACCTCTCCGAGCGCGGAGATCGTCTGGAGGTTCGAGCGCTCGACGACACCGGGCGCCTCGGGCCACGGCGTGAGCACGACCGCGCGCACGTCGAGCCCGCCGGCGCGCGCGGCCTCCAGCGTGAGCAGGGTGTGGTTGATGGTGCCCAGCCCGGGCGCCGCCGCGATCACCACCGGAAACCCCAGCTCGCGTGCGAGGTCCCGGACGCAGTAGCCCGCCGTCAGCGGCACGAGCAGCCCGCCCACCCCCTCGCAGACCAGCGTCTGGGCGCGGCCGCCCGCCGCCCGCGCCGCGCGCAGCGCGCTCGTAGGGTCGATCGCCTCCCCGGCCAGCTCGGCGGCCAAGTGCGGTGAGACCGCCGGACCAAAGCGCAGCGGACAGACGTCCTCCGGCCGGCCGCCGGTTACCGCCGCCAGCAGCTCATGGTCGGGTGGCCACCCGGCGCCGGGCTCGGCGGTCCCGGTGACCACCGGCTTGAACGCCGCCACCCCGACTCGGCGCCTGACCAGCGCTGCGCACACCGCCGCCGCGAGGACGGTCTTTCCCACCCCGGTACCGGTGCCGGTGACGAACAGGCCGCCCACGTGGTCCGCACCCGCCCGGTTACCGGACGCCTAGGCCGCCTGGGCGGCGGCGACGGGCATGCCCGCGCCGGGCCGAAACCCGGCCTGGAGCGCGGCTCGGCCGAGGGCGCGCGCCGCGTCACGCAGCTCGTCGGCCGAGTGCGAGGCCATCACCGCCAGCCGCAATCGCGAGGTCCCGGAGGGGACGGTCGGCGGACGGATCGCCTGGGCGAAGACCCCCAGGCCCAGGGCCGCCTCGCACACCCGCATCGCCAGGTCGGGCTCGCCCACCACCAGCGGGATGATCTGGGTGCTCGAGCCGGCGGTCTGAAAGCCCTCGCGCGATAGCTCGTCGCGCAGCAGGTCGGCGTTGGCGCGCAGGCGCGCCACCCGGCCGGGCTGCTCGAGGACCAGCTCCAGTGCGGCCAGCGCCCCGCCCACCGCCGGCGGGGGCGGGGCCGTGGAGAAGATCACCGGCCGGGCGGAGTTGACCAGGTAGCGGGCCATCGTCGCCTCGCAGCACGCGTAGGCGCCGTAGGAGCCCAGCGCCTTGCCCAGCGTCCCCACCACGACGTCGACCTCCCCCTCGAGGCCGGCCTCGGCCACCGCCCCGCGTCCCCCCGGGCCCAGCGCGCCGGTGGCGTGGGCCTCGTCTACCACCACCCGCGCCCCCGCCGGATGCCGGCGGGCGAGCTCGACGATTTGAGCGAGCGGGGCGACGTCGCCGTCCATCGAGAAGACCGAGTCGGTCACGATCACCGCCGGGCGGCTCGGCACCCGGCCCATGCCCCACGCAAGATGATCGGGGTCGCAGTGCTGGTAGACGAACTTCTCCGCGCGCGCCAGCCGCGTGCCGTCGATGATCGAGGCGTGGTTGAGCGCGTCGGAGAAGACGGTCGAGTCCGGGCCGGCCAGCGCACTCAGGACGCCCACGTTGGCCAGGTAGCCCGACCCGAACAGCAGGCACGCCTCGGTTCGCTCGAACTCGGCCAGCGCTCGCTCGAGCGCCCCGTGGATCGTCATCGTGCCCGAGACCAGGCGCGAGGCGCCCGCGCCGACACCCCAGCGCAAGGCCGCCTCGGCGGCCGCCTCGCGCACACGCGGGTGGTCGGCCAGCCCCAGGTAATTGTTCGAGCACAGCAGCAGCACCGACTGACCGTCGAGCTCCACCCGAGGTCCCTGGGGCCCGCCGATCACGCGCAGGCGCCGATACAGGCCGCGCGCCTCGAGCTCCTCCAGGCGGCGCTCGATATCGGTCACTGGGGGCGTCGGCGGCTAGTCACCGAGTGAGGCGACGCGGCCCTCAGTCTCCCCACCCCGCGGGCTCTGCCCTGGGGACGGGCGCGCGGTTGGGAGCCCCGTCCGGGCGCGGGGGAACCGAGTCCTTGCGCGCGAAGCGAAGCTGCTTGGACGGATCCCACAGGCGCACGCCCAGGTCCACCTCGCCGCCCGGCGTGGCTGCGTCGGGCATGTCGGCCAGGGCGGTGGCGGGGTCGGGCGGCTCGCCCTGCAGCCAGCCCGAGCGATTGTCCGGACGGGGGTCCGATCCGTTGTCGGGCTGGCGTGCGACGTTGAGTCCGAGCTCCTCGAACATCGCCCGGTCCTCGTCGGGCGTGTTGCCCAGCGTGGTCAGGAAGTTGCCCATCATCACCCCGTTGAGCCCGGCGCGCACCGCCACCTCCTGGAGCTCGCCCAGGTTCTCGACCCTTCCTCCGCACAGGCGAAAGAGCGCGTCGGGCAGGATCAGCCGAAAGATCGCGATCCACTTCACGGCTTCCCAGGGGTCCATGAACTCCCGGTCGCCGAACTTGGTCCCCGGGCGCGGGTTGAGCAGGTTGATCGGGACGCTGGTCGGGTCGATCGCCGCCAGCTCGAAGGCCATCTCCACCCGCTGCTCGCGGCTCTCGCCCAGGTTGAGGATCCCGCCCACGCACGTCTCCAGGCCGGCCTCCTTGACCGCCTCGATGGTGCGCAGCCGGCCCTCGTAGCGCACCGTGCTCGAGACTTCGGGGTAGTAGCTGGCGGATGACTCGACGTTGTGGTGGACACGCTGGATGCCGGCCTCCCGGAGGGCGCGGGCACGCGCCGCCGAGATGTGACCGATCGACGCGCATCGCTTGAGGTCGGTGTGCTCGGCCACCAGCCGGGCGCCGGCGAGCACCTTCTCGAAGTCGCGCTTGGACAGACCCTGGCCCTGGGCGACCATGCAGAAGCGGTGTGCGCCCGCCGCCTCGGCGGCGCGGGCGTGCTCGAGCATCTGCTCGGGGTCCATCATCGCGTGCATCGGCGTCTCGGCCTCGGCGTAGCGCGACTGGGCGCAGAAGCCGCAGTCCTGGGCGCACCCACCGGACTTGGCGTTGACCAGCGAGCACATGTCGGTCGAGTTGCCGAACCGCTCCACCCGGGCCCGCCACGCGCGCTCGACCAGCGCCTCGATCTCGGCGTGTTCCTCGAGCTCGCCCAGCCGGACGGCTTCCTCGCGGGTGATCAGAGGCGCCATGAGCCGCGCCCCAAGTTATGACCGCGACCGGACGAGTACGCGACCGGGTCGGCGATGGCGCCTACTTGGTCAGCGGTCCTGCCAGCGCGGCACGCGCTTCTCGGCGAACGCGCGCACTCCCTCGCGCATGTCCTGGGAGGCAAAGGAAGCCACCCGCAGCTCGATCAGCTCCTGCTCGAGCTCGGGGGGCAGCCCGGCCTGGGCGGCCAATAGCTCGCGGATGATGCGCTTGTTGCCGCGCAGCGACAGGGGGGCGTTGGCGGCCAGCTCGACCGCCAGCTCGAGCGCCGCCTCGGGCAAGCGATCGGGTTCGACCATCTCGGTGACCATCCCCCATTGGGCGGCGACCGCCGCGTCCACGTTGCGCCCCCGCAGGAACAGCTCGCGCGTCCGGGGAGCGCCCACCGTGTCGATGAACTTGCGCACGCCGGTGTGCGAATACACCAGCCCCAGCTTGGCCGGCGGCATGCCCAGGCGGATGCCCTCGGCCGCCAGGCGAAAGTCGCATGACAGCGCCAGCTCCAGCCCCCCGCCGATCGTGTGGCCGCCGAGCGCCGCGACGGTGGGGTAGGGATAGGCGTCGAGCGCCTCGAGCGCCGCGGTGAACGGGTGGGCGACCAGTCGCTCGGCGCGCTCGGTGAACTGCGCATCGGGGATCTCGCCGATGTCGTATCCCGCCGAGAACATGTCGCCGGCCCCGGTGAGGATCACGCA
Source organism: Actinomycetota bacterium (assembly GCA_005883215.1). GTDB lineage: Bacteria > Actinomycetota > Thermoleophilia > Solirubrobacterales > Solirubrobacteraceae > AC-64. Next base: position 96,001 of record VAYS01000003.1, read on the forward strand.
GCGCGCCGATAGCTGGCCCAGCGCCTCGCACAGCGCGTCGAGGATGGGATGGTCCAGGGCGTTGCGCTTGGCCGGGTTGTCGATGGTCAGGCGCGCGACGCCCTCGGCGGGCTCCTCCAGGCGCAGCTTGCCCTCAGCCAGCGCACGTCCCGGACGGCGGCTCATCGCTTACTCGAGGATCACGAGGGTGTCGCCCTCGTTGACCGCCTGGCCTTCTTCGCAGAGGATCTCCTTGACTGTCCCGGCGTCCTCGGCCTCCACCGGCATCTCCATCTTCATCGACTCGAGGATGGCCACGGTGTCACCCTCCTCGATCTCGTCTCCCACGTCGCATTCGATCTTCCAAACCGTGCCCGTGATATGGGCCTCGACTTCCGGCACCTGCGGACCTCCTCGGCTGCTCGTCGGCGGAGTTGCCGCACAATAGCCCGCCCTCCCGACCGCCCATGCCCGACGCCGCCGCCATCGTCACCGCTCGCAATGAGGCCGACCGCCTGCCCGCCACGCTGGCTGCGCTACGGCGCGCCCTCCCCGGCGCCCCGCTGCTGGTGGCCGACGACGGCTCCAGCGACGCCACCGCCCGGGTCGCCACCGAGGCCGGGGCCCGGGTCATCGCTACCGGGGAGCCGATCGGCAAGGGGGGCGCCGCCACCGCCGCCGCCGAGACACTGCTCGCCGACGTCGCCGGACCCGAGATCGTCGTGCTGTGCGACGGCGATCTGGGGGCCAGCGCGGCCCGCCTGGTCGCGCTGGTCGACGCTGTCGCCGCCGGCGGCTGCGATCTGGCGGTGGCGGCGTTCGCCCGGCGTCTGGGCGGCGGTCTCGGGGTCGCCCTCGGCTTCGCGCGCTGGGTGGTGCGCAAGCGCGCCGGGCTGGCGCTGCGCGCGCCGATCTCGGGTCAGCGGGCGCTGCGCCGCCAAACGCTGGAGGCCACGCTCCCCTTCGCGCCCGGCTTTGGCATGGAGATCGCCATGACGATCGACGCCGCGCGGGCGGGGTTTCGGGTCGCCGAAGTCGAGCTCGATCTCGAGCATCGCGCCACCGGGCGCACCGCGGCCGGGTTTCTGCACCGCGCCGGCCAGCTGCGCGACTTCGTACGCGTGTATCTGAGCCGGGGCGAGGGACGGCGCCGGCAGACCGGGCGCGCCCCGGCGTAATCTGCCGGCCGTGATCCTGGCAATCGATCAGGGCACGACCGGCACCACCTGCCTGGTCTTCGACTCGGGCGGTGAGCTGCTCACCCGCGCCGGCCGCGAGTTCGAGCAGCACTTCCCCCGTCCGGGGTGGGTCGAGCACGACGCCACCGAGATCTGGGAGGTCACCCAGGCGGTGGCGGGCGAGGCCCTGGCCGACGTCGGGGCCCGCCCCGGGGATGTGGAGGCGGTGGGGATCACCAACCAGCGCGAGACGGTGTGCGTGTGGGACCCGGCCACCGGCGAGCCGCTGCATCGCGCGCTGGTGTGGCAGGACCGCCGCACGGCCGCTCGCTGTGACGAGCTGCGCGAGCAGGGCCACGAGCAGCTGCTGCGCAAGCGCACCGGGCTGGTCATCGATCCGTACTTCTCGGCCACCAAGATCGAATGGCTGTTGGCCAACGTCGAGGGGCTCGCCGAGCGCGCCCGTCGCGGTCGGGCGGTGTTCGGGACGGTGGACTCCTGGATCTCGTTCAAGCTCACGGGCGAGCACGTGACCGAGCCCTCCAACGCCTCGCGCACGCTGCTATTCGATATTCACGCCGGCGAATGGGACGACGAGCTGCTCGAGCTGTTCGGGGTTCCGCGCGCCGCGCTGCCCGAGGTCCGTCCCAGCGCCGGCGATTTCGGACGCACCCGCGGCGACGCCCTGCATGGACACGAGGTGCCCGTGGCCGGGGTGGCCGGCGACCAGCAGGCCGCGCTGTTCGGTCAGGCGTGCCTGGAGGGCGGCCTGGGCAAGAACACCTACGGCACCGGTTCGTTCGTCCTGCTCAACGCCGGCTCGAGGGCGCCCGAGCCGCCGGCAGGGGTTCTGGCCACCGTTGGCTGGCGGATCGGCGAGCGCACCGTCTATGCGCTGGAGGCGTCGATCTTCGTCACCGGGGCCGCCCTGCAGTGGTTGCGCGATGGCCTCGCAATCATCGCCCAGGCCAGCGAGAGCGAGGCGCTGGCGTCCGGGCTTCAGTCCAACGAGGGCGTGTACTTCGTCCCAGCGCTCACCGGGCTGGGCTCCCCCCATTGGGACCCTTACGCGCGCGGCACACTGCTCGGGCTCACCCGGGGCACGGGCCGGGCGCACCTGGCCCGCGCCGCGCTCGAGGCGATCGCCTACCAGACCGTCGACGCGGTGCGGGCGATGGAGGCGGCGGGCGAAGAGCCGCTTCACGAGCTGCGGGCCGACGGGGGGGCGAGCGCCAACGCCTGGCTGATGCAGTTTCAGGCCGACGTGCTCGGGGTGCCGGTGGTGGTGCCCGTGGTCAGCGAAACCACGGCGCTGGGCGCCGCCGGCCTGGCCGCGGTGGGGGCGGGGGTGTGGACGCTGGACCAGGTTCGCGGCGTCTGGCGCGCGGACCGCGCCTACGAGCCCGGCATGGGGGCCGACGAGCGCGAGCTCCTGCTCGCGGGCTGGCGCGCGGCGCTGGCGCGGGCCGGCGGATGGGCAAAAGAGGTGCGTAACCACTCCGGCGCGATGGAGTAGGCCGTCTCGTGGCCGACGATCTCGCCCCGATGAAGGAGCAGGTCTACACCGACCCGCGGGCGCCCGAGTACTTCGAGCGTTTCCACGCCCGGGCGCGCCGCCGCGGGCCCGACTGGGTGTATGACCTAGCGCGGCTGCTGCTCACGCCGGTCATGTACCTGCTCTACCGGGCGCGCTCGATCGCCTCGGACCACGTACCGCCCGAGGGCCCGGTGATCGTGGCCCCCAACCACTTCTCCTTCATGGACCACTTCTTCATCGCCATGTTCCTGCGCCGGCGCGTGCGGTTCATGGCCAAGTCCCAGCTGTTCAAGCGCCCGATGCAGTTCATCTACCACCACGGCGGCGTCTTTCCCGTGCGCCGCGGCGCGCGCGACGAGGAGGCGTTCATCACCGCCCACTCCATCCTGCGAGACGGAGGGCTGATCGTCATGTATTGCGAGGGCGGGCGCTCGCGCACCGGCAGGCTGGCCAGCCGGGCCCGCCGGGGCATCGGTCGCCTGGCGCTGGAGAACGGGGTGCCGATCGTCCCGGTGGCGATCCACGGCTCTTCGAAGATCCGCAACTGGCGCCGACTGCAGCTGCCCAAAGTGACCGTCCAGTTCGGGCGCCCGATCCGCTGGGAGGCGATCGCCGATCCCACCCGCGACCAGCAGCAGGCGATCGCCGACGAGGTGCTCGGCGAGATCAAGGCCATCTACGCCGGCCTGGAGCAGGTCGGGCGCCGGCGCATGATCCGCCGCGTGCGCGAGCAGCGCCGCCTGGCGCGCCGAGGCGAGCGCACCGCCGCCGCCTCGACCTAACCGCCCGTACCCACCCCGCCGCGGGCAGGCCCGCGCTCAGGCGTAGACCGATTCCAGCGTCGGCCAGCTCTCGGCGTCGTGGCCGCAGATGACCACCGCGTTGGGCTCGGCCTGGATGTAGCGCTGGATCTCGCCCAGCGAGCGCAGATAGACGTGGCGGTCGGCATAGAGCGCGGGGATCCAGCTCTCGGCGATGGCGCGTCGCGTGTAGGCGGCGTCTCCCACCAACAGCAGCGAGCGCCCGGCGAGGCGCAGTAGCACCGACTGGTGCCCGTGGGTATGTCCCGGCGTCGAGAGCAGCCGCACCGAGCCGTCCCCGAGGAGGTCGACCGTACGTCCGAACGTCTCGTGCGACTCGACGTCGGATGCGCCGTAGTCGATCTCACGCCAGTCGAACGGGTGGTCGAAGTGGCTGTGGCGGTAACCGTGCCGAAAGCCCCCCGAGCTCGCCGCCTCCCACTCGTGGCGATCGACCACGAACGTGGCCGCCGGAAACTCGGGCACGCCGCTGGCGTGGTCGAAGTGCAGGTGGGTCATGACGACCAGGCCGACCGCGTCGGGATCGATCCCCCGCGCCAGGAGCTGCTCGCGGATCGCCTGTTCGGGACCGACGCGCAGCGTGAACAGGGTGCCGGCCCTCCAACCCAGGCTCTCCCGGGGGTTCTCGGCCACGCTGGGGGCAAAGCCGGTGTCCACCAAGATCGCTCCGGCGCCGGGGTGCTCGACCAGGAACGCCGGCACCGGAGCCCAGATCCAACGTGAGCGCGGCGTGGTTAGGCCCAGGCCGCGCAGCCTCCCCAGCCGCCCCGAGGGGGAGTTCAGATAGGTCGGGGGCAGCTTGGCCTCGCCGGCCAGCAGCGGGGTTACGCGCACGGTGGCCTGCGGTTGGCCCCCAGGCAGCGGCAGCGCAATGCGTCGCGGGTGGTGACGTACCCCCATGCCGCGCCGAGCCTAGCGCCCCGGCGCCCATAAGCTCTGGCCCGATGGACCCCCCGGCTCCCAGCAGCGTCCGGCGCCCGGGCGAGGGTCCGCTGCTGCGCGACGGCCTGCTCGAGGGGCGCGTGGTGGCGATCGCCGTCTCGCCCGGGGCCGACGGATCGGCCGCGGCCCGCGAAGCGGCCCGCCGCTGCGCCGAGCTGGGGGCGTCGGCGCCGTGGCTGAAGGTCGGGCCGGCACCGGAGGCCGACGCCGAGGCGGCCGTGGCCGCCGTCCTCTCCGAGCACGGGCGCATCGACGCGATGGTGGGCGACGGGCTCGGCACGTTCGCCGCGGCGCTCGCCGCCTCCGACGCCGGCGCGTCCGCGCTGCGCGCCTGCCTGGACGGCGCATGGAACGCCAGCCGGGCGGTGGCCAACGCCGCCTTCATTCCCGACGCCCGCGGAGGCAAGCTCATCTACCTGGCGCCGGCGGCGCAGCCGGGGGCCCACCCGGGTCGCCAAGCGGCCCGCGCCGGCCTGGAGAACATGGCCCGAACGCTGTCGATCGAGTGGGCGCGCTATGCCATTTGCATCACCACGATCCTGCCGGGCGCCACCACCGCGGGCGGGGTGGTGGGCGACCTGGTCGCTTTCCTGGCCTCGCCGGCGGGCGACTACTACTCGGGCTGCCGCTTCGACCTGGACACGCTGGCCGGGGACTGAAGACGTCCGCATTTGCTGGGCAGATGCCGACGAGGACGCCAACCTGGTTTTACCGGGATGACCGGCGCCGTCGGCGGGCCGCAACGTCCGGGTGACGGCCCTTCGGGCCGCCCGGGGCGAGGTGGTGTGGCTAGCTCGCCACCGCGACCGTTCGCCGCAAGTGGCGCACGGGGCCCATACGGCTGTAGCCAGGATGCGCACTTAGCGTCCTCGCCCGCCGGCCAGCGCCAGCGTTACCGCCGCCGTCGCGCGTGGCGCCCACCCTCGCCAGCGCCGGAAGCTGCCCCTGCCTGGGTCGGTTCCCATCGCGCCCGCCCCAACACTGGCGGGCGGTCCAGGTTTGCGCCGACCGCCCGGCAGACCGGACCGGGTCGGGTGAACTACGTGGTCATGCCGGTGAACTGGCCGCCGGTCACGTTGAGCACCTGGCCGTGTACGTAGTTGGCCCACGGCGAGCACAGAAAGAAGACGCCTCCGGCTGCCTCGGCCGGGGTGCCCGGCCGGCCCAGGGGGATGAGCATGGCCGCCATGCCGCGAAGCTGGTCGGGGATCCCCAGCTGGACCTTCTCGCCGTCGATCTCCATGACGTTTGACTCCTCCTTGGAGGCGGTCAGGCGGGTCTCGATGTAGCCGAAAGCGACCGCATTGACGTTGACCTTGAACTGGCCCCACTCCTTGGCCAGCGTCTTGGTCAGACCGACCACCGCCGCCTTGCCCGAGGAGTAGTTGGCCTGTCCGGCATTGCCCATCGTGCCCGAGATCGACGTGACGTTGACGATCTTGCGAAACACCTCGCGGCCCTCCTCGCGCTCCTGCTTGGCCGGCTCGCGCAGATGGGGGGCGGCGGCGCGGATGACCCGGAAGGGGACGACCACGTGGATGTCGAGCATGCGCTGAAACCAGTCGTCGGACATCTTGTGGATCGGTGCGTCGAGCGTGTAGCCCGCGTTGTTGACGATGATGTCGAGCTGCCCGAACTCCCCCACCGCCTTTTCCACCAGCTGGTCTGGGACGCCCTCCTTGGTCAGATCGCCGGCGAAGGCTGCGGTCTCTCCCTGGATCTCCGAGGCGGCCTGCTCGGCGAGGTCGCCGTCGAGGTCGTTGACCAGCACCCGGGCGCCGTGCTCGGCCAATAGCTCTGCCGTGGCCCGGCCGATGCCGCGTGCCGACCCGGTGACGATCGCCGCCTTGCCGTCGAGAACTCCCATGTCGTTGACTTCTCCTTTGGTGGTGTGAGGGCGGGTTTATAGCTGCCTGGTGCCCGGTGCGATCGGCAGGAGAAAAGGCGCACGCGCCTCGCGGCTCTGAGCCGCTCGCCGGCTGGGACCGATGCGCGTGGCCTAGGGCGACCGGACGAACTGGGGGCCCGAGGCCTGGGCGAGCTTCCCGGGCGACATCACCCCGCCAGGGCGGGCACCGGCCCGCCCGTTCCCGATCCCTTGGCCTTGCAGGCGACGGGCCCGCTGGGCCTTGTCGCGGTGCCCGGCTCCTGCGGTGGCGCCGAGCTGTTGACCGTCACCGGGTAGTACTGCACGCCAGGGCCGGTCTCCGAGATCTCGCTGGCGGGCCCGCTTGTCGGGCAGTCGCTCGTCCACACGCGGGTGTCGGCGAGCGAGGGCTGGTTCATCGGCCCGGTCACGGTGGGGGGGACCGAGCCCTTGACGCGGGCGAAGTTGAAGGCCGTGGTCAGGTCGCCAACCGCCTGGTTGCGCCAGGTCGAGAGGTTCGGCACGTACACGCCCTGCGCGCTAAAGCGCGAGGCCAGGAACTTCAGCGTCGAGGTGTGGTCGAAGGTGTCGGCGCAGACAAACCCCCCGTTGGAGAAGGGGGAGAGAACCAACGTCGGGACGCGGAAGCCCAGGCCGATCGGGCCCATCACGCCCCCGGCGCCGCCGGTCGGTGGGTTGACGGTCAGCCACTCGCCGGGGGTCCCCGAGGCCGCCGTGGGCGGCGGCACGTGGTCGAAGAAGCCGCCGTTTTCGTCGTAAGTGACGAACAGCGCCGTCTTCTCCCACACGTCCTGGTTGGCCAGCAACGCGCGGAGTGCGTCGGCGGTGGCCACCTCGCCCCAGGTGACCGGGGTGGGCGGGTGCTCGGACTCGAGCACCGGCGCCACGATCCAGGAGACCTGGGGGAGGGTTCCGGCCAGCACGTCGGCTTGGAACTGCCCGGGGTAGACGTTGCCGAAGGCGTTGGCGGCCAGTTGGGGATCCTGCTGGTAGGCCTTGAAGTAGGGCAGGACGTTGTCCGAGACGGGGCTGAGGTTCTCCGGTGCCTCATAGACCTTCCAGCTCACGCCGGCGGCCTGGAGGACCTCGGGCATCGTCTTCCAGGTGAACTTGCCGTAGTTCTGCACGCGGTCCGAGACCAGCGTGGAGACGATCGGACCGCCGTTCTGGCCGTCGGGGTCGATCGAGGCCGACATCGAGTAGCAGCGGTTGGGGTCGGTCGGCCCGACCACCGAGCAGTGGTAGTGGTCGCAGATGGTGAAGGCGTCGGCCAGCGCGTAGTAGAAGGGCAGATCCGCGCGCGTGTAGTAGCCCATGGTCAGCGGCCCGTTCTGGGGCCCGTTGACGTCGGGCGCCATGTGCACGCTGAGGAACTCATCCATCGCGCCGCCGTCCCATGCCGTGTGCTGAACGGTCCACGCGTGGTCGATGTCGTTGGTGCACTCGCCCTGCTGGCTGCGGGAATCGAGATGGAACGGGTACAGGTGATCGCCGTCGAAGCCGTTCGGATAGCCGGGTTGGGCGAAAACGGTCAGGCCGCTGCCGTCGGTGAGCGTGAGCGCGCTGGGATCCTGAAAGCCCGCCACGCCCTTGTAGCTGCCGAAGTAGTGGTCGAAGGAGCGGTTCTCCTGGATCAGGATCACCACGTGCTCGATGTCGCTCAGCTGTCCGCATCGACCCCCGCTCTGGGCCAGCGCCCGCTCGACGAGGCGGTCAAAGAACAGCGAGGATGCGCCGAGCGCCGCCCCCGAAGCTGCGCCGGCGCGCAGCACCTGGCGACGTGTGAGCCCTGATGTCATGCGTCTCCCTCCCGTGAAGTCGCCGGATCCCCAGCCGCGCCCTGTCCACGCGGTGTCAAGGAATGTAAGACAGCCCGAGCCCCATCTACCCCGCAGGGGCCGATTCCAGCCCCTTTGACCCGGGACCGGTTGCAATCCGGTCCTAGCCGCCGGAGCCAGGATCGAGCTTTACGGTCACCGTCACGCCGCTCCTCGGGTCGCCTTGCGCGGTGGCGTGGCCCGTTCGCTCCCGGCCCTGGATGCGGATGCGCACGGGGGCCTCGCCACCGCGGAGGTTGCGCCACCAGACCTTGCGCTCGGGCCAGCCGACGACGATCCGGACGGTGTCGCCGCGCTGGGTGTATCCCACGGGAAAGGTGTGCTCGCGGCCGGTCTTTCGCCCGGTGACGGTGATCAGGGCGAGCCTGCGGCTGGCGAGACGGTGGCCGAGCGGGGCTCGGAGCAGCAGCCCCACCAGTGGGTTGGCGGTCCGGTTAAAGACGGCAAACGGGGTGTGGCCGCTGGGCATCTACCAGCCCCTGGCAGTCAGAGGCCCAGCGACTTGCCCAGGATCTCGCGCATGATCTCGTCGGTCCCGCCGCCGATCGGTCCCAGGCGCGCGTCGCGCGCGGCGCGCTCGATGTCGTACTCGCGCATGTAGCCCGCGCCGCCGTGGATCTGTAGGCACTCGTCCATCACCTCGAAGGCGGCGCGCTGGGTGGCAAGCTTGGCCATCGTGACCTCGCGCAGGGCGTCTCGCCCGGCGACGAACAGGCGCAGGGCGTGATAGGTGAGGTCGCGCCCGGCCTCGATGCGGGTGGCCATCTCGGCGAGCTTGTGGCGAATCGCCTGGTGGGAGCCGATCGGTCGCCCGAAGGCGCGCCGCTCGAGCGCGAACTGAAGCGTGCGGTCAAACGCCCGCTGCATGGCCGCCACCGACCCCAGCGCCATGAGGAGGCGTTCCCATTGGAAATTGGCCATGATCAGGTAAAAGCCGCGGTTCTCCTCGCCCAGCAGGTTCTCCTCGGGGACGAAGACGTCGGCCAGCGTGATCAGGGCGGTGTCGGAGGCGTGCCAGCCGAGCTTCTCGATCGCCGAGGCCTCGACCCCCTCGGCCCGCTCGACGATGAGGAAGGAGATCCCCTGGTGGCCGCCCTCGGGGGTGGTCTTGACCGCGCAGACGACGAAGTCGGCGCGCACGCCGTTGGTGATGAACATCTTTGAGCCGTTGACCACCCACCCGCCCTCGACGCGCCTGGCGTGTGTGCGGATGCTCGCGACGTCAGACCCGGCGTCGGGCTCGGTGATGCCCAGCGCGGCGATCCTCTCTCCCCGGATGGCCGGAGCCAGGAAGCGCTGCTTCTGGTCCTCGGTCCCGAACTTCCACACCGGCGGCGTGGCGATCCCGACGTGGGCGCCGATGCCGGCGGCGACGCCGCCCGACCCGCAGCCCGCCAGCTCCTCGGTGAGCACGGCGTCGTGCAGGTAATCCCCGCCCTGGCCGCCGTACTCGGTCGGGTACTTGAGCCCCAGGTAGCCGAGCTCGCCCATGCGCAGGAAGACGTCGTTGGGGAACCAGTGCGCCTCCTCCCAGTCGCGTGCGTGCGGCGCGAGCTCGCTGGCCACGAAGCGGCGCAGATGCCCGCGCAGCTCCTGATGCTCCTCGGTGAAGGGCGGGATCAGCCGGCGCTCGCCGGGCTGGGCGCCCAGCCCCTCGAGCGCCCGCCGAGCGGTCGAGATCACGCTCACGCGGACACCCTAGGCGCGCCGCCGGCGCGGGTGTAGGGTCGCCACGACGGTAAAGCATCCGACGCGAAGGGAACCGAACATGGACCGCAAGTACATCGACTGCCGCGAGATGCCCAGCGAGAACAACTGCGATCTGGCGATGGCCGGAAGCGAGGAGCACCTCGTCGAGGCGGCCGCGATCCACGCGGTGACCGCCCACAAGCACGAGGACACGCCCGAGCTGCGCGAGCAGATCCGCGGGGCGATGAAGGACGAGGTCCCGGGCGCGATCGCCTGATCCCGGTCCGCCCGGTCAACGGACCTCCGCCGACCGGGGAAGGCAAGCGCCGGGCCACCGCGGGCCCTAGAGCCCGTAGGAGCGCCCGATGACGTCGAGCATGATCTCGTCTGTGCCCGCGCCGATGCGATTGAGGCGCATGTCGCGCCACACGCGCTCGACGCCGTACTCCTTCATGTAGCCCGCGCCGCCGTGGATCTGGATGCACTCGTCGGCGACCTCGACGGCCACCCGTGCGGCGTGGAGCTTGGCCATCGAGATCTCGCGCACCGGGTATTCGCCGTTCTGAAAGCGCCAGGCGGTGGTGTAGACCATCTGGCGGGCCGACTCGATCTTGGTCGCCATCTCGGCGAACTTGTGCCGGATGACCTGGAACCTGCCGATCTGGCGACCGAACGCGGTGCGCTCTTTGGCGTACTCCAGCGTGCGGTCAAAGCAGCGCTGGGCGCCGGCGACGCAGCCCGCGGCGCCGATCAGCCGCTCGCCCTGGAGCTCCCACATGATGTGGTAGAAGCCCTTGCCCACCTGGCCCAGCACGGCCGACTCGGGGACGCGCACGTCCTGGAAGGCCAGCAGGGCGGTGTCCGACGCGTGCATGCCGAGCTTGACGAGCTTCTTCTCCCGGATCACCCCCGGCAGGTCCATGGGGACCAGGAACAGCGTGAAGCCGTCGTAGCCGGCGTCGGGGTCGGTCTTGGTGACCAGCACGATCACGTCGGCGCGATGGCCGTTGGTGATGTAGGTCTTTGACCCGTTGATCACGTACTCGCCGTTCTCGCGCACGGCCCGGGTCTTGATCCCGGCCACGTCCGAGCCGGCGTCGGGCTCGGTGATCCCCAGGCACAGGATCTTCTCGCCCCTGATCGCCGGCACCACCCACTCCTGCTTTTGCTCCTCGGTCCCGAAGGCCAGGATCGGTGGCATCGCCATGTCGGTGTGCACCGCGAGGCCCATGGCCAGGCCGCCGGAGTTGGCGTGGACGATCTCCTCCGCCAGCACCAGCGAGCTGTAGTAGTCCCCGCCCTGCCCGCCGTACTCCTCGGGCTTGTCCAGGCCCAGGAAGCCCAGTTCGCCCATGCGGGCAAACACCCAGTCGGGAAACGTCGTCTCCTCCCACTCCTCGGAGTGGGGAGCGAGCTCCTTCTGGGCGAACTTGCGGATCGACTCGCGCAGCTGCTCGTGCTCGTCGGTGAAGATGAAGCTGTGGCGCTTGGCGCCGAAGTCGGGCTTGAGAACGTCCGCGGTGGCGCCGGCGTCGGCCGGCGCGCTGACTGGGCTAGACATCGGTTGGGTGGCTCCCTTGGCGGTGGGGCGGACGCGAGCTGGCGCCCGCCGCGGGCGGCGGTGGACGCCGTGGACGCTAACGCACGCCCGCCCAAAAGTAAAATGTAGGACTTCCTACTTTCCGCAATGCGGGGCTCCGACCCCAGTCTGCCGGCCGCTGGCGCCGCGGCATTTCTGACAACCTGCCCGCCGTGCCCGAGCCGGTGCTCTACGCGGTTGGCGACGACGGCGTGGCGACGATCACGCTCAACGACCCCGAGACGCGCAACGCGCTCTCGGACGCGCTCTTGGGCGGGCTGATCGCGGCTCTGGAGCGCGCCCGCGACGACCACGGCGTGCGCTGCGTCGTGCTCACCTCCTCGCACGAGCGGGTCTTCTCCTCGGGCGCCAACCTGGGCGGGTTCTCCGCCGAGGTGCCGTTGGTGCACAAGCACTTTGGCTCGGGCCACTTCCCCCGCCTGTTCCGGCTGATCGGCGAGCTGGGCAAGCCCACCCTGTGTGCCGCCAATGGGCACGTGCTCGCCGGCGCCCTGGGCCTGGCCCTGGCGTGCGACCTGATCATCGCGCGCGAGGACGCCGGCTTCGGGACGCCCGAGATCAACGTCGGGGCGTTCCCGTTCATGATCATGGCCCTGGTCTATCGCAACGTCCCGCGCAAGAAGACCAACGAGCTGCTACTGCTCGGCGAGCGCCTCAGCGCCCAGCAGGCGCTGGAGGCGGGGATCGTCAACCGGGTGGTCGCGGCCGAGGAGTTTGACGCGGCGGTAGCCGACTGGGCAGGCAAGCTGGCCTCCAAGTCGCCCGTGCTCATGCGGCTGGGCAAGGACGCCATGTTCCGCCAGCAGGACATGGCCTTTGCCGACGCGCTGGAGTTCCTGCACGCCCAGCTGACCATCGCCCTGTCCACCGAGGACATCGTGGAGGGCGTCAGCGCCTTCTTTGAGAAGCGCGAGCCGCGCTGGAAGGGCCGCTAGACGTACCCAAATTCGGGCCCTGACCGCCACTTCCGGGGTCCCTAATTCTGGCTAATGCTTTTCGGCCTTCGTGCCGATCAAGGGGATGCCGCCTTCGGTTGGGCCTGCCCTGGGCGGCCAACGGCAAGCGACCGTGGTCCAAGGAGCTCGGATGCGTCTCAGGAAGGGATTCCTCGTCAGGACGGCGCTGCTCGGCGCCCTGCTGGCCGGCACCGTGCTGGCCGCTGTACCCGCCGCGGCCCCGGCCGCCGCTTTTGGCTGCGACGCCAGCGCATTTCGGGGCACGGTGCTCGGCGCACCCTCGATCGAGCCGATCACCGCCAACCGCGGATCGGCGGTCTGTCAGAACGCCCAGGCCAACCTGTCCACCGCGGGCCTGACCCTGCCCGCACCCCTGTCGGCCGACGCGGCCGCGGCCCAGACGGTGATCACCGACACCCACAACGCCGGCTCGGCCGGCGGCGTCGCCAACCTGGCGGTCAATCTTTCCAAGCTTCCCCTGGCGCTCCCGGTTCCGAGCGTGCCCGTACCCTCGAGCCTGGGCTCGATCCCGGTATCGGTCGATCCGACCAGCCTGCTCGGCAAGGCCCTCGCCCAGCAGTGCCTGGTGAGCCTTGTCACCTGCAGCACCTCGGGCACCGTCACCAATGCACTACCCCAGGTGCAGGCGCTGGTCAACGGGCTGATCAACACCAAGCTGCCCAACGTCGACCTGCTGCGCCTGCAGGCGGCCCAGTCCTACGCCACCGCCGCCTGCCAGGGCGCCACGCCCAAGCTGGCGGGCAGCTCGACGGTCACCGGGCTTAGCCTGCTCGGCCAGAACATCACGCTCCCCACCACCACGGTTACCAACGCCCTGCAGCTGCTCAACGGGCAGACGATCAACCTCTCGGGGATCAACGCCGGCGGGCTCAGCCTCTCCTCGCTCGGCCTGCCCGCGGGCTGGAGCACGGCGCTGTCGTTCGGCGACGTGACCGTTCCTCTGGTCGGCACCATCAACGTCGGTCAGGCCCTGCAGGCGACGATCGTCAACGCGATCCAGCAGGCGCTCAACGGGCTGTCGGTCTCGGTCCCGGGCACGGTGGGCAGCGTCACCATCACCCCGGCCCAGCAGACCAACACCGGCGACACGCTGTCCCAGGACGCCCTGCGCGTCCAGATCTCGGCACTGGGCCAGACGTTGGTCGACCTGGTCATCGGTGAGGCCCGCATCGCCCAGAAGGCCGTTGACTGCGCGCTGCCGGCCACCAAGCCGGGCACCGCACCCACCCCCGCGGCGGTCGCGCTGCAGTGCACCACGCGCAAGCTGACGCTGATCGACGTGCTCGAGCGCGGCGACCACGTCGACCTGGTGGGCGGTGCCGATCGCAGCCTGGTCGGCAAGCGGGTGAGCATCTTCTTCACCGGCACCAGCAGCAAGGTGGCCACGGCGGTGGTCAAGCCCGACGGGTCCTTCCGCACCACCGCGCCGCTGCCGCCCGAGAGCCTGCGCCACACCAACCTCGCGCGCTATCAGGCCCGCATGGGCAAGGACCGCTCGCTCAACCTCAAGCTCGAGCGGCGCCTGATCGTCGACTCGATGAGCGCGAGCGGCGGCAGCGTCACGATCCGCGGGCGGGTGATCCAGCCGTTGACCCGGCCGCCCTCGGCGATCCTGATCCAGCGGCGCGTGTCGTGCACCAAGGACGTCACGGTGGCCCGCGTGCGGCCGCGGAGAAACGGCCACTGGGTGGCCGTGGTCAAGGCCCCGCCCGGCCAGCAGGCCGCGGTCTACCGGGCCGCCACCAAGGTGCTGCACACGCTCACCACGCCGGTCGTCGACCCGACGTTCACCCTGCCGCGCGTGGTCGACCTGCGGCACTAGCGGGAAAGCTCCCGGACCCGGCGCTGCCGCGGCGCCGGCTCCGGAGCGTTTCGCCGGGGCCCCGCGCCCGCCGACTTGACGGCGGGCGCGGGCACGTGGCAGAGTGGGGAGTAGGACTTCTCACTTCCCGCCCGCGCGGCTGAACGCGCCCCGGCGGTGGGAGGGGTCCGGCCCCGCTGCTGCGCATGGCCACGCCCACCGAGCCCGTCACCGCCCCCTCGCTCCTGCGCCCGCTGGTGGCCGACCTGCACGAGCGGCGCGAGCGCATCAAGCTGGGCGGGGGCGCGGAGCGGATCGAGCGCCAGCACGCCGCCGAAAAGCTCACCGCCCGCGAGCGCCTGGCGCTGCTGATCGACGAGGGCACGTTCTGCGAGCTGGGCATCCACGGACGCCCGCACTTCTCCCAGCGGGCGATGGAGGGCCGCGAGGCGCCGGCCGACGGCGTGATCACCGGCTACGGCAAGGTCGACGGCCGGCTGGTCGCCGTGTGCGCCTACGACTTCACGGTCATGGCCGGCTCGATGGGCATGACCGGCGAGCTCAAGGTCTCGCGTCTTCGCGAGCTGGCGCTGACCAAGCGCATCCCGTTCATCTGGCTGCTCGACTCGGCCGGCGCCCGCATCCAGGAGGCGGTCGGCTCGCTGTTCGCCGGCTCCGGGCACCTGTTCCGCGAGGAGGTGATCATGAGCGGGGTGATCCCGCAGATCGCCGCCCTCATGGGTCCCTGCGCGGCCGGGACCGCCTACATCCCGGGCCTGGCCGACTTCGTGCCGATGGTCAAGGGCCGGGGCTCGATGGCCTTGGCCGGCCCCCACCTGGTGCGCGCGGCGGTGGGCGAGGACGTCACCCAGGAGGAGCTCGGGGGCAGCCGCGTGCACTGCCGGCGCTCGGGGGTTGGCGACCTCGAGGTGGGCTCCGACGAGGAGTGCGTGCAGGCGATCAAGCGCTACCTGTCCTTCATGCCCCAAAACTGCGAGCAGCCGCCCCCGATCATCGAGTGCACCGACCCGATCGAACGCGGCGACGAGGAGTTGCTGGACGTGCTGCCCGAGTCCAACCGCAAGCCGTATGACATGTACGGCGTCATCCAGCGCATCGTCGACGACGGCGAGTACTTCGATCTGAAGCCCCAGTGGGCCAAGACGCTTATCACCTGCTTTGCCCGCTTCGGCGGACGGCCGGTGGGGATCGTGGCCAACCAGCCCAAGCAGCTGGGCGGGATCCTCGACAACGACTCCTCGGACAAGGCGGCCCGCTTCGTGAACCTGTGCAACGCCTTCGCGCTGCCGCTGGTGTTCCTGATGGACGTCCCCGGCTTCATGGTGGGAACCAAGGTCGAGGAGCAGGGGATCATCCGTCACGGCGCCAAGATGCTGCACGCGGTGGCCAACGCCACGGTGCCCAAGGTCACGGTGGTCCTCCGCAAGGCCTACGGCGCCGGCTACTACGTGATGAACGGGCGCGCGTATGAGCCCGACCTGATCGTCGCCTGGCCCAGCGCCGAGATCAGCGTGATGGGGGCCGAGGGCGCGGTGGAGATCGTCATGCGCCGCCAGGTCGAGGAGGCCGAGGACCCGGTGGCCAAGAAGGCCGAGCTGATCGACGTCTACCGCAAGATCATCGACGTCTACGTCGCCGCCGGCAACGACATGATCGACGACGTCATCGACCCGCGCGAGACCCGGTCCACGATCGTGCGCGCGCTGGAGATGGCCCAGGGCAAGCGCGTCGAGCGCCCGTGGAAACGTCAGGCGGTGGTGCCGGTCTGAGCCTCGAGGACCCGGTCATCATCACCTGCTCGATCTCGGGGACGGTGGCCAAGCGCGATCAGTGCCCGGCGATCCCCTACACGCCGCAGGAGTACGCGGCCGAAGCGCGCCGGATCGTCGAGGAGGGGGGCTCGATGATCCACATCCACGCCCGCACCCCCGACGGCACGCCCTCGTATGAGATAGAGGACTTCCGGGCGATCACCGAGGCGATCCTGGCCGAGGTCGACGACGTGGTCATCAACTACTCCACGGGGGCGATCGGCGTTCCGCTGGAGAAGCGGATCGCCTACCTGCGCGAGCTGCGCCCCGACGTGGCGGCGCTGAACATGGGTTCGATGAACTACGCCAAATACTCGCCGCGACGCAAGGGGTTCGTCTTCCAAGCCGTCTTTGAGAACTCGTTCGAGACCATCACCACGCTGCTCGAGGCCATGAACGAGCTCGACATTCGCCCCGAACACGAGTGCTTTGACTCCGGGCACATCGCCAACCTGGACCCGCTGATCGACCTGGGGCTGCTGTCCGAGCCGCTGCAGATCTCCTGCGTGATGGGGGTCACCGGCGGCATCCGGCCCACCGCGCGCAACCTGGGGCACATGTCCGAGCAGATCCCCGGCGGCGCCGACGGACCCAACAACTGGGGCGTGATCTCTGTCTCCCGTAAGCAATGGATGCTCGTAGCCGCCGCCCTGACCCTGGGCGGCAACATCCGCGTCGGGCTGGAGGACAACTTCTATTTGCCCGACGGCGAGATGGCTCGCTCCAACGGTGATCTGATCGCCAAGGCGCGCCAGCTCACCGAGGAGGTCGGGCGTCGCCCGGCATCGGTGGCCGAGGCGCGCGAGCTGCTCGGCGTCCCCCGCCGCGAGCTCTCGCGCCGCGAGCTGCTCGGCGGACCGGCCGAGGGGGGCTAGATGGGCCTGGCGCTGGAGGGAATCCGGGTCCTGGACCTGACGCGGCTCCTGCCGGGCGGCTTCTGTTCGCTGCTGCTAGCCGACTTCGGGGCCGAGGTGGTCAAGGTCGAGGACACCGGGCTGGGGGACTACGTGCGCTGGGCCACTCCCTACTACGAGGGCGTCGAGGAGAGCGCGCGCTCGGCGCTGTTCCTGGCGCTCAACCGCAACAAGACCTCGATGCGCATCGACCTCAAGCACGAGCGCGGGCGGGAGGTGCTGCAGCGCCTGGCGCGCGACTTCGACGTGCTGGTGGAGTCGTTTCGCCCCGGCGTGCTCGATCGGTTGGGGGTCGGTTATGACGCGCTGCGGGCCGAGAACCCCGGTCTCGTTTACTGCGCGATCACCGGCTACGGGCAGGGCGGGCCGCTACGCGACCGCTCGGGGCACGACATGAACTACCTGGGCCTGATCGGCCTGCTCGGGCTCACCGGCGAGCGCGATGGGCCGCCGGTGCAGTCGGCGGGCCAGATCGCCGACATCGGCGGCGGGGCGCTGATGGCCGCCTTCGGGATCCTGGCCGCGCTGCGCGAACGCGACGGTGGGCCGGGCCTAGCGGGGTCCGGCGAAGGCCAGCTGGTCGACGTCTCGATGGCCGACGGCTCGCTGTCCTGGCTGGCGCTGGTGGCCGCTCGCTACCTCGCCGAGGGCCACACCCCCCACCGCGGCGACCTCGAGCTGGCCGGCTCGATCATCTGCTATCGACCGTATGAGTGCGCCGACGGGTGGGTCACGCTCGGGGCGCTGGAGCCCAAGTTCTGGGCCGCCTTCTGCCGAGGGGTCGACCGCCAGGACCTGATCGAGCGCCAGTTCGAGAGGCCGGGCAGCGACGCCCACCGCGAGGTCCAGGCGATCTTCGCCACCCGCACCCGCGAGCAGTGGCGGGCGTTCGCCGCCGAGCACGACTGCTGCCTGGAGCCGGTGCTCGACCTCGACGAAGCCCTGTCGTCGGAGCTGGTCGCCGCGCGCGAGATGCTGGTGGAGATCGATCAGCCGGGCGCCGCCCAGCCCGTTCGCCAGCTCGGGGTGCCGATCAAGCTCTCGCGCACCCCGGGGGACCCCGCCCAGCGTCCGGGCCCGGTTCTGGGCGAGCACACGGCCGAGATCCTGCGCGCCGCCGGCTACACCGAGGCCGAGGTCGCCGAGCTGGCCGAGGCCCAGGTGGTGGCCGGTCCGGCCCGGGGCGTCCAGGGCTCGTTCATGGGATGAGCTCCAACGGCCCCAAGGCCCCCGCCGGTCCCGACGGCCTGCTCAAGATGCAGGAGCTGTCCGAGGCCTCGGGCGTCTCTCCGGCGACGATCAAGCACTACCTCCGCGAGGGGCTGCTCCCAGAGCCGGTGCGCACCAGTCGCAACATGGCCTACTACCCGCCCCACTTCGTCGAGCGCATCCGCCTGATCAAGCGTCTGCAGGAGGAGCGCTTCATGCCGCTCAAGCTGATCCGCGGCATGCTCGACGAGGATCCCGATCGCGCCCGGGCGCTGGTCGAGCTCGAGGATCGCATCCTGGAGCACGCACTGGCCGCCTCCGACCAGCGCCGGGTGTCGGCCGCCGAGGTGCGCACGCGCTATGACATTCCCCAGTACGTGCTCGAACGGCTGGCCGAGCTCGAGGTCCTCACGCCGTCCTCGCGCGGATATGACCCCGACGACGTGCAGATCATCGAGGCCATCGGCCGCTTTCGCGCCGGCGGCTATGACGAGGCGCTGGGCTTCACGGTCTACGACACGCTGCGCTACCGCGACGCGCTCGAGCCGCTGGTGGCCGAGGAGGTGCGCACGTTGCTCGACCGCCTGGCCGGTGGGGTCGAGGCCGACCGGGCGGCCCAGATCATCCGTTCGGGTGCCGAGCCCCTGCGCGAGCTGATCGGAGCCATCCACTCCAAGCTGCTGCTCGCCGAGCTGCGCCGCCAGCGGGGGCTGGCCGGCGCCCGCTAGGCCGGACTAACCCCGAGTTGTGCCGACACCTTTAGGGGTGTTGTGAAGTCGGACGCCCCGGCCAGCTGGCCGGGGCGTCCGTGCGCTCTTTCAGGCTGCTCAGTCGACCAAGACAAACCACCTGAAGGGAGTGCGCGTGTCTGATGATGACGTGCTCGTCGGCTACCGCCGGCGGCTGTTTGTGCTCGCTGGG
>VAYS01000014.1 GCA_005883215.1 Actinomycetota bacterium
AGCACAAACAGCCGCCGGCGGTAGCCGACGAGCACGTCATCATCAGACACGCGCACTCCCTTCAGGTGGTTTGTCTTGGTCGACTGAGCAGCCTGAAAGAGCGCACGGACGCCCCGGCCAGCTGGCCGGGGCGTCCGACTTCACAACACCCCTAAAGGTGTCGGCACAACTCGGGGTTAGTCCGGGCTAGGGCCGCACGGCGAGCAGGGCGATCGTCCCCCCGCGCCGGGCCAGGCCGGCGGTGGCCTCCAGCGCGGCGGCCAGGGGCAGCGCCGGCAGGGCGAGGACCGTGGGCAGCAGGTCGGCCGCGCGCAGGGGCGCGTTGGCCTTGAGCAGGTGGTAGAGGTAGGAGGGCGTGGGCGTCAGGCGGTTCACCAGCGACTGCCACATGCCGAACGGGTTGTGCTCGAGCAGCAGATGGTGGGTGGCGTAGGGCCGCAGACCGGCGCGCCGCATGAGCGCCTCGAGACCGACGGGGGTGAAATGGGTCCGGTGCCGGGGCACGTCGAGGTGAAACCAGCGACCGCCGCCCAGGCGCGCCTGGAGGCTGGCCAGGTTGGGGACCCCCACCAGCAGCGCGCCGCCCGGGCGCAGCCAGGCGGCCATCTGCCCCACGGCGGCGCCCGGATCCTCGAGGTGCTCGATCACGTGCCAGGCGCTCACGGCGTCCAGCGAGCCGGGCGCGAACCGTGCCGCCTCGATTCCCTCGGCGTGCAGGCGCACCCCGTAGCGCTGGGCCGCGGCGCGCACGCGGGTGGCGGCGGGCTCCAGCCCCTCGGCGTCCCATCCGCGCCGGCGGGCGTGGGCCACGAACCGGCCGCGGCCGGCGCCCACGTCGACCAGCCGCCGCGACGTCGCGGCGGGCGGACGGTCGGCAGAAGGGGCGGGGGGGTCCGGCACGGCGCCCGACACCAGGCGCAGGCGGTGGCGGTCGAACAGCTCCAGCGCGGGCGCGGCCAGCACGCTCATGCGCGGCGGCCGGGCAAAGGCGCCGCCCTCGTGCCACTCGGGGGCGGCGGGGCCGAGGGTGGCCGCCGAGCCGCAGCTCCGGCAGCGCCCGAGCGCCACCGGCGCGGTCAGCGTCGGCTCGGCGGGGCGGACCGAGCGCCAGCGCTGCAGCGGACCTTCGCACGCCGGGCAGGGGGTGGACAGCGAGCGCTCGGGCGGGGCCGTGACCTGCGCCCCGGTCATCGCCTGGCGCATCCGCACGCGCCCAATCTAGACTGCCCGGCGATGAGGCTCCCGCGGCGGCGATGAGCGCCGTTTCCGACAGCGCCGAGCAGCAGGTCGCGTGGGAGGCCGAGCGGCGCCCTCGCGCGGCGCTGGCCGCCGCGCTCACCGCGGTGGGCTTGATGGGCGGGGCGATCATCCAGCTGGCGGCGACCGCCGGGCAGCCGACGGTGGGGCCGCTCCAGGCACTAACCCCGGCGCTGCAGGGGCAGGCATCGACGCCGGTGGACCCGCGGGCCGCCAAGATCGCCTTCGTCGACCATCACACCCTGGGCGTGATCGCCGGCGCGGTGGTGGCGGCGCTGGGGTCGGTGGCCCTGATCTGGGTGCTCCTCTTTCTGTACCGGGCCACGCTGGCGCGCAAGCCCGACCTCGCCGCCGCCGTGCGGCCCCTCTCGGTCGCCGGACCGGCCGCCGTGGCGCTGACGACCGTGGTCCGGTCGGTGGCGCTGGCGATCACCAGCCACCACTTCGCCCACAGCGCCGACAAGAGCCACGACGCCGCCGACCGGGTGCTCGTCTGGGCCGGACAGGCGCCGCCCACCGGCGGCCTGGACACCGCGATCTCGGTCCTCGGGGTGGTGGGCGGCTTCGCGGTGGGCTTTGCCTTCGTCATCGTGTGCCTGAACGCGATGCGCGTCGGTCTGCTCACCCGCTTCATGGGGGTGCTGGGGATCATCACCGGGGTCCTGTTCGCCCTGCCGATCATCGGCTCGGCGGTGCCGGTGGTGCAGATCTTCTGGCTGGGGGCGGTGGCGGTGCTGTTCTACGGAAGCTGGCCGAACGGCACGCCCCCGGCGTGGGAGGCGGGGACGGCCCAGCCCTGGCCCAGCCAGCAGGAGTTGCGCGAGGCCCGGGCGCGGGCGGGCGGGACCGACCGGCGGGATCGGCGGGGGCAGGCCGAGCCCCCGCCCCCCGAGCCCCAGCCCGCCCCCGAGCGCGGCACCCAGCACCCGTCGTCCAAGAAGCGCAAGCGCAAGCGCCGCCGCTGAGTCAGGGCACAGACGGCGCCCGCGTCCCCGGCAAGCGCGCCGGGTAGGGGAGCTCAGGCGGGTCCCCGACAGCCCCGGCCGGCTCCTGGTGCCGGCGATCTCGCCCAGGAGGTAGCGTCTCACGGGTCGATCAGCCAACCGCAGGTGCTAGAGGAGGCCGGCACATGGCAACCGAGCAGAAGCAGCCGAGCAGCCTGGAGGAGGAGCTCGAGGCCCTGCTCGAGGTCGAGCGCTTCGAGCCGCCGGAGGAGTTTCGCCGCCAGGCCCTGTGGAACGACCCCGCCGTCTATGAGGAGGCCGAGCGCGACCCGCTCGCCTGGTGGGCCAAGCAAGCCGAGGCCCTGCATTGGGGGCGGCGGTGGGAAAAGGTGCTCGACGACTCCGAGCCGCCGTTTTACAAGTGGTTCTTGGGGGGCAAGCTCAACGCCTCCTACAACTGCCTGGACCGCCACGTGGAGGCGGGCAACGGTGACCGCGTCGCCTACCACTGGCGCGGCGAGGAGGGCGAGGAGCGCGATGTCACCTACGCCGAGCTGCTGGCCGACACCAAGCGCTTTGCCAACGTCCTAAAGGAGCACGGCATCGCCGCCGGGGACGTGGTGGGCATCTACATGCCGATGATCCCCGAGTGCCTGGTGGCCATGCTCGCCTGCGCCCGGATCGGCGCCCCCCACAACGTGGTCTTCGGCGGGTTCTCTGCCGAGGCGGTGCGCGAGCGGATGGAGTTCTCCGAGGCCAAGGCGCTGGTCACCGCCGACGGCGCCCGGCGCAAGGGCCGGAGCGCGCCGATGAAGGCGGCGGTCGACGAGGTGATCGACCCGGTGGCCTCGATCGAGACGATCGTCGTGGTGCGCCACACGGGCAGCGAATGCCCGATGCGCGACGGACGCGACGTGTGGTGGCACGAGGCGATCGAGGCGGCCGATCCCGAGTGCGAGGCCGAGGAGCTGGATGCGGAGCATCCCCTCTACATCCTCTACACGTCGGGTTCCACCGCCAAGCCCAAGGGCATCCTGCACACCACCGGCGGCTATCTGACCGGGGTGGCGTGCACGCACCGCTACATCTTCGATCTGCGCCCCGAGTCCGATGTCTACTGGTGCGCGGCCGACGTGGGCTGGGTGACCGGGCACTCCTACATCGTCTACGGGCCGCTGGCCAACGGCGCCACCTCGGTGCTCTACGAAGGGGCCCCCGACTACCCGGACAAGGACATCTGGTGGGAGCTGGTCGAGCGCTACCGGGTGACGGTCCTATACACCGCGCCCACGGCGATCCGCGCCTGCATCAAGTGGGGCCCGGAGTACCCCGGCCGTCACGACCTCTCGTCCCTGCGGCTGCTGG
This sequence comes from Actinomycetota bacterium, assembly GCA_005883215.1. Classification (GTDB taxonomy): domain Bacteria; phylum Actinomycetota; class Thermoleophilia; order Solirubrobacterales; family Solirubrobacteraceae; genus AC-64. Next base: position 3,567 of record VAYS01000014.1, read on the forward strand.
GCTCGGTGGGCGAGCCGATCAACCCCAAGGCGTGGCTGTGGTACCACAAGGTGATCGGCGCCGAGCGCTGCCCGATCGTCGACACCTGGTGGCAGACCGAGACCGGGCAGATCATGATCACCCCGCTGCCGGGGATCACGGCCACCAAGCCGGGGTCGGCGACCTTGCCCTTCCCCGGCGTCGCCGCCGCGGTGGTAGACGAGGACGGCCAGGAGGTGGGGCCCGACACCCAGGGCCTGCTCACCCTCACCCGCCCCTGGCCGGGGATGCTGCGCACCCTCTACCGCGAGGAGGAGCGCTTCGTGAACACCTACTTCGAGCGCTTCGGTCGCGAGACCTACCTGGTGGGCGACGCCTCGCGTCGCGATCCCGACGACTACTTCTGGGTCATCGGCCGGGTCGACGACGTGATCAACGTCTCCGGGCACCGGATGTCGACCGCCGAGATCGAGTCGGCGATCGTCTCCCACGCCCAGGTGGCCGAGTCGGCGGTGATCGGCCAGACCGACGAGGACACCGGCCAGTCGGTGTGCGCGTTCGTGACGCTCGAGGGCTCGCTCGAAGGCTCAGACGAGCTGGTGGCGGGGATCCGCGAGCACGTGGCGACGCGGATCGGCAAGTTCGCCCGGCCGCGGCGCATCATCTGGGCCGAGGACCTGCCTAAGACCCGGTCGGGCAAGATCATGCGCCGGCTGCTCAGGGACATCGCCGAGGGCCGCGAGCTGGGCGACGTGACCACCCTGCGCGATCCCGACGTCATGGAGCAGCTGGAGGCCAAGATCAAGGAGCGCGGCGACGAGGAGTGACCAGGTAGGAGCGCGGCCCGATCCGGGACACCGACAGCGCCGCGCTCGGGCGTGGGCACATGCGCAACGGACAGCCCCGGCGCCCGGACAGCGCGACGAACACTCCCGCCACGCCCGCGTGCCTGATCCCGTCCGCGGTGATGTCCCGGCGGTCAAAGGCGACCACCCGCCGGTGGAGGTCCCCGTCGGTAAAGAGCAGGTACTGGGGAAAGGCATCGAGCTGGTCGAGGTAGCCAATCGGCCGGGGCGGGGGGACGAGGTGGCCCAGGCGGTGCAGGGCCGGACCCAGCGGTTGCAGTTCGGGGTCGATGGTCTGCTGATCGATGCGGTCGCGCGCGAAGATCGTCCTGCCCGAGCCGTCGGGCAGCACCGGCTTGTCCGGGTTTTCCAGCAGCGCCCCCGGGACGGTGGCCAGCGCCAGCGCCAGGGTGACCCATGCCAGCCAGCGCCGGGTGGCGGTCAGGGCGAGCAGCGCGGCTCCGGCGGCGGCGGCGGGCATCAGGTAGCGACCGGCCTCGCTGTGCCACCCGGCGATCAGGACGAAGGCGGCGCAGAAGCCGAGCGCGGCCGCGGCCACGAGGCGCCGGCGGGGCGGTGCGCCCGGGCGCAGCAGCTCGATGATCATCAGCGGGAAGAGCACGAGCAGCCCCACCAGCCCGTAGGCGCTGGTGTCCTCGTCGGCCTCGTCGCGGATCAGCGGGCTGGGCGCGTCGTCGACCCGGGCAAACAGGTGACCCGCCGTGCGGTCGGCCAGGCGCTGCAGCGCGCGCGGGACCGGCAGCCCCTCGGCGTCGACCATGGTCCACGCCACCCGGGCGCCGTCGGTCAGGGGGTCGGTGCGGGTGAAGCCGAAGCCGCTCGGCGGGCTTCCGGTCGACGCGGTCAGCGTCCCGGTGTTGGCGAGGTTCTGGATGAAGCTGAAGGATCCGAGCGCGAGCGCCGCCGCCATCGCCATCGCCGCCGCGCGGACCAGCAGTCCGCGCGGCGGCCGGTAGGCGCGCAGAGCGGCGGCGATGACCAGCGCTAGGCCCGGCAGCGCAAACGCAATCACCAGCTTGGTGCCGATCGCCAGTCCCAGCCCAAGCGCCCCCGCCCCCAGGTCGCCGCGGTGGCGGTCGCGCAGCCCGCGTACCAGGAAGAAGCCGGCGCTGACCAGGAACAGGCAGGTCACGATGTCGTTCTGGACCGTGGCGGCCTGCATCAGGGGCTCGGGCATCAGCACGAAGAGCAGCGATGCCCATGCCGCGTTGGCCGCCCCAAAGCCGGACAGGCGGGCGACCGAGAAGATGGTGGCGGCCAGGCCCAGCAGCGAAAGCCACTGGACGAGCTGCGCCAGGCGGTCGCCCTGGCACAGAAGGACCGTCCACGAGACCAGCAGCTCCCCGTTGGGGGGATAGCTCACCTCCGGGTCGTCGAGCTCGCTGCTGGGCCAGATCGCGCTGTGGTGGCCGAGCCAGTGGACAACGCGCGCCAGGTGATAGCCGACGCTGTCGGCCTCGTTGGGCGCCACCGCCAGCGCCATGACGAGCTGCAGCAGGAGCGCCGCCGCCGCCACGGCGACCAGCACGGACAGCGCGGGGCGGGCTGGCAGCTGCGCCAGCCATACACGAGGACGAAGCCCGTCCGGGGCCGGGGGCCGCGGCCGGCCGGCGCGCGACCAGGCCGCCGCGACGAGCGCCAACGCCAGCGCCTGCGCGACCAGCACCCCTGCGCGGGTGAGCAGATCGACGAGCGAGAGGACGATCGTCTCGGCGACGACGATCGACGCGCACGCGAGCAGGAAGGCGACAAAGAACGGAGCGCGTCCCCGGATCCGAAGCAGGCTCGCCAACCCGAGCCCCGCGGGCGCGAGCAGCGCCACGCCGAGGATTGTCGCCAGTACGCCGACTACACCGGGATGGTACGTCCCCGGGCACCCGGCCGGCGCCGCCCGGGGCAGGGGGTGAGCGGGCTTGTGTGCGCCGTCGCACAGACGGGGGCGGGCCCGTGCGGGAACGTGTTCATCCCAGGCCGTCTTTTCTGAGGAGAGTCCCGATGTCAGCCCTTATCGATTTGGCCGGAGGCAGCATGATCTTCCTGGCCTTTCTCGTCGTGTTCCTGCTCGCCGTCATCTATGGGCTGTACTCGCGGTCCGGAAGCGGCATCGCCCAGCGGCCCTACGGCTCGATCTACGGCGGCGCCCCCGGCGCCCGCGGCGCGAGCACCATGGGCAACGATCGCGTCGCCGCCGAGGCGGTTGCCCGTCGGCGGGCCGCCCGCCGTCGGGCAGCGCGCCAAGCCTGACGAGCCGGGGTGCTCGGGTCAGACTTTGCGGGGTGCTCGGGTCAGACTTTGCGGTACTCGGGCAACCAGGAGCCGTCGTCGCTGCGGGTGAAGTCCTGAAACAGGTCGGGCGCCTCGTCGAGCATCACCCGTGCCACCTGGTCGAAGATGAGCCGTAGCTCCTCCTCTGCCCCCTCGGCGGTGCGCATCTCGATGACATGGCGCAGGGTGCGAATGTTGGCCGTCCAGATGATGTCGGTGCTCAGCCCGATGGGGGCCAGGCGGCGCAGGGCGGAGGTGACCTCCTTCTTGACGTGGAACGGCACCCCGTCGTCGTCGACGCCGAGCGTCTGCGCGGCGCTGACCTGAAACTCCTCGAGCTGCTCGACGATGCTCACCACCTGGTCGCGCACCGGCTCGAGCGCCGGTGGGACGCGGAAGCCGATGTCGGCTAGACGCACGTAGCGCAGGCTCTCCTGGCTGAAGGCAGAGCCGGCGCGATGTCTGACGATCTCATGGGTCGCCACCCGGCTTACGTCGCGCAGCGCGAACGAGTAGCTGGCGTGCTCGAGCACGCTGCCGTGGGCGCTGCGCAGGAGGTTGAGGAAGTACTCGCGCTGGTCGGTGCGGATGCGGGTGACGTTGGGGTTCAGGCCGGGCTCCCAGCTGCGGTAGCAGGCGCGGCCGCCGAACTCGACCAGCAGCTGGCCGGGGTTGGGCGCGCCGCTGGTCTCCTCCAGGCGAGAGTCGAGCCACGACTCGCCGCCGACGTCGGCCAGATAGCTCCGCATCCCCTCCAGATCGAGCGACGGGCGCGCGATCAGGTGGACGGTGGGAGAGGTCGGGTGCACGGCCGGGCGATGCTAGCGCCCGTCGCGGCGGGCCCCGGGCCGGCAGATGCACGAAATAGCGGCCGACCGGCCGCCCTCAATGCACCCGTCAGCCACGGCCCTTCCAGCCGACGGTCACCACCTCGTCGCCGAGCACGATCGTCGGCACCATGCCGGTGTTGGCGCTGTGGCGCATGAGCTCGGCGCGCCAGTCCTGGCGGGTGGTGGCGTCGCGCTCCTTGAACTCGACGCCCTCGGCGCGCAGGGCCTGGCGGGCCTCTTCGCAGTAGGGGCAGCCGGGCTTTACGTACATCACGCGCGTGTCCATACCCCGACGGTAGCGCCTGCCCGGCGATCAGCGGCATGTGCCTCGCGGCGGCGCACGCCGCCGGCGCTCAGAACAGGCCGAGCAGGGAGTTGCCGGCCGCTCGCGCCAAGTCCACCAGCGGCGAGGGGACGATCCCGAAGAACACGGTCGCCGCGCCGGCGGCGAGCGCCAGGCCGACCACCTCGGGCTGGAACCCCTCCCGCGCGCCGGCCCCTGGGCCGCCGTCTCCCGCGGGCGGCGCGGCTGGGGTGGAGGTGCCAATCGCGTCGGGGTCGGCCTCGGGCGAGCCGCCGGCGATCGCCGGGTAGGGCGAAGCCGCCTCGGTGGCCCCCAGGGAGGGCCCCGGGCGCATCCACATCGCCGCCACCACGCGCAGGTAGTAGGCCAGCGAGACCATCGAGCCGACGACGATCACCACCCCCAGCCAGGTATAGCCGCCATCGGCCGAGGCCTGGATGAGGAACAGCTTGCCCACGAACCCGGCGGTGGCCGGGATGCCGGCGAGCGAGAGCATGGCGATCGTCATCGGCCACGCCAGCCACGGCCGCGACGCGCCCAGGCCCTCGACGGCGGCGATGTCGTCGCCCAGACCGGTCTCGCGCTCACGGGCGACGACCACGGCGAAGGCGGCGAGGTTCATGAGCAGGTACACGGCGAGGTAGAACACCGTGGCGCGCGCGCCGGCGCGGGTGGAGACCACCACGCCGGCGAGGAGATAGCCGGCCTGGGCGACGGCCGAATAGGCGAGCAGGCGCTTGAGCGAGGACTGCCCGAGCGCGCCCACGTTGCCGACCACGATCGAGATCGTGGCCAACGCGGCCAGCGCCGGTGCCCAGCTGACCTGAGCGCTGACCAGCGCGACGTCGAAGAAGCGCAGGAAGATCCCGAGCGCCGCCGCCTTGGTGGCCACCGCCATGAACGTGGTGATCGGGGTCGGAGCGCCCTCATAGACGTCGGGAGTCCACTGGTGAAAGGGGGCCACCGAGGACTTGAACGCCAGGCCGACCACCACCAGGGCGATGCCCGTCAGGAGCAGGGGATCCGAGGCCAAGCCGCCGGAGGCGATCGCCGAGGCGATGGCGTCGAAGTCGGTCGAACCGGTGGCGCCGTAGATCATGGCTAGCCCGTAGAGCAGCGTGGCCGAGCCGACCGACCCGATCACCAGGTACTTCAGGCCGGACTCCAGCGAGGGCGACCGGTGCAGCTCGGTCGCGCACAGCACGTACAGGGGGATCGAGAGCAGCTCGATCCCGAGGAACAGGCTGACCGTGTTCTGGGCGGCGACGAGCACCGACATGCCCGCCGTCGAGGTCAACACCAGCGCGTAAAACTCGCCGTGACCGGCCTCGCCGCTGGCGCGTGCGCGCCACGACAGCAGCACGGTGGCGGCGCCGGCGGAGACCAGGATCAGGTTGACCGCGAGCGCGAGGTCGTCTACGCGCAGGGCGCCGGAGACGATCGACTTGGACGCGTCCCACTGCCAGATCGTGCAGCCCAACGCAGCCGCGAACGCCACCAGCGCCAGGCCGGAGGCCACCAGTCGGCGGACCTCGCGGCGGGGCGCCAGCCCCACCAGGAGCACGACCACGGCGCCGCCGAGCAGGGCGAGGATCGGGGACAGGCCGCCCCAGTCGATGTGGGGCCCGTGCAGGCGGGCGGCGGCCAGCGCCACGCTCACCGCGTCGCTCCCGAGTGGGTGGCGCCGGCGCCGAGGGTGGAGGTACGCGCGGGCTGCGGCGCCGATGCGCCGGCGAGCGGCGCGCGCGCCGTCTGGCTGGGCTGCGCCGTGGCCCGGGCGGCGGCGATCGCCGCCGCGGTCGAGCGTTCGCTGCGGTGGAGCACGAGCTGGGGGTAGAACGACAGCCCGAGGATGACCAGGGTGCTGGGCACCAGCGCCAGGGCATCGGCCAGGGCGATCTCCCGCGACTCGGCCCGCGTGCCCAGCCGGTTGTGCATGGCCCGAATGAGGGTGCGCAGCATGTAGACGCTGGCCAGCACCACCCCGGTGAAGGCCACGATCGCGATCGCCAGCTTGGAGCGAAACACCCCGAGGAGGATCAAGAACTCGCCCACGAAGTTCGACGAGCCGGGCATCGCCAGCGTGGCCAGTGCCACGATCAGGAAGATCGCGCTGAGCACCGGCGCCCGCAGCGCCAGGCCGCCCATATCGCGCAGGTCGACCGAGCCGGCGGCGCGCGCGGCGAGCAGCCCGACGATCAAGAACAGGGCCAGGGTCACCAGGCCGTGGTTGACCATCTGCAGCACCGCGCCCTGGGCCCCCTGGGGCTGGAGGGCGAAGATGCCCAGGGTGATGAAGCCAAGCTGCGCGACCGACGAGTAGCCGAGGATCAGGCGGGTGTTGGTCTGGGTAAAGGCCATCACCGAGCCGTAGAGGATCGAGGCCAGGGCGATCACCAGCATCAGCGTCTGAAAGTGAACGCTGGCCTGGGGAAACAGGGGCAGCACGATCCGCAGGAAGCCGTAGGCCCCGACCTTGGACAGGACGCCGGAGAAGATCGCCAGCGCCTCGAGCGGCATCGCCCGGTAGCCGTCGGGCATCCAGCCGTGCAGGGGAAAGGCGGGCATCTTGACCAGGAAGGCGGCGGCGAAGAGCAGGAAGATCCACTCCTGCGAGCCGGCGCTGAGGCCGGCGCCGGCGCCGATCCCGCCCGCGTTCTGCAGGTCAGACAGGGCAAAGCTCAGGGGGTGGGCGGTGTTCGTGGACACCAGCACGCCGGTGGCGATCGCCGCGGCGAGCATCAACAGCGAGCCGACCAGCGTGTAGATCACGAGCTTGGTGGTCGCCGCCACCCGGTTCTCCTCGCCCCACTGGCCGGTGAGGAAGTAGAACGGGATCAGCATCAGGTCAAAGAAGGCGACGAACAGGATCAGGTCCTGGGCCATGAGCGCGCCCAGGACCGCCGACTCGGCCAGCCCGAGGTAGAGGAAGAACAGGCGCGGGCGCTCCCAACGGCGCCGGTTGGCGGCGCCGATGGCCAGCGCCGAGACCACCGCGGTGAGCGCCACCAGGAACAGGTTGAGCCCGTCGAGACCCAGCTTGTAGTGGATTCCCAATCCGGCGATCCACAGCTGGTCGGTGACGTGGGTGAGACCCGAGTGTCCAGGATCAAAGCCGGCGATCTCGCCGATCGTGATGCCCAGCGCGCCGACCGAGCCGGCGAACGCGAACCAGCCGGTAAGCGGATAGCTCCCGCGGCGCGGGGCCAGGGCCCCGAGCAGGGCGGCGGCGGCGGGCAGCCAGATCAGGATCGAGAGGGGCACGCGCTTAGCTCTGGAGGAGGAAGTAGAGGCTCACCGCGGCGATGCCGATGACCAGGACGCCGGCGTAGTAGCGCACGAAGCCGCTCTGGGCCGCGCGCACCGCGGCCGAGCCGGCTCTGACCAGGCCGGTCGTGCCGCCGACCAGCGCCTCGTTGACCACCACGCGCTCGAAGGTCTGCTGGGCGAAGCGCCCCATCCACGCCCCCGGGCGTACGAAGAGCAGGTCCAGGAGCTCATCGAAGTACCACTTGTTGACCAACAGGCGGTGCACGAAGGTCAGGCGCGCCTGGATCGCGGCCGCCGTGCCCGGCCGGGTGACCCATATCCGGTAGGCGATCGCCACCCCGGCCAGCCCCAGCGCGGTGCCCACGATCAGCCCCACCGCCAGCAGCCCGTTCTTGGTGCGGACCTCATACAGCGCCGAGTCGGCGAAGCTGGGGTGCAGGAAATGGTCGATGACGAAGTCGACCTTGGGGATCTGCACCAGGCCGGCGACGAGCGCCCCCACCGCCAGCACCCCCATGGCCAGCCTCATCGGAGGATCGCGCTCGGCGATGTGGTGCTCGGGGCCGGGGAAGCCGACGTCGGTGTCCTCCTCCTCGCCGGTGGCGGGGTTAAACGGGTGGTCGGCGTGGGCCAGATGGCCGTGCTCGAGCTCGGTGGCCTCCTTTACCGGCTCGCCGTGGAAGGCGCGGAAGATCAGGCGAAACGTGTACACGGCGGTGAGCAGTGCTCCGGCGTAGCCGGCGACGTAGAGGATCCAGTGCCAGCCCCCGCGCTCGCCGGTGACGAGCAGGATCTCGTCCTTGGAGAAGAACCCCGAGAACGGCGGCACCCCCGACAGCGCCAGCCCGCCGACCACGAACGCCGCGTAGGTGAACGGCATCGCCCGCCGGAATCCCCCCATCCGGTTCAGTGACTGCTCGCCGGCCATGGCGCCGATCAGCGAGCCCGCGGCCATGAACAGCAGCGCCTTAAAGAAGGCGTGGGTCATGAGGTGAAACAGGCCCGCGGCGTAGGCCCCGACCGAGACCCCCATGATCATGTAGCCGATCTGGGACATGGTCGAGTAGGCGATCACCCGCTTTACGTCCGTCTGGGCGAGGGCGATGGTGGCCGCCACCACCAGGGTCAGGCAGCCGATGACCGCCCCCACGTCGGCGGCGGCGGGCGCCCGCTCGAACAGGGGGTGAAGCCGGGCGATCAGGTACACGCCGGCGGTGACCATCGTGGCGGCGTGGATGAGCGCGCTTACCGGGGTGGGGCCCTCCATCGCGTCGGGCAGCCAGGTGTGCAGCGGGATCTGCGCCGACTTGGCGAAGGCTCCGACTAAGAGCAGCACGCAGCCCGCCACCAGGTCGCCGTCGTCGCGCGCGAAGACGTGGGGCACGGCGTTGAAGGTCTTGACGAAGTCCAGCGTCCCGGTGTGCTTGAGGATGAAGTAGGTCCCCAGCACCAGCCCCACGTCCCCGACGACGTTGATGACGAACGCCTTGATCCCCGCGCGGGTGGCCGTGGTGCGCCGGTACCAGAAGGAGATCAGCAGGTAGGAGGCCGCGCCCACGAACGCCCAGCCGATGATCAACACGAGGAAGTTGCCCGCCAGCACGAGCAGGAGCATCGAGAAGACGAAGAAGTTCAGGTAGGAGAAGAAGCGGGCGTAGCCGCGGTCTGACCACAGGTAGGAGACCGAGTAGAGGTGGATCAGGGCCGAGATGCCCGAGACGACGAGGATCATCATCACCGCCAGGGGATCGACCAGGATCGACAGACGGGCATCCACCCCCACGGTGACCGCGTAGTCCCACAGCGTGGAGGTCAGCTGGCGAGCGCCGGGGTGGTGGGACTGCAGGGCGGCGAGGCAGACCACCGCGCAGGCAAACGAGGCGGCGATCGCGGCGGTGCCGATCCAGCCGGCGCTGCGACCGGGCAAAGACCGCCATCCCAGCCCCAGCACCACCGTCCCGGCCAGCGGGAACAGGAGTACCAGCCAGCCGAAGGTGGTGGCGGTCACCCCTGGAGCTCGCGCAGCTCGTCGACGTCGATGGGCAGGCGGCGGCGGTAGATGGCGACGATCAGCCCCAGCCCGATGGTCACCTCACAGGCGGCGACCACCATCACGATCATGGCGAAGACCTGGCCCTGGGAATTGCCCCACATGCGCGCGAAGCCGATCAGGGCCAGGTTGCCGGCGTTGAGCATCAGCTCCAGGCACAGCAGGATCACCACCGGGTTTCGCCGGGTGAGCACGCCGGCCGCCCCGATGCAGAACACCAGCGCCGAGACGGCCAGGTACCAGCCGATGTTCACCAGCCGCCCCCGCGGCCTTCGCCCTGGTCGGGCTCGTTGAGCTCGGCCAGCCGGGTCGCCGCCGTGCTGGCCGGTGCCCCGACCGCCTCGGCCATCGAGCCCAGTCGCAGAGCTTCGATCACCGAGGTCGCCTCGGGGGCCCCCTCGGGCTCGCCTTCGCCGCGGCGGCGGGCGAGCACGACCGCCCCCACCGCCGCGATCAACAGCAGGAACGAGGCCAGCTCGAAGGCGAACAGGAACTTGGTCAGCAGCAGGTCGCCGATCTGTCCGGGCGAGCCGAAGCCGGGCACGTACCCCGCCCCGCGGCTGTCGACCGCCCTGAGCCCCGTCCCCAGCAGGGCGATCATCAGCTCCACCGCCAGCGCGCCGCCGAACAGCGCCGCGCCCCCGCGCAGCGCGGCTCCGCCCGGCGCACCCATCGTGTGCCACGGCTCGTCGCGCAGGCCTACGTAGGAGACCACGAACACGTAGAGCACCATCACCGCTCCGGCGTAGACGATGACCTGGGCGGCGGCCACGAACTCCGCGCGCAGCAGCAGGAACAGCGCGGCCAAGGAGATCAGGTGAGCGACCAGCGCCAGCACGCTGTAGAACGGGTTGCGCGCGCTGATCACCCCGATGGCCCCCGCGACCGCCCCGATGCCGGCGATGAAGAACAGGACGGCGGCCATCACTCGCCCGCCGCTCGCAGCGGGGCGCGCTCCACTGGCTCGGCCAGCAGCATCTCCTTGGTGAAGATCAGGTCGGAGCGGTCATAGTCGGAGAGCTCGTAGTCGTGGCCCATGGTGATGGCGTCGAAGGGGCAGGCGACCTCGCAGTAGCCGCAGAAGATGCAGCGGCTCATGTTGATCTCGTAGACCGCGGCGTAGCGCTCGCCGGCCGAGATGCGCAGCTCGGGCGTGTTCTCGGCCGCCACCACCCGAATGCAGTCCGCGGGGCAGGCGGCCGCGCACAGCGAGCAGCCCACGCACTTCTCCAGGCCGGTGTCCTCGAAGCGGTGCAGCCGGTGGCGGCCGCGAAAGCGGGGGTAGACGGGCGCCTTGTCCTCGGGGTACTGCACGGTGGTGGGACCCTCGACGATGCGTCCGAACGTCGTCTTCATGCCCCGCAGCGTCTCGCCGAAGATCCGATAGGCGGCGGCGCCCCGACCGGGCTCGGCGGGACGGGAGACGGGCAGGGCGTCGGCCTGGGGGTCGTAGGTCACGGCGTGGGCGGGGGCGGATTCATCGGCGCGTTGGTCAATGGACGGCCACCACGACGATCGCGGTGACCAGCGCGTTGAGCGTGGCCAGGGGGAGCAGCACCTTCCATCCGAACGCCATCAGCTGGTCGTAGCGCAGGCGCGGCAGGGTGGCGCGTATCCAGATGAACAGCGACACGAACAGGGCCATCTTGCCCAGCACCACGAAGGGGTCCACCCAGCCGGGGGGATGGATGCCGAAAGGCAGCAGCCAGCCGCCCAAGAAGACGGTGGCGGCGATCCCCGAGACGACCACCACGTTGAGGTACTCGGCGAAGAAGAAGGAGGCGAAGCGGGCGCCGCCGTACTCGGTGTTGTAGCCACCGACGAGTTCGGCGTCGGCCTCGGCCAGATCGAACGGTGCTCGGTTGGTCTCGGCGAACGACGCGGCCATGAAGACCAGGAACCCCACCAGCTGGGGCACGACGTACCACATGCCCCGCTGGGCGTTGACGATCTGGGTGAGCGAGAGCGACCCCGCCGTGATGACCACCCCCACCAGCGCCAGCGCCTGGGAGACCTCGTAGGAGATCAGCTGTGCGGCCGCCCGCATCGCCCCCAGGAACGAGTACTTCGAGCCCGACGCCCACCCGCCCAGCATGAGGCCGTAGAAGGCGATCGACCCGAACGCGAACAGGTACAGCGGGCCGATTCCCACGTCGATCCCGTACAGGCCGACCTTGGTGCCGAAGATGTCCTGGGTGTTGCCGAACGGGATGATCGCGAAGGCGGCCACCGCGGTGCAGATGGAGATCATCGGCGCCAGGGTGAACAGGAGCGCCACCGAGGTCCGGGGGCGGAACTGCTCCTTGAACAGCAGCTTGCCGATGTCGGCCACAGGCTGGAAGAGCCCGTAGGGGCCCACCCGGTTGGGCCCGTAGCGGTTTTGAAACCGCCCGATCAGCTTGCGCTCGACCAGGAGCACGACCGGCACCAGCTGGAGCCCGATGGCGAAGACCACGATGCCCTTGATGACCTGGATCCACCAGGGCTCCCAGTAGGAAACCGTTCCCAGCGGAGCGCTCACTCGGGCCGCACCTCGACGGCGCTGCCCGGATCGCCGAGCGCGTTGGCCGAATCGCGCTCCAAGCCGTCCTGGAGCAGCACCACCCCCGGTGTGAGGGCATGGCGCAACGCGACCGTGGCCTGCACCTCGCGCGCGCCGGCCCCTTCCTGCCCAGCAGCGGGCTGACCGTTGGTGGGGGCGCACACGGTCACGCGCTGGCCGTCGCGGACTCCCAGGCGCTGGGCGTCGGCGGGGGCGATCTCGGCGCGCTGTTGGGGATGCAGGAACGCCAGCGACGGGGACGCCTGCACCTCGGGCGCGCTCCACAGCGAGCGATAGCTGTCCAGATGCAGGGCGCCGTTGGCGGCGGCCCCCGCGAGGGTGGGGGGCTGATGCTCGGGGGCGCGGTCGCGGGTCGGGGCCGGGGGCGCCTCGCGCTCGCCGAACTCGGTGGCCGCCTGCTCGCGCTCGGGCCAGCGCAGGCCCCGTCCGCCGATCTGCTCGAGCGTGAGGCCGGAGTAGAACGAAACGGCGGCGAACAGCTGGGCGCTGGCCTCGCCGGCGCTGGCCACCCCCAGGTCGGTGCCCAGGCGGCGCGCGAGCTCGGCGAGCACGCGCCATCCGTCGCGCACCTCGCCGGGATGGGCGATCCCCGGGCGCAGCCGCTGCAGTCGACCGTCGGGGTGCACCACCGTGCCCTCCTTCTCGGGGTAGGCCTCGGCGGGAAAGACCACATCCGCGTGCTCGCGCAGACCGTCGGTGAGCAGCGGGGCGTGGGCGATGACCGTGGCCGCCCCCGCCAGCGCCCGCTCCCACGCCGGGCGGTCCGGGAGCGCCCGCAGCGGGTCCACGTGCAGGAGATACAGAGCGACCAGATCGCCCTCGGCCAGCCCGGCGGCGATCTGGGCGCTGGCGCGCCCGGCCTGCCCGGGGCCCAGCTCGGCCAGCCCGGGGCCCGCGTCGGGCACGAGCCCGGCCTCTCGCATGCCGCGACCGTTGGCGTGCACCGGGAGCTCGAGCAGGCCGGCCCCCGGGGCCTGGTGTACCTCGAGGGCATCGGCCAGCGCCACCAGGTCGCCGATCGTCTGGTCGGCCAGGGCTCCGTGCGCCAGGCGCTCGCCCCACACGATGACCACCTCGCGCCGTCCGTCCTCCTCGTCCTCGGCGGCGCGCAGGAGCTCGGCCAGGGCCGACACCGAGCCGGCGTCGGCGCCGGCGCGCTCGGCGAGCTCCTCGCTGTCGGCGCCGGTCAGCGCGGCGGCCAGGGCGGCCACGAATGCGCCGCCGGCGCCGGGGGAGAAGCGCACGCTCAGCGCCGCGTTGGCATCCAGGCTGCTGGGCCGGCTGGTGGCCACCGCCAGGCGCAGCCCGTGCCGACGCACGCCCTTGCGGATACGCAGGTCGATAATCGGGGCGTCGTCGACCGGCTCGCAGTCCAGCACCAGCACGGCGTGGGCGAACTCGAGGTCGGGGACCGTGGCCTGGCGGCGCGGATGGCAAAGCGCGCGATGAAGCCCCGCCGGCAGCGCGGCCGCTGCGCGGGAGTCGACGTGGGGCGAGCCCAGCGCCTCGCGCAGGAGCCGGCCCAGGAGGAAGGCCTCCTCGTTGGTGGTGCCCTCGCCGGCCAGTGCACCCGTGCGCGCGCCGGCGCGAGCCAGCGCCCCGACGGCGTGGTCGAGCGCGCGTTCCCAGCTGACCTCGCGCAGCTCACCCCCCTCGCGCAGCAGGGGCGCGGTCACCCGCTGGTCGACGTGGACGGCCTGGTAGGCGAAGCGGCCCTTGTCGCACAGCCAGCCGTCGTCGACCTCGTCGTTCTGGCGGCTGAGCACGCGCATCACGCGTTCGTCGCGCACGGTCAGCTCGACGTTGCACTGCGATGGGCACAGCGTGCACACCGAGGCGGCCCCCTCGATGTCCCAGGGCCGGGCCCGAAACCGATAAGGCCGCGAGGTCAACGCTCCCACCGGGCACAGCTCGATGATGTTGCCGGTGAACGGGCCCACGTAGGGGTGGCCGTCGAAGGTGGAGACGTATGAGTGCGCGCCGCGCTCGAGCAGCACGAGCTGATAGTCCTCGGCCACCTCCTGGGAGAAGCGCACGCAGCGGTAGCAGAGGATGCACCGCTCGCGGTCGATCGCGATCACCGGCGAGAGCTCCAAGGGCTTTACGAAGTGGCGCTTGGGCTCGATGAAGCGCGAGCGCCCAGGCCCCCAGCCGAAGGTGACGTCCTGCAGCGGGCACTCGCCCCCCTTGTCGCACACCGGGCAGTCGAGGGGATGGTTGATGAGCAGGAACTCGACCACCGCCTCCTGGGCCTCGCGCACGCGATCGGTTTGGGTGTGCACGACCATCCCGTCCTTGACCGGGGTCGAGCACGCCGTCTGCAGCTTGGGGATCCCCTCGATCTCCACCAGGCACATGCGGCAGGCCCCGACCGGGTGCCCGAGCTTGGGCTCGTAGCAGAACACCGGGATCTCGACGTCCCCGTGCTTGGCGGCGTCGACAAGCATGAGGTTCTCCGCTGCCTCGACCTCGCGGCCGTCGATCGAGAAGCGGATGGGCCGGGGGCGGGGGCGGGGCATCACACCGCTCCCTGGATCAGCGCCGGAGCCGTGTCCGGGGGGGCGGTGCCCAGGGGGCTGCTATGCCGCGCGGCCTCCATGTGGGCCTCGAACTCGTCGCGGAATTTGGCGATCATCGAGCCGATCGGCATGGCCATCGAGTCGCCCAGCACGCACAGGCAGTGACCGATGATGTGGTCCTGGACCGAGGCCATGATGTCCAGGTCCATCGGCGTGGCCAGCCCGGCGTCTATGCGCTCGAGCATGGTCACCGTCCAGTTCGTCCCCTCGCGGCAGGGCGTGCACTTGCCGCAGGACTCATGGCGGTAGAACTTGGCTACCTTCAGGGCGACGTCGATGATCGGGGTCGAGTCGTCGATGACGATGATCGAACCCGACCCCAGCATCGAACCCGCCTTGGCCATCGAGTCGAAGTCGTAGGCCAGGTCGAGGTCCTCGGCGGTCAGCACCGGGGCCGATGACCCCCCCGGAAACCAGCACTTGATCGCGCGCCCCTCGGGGGGGCCGCCCGCCAGCCCGTAGATGATCTCCCGGGAGGGGATCCCGAGCTCGATCTCATAGTTGCCCGGGCGCTGGACGTGCCCCGAGACGCTGACCACCTTGGTCCCGGTCGAGTTGGCGACACCCAGCCGGGCGTAGTCGGCGCCCCCCATGGCCAGGATGTGGGGCACCGCCGAGAGCGTCTCGACGTTGTTGATCAGCGTGGGGCCCTGGTAGAGGCCCTGGTTGGCGGGAAACGGCGGCTTGAGTCGTGGATTGCCGCGCTTGCCCTCCAGCGAGTCCAGCAGCGCCGTCTCCTCGCCGCAGATGTAGGCCCCCGCCCCGCGGTGAACGACCAGCGAGAGCGTGTGCTCGCTGCCCAGGATGCGCTCGCCCAGGTATCCGGCGCGCTCGGCCTCGGCCACCGCGGCGTCGAGGATGTCGGCCTGCAGGACGTACTCGCCGCGGATGTAGATGAACGCCCGGTTGATCCCCGCCGACCAGGCGGCGATGACGACGCCCTCGATCAGCTGGTGGGGGTTCTTCTGCATGAGCTCGCGGTCCTTGAACGCGCCCGGCTCGGACTCGTCGGCGTTGCAGCACAGGTACTTGTCCATCGAGCCCTTGGGCAGGAACGAGGCCTTCTTGGCCATCTGAAAGCCGGCGCCGCCCCGACCGCGCAGCTCGGACTCCTCGAGCTCGTGCAGAACGGCCTCGGGGGTCATCTGCAGGGCGCGGCGCAGGGCCTGATAGCCGCCCCGGCGCTCGTAGACCTCGAGCGTGTCCAGACCCGGCTCGTCGATGCCGGCGAACAGGAGCCTCTCCATCAGCCCCCCTGGCCCCCGTTCTGCCCGTCGGCGGCGGGCGGGCGCTCGATGGGCGCCGCCGGGCCGGGCGCGTCACCCTTCATGGGCGGCCCAGCGCTGCTGGACACGTCGGGGTTGGCCGCGCCCGCGCGGGCCCGGTGGCCCTGGCCGCTAGCGCCCGCCGCGCTTTGCTCCGCGCGCACCCCGGGGTCCGCGCATGGGCGCCGCGCGAGCTGCTTGGCCTCCAGCACCGGACGCCCGGCGAGGATGTCCTTCACCAGCCGCCCGGCGTCGGCCGGCTCGAGCGGCCCCACGTAGACTCCGTCCACCGAGGCCATGGGCGCGATATCGCACGCCCCCATGCACTCGAACGCCCGCACGTTGATGTCCTGCTCGCCGGCCGCCGCCGCTCGGACCTCCTGCAGCAGCTCGTCGGCCCCGCACATCGAGCACGAGATGTTGGTGCACACGTACACGCTGTGGCGGCCCACCGGCTCGGTCTCGAGCATGTCGTAGAAGGTCGCCACCGCGTCCAGGTAGGCGGGGGTCAGCGCCATCACGCACGCCACCTGCTCGAGCGCCTGGGGCGAGCACCAGCCGTGCACGCGCTGGGCGGCTGCCAGCGCCGGCAGCACCGCCGAGCGGCGGTCGGGGTACTTGGCCATGTGCTCGGCGATCTCCCGGCGCAGATCGGCCGGCACCTCGGTGGTGGCCGGATCGGGGACGGCCGCGGGGTCGCGCTCCAGGTCTGCGGCGCGGTCCCAGCCGGGCACGCGCGAGCCGTGCGTGAAGCGCGGCACCGCCGCCGGCCCGGAGCCCGCTTGCCGGGGCGCAGGCTCGGCGCTCAACGGTCGATTCCCCCGAGGATCGGATCGAGCATCGCCAGCGTGGCGATGAGATCGGCGATGTAGTTGTCCCGGACCATCGGGGCCAGGGCCTGGAGGTGCACGAAGCTGGGGTCGCGCATGTGCACGCGGACCGGCTTGGCCGAGCCGTCGGAGCGGACGAAGCAGCCCAGCTCGCCGCGCGGCGACTCGATCGGGTAGTAGACCTCGCCCGGGGGCACGCGGAAGCCCTCGGTGACCAGCTTGAAGTGGTGGATGAGCGCCTCCATCGAGGTCGCGAGCTCGTGGCGCGGGGGCAGGGCGATCTTGCGGTCCTCGGTGATGTACGGACCCGCGGGCAGTCCCTCCAGCGCCTGCTCGATGATCTTCACCGACTCGTAGATCTCGGCCAGGCGCACGGCGAAGCGGTCGTAGTTGTCGCCCACGGTCCCCACCGGGACACGGAAGTCGAAGTCGTCGTAGGAGCAGTAGGGCTCTGCCTTGCGCAGATCCCATGGATGGCCGGCCGCGCGCAGCAGCGGTCCGGTGACGCCGAGGGCGAGCAGCTCCTCCTCGCCCAGCGGGCAGACCCCACGCAACCGCCGGACGACGATCTCGTTGCGGTTGAGGATGTCGCCGTACTGGTCGGCCCGCTCGGGCATCACGCCGATAAAAGCGCGCAGCTTGTCCTCAAAGCCGGCGGGGATGTCCTCGATCACGCCGCCGACCTGGAAGTAGCGCGTGTGCATGCGCTGACCCGAGGACATCTCGAACAGGTCGAGGATCGTCTCGCGCTCGCGGAAGCAGTACCAGAACACGGAGATCGCCCCCAGGTCCAGAGCCGACGTCCCCAGCCACACCAGGTGCGACGCGATCCGGTTGAGCTCGAGGTGGATGACCCGCAGGTACTGGGCCCGTTTGGGGACCTCGAGATCGAGCAGGGTCTCGACCGCCCCGCAGAAGGCGAGCGCGTTGAAGTAGTAGGACAGGTAGTCCATGCGCTCGACCACCGGGATGACCTTCCAGTAGGCCTTGTCCTCGGCGGTCTTCTCGATCCCGGTGTGCACGTAGCCGATGATCGGTTTGAGGTCGCGCACCACCTCGCCCTCGAGTGAGACGAGCAGGCGCAGCACCCCGTGGGTGGCGGGGTGGTGGGGCCCCATGTTGAGCGTCAGCAGCTCGTGGTGGTCGCCGCGGCCCTCCTCGCCCCGGTTGGGCGGCTCGTTCGCGGGCGACAGAGTGACACTCTGCTCCCGGCGGCGGTAGTCGGAGACGTCCGCGGGGCTCACCGGGTGTACCCAGGGATCTGCCCGTCGTTGTAGGTGAAGAGCACGGGCTCGCCCCCGGTGGGAAAGTCGCGTCGCTGGGGGTGGCCCTCGTAGTCCTCGGGCATGAGGATGCGCCGCAGGTCGGGATGGCCCTCGAACACCACGCCGAACATGTCGAAGACCTCGCGCTCCTGGTGGTCGGCGGTGGGCCAGTCGGGGGTCACCGACTCGAGCACGGGCTGGTCGGCGTGCACCCGAGCCTTGACCGTGACCCGGTCGACGCGGGTCATGTCCAGGAGCTCGTAGACCACCCCCAGGCGAGGCTCCTCGGGGTAGTAGTCCACGCCGTGCACGCTGGCCAGGAAGCGATAGCCACGCTCGCGCAGGTGCGCCAGCGTGGCCCGTACCGCGGCCGGTTCGATCAGCAGCGTGGCCCGGTCGCGAAAGAAGACGCTATCCAGGACGCTGTCGGGCTGGACCTCGCGGAGCTCGCGGGCCAGGAGCTCCAGGCCCGTGGCGTCAGGCACCGGCGGTGTCCCCGGCCGGGGAAACGTTCTCGGCGGCCGGGTGCTGGTGCGAGTGGGGCAGCAGCTCCTCGGTGCCCTGTGCCCCGTAGCGCTCGCGCCAGCCCGCGTCGGGATCGCGCTGGATCATCTTGCGCAGCTTGAGGACGCCGTGCATCACGGCCTCGGGCCGGGGCGGGCAGCCCGGCACGTGGACGTCGATGGGCATGAACTTGTCCGCGGGCACGATCGCGTAGTTGTTAAACACGCCCATCGACGAGCAGCACGCGCCCATGGCGATCGCCCACTTGGGCTCGAGCATCTGGTCGTATAGGCGGCGGATGATGGGCGCCATCTTGATCGACACCCGGCCCGAGAGGACGATCAGGTCCGCCTGGCGCGGCGAGGCCCGCAACGCCTCGTAGCCGAAGCGCGCCATGTCCATCCGCGAAGCGACGGTGTGCATCGGGAACTCGATGCCGCAGCACGCCAGGCCGAAGGTCAGTGGGAACAGGGCGTTAGAGCGCGCCCACGCCGCCGCCCGGTCGACGGTGGTGGTGAGGACGCGCTCCTCGACGTAGCGCTCGAGCTCGGGACCGTCGAGGTCTCCCCGCAGCAGATCGCGGGCCCGCAGCTGGCGCACGCGCAGGCTCCCGGCGTCGCCCGCGATGCGCTCGCGGGCTATCTCCACTCCAGCGCCCCTCGCCGCCAGACGTAGACGAACGCCACCGCCAGCAGGACGATGAACACGATCGTCTCATACAGGGCAAAGGCGCCGAAGGCGCGCACCCGCACGGCGACCGGGTAGAGGAAGATCACCTCGATGTCAAAGAGGATGAACAGCATCGCCACCAGGTAGAAGCTGATGCCGAAGCGAAAGCCGCGCCGGACCTCGGAGGGCAGCCCGCACTCGTAGGGATCCTGCTTGTGGGCGACCCGGCGGTGCGGCCCGAGCCGGTGGTTGAGCAGGGCGAAGGCGAGCCCGACGACGCCCCCGAGGAGCAGGAAGACCAGCGCGGGGAGGTAGCTGCGCAGCACCGGCGGCGTTTATACCACCGGCTTGTGGCAATGTGTTACTTAGTGTCAAAGGGCGCGATTTGACGGCCGTTGTCGTGGTTCTGGCGCTGACTGCGGCGGCGCTGAACCTCCTCGCCGGCGCCCTCGGGGCGTGGCGTTACTACGCCGGCGTCCACAGCCGCGCGTTCTGGCCGCTGCTGCGCGTGGCGCAGGCCGCCGCGCTCGCCGTGGCCCTGCTCACCGGCGCGCTGGCGGCGGCCGGGCGACACCCGCGCGATGACCTCTACTACCTCTACGCCTTGGTGCCGCTGGCGGTCGGCCTGGTGGCCGAGCAGCTACGGGTGGCCTCGGCCGAGTCGGTCCTGGCCGCGTGCGGCCTGGCCTCCGCCCGGGAGGTCGAAGGCCTGTCGCCCGACGAGCAGCGCTCGCTGGTGGCGGCCATCCTCCGGCGCGAGCTGGGGGTGATGGCGGCGTCCGCCCTGGTGGTGTGCTTTCTCGAGCTGCGCGCCGCGGGCACGGCCCACGGGTTCTAGACGAGGTCGGCCCCGGGAGGAGCGAGCTCCCCGCCTGTGCCCCCCCGCGCCAGCCGGGTGTAGCGGCCGCGGTACCACACCAGCGGCTCGCGCTTTGAGTGCTCGCCCATCTCGATCACCGCGCCCACCCCGATCGTATGGTCGCCGCCCGGGTAAAGCGCGTTCAGATCGCAGGTCAGCCACGCCAGCGCTCCGTCGATGATCGGCACGCCCTCCACCAGCTGGTGGGGGATGTGGGAGAACTTCTCGAGCTCGCCCATCTTGGACGCGAACACGCCCGAGAGCTCGTCTTGGTCGTGGCTGAGCAGGTTGATGGCGAACCGGCCGGCCCGGCGCACGATCGGAAACGTGCGCGAGGCGTTGTCGAAGCACACCAGCACGAGCGGGGGATCTAGAGACAGGGAGCAGAGCGCGTTGGCGGTCATGCCCACGGGACCGTCGGGGCCCCGGCCGGTGATCACCGCCACCCCGGTGGCGAAGTGCCCGATCACCGAGCGGTAGCGCTGCTGGTCGGGCGCCGGCCCCACGGTCCGTTCATATCAGGCGCCAGCGAGCGGCGCGAAGACCCGGCGCCGGCCTCACTTGCCGCCGTGTGACCGATCGCGCTATGAAGACTGCGACCGCTCTTGCCGGCGCCGGGTCGCAACGGTTTTCGGGCTTGGGCGTCGCCCTCCTTCTGAAACCGGCGTCTTTAGCGGCGCACGGTCAGCGTGGCCCGCTCGCCCAGGTCGGCGTGGTTTCCCAGACCGCAGATGAGCTTGTAGCGGCCCGGGGGCAGCGTGACCTTGACCACCACCGTCTGGCCGGGATGGGCCACCGGGCTGGTGCCGTAGATCGCCTGCACGTTGCGTTTGTTCGCGCCCTCGGACTGGATCCGCAGGTTATGGGTGAGGATGCCGGTGTTAGTGGACTCGAACTTCAGCCGCCCGGCGTGGACGTTGAGCGCGGCGGGGCGGATGCGGTACTCGTCCTGAGAGACGTGGACGACGCGCCCTGGCACCGGCACGCTCGGGGGGGTGCCGCAGCCCACGAGCCCGGCGAGCCCGGCGGTTGCGGCCGCCAAACGCCCGGCGGTGGCGAGGACGCTGCGGGGCTGGGGCCGGAGCATCGGGCCGAGGATTGTTCCGTATCATCTCCGCCCGCATGAGGGACGTCCGCAAGATCGCGGGCGGCGTCGCGACGTTCGCGGCTTGCGCCGCGCTCCTCGCCGCCTGCAGCTCGCGCCAGGTCAAGCTCCCCCGCTCGAGCCCCTACTACCACGGGGCTCAGCTGTTCGCCGACCACTGTCGCGGATGTCACACCCTCGACATCGTCAACGCCCAGGGGTCGGCCACCAAGGTACGGGACCGCGAGCGCACCAACGGCCCCAACTTCAACGTGCGCAAGGAGCAGGTCTCCCAGATCCTGTTTGCGATCCGCAACGGCGGCTTCTCCGGAGCGATCATGCCCGAGAACATCGTGGTGGGCACCGACGCCCAGGCCGTAGCCCGGTTCCTCGCCCGCTACTCGGGGCTCAAGGCGGCGAGCACCAGCGGGGGGGCGCCGGCCGGCCCCAGCCAGGGCAGCGGCGCTCCCGGCGGACCGCCCTAGGCCGCCCGGCGCGGCCCGTGCTCGATCTCAGGCTGATCCGCGAGGATCCCGACGCGGTGCGCGCCGGGCTGGCCCGGCGAGGACTGGGGGACAGGCAACTCGACGAGGTGATGGCCGCCGATGAGCGCCGACGCGAGCTGCTCCCCGAGCTCGAGGAGCTGCGCGCGCGCAAGAACCGCGCCTCGGAGGCAATCGCCGAAGCCAAGCGCGGGGGCGAGGACACCACGGAGGCGATCGCCCAGATGCGCGAGGTGGGGGAAAGGGAGAAGGGGCTGACCGAGGAGCTCGCCGAGACCGAGACGCGTCTGCGCACGGCACTGGCCGCCCTGCCCAACCTTCCCGCCCCCGACGCGCCCGAGCAGGACACCCCCGTGCGGGAGGTGGGCGACGCCGGGCGTGAGGGGCGCGATCACCTCGAGCTGGCGGGATCCATGATCGACATGGACACCGCCGCGCGGGTGTCGGGGGCGCGATTTGCCTACCTGCGCGGAGAGCTGGTGATGGTCGAGCTGGCGCTCGTGCGCCTGGCCCTTGAACGGCTGCGCGAACACGACTTCGAACCGGTGATCCCCCCCGTGCTGGTACGCGAGGAGGCCCTGTTCGGAACCGGCTTCCTGCCCGACACCGAGCAGCAGATCTATCGTCTCGCCGACGACGAGCTGTACTTGATCGGCACCTCGGAGGTGCCGCTGGCGTCCCTGCACGCGGGCGAGATTCTCGATCGCGAGCAGCTTCCCCGGCGCTACGCGGGGTTCTCGTCGTGCTTTCGGCGCGAAGCGGGGGCGGCGGGCCGCGACACCCGGGGCATCTTCCGCGTGCACCAGTTCGACAAGGTGGAGATGTTCAGCTTCGTCGAGCCCGCAGACTCCGAGGCCGAGCACGAACGTATCCTGCAGATCGAGGAGCAGCTCCTGGCCGAGCTTGAGATTCCCTATCGGGTGGTGAGCATCGCCGCCTCGGACCTGGGCGCCTCGGCGGCCAAGAAGTACGACTGCGAGGCGTGGCTCCCCGGCCAGGGTCGCTACCGCGAGCTGACCTCCTGTTCGAACACCACCGACTACCAGGCCCGCCGGCTGCAGATCCGCGTGCGCGACGAGCGCGGCAGGCCGCGAGTGCTGCACACGCTCAACGGCACCGCGGTGGCGGTGGGCCGCACGATCATCGCGCTGCTCGAGAACGGCCAGCGCGAGGACGGCGGCGTCGACTTGCCCGAGAGCCTGGTGGCCTACGGGGCACCGCCGCAGCTGGCGGCGACCTGAGGTTGTGCGCCACGGCCGCCGGCCCTTGGCGGGTTGGCCGACGACCGTGACGCGATACGACCAACCCCTGACGCCCCGCAGGGGTAGGGACGAATGGGTGGCCGTATCCGGAATCTCTAACACAGCGTCAGAAGCCGGACAATCCCCAGAAGTGGGACATCGCCCCGCCGTGCCCGGCGCCGCGGCCCGGGCGCTGGGTTACCCTGGCCTCCGATGTGCGGGAGACGGGGGAGGGGATCGCTCGTGGCGGTCGGCGCGCTGGGCGCGCTCCTGCTCGCCGCTGGGACCGCACGGGCGGCCGGCGCGGCGCGCGGCGCCCGCACGCACAAGCGCCACCGCCGGCCCCCGGCCGCGCTCCGGGTACGGGTGCTCGGCCCCGACGCGGGCTCGATCGCGCGCCGGCGTCGCGTTCGCGTGCGGGTCCGCGCCCGCCACGACGCGGTCGTCCGGCTCTACGCCACGCTGGCCCCCGACGCCCATCGGGCGAGCGCCGCCGTGATCAGCCGCCCCGGCTCGGTAGTCCTGCGCGCCCGGCATGCGCGGACGATCTCGCTGCCGCTCTCGCGCTCGGCCGCGGCGCGCCTTAGCGCGTGCGGAGGCCACCTGCTCGAGGTGCGCGCGCGTCTGTTGGGCCGCGGCCGGCGGCTGGGTCGCCACGTCTACCGCGGCCGGCGCCACCTGGCGGGCGTCGCTCGCTGCCGCACCCGCCGCCCGATCCCGTTTGACGCCGCCGACCTCGGACGCTGCGATCCGATCGACCCCGCCGTGTGCCTGCAGCCCTTCCCCGACGACTACTTCACCGTGCGCGATGCGAGCACGCAAACCGGACGGCGGGTGAGCCTCGACGCGGCCTCGATGCCCACCAACCGCGCGGGCAAGCCCATCGACCCCTCCGACATCGACCGCAACGACGGGTTCTCCCCGGGGTCGCCGATCGTCACCAAGGTTCCGGGCCTCGACACCCAGGAGGCGTTTCAGCGCACGGGCGCCGTGCCGATCACCGACGTCGGCCAGACCTACCGTGAAGACCAGCCCATCGTCGTCCTCAACACCCGCACGCTCCAGCGCCAGCTGATCTGGGCCGAGATCGACGCCAACCCCGGCGATCCCGCCAACCGCAACCTGATCATCCGCCCGGCGGTCAACCTCGAGGAGAACACGCGCTACATCGTCGCCCTGCGCAAACTGCGCGACGCCTCGGGCCGCCTGCTGTCACCCAGTGACGCGTTTCGCATCTACCGCGACGGCACGCCAACCTCCAACCCCGACATCGAGGCCCGGCGCGAGCACTTCGAGAACCTCTTCGCCAACCTCGCCGCGGCCGGGATCGACCGGGACTCGCTCTATCTGGCGTGGGACTTCACCGTCGCCTCCGAGCGCTCGCTTTCCGAACGCCAGCTGACGATCCGCAACGACGCCTTCGCCCAGCTCGGTGACCGCAACCTCGCCGACCTGACCATCCAGGGACGGGCCCCGGCCTATGCGGTGACCAAGGTCACCGACTACACGCCCGGCCAGGATCCGGAGATCGCCCGCCAGGTTGAGGGCAGCTACACGGTCCCCTGCTATCTAAACGTGCCCGGCTGCCCGCCCGGCTCGCGCTTCTCCTTCCCCGCTGGCTCGACGCACGGCCCGCCCCAGTGGAGTCCGGGCAACACCATGCAGGCCCACTTCACGTGCAACATCCCTCGCGCGGCCATGGCTGGCGGCGGCGCGCCTTAGCGCGTGTGGAGGCCACCTGCTCGAGGTGCGCGCGCGTCTGTTGGGCCACGGCCGGCGGCTGGGTCGCCACGTCTACCGCGGCCGGCGCCACCTGGCGGGCGTCGCTCGCTGCCGCACCCGCCGCCCGATCCCGTTTGACGCCGCCGACCTCGGACGCTGCGATCCGATCGACCCCGCCGTGTGCCTGCAGCCCTTCCCCGACGACTACTTCACCGTGCGCGATGCGAGCACGCAAACCGGACGGCGGACGGCAACAGCCAGGGCGGCATTTTCGGCGCCTCCCTGATCGCGCTCGAGCCCGATCTGGATCGCGGCGTGGTGGGCGTGCCGGGCATGAACTTCTCGCTGCTGCTGCAGCGCTCGACGGATTTCGGCACCGGCCAGCCGCCGCGGCCGGACCCGACCAACCCGGCAAGCTTCGTGCCCGAGTTCGCCTACCCCCTGTATCAGTCCTACCCCAACGAGCTCCAGCGCCAGCTGATCCTCTCGCTCATCCAGCAGATGTGGGACCACTCCGACCCCGACGGCCTGGCCCATCACATCACCACCGATCCGCTGCCCGACACGCCGGCCCACCACGTGCTCATGCACGTGGCGCTCGGCGATCACCAGGTCACCCAGTATGCGGCCCAGGTCGAGGCGCGCACGATCGGCGCACGGGCCCGGCTGCCCTGGGCCGATCCCGGGCGCCACAGCGAGCGCGATCCCACCTACGGCCTGGCCCCGATTTCTTCCTTCCCCTACGACGGGTCGGCGATCGTCATGTGGGACGCGGGTCCCATCCGCTCCACCGGCTGTCCCCCCGGCGAGAGCTCGTGCGGCAACGATGTCCCGCCCGTCGCCAACGTGCCGCCGTCCACCGGCGCCGATCCCCACGAGCTGCCCCGCCGGTCGGCCGCCGCCCGCCAGCAGAAGTCCGACTTCCTCCAGATCGGCGGACGCGTCACCAATCCCTGCGGGACGCGTCCCTGCTACGACGGAAGCTGGTCGGGCCCCTGATCCGGGGCCGCGGCGAGCGCGGCATCGCTCCTACACAGCTCTTAGCCCGCTCTGAGGTCTTGCTCGCGCCCGGCCGGGAGGCTTGGCGCCATGCCCTCACGGCTCACCTGGGCCACACTCGGCGCCGCCGCGATCGCGGCCACGCCGGCGGGCGCGCCGGCTTTGGCGCGCGCCGCCCCGGTGAGCTCCAACTGGGGGGGCTATGTGGCCAGCGCCCGTCGCGGCGCGGGCCCCGGGCGCTTCCATCGCGTGGCGGGTAGCTGGATCCAACCCGCGGTCAACTGCCCCCCGGGCCAGCCCGGATACTCGGCGTTCTGGATCGGCCTGGGCGGCTACCGCCAGACCTCGCGCGCCCTCGAGCAGGTGGGTACCGAGGCCGACTGCACCGGCCAGGGCCGGGCGGCGTACTCCGTCTGGTACGAGCTGGTTCCCTCCGCTCCGGTGACCTTGCCCATGCGGCTGCGCGCCGGCGACCGGATTGCCGGGGCGTTCACCGCCTCGGGACGTCGGGTGACGGTGGCGATCGACGATCTGACCAGCGGGCGAAGCTTTAAGACGGTAAGGACGGCGTCGCTCATCGACGTCTCCTCGGCCGAATGGATCGCCGAGGCTCCGTCGGATTGCCGGGGCGCGTCCCGCTGCCAGCAGCTGCCGCTGGCCGACTTCGGCACCGTCGCCTTCGGCGCCGCCTCGGCCGCGACCGCCGACGGCCACCGAGGGCCAATCCGCGACGCCCGCTGGACGGCCCGCGCGGTGGAGATGCGCGACGACGGCGCCGGCTCGGCAGCGGGACGATTGGCCGCCGGCGCCCGGGCCGCCGATGCCCTACCCCAGGCGCTCTCGGCCGCCGCCAGCGGCTTCTCGATCCGCTGGCAGGCGGCGACGCTCGCCGATCAACCGCCCTCCGAGCTTCCCCCTCCCCCGACTGCGGCTCGTGCGCCCGGGCGCCCGGTGATCGCGGGCGGACAAGTCTTACGCCCAACTTATCGCCGCGTCCGATAGTGAGCCACGTGACCATCAAGACTCCAGCATTTCGAGCTCTGAGAGGGTCATCCGAGGAGCGTGGCGGCCGGAACGGGCGGATCGAGGAGGCGTGGCGCGGCGCCAACCGGGCCTACCGAGCGTGGGCTTCGGAGCCCACGCGCGACCGCTACCGGGCGTTCCTGGACGCCGATCGGCGCTGGCGTTCCCTGCTCGGACGCTGAGTCGCGCCCGCGCCGCTCGCCCGCCGAGCCCGCCCCGGCGGAAGCCGCCACCGGCTGGTGCCCCGGCGGGCCCGAGCGCTAGGAAGTCTCCGAGGCGGAAGCGTCGCCGGATGTGTCCGGGGCTTCGGCGGGCTCGGGTGCCTCTGCGGGGTCGGGGGTCTCTGTGCCCGAGGACCCCGAGCCTGGCGTGTCCGAGGATGAGCCAGAGCCCTCGCCCGAGCTCGAGCCTCCAGACGGTGAGTGCGAGCTCTTTGCCTTGCTCGAGACGCACTTGCCAAAGGCGTTGTGACCGTTGCCGTTGGTGCCGTACTTGGCCTTGAAGGCGGCGGGGTCGGTCTTCTGCTCGGCGCGGCACGCCTTGGCGGCGTTCTGACGCTTGGCCTTCTCGGAGCCGCTCTTGGGGGCGCGGGTCTTGGCGTGGCCCTTGCCGCAGGTCTTGCCGATCGCCTTGGAGTGCTTTGCGTGGCCCTTGCCGCAGTGCAGACCGTGCCCCGGCTTGGCCGCGGCGACGCCGGCTACGCCGAGCGTCATGATCGCCGCAGCGGCCAATAGGCCCGTGCCCAGGGGGAAGATCCGGTGGGTTCTCAGCATCTCCTAGCGCCTCCTTCGCGCGTTTGCCTATGGATCCTTATCGGCAGGGGCCGGCCGTGACTTGTGCCGCCCGGGAGGGCCTGGACGGTAAGGAGCCTCTGGCGGGCCTAGCATTAGGGCTCGGCCCGGAGGGGTGGCAGAGTGGTCGAATGCGGCGGTCTTGAAAATCGCTAGGGGCCGCACAGGTCCCTCGTGGGTTCGAATCCCACCCCCTCCGCTCTCTACACTGGCGAACGACCCCGGGAGAGGTGGCCGAGTGGCTGAAGGCACTCGCCTGCTAAGCGAGTATGGGGTTCACGCTCCATCGCGGGTTCGAATCCCGCCCTCTCCGCTTCGCTCCGGATCTTTCGGGCATCGATGGCGCGCGAGATCCTCACCGTCGGTCACTCGACGCACTCGATCGAGGCCTTCCTCGGGCTCCTGTCGCAGGCGCGGGTGGGCACGGTCGCCGACGTGCGTCGCTACCCGGGCTCGCGTCGGCACCCGCACTTCGGCGCCCCGGCGCTCGCCGCCGCCCTGCGCGAAGCGGGGATGCGCTACGAGCATCTCCCCCAACTCGGCGGACGCCGCACGCCCCGGCGCGATTCGCCCAACCGCGCCTGGCGGGTCGACGCGTTCCGCGGCTATGCCGATCACCTCTCCACCCGCGAGTTCGCGAGCGGGCTAGAGCAGCTGGAGGCGCTGGCGGGCGCCGATCGCAGCGCGATCATGTGCGCCGAGGCCCTGTGGTCGCGCTGTCACCGGCGACTGCTCGCCGACGTGCTTCTGCTGCGCGGGTGGCGCGTGCTGCATCTGCTGCCCGACGGGCGCCTGCGCGAGCACGAGCTCACACCGTTTGCCATCGCCGCCGAGAACTCCCTGCCTCGGTATCCGGAAGGGGCGCCGGCTCGCCCAGACCCCCACCAGCGGGCGCTCTGGGAGTCGGGAGAGACGACGGGTCGGGGATAGAATGACGGGCTCTGCGCCCGTAGCTCAGCTGGATAGAGCGTCGGTCTACGGAACCGAAGGTCGGGAGTTCGAATCTCTCCGGGCGCGCTAGGAAAGCCCCGCGTACGCGCGTGATCTCAGAAACCCGGTGTAGCCGCGCCCCCTTTCGCCCACGAGCGCGTGCCGGTGAGAGCCCCGGATTTTGGCGAATCTCAGGGCCGAGCGTCGGCGTCCTGCAAGTCCTGCTTGGCTGCTGCCACGGGTATGCCGCGACGGAGCGAACGCTTCTCAGCGGGACCAAGATGCCCGTGTGCGGGTCCGGCCGGTTGATGGATGACAGCCGAGTGCGGCTGGCGTTGGCGATGGATCGGGCGGCGCGCTCACGCGGATGTCAGCTCGGGGTCCGTGCGCTCGCGAGGTAGACCGCGCCGAGCGCCCGCTGCTCGACGGTGAGTCCGTCTAGTCGGGACGCGAGTTGCTGCCACGGTCGGTCGTAGCCAGTGAGGGTCGTGGTGTAGCGGGCGCCGATCCGGCGCGCGACGAGGTGGACGGGAAGGATCCAGCGTGACGGTGATTTTCCGCCGACGGCGACCAACCGGGCGCCGGGAACTAGGTGCGCGAGCACGTTATCGATCGCCGCCGGCGACTGGAGCACGTCGTGGGTGAAGGAGAAGAGGGCGGCGTCGGCCTGCGCGTCGAGCTGGGCTTCATCGACGGACGCCGCGATCAGAGTCACGTTGTCCCAGTGGTGGCACTTGGCTCGCTCGCGTGCGAGCGCGAGCATCTCGGGGCTCACGTCGATGCCAATGAGACGGCCTTGCGATCCGATCTGCCGCTCGAGCACTTCGAAGCTCGCGCCGGTGCCGCAGGCGACGTCGATCACTGTCTCGCCAGGCGCAAGCGTTAGCCGCTTGATGGTCTGCCGGCGGTAGCGGTCGATCACGCGGGTGCGGCGATCGTAGGCCGAGGCTTCGCCGCGGTACTTGGCGACCGCGAGCTCGCGGTCGGGCTGAGCGGAGGTACTCATCCTTCGGTGTAGTCGTCGGGCGCGGCCGCGAAGCGCGCCGCACATTCGAGCGAGCAGAAGTGGTACTCCACATCCGCGTGGGTCAAGCGCCCGGCGCTGTGCTCGGGGTCGACCGCCATCCGGCACACCGGATCGATCGGCAGGCCATCCTCAGGGTCGCGCTCGCCCGCCTGGACCGCGGCATACAACAGCATCGGCTCCCCAACATTCTTCAGCGTCGTGCGGCCGCGCTCGCGCAGCTCGACGCCCTCAAGCCCGCCCGCGGCCGCACGTGTCGCGTCGGTCAGAAGCACCTCGCCCCCAGAAGCTGCGCCCGACACTCGCGCCGCGAGGTTGACCGTCGCGCCGAACCAGTCGCCGTGGCGCTCGAGCGCGGAGCCGGTGTGCATCGCCACCCGCACGACCGGAAAGCCATGCTGCTCGCCGACCTCGTGAACGATCTTGAGCCCGAGCCTGATCGCCGCCGCCGGCTCGTCGCCGCGGATCATCACCGCGTCACCGATCGATTTGACCTCCTGCGCCCGATGGTCGGCCAGCAGCCGGCGCACCGCGGCACCGAACTCGCCCACCAGAGCAACCGCCTGCTCGTCCCCATGCGCCTCCGTCAGCGCCGTGAACCCCGCGAGGTCCGCAAACAAGAACGTGTGCGGCCGGCCGCTCACCGCCCAAGCTTCCCAGAGCCTATGACGATGCGGCCCGCCGCGCGATCTCGACAGCGCTCCTGATTCCTTGCTGCCAGGGCTCCCCGTGACCGGGCAGGACCGTCTGAGCGTTCGTGGCGGCGAGCGCATCGAGTGACTGCACTGTCAATTCGGCATCCTCGGTCCACGCGCCTCGGATGATCTGAGGCCCGGTTCGTCCCCGGGTCATGTCGAGCGTGACCAAGGCATCGCCGCTGAACAACATCGAGGAGTCCTCGAGAAACAGTGCGCAGCTGCCCGCGGTATGGCCGGGGGCGTGGACCACTCGAGGGGCACCCGGCACGTCCACGAGCTCCCCGTCGGTGAGCTCGTCGAGGCGAGCGACCGCCGGCGTCCGGCCTACTCCTTTGGCGAGCTGGCGCAGCATGTAGACGACGTACCACGGGTGCCAGAGATACTTGACCACGCCCCGATTGCTCATCCGTCTCTCACCGCGGAG
This sequence comes from Actinomycetota bacterium, assembly GCA_005883215.1. GTDB lineage: Bacteria > Actinomycetota > Thermoleophilia > Solirubrobacterales > Solirubrobacteraceae > AC-64. The sequence continues at coordinate 34,104 of VAYS01000014.1, forward strand.
ATAGGGCGCGTCGGCGGGGTGCGAGAACAGCCGCGCGCCGGATGCCCGCAGCCGTTCCGCGTTGCCCGCGTGGTCGGGGTGATGGTGCGTGATCAGCACCGCATCGATATCGGCGGGCGTATACCCGAGCCCTGAGAGCGCCGCGGAGAACTCACTCCAGTCGCCCGGCACCCCCGCATCGAGCACGGTCAGCCGGCCTCCATCCTCGAGCAGGTACCAGTTCCAGTAGCGGGTGGCCAGCCGATGCACCCCCGGGCGAACCCTTGTTAGACGCAGCGGCGTCACCGACATAGGCCTGAACAAAGCTATATAAGCCGGCCTCGGTGCGTAAGCCGGACTCGGTGCGTTTCAAATGGCCGGAAACGCGGCTGAGAAAGCGGGGCCTCAGGTAGGTCTCGGTCCAACCTCGGGCCGGTTTCGCCCAGCCCAGGCGGCGATCTCGCTCGAGCCGGCGACGACCTCCCCGTCGTCGGCGACCAGGACGGGGACCGTCCGCTCCCCGGTCAACGCCTTGACCTTGCGCCGTCCCGGCGTGAGGTTAAAGACCCCGGGCAGCGCCTCCCAGCCCAGGCACCGGACGATGTCCGGCGCGTAGCCGGCGTCCCTCAGCGCCTCGTGCGCGAGGCCGCAAGGATGCGATTCGGCTCGTCGGAAAGGCCACGGGGTGGCTCCTGTCCACGTGCCCCAGCAGACGTAGAGCTTCACACCGCCGAGCCTATCGCTCGCTCCGATTAGCTCCACCTGGTACCCACCGGCTAACTGCGCGGACCGGCGCGCTTCCCCTCGCGTGGAAGCAGGCGCCTTGCTTGCGCTCGCGAGACGCCCCAAAAGGACGAGCTGGGAGAGCCCGCCCCGGTCGTGGGTTAGCGCTCGCTTCCGCCCACGACCGAGCGCCGGCGTTAGACCCGGTTGGCGAGATGTAGGCGCCGGCCGTGGCTGCGACGCGCTGCCCGCTATCGGCGCGCGGTGAGATGGGCGTGGACGAGCTGCACCGCCCAGGCTCCCTCGCCGACGGCCGTGGCGCAGCGCTTGGTTGAGCCCGAGCGAACGTCACCGGCTGCGAACACGCCCGGGACGGTGGTGCCGAGCAGATTGCCGGCGCCGGCACCGGCGCCGGTGAGTATGAAGCCGTGGTCGTCGCGCGCGACCGCGTCGTCGAGCCATTCGGTGCATGGCAGTGCACCGAGGAAGAGGAACAGGAACGAGAACCGCAGGCGCTCGCCGCTCTTGAGCGTCACCGCCTCGAGCTGACCGTCCGTGCCGTGGAACTCGGCGATCTCGCTGCGGTCGCGCACCTCCACTCCGTAGCGCTCGAGCTCGCGCAGCAGGTAGTCGGACATCGTCTCGCGCAGGTCCGCTCGCCGGTGCAGCAGGGTGACCAGCGCGCCGCCGCGGGCGAGCCACACGGCGGCCTGGCCGGAGGAGTTTCCTCCGCCGACGACGGCTACGCGCTCGGCTCCGCAGAGCTGCGCCTCGGGCGGCCCCGCGGCGTAGAAGACGCTGATGCCCTCGTACTGGTCGAGGTGGTCGACGGGCAGGCGCCGGTATTGCGCGCCGGTGGCGATTAGGACGGCCCGGGCGGCGATCTCGTGATCTTCCTCCAGGCCCACGATGTGGCGGCCGTCCCCGGGTTGGAGTGCGACCGCGCGGTATGGCGTCGCCAGTCGCGCGTTGAACTTGCGCGCCTGGGTGACGGCACGACTCGTGAGCTCGTTGCCCGTTATCCCTGCCGGGAAGCCGAGGTAGTTCTCAATCCTGCGGGAAGCGCCAGCTTGACCGCCGAGCCCGGTGCTCTCGACGATGAGTGCGTCCAGGCCCTCGGACGCTCCGTACACGGCGGCGCCGAGGCCTGCGGGACCGGCGCCGACCACAAGCAGATCGACCTCCTCGCGCGGGGCGAGCTCGCGGCCAATTCCGAGCGCGCGGGAGACCTGGCCAGGTGACGGGCCCTGGAATTCCGCGCCGCCGGGCAACCTGACCAGCGGCAGGCTCGCCTCATCGACGCCGGCTACGAGAGCCGCCGCTGGTCGATCCTCCGCGCGTTCGGGGTCGCGCCACGTGAACGGCAGGCGGTTACCCCGCGCAAACTCAATCATCCGCATCGTGGCCTTCGACGAGTGCGGCCCCACGATCTCGAGACCGATCCCCTGGACCCGCTGGAGCGCCTCACGCCTGGCGATGAAGGCCGACAGCACGACATCGCCGAGCGGCCCGTCCTCGTACAGCAGTGAGCGCATCACGTCGCGGTCGACCGCGATGTACCGCAGGGGCTGCGTGACGACCGCCGTGACGAACACCGTCTGCCCGGACAGCAGGTTCAGCTCGCCGAGGAAGCCCGCCGCGCCGTGGCGGACGATTTCGTTGCCGACCGAGTCGAGAATCGCAACCTCGCCCTCGAGAATGGCGATGAACGGATAACTCCGATCGCCGACGTCGTACAGCACGTCACCGACATTCGCCGCGCGCTCCTCGCCGAGCCCGGCGAGCGTGTCCAGCTGAGATGCGGACAGGGTCGGGCTCGGCGGCGGCGCGATCGAATTGGCGGTGCCGGTCACACAAGCGATGTTATCCGCGGCTGATCTGGACGCTGACACGCCGTCGGATCTCTCATGCGCGGCAAGCGTGCCTCTGCGGACGATCGCATTCGTCCCCGACCCGCCGGACGGCTCGCGACTGCTTGGGCGACGAAGCGCTCGCCCGCGTCGGGCCGGGTCGGCGCCGCGGCGGACGCTCTGGCGAGATGTAGGCGCTGGCCGTCGCAGAGCAGGCTCGCCCAAACCGTGTCCCCAACGGCGCAAAAGTGACCCCATCTGAGGTGGTCTGAGTGCACCGGATCGCCCGTAAAATCGGGGAAAAGCCCTACAAATCGGCACCTACGGGAACCGAAGGTCGGGAGTTCGAATCTCTCCGGGCGCGTGAGAGGACCTGCGGTAAGGGAAGCCGGGATAGTGTGACGGTGCACGCGCCGGCTCGGGCGGCAAGGTCGTCGGCCTGCACATCTAGGTGAGCAAAGAGCAGGCGTGCGAGGACGCTCGGGTCGTTGAGTAGCCGCTTCGCTGCCGGCTCGGAGGCGGTGGGAGCGTGCGCCGTTCGCGTTTCGGTACGGGCGGGGTCGGCCGCTTTGGCCGCGGATTGACGAATCCAACGCAGCGGAACGCTCTCGCCATCCATGGCACCGAGCCCGACCGGGGATGCGCCAGCGCCGCGAGCCGGGCCGTGAGCCCGGGTGGGGGCAGTCGTTTAGCCGTTCGACGACCTCCGGCGAGGTGGACCATCGTTCTATTGCGCCCTACCTAGATTTGGGGGAAGGTGCGCTGTTCGGTCCCCACTATTGGGGAGGGGCCGGTGCGATTTCGGCGCATGAGGCGCCGGGGGACGGATCCGCGTCACGTTTTGGAGCGCTTGCGCATTCTTGTCACCTAAGGGCAGAATTCAAGGGGGTTGGGGACCTGGCCCGGTCGTCGTGCGCGTCACGCCTGTCGTGCGCCCACGACTGCCAACGGCTGGCGGCCAGCTTGCGCTGGCCGCCGCCTCAGCGGCACACGGTGTGCCGCTGATCGAGACGCCGGGTGACCGCCCGCAAACATCCAAGGAGGGAATACTCACTGTGATACGTCCAATCTCACGCCTGGCCGCTGGCGCCGCGGTGTCGGTGGCCATGCTTGTGGGTGTGCCGGGCACCGCGCTGGCCGGCGGACCGTCGATGACCATGCAGGTCCAGAGCCAGGCCCAGCTGCTTCCCGACGGGTCGGCCGTGCTGACGGTCGACTACTCGTGTATGCCCGACGTCGCCGGGCCTGGCGGGGTCATCATCGGGGAGCTGGAACAGACGGGAGCGGTAGGCGGCTCCTTTTCCGGGGCTATCTGCGATGACCAGAAGCACCAGGTGACGCTCGATCAGGCGCCGGGGCCCTTTACACGCGGCCCGGCCGCGGCGTTTGTCTCTGTGCAGAACTCCAACGGCGAAGCAACCGCGCAGACCGAGGTCCTAGTCCAGTAGGAATCTGGCCGGGAACCCCGAGCTGCACCGGGGTTCGGGTGCTCGGTAGATGAGGTTGCGCAAAGGCGGCCCCCGTCAGGCTAGACGGGGGCCGCCTCCTCGTGGAGGCAGATTCAGGCGCCCGACCCGGTGGCGCTCAACTCCGGGGCCGGTCGCGCAGGAACTGATCGCCGACGGCGATCGCGTCCTCGATCGGTCTCCGGTAGTCGGGCCCGCTCAGGGTGCTCCGTTCCAGCCGCGCGAGTAGCACGGCAGGCCGTTGCACACGTCGTTGACGACCCCATTGGGCTGGGCGAAGTCCGACTTCTGCTGGCGGGCGGCGACGGTGTTGCGGGGCTCCTCGTGGGGGTCGTTGCCGCCCCATTGCGAGGGATCGACGCCCGCGGGACAGCCCGCGATCGGCGGTGTGTTGGGAAACGGGGGCGGCCCGTTGCCGGCGCTGCAACCGTTGCGGATCGGCCCGCTGTCCCACACCACGATCGCCGAGCCCGGCCAGGGGTAGGAGGGGATCGCCGGGATGGCCCCGAAGAATGTGGACCCGCCCACCCCCAGCGGATCGCGGAAGGTGTCGATGGCGGGCGTGTGCAGGTCGGCGCCGATCGTGCGCGCCTCCACGGCGGCCGCCCAGTCGCTCACCTGGTGATCGCCGAAGGCGACGTGCATGAGCACAGTGTGCGCCGGCGTGTCGGGGAGCGGGTTGGTGGTCATGTGCTCGGCGTAGCCGTCGGCCTCGCCTCGATCCCAGAGCATCTGCAGCAGCCCGAACAGGACCTGGCGGTCGGCCTCGGTGGGATAGGCGTGGTAGATCAGCCACGCGTAGGAGGGAATGCCGGTGTTGGTCGGGGGACCCTCATCGGGGCTGCCCCGGCCAAAGTCGGTGGAGCGCTGTAGCAGGGTCGAGTAGTTCATGCCCGGCACCCCGAGCGTCGCCCGGTCGCCGTCCACCATCAAGGCCGCGGCCGCCCCGCCCAGGATGCCCCCCTGACTGTTGCCGTCGTAGTACAGGCGGCTGGTATCGATGACCGGCTGGCCGTTCCACTGGAAGGCCGGGTCCGAGGCGAAGCCCTGGGGGTGCACCATCAGTCGCCCTAGGTAGAGCTCGGCGAGCAGGCCCTCCTGCAGGCGATCGATCATCGTGTTGAAGCGAGACAGGTCGGCGATCACCGTGGCGACGTTGGGAATGTCGCAGTCGGGGGTCTCGGGCAGAAGGCCCTTCTGGGCCTCGGCGAGGAGCTGAGTGGGGTCAGGGGCGGGGGTGTCCGCGGCGCAGGCCATCCCGATCTCCTCGGTGGCGCAGAAGACGAAGTCGTGCTCGTTGGCCATCGCCTTGAGCTGACCCTGATTGACCTCGCCCCGGCTCCCGAACAGGCCGTGTCCGTACAGCGACGGACGCGCCGGCGCCTGGGTCGCCGCCCAGGGGATGTTGCAGGTGAACTTCCCTTCGTAGGTGTTGCCCGGCAGCTGCCCGGGCAGCTGTGACCCGGGTGGGTAGTAGAAGCCGCCGCCCGGCTGACACCCGGGGGTGAGCAGGTAGCAGGGCACGTAGAAGCGGCCCTGGACCTGGCGGGCGAGCGGGCCGCTGCCCGGGGCGTAGTTCTGCACGCTGGTGACCACGAATCGCGGTGGGCGTGATTCGGTCGGGACCCGCATGGTGGCGAGTTGATCTGGACGCTCGCCGAGCTGGCCGAAGGCGTCGCTGCGGATTTGGAGCATGCGCTGGGAGAGCGACTGCTCGCTGGCGACGGTGAAGTCCCAGGCCAGGTAGAGACTCGAGCGGTCGATCCCGACCTGGGCCAGGGTCCTGAAGATCGACTCCATGTGCGCCGCCCGGCCCGACGTTCCGCCCTCATAGGGGGCCGCGCCTTTGCCCTTGGAGGGGCGGTCGCGATAGGAGGCAAACGCCGCGGGCGCCGGGATCGAGCTGCCGTTGGAGTCCTTTAGGTCGCGCAGGGCGACGATGTAGCGGTGGCCCTCGGCCAGGTTGGCCGCCGGCCGGATGATCAGGTTGCGGACCGAGTCGCTGGAGGCGTTGCTGTCGAGCTCGGTCCAGATCAGCTGGCGCTGGAGCGTGTCCGCGTCGAGCACCACGATCGGGGCGTTGGCGTCATAGCTCGCCTGGAGATTGCTGATCGGCACCCCGCCGGTGTTGTTGAGTGCCCGCGGGTTGTCGAGCCCCGGGATGTGGAGGGTGATCAGCGAGCCGGGGGAGAAGCCGTCGTTTCGGTTCCACTCGGTGGGGTCGATCGGCTTGCCGGCGGCGTTGTGGGGCATGGCCAGCAGGTCGAAGTCGACCCGCCGCCCGGTGTCGGTCTGGCGGTCGCGGACGGTGAAGAAGTCGTTGGGAAACGGCTGCAGGCAGACCGACGGATCGAAGTCGTCGCACCGGGGTGGTATCTGCGCCGAAGCGGGTGACGCCAGCGCGAGCAGCGCGAAGGACGCGAGCGCCGCCAGCGCTCCCGAGAGCGCAATTCGAGGCCGGACGCGCGTCACCCGAGCTCGCCCTCCTCGACGGCGGCGCGGATCGCCGCCGCTGCTTCGGGGGCGCTCGACCACAGCGGCTCGCGGGGGCTGGGAAAGCCCGTGAGCTCGAGCACCCGGCGGGTCGGCGATCCGTCGGGGCTGACCACCGAAAGCCGCTGGCGTCGCCGGTGGACGCGGTTGCGCAGGCGATACAGGAGCTGCACGGTGGAGCTGTCGATGTAGCGGGCCTGGGAGAGGTCAAGCAGGACGCCGAGCATGTGGTTGGGGATCTTGAGCACCGCGCGCTCGAGGTCCTCCAGGTTGGAGAGGTCTATCTCGCCGGCCACCTTGACCGTGCGCACGCCGTCTTTGTCGCTGACGCGTATCCGGGCCAGCGGAAGCGCCGAGCGCCCGTTGTCGGCGGCCGTCATCGGGACCCGCCGCCGCCGACCGGGCCGCGGGAGAGCCGGCGAAAGATCCGTACCGTCGTCCCTCCCTTGCCGCGGTCGACCTCGAGCCGGTCGTTTAGCTGCTCGATCAGCTTCAGACCCCGGCCCCGCGTGCGTCCCCGCGGCGCGCGCCAGGCGCCGTGGTCGCGCACGGTCACCAGGACGCCGTCCTCGTGCCTGCGGGCTTCGATCTCCACCTCGTTCTCCTCGGGTCCGTAGGCGTGCTCGACCGCGTTGGCCGTTGCCTCGCTGACCGCGAGGGCGAGCGCGTAGACGTCGTCGCCGCTGGCCCCGATCCCCTCCAGGTACCGGCCCAGGGCGTGACGGGCTGTCGGTACGGCGCTGGGCTCGGCGGGCAACACCAACGCCAGCGGCTGGTCGGTGCGGGGCACGGACCGCACCGCGAGCAGCGCGACGTCGTCGTGGCAGGCCTCGTCGTCGTGGATCGTCTCGAGGACGTGGGCAGCCAGGCGCTCCAGCTCCGCGGGTGCCGCGAGTACCGCCCGGCGCAAGCGCTCGAGGCCTATGTCGATCGTCTGGCCGCGGCGCTCCACGAGCCCATCGGTGAAGAACAGCACGGTGGCGCCGGGATCCAGCCGACACTCGGACTCGGGGTAGCGCTGGCGGTCTTGAACGCCGAGCGGCGGGTTCCGGGGGGGATCGAGATAGCGAGCCTCGCCCGGCTCGGCCATCACCAGCGGGGGCGGATGACCGGCGCTGGTCACGCGGGCGCTGCCGGTCTCGGGGTCGAGGATCATCAGCGACAACGTCGCCACCATCACCTCGCCGTGGGAGAGCGTCACCAGGCGGTTGAGTTGCTCCATGGTGTGCCCCGGCCCGTGTCCCTCGACCAGATAGGCGCGCAGGGCGTTGCGCAGCTCGCCCATGACCGCCGCGGCTCGCAGTCCGTGGCCCACCACGTCGCCGATCGCCAGGCCCACCTGACCGTCGGCGAGCAGGACCGCGTCATACCAATCGCCGCCCACCTGGGCCGCCGTCCCACTGGGCAGATAGCGCGCGGTGAGCTCGAGCTGCGGGACGCGCGGCAGTCGATCGGGGAGCAGGCTGCGCTGGAGCATCTCCACCAGACCCCGCTCGTGCTCATAAGAGCGCGCGTGGTCGATCGCGATCGCGGCTCGCTCGGCGCTCAGGCCCATCAACACGGTGTCTTCGGGCGAGAAGTGGCCGGGGCGGCAGGACCCCAGGTAAAGGACGCCGACTACCTCGCCCCGCGAGAGCAGGGGAGACGCCAGCACCGAGCGCACTCCGGTGGCGGCCAGCGACTCGTGCAGCTGTGCGTCGGGGCCCACCTCGGCCAGGGCCTGGGCGTCGCCGGCCTGGGCAAGCGACCCCAGGAAGCCGCCTTGCTCGGGTGTGACCGTGGTCTCGCCCGCCTGGCGCTCGAGGCCGTGTACGGCGCGCAGGATCAGATCGCCCGAGTCGCGATCGGCGAGCAGCAGGCCCGCGGTATCAGCCTCGAACAGGGCCGACGTACGCCCCAGCAGCTCGGGGAGCAGGTCCTCCATCTCCAGATGGGCAAGCGCCGCATCGGAGACCGACTGAAGCCTGCGCACGGCGCTGGCCACCGCTTCGGCCTCGGCCCGGGCGTGGGCCTCGCGGATGCGTTCGGCGCGCTCGTGATGGAGCCGGACGAATACCGACACCTTCGAGCGCAGCACCCCCGGCTCAAACGGCTTGACCACATAGTCGACCGCCCCGGACTGATAGCCCCGAAACGCCTGATCGACGTCGGCCTCCTGGCCGGTGAGGAAGATGATCGGGGTGTGGCGAGTGCGCTGGCGGGCGCTGATGTAGCGCGCGGTCTCCAGGCCGTCCATGCCGGGCATGCGGACGTCGAGCAGGATCACCGCGAATTCCTCGCGCAGCAGCAGCCTGAGCGCCTCTTCTCCCGAGGTCGCCCGCACCAGACGCTGGCCCAGCGGCTCGAGCACCGCCTCCAGGGCGAGGAGGTTCTCCGGGTTGTCGTCGACGAGTAGGACGTTGACCGCCGATGTCTCGGTCAGGGGGGGCGGCGGCCCGGTGGGCGGAACCAGGGCCAGCGGATGACCCCCCGGACGGGCGGTCCCGTTGGCGGAGGCAACCGGCGGGTGCTGATCGGTGGTTTCGGTCATGGCGCTAGCTCGACGGGCTGCAAGCAGGGCCCCGGCCCTCGCTGGGTCACTCGCGCAGCCAGGCCCGGATCAGCGACATCAGCTTGTCCGGCTCGACCGGCTTGGTGATGTAGTCCGAGGCGCCGGCGCTCAGGCTCTTCTCCCGATCGCCCTGCATCGCCTTGGCCGTCACGGCGATTATCGGGAGCTTGGCGAAATCGGGCATCTCCCGGATGGCCGCCATCGTCTGATAGCCGTCCATGCCCGGCATCATGATGTCCATCAGGACGAGGTCGACATCCTGCTGGCGCTCCAGGACGCCCAGCGCCTCCTGACCGGTCTCGCTGAACAGGACCTCCATGCCCGCGTCCTCGAGCAAGCTCGCCAAGGCGAACAGGTTGCGCACGTCGTCGTCGACGAGTAGGACCTTGCGGCCGCCGAGCGAGCCGTCATCGGCTGCGGTGCGGGGCGAGGACCACTCCGTCGCCGGGCGCACCGGCTGGCGGTGCAGGGCGACGGCGGTCTCGGCCGCGATCTGCTCGGGGTTGGCGACCACCCGGGTCCGCAGCCGCGTGTCGTAGGCGCGCAGCCGCGCCCGGTCGCGATCGGTCAACGGCCGGTCGGGACAGAGCAGGATCGGACCCGCCGCCAGACCGGACTCGTCGAGGCGGTCCAGCAGCCGGAACATCGCCGCCTTGGAGACGCCGGCGCCCAGCACCAGGCAGTCGAGCGCCTCGTCGCCGAGCGCTCCGGCCGCTTCCTCCTCCGAGGCGGCGGTGGCCAGCGCCACCCCCTTGTCTCGGCCGATCAGGCCGGTCACGGCTCGGGCCCCCGACTGGCCCCGTTCCACTATCAGCACGCGCTTGGCCGTGCGCTGGAGCATCCCCAGCGCCGCCCCCGTCGCCGCCCGCAACGGCGAAGTCTCGGCGGCGAGGGCACCACCACCGGCGCCGCCGTTTGCGTCCGCGTCCAGGGCGCGAGCCGGCTCCGCCGACAGCGCCGCCGCGATCACCTGGGCGCGCTCGGCGGGCGCGATCGTCCCGTCGGCGGGCCCCCCGGTGCCGTCGCCCAAGGGGCGAGAGCGCGGGAACGCGATCGGCAGCACCAAGGTAAAGCTCGAGCCCACGCCGACGATGGACTCCACTATCAATTCGCCGCCCAGCGCCCGCGCGAGCTCGCGACTGATGGACAGGCCCAGGCCCGTGCCTCCGTACTTGCGCGAGGTCGTCCCGTCGGCCTGTTGGAAGGCCTCGAAGATGAACTGCAGCTTGTCTTCGGCGATCCCCGGCCCGGTATCGGAGACGCTGAACAGTAGCCGCTCGTCGGAGGCGCGAGCGATGGTCAGCGTGACCCCGCCGACCTCGGTGAACTTAAACGCGTTGGAGAGCAGGTTGCGCAGCACCTGCTCCAGGCGTTGCTGGTCGGTGAGGACGCTCTCGGGCAGGTCCGGCGCGGCGACCACCTCGAGGCTCAGGCCCTGGTCCGCCGCCACCGGCTGGAACGTACGCTTGACGTAGTCGGTCACCGCGTCGAGGGCGACCAAGTCGGGCAGGATCTCCATCTTGCCCGCCTCGATCTTGCTCAGATCGAGGATGTCGGAGATCAACTCGAGCAGGTCGGTCCCGGCTCGGTGGATGGTACGGGCGAACTCCAGCTGTTTGTCCGAGAGGTTTCGCTCGTCGTTTTCGGCCAGCAGCTTGGACAGGATCAGCAGGCTGTTGAGCGGTGTCCGCAGCTCGTGGCTCATGTTGGCCAGGAACTCGGACTTGTACTTCGAGGACAACGCCAGCTGGGCGGCCTTCTCCTCCAGCCCCCGACGGGCCAACTCGATCTCGCGGTTCTTGGTCTCGATGTCGCGGTTGCGCTGCTCGAGCTCGGCGTTTGAGCGCGTGAGCTCGTCCTGGCGCTGCTGGAGCTCCTCGGACTGGTTCTGCAGCTCCTGGGTGAGCGACTGGGACTGCTGCAAGAGCTCCTCGGTGCGCATGTTGGCGATGATCGTGTTGAGCACGACGCCGAGCGTCTCCATCAGCTGCTCGAGGAAGGTGAGGTGGCTGTCGCTGTAGGCCTCGAGCGAGGCCAGCTCGATGACGCCGAGCAGCTGCTCCTCGAACAGGATCGGCATCACGATGATGTTGGCCGGCGCGACGTCGGCCAAGCCACTGGTGATGCGCAACGATTCCTGGGGGGCGCCGGTGATGAGGATTGGCTTCTTCTCGACGGCGGCTTGGCCCACCAGGCCCTCCCCCAACGCCCAGCGGGTGGGGATCTCCCCGCGGGTGCGGTAGCCGTAGCTGGCGATCAGGCGCAGCTCGGTCTCGGCGTCCTCGCCGTCCGGGGTCTCGGCCAGGAAGAAGGCGCCGAGCTGACCCTGCACGGTCGGCGTCAGCTCGGACATGATCAGCCGGGAGACCGTGCGCAGCTCGCGCTGACCCTGCATCAGGCCCGAGATGCGCGCCAGGTTGGTCTTCAGCCAGTCCTGCTCCTCGTTGCGCTGGGTGGTGTAGCGCAGGTTGGCGATCATCTGGTTGATGTTGTCCTTGAGCTCGGCCACCTCGCCCTGGGCCTCGACGGCGATCGACCGGGTCAGGTCACCCTGGGTCACCGCGGTGGATACCTCGGCGATGGCGCGCACCTGGGTGGTCAGGTTCCCCGCCAGCTGGTTTACGTTCTCGGTCAGCCCGCGCCAGGTGCCCGAGACGCCCTCCACCTCGGCCTGGCCGCCGAGCTTGCCCTCGGTGCCCACCTCGCGCGCCACGCGGGTGACCTCGTCGGCGAAGCTCGAGAGCTGGTCGACCATCGTGTTGATGGTGTCCTTGAGTTCGAGAATCTCGCCCTTGGCGTCGACGGTGATCTTCTGGGAGAGGTCGCCGTTGGCCACCGCGGTGGTCACCTGGGCGATGTTTCGCACCTGATCGGTCAGGTTGGAGGCCATCAGGTTTACGTTCTCGGTCAGCCCGCGCCAGGTCCCCGAGACGCCCGCGACCTCGGCCTGGCCGCCGAGCTTGCCCTCGGTGCCCACCTCGCGCGCCACCCGGGTGACCTCGGCGGCGAACGACCGCAGCTGCTCGACCATCGTGTTGATGGTGTCCTTGAGCTCGAGGATCTCGCCCTTGGCGTCGACCGTGATCTGCTCGGAGAGGTCGCCCTGGGCCACCGCGGTGGCGACCTGGGCGATGTTTCGCACCTGGTCGGTGAGGTTGTTGGCCATGAAGTTGACCGAGTCGGTGAGGTCCTCCCAGGTGCCCGAGACGCCCTCGACCTCGGCCTGGCCGCCGAGCTTGCCCTCGGTGCCCACCTCGCGGGCCACGCGGGTGACCTCGTCGGCGAAGCTCGAGAGCTGGTCGACCATCGTGTTGACGGTGGTGCCGATGCGCAGGAACTCGCCTTTGACCGGCTGTCCTTCGATCTTCATCGCCATCTTCTGGGACAGGTCGCCCTCGGCCACCGCGCCGATCACCCGGGCGACCTCGGTGGTCGGGCGCACCAGGTCATCGATCAGGCTGTTGACCGCCTCCAGCGCCGTCTGCCACTCCCCCGACGCGCCCGGCAGCGAGGCACGGACGGTCATGCGCCCCTCGCGTCCGATGATGCGCCCGACGCGCACCAGCTCGTTCGCCATCCGGTGGTTGGTGGCCACCAGCTCGTTGAAATCGGCGGCGATCTCGCCCAGCACGCCCTTGCGGCGGGCGTTCAGGCGGGCCGAGAAGTCACCCGCGCGCGCGGCCCGGACCGCGGCGCGCAGCTCCCCCAGGGCCTGCTCGTCGACCGCGGTGGACCCGTTGGCCCGCGCAGACGTCGCGCTTCCCGGCTTGGCTGTGGCTGCCACGGCTCCCCCTTCAGCTGCCCGGTGTCTTACCCCTAGCTTTCCGCGGCGCGGTCGGTGGGCCACGCCCCCGCGGCTAGCCGAAGGCGGTTACCCGATGACTGCGTTTGGCAAACCCTAGCCCGGGCCGCCGGATCTCGAGCCGGTCCCGCCCACCCTTTGCCGCTAGCCCGGGCCCTCCAGGCGCTCGATCTCGGCGCGCCGGGCATCCGAGCCCTGGCCCGGGCCGAGCCCGATCCCCGGCGGAAGCTCGAGGTGCAGCTCGCTGGCGCGGTCGATGCCCACGTCTACGCCGGCGGGGCGACAGGCGAGCACGTGGCCTCCGCGCCGGCGCTCGGCGTCGACGAAGTGCAGGTGATAGCCCGGCACCTCCAGGCCCTGGGCGTAGGCTGCAAAGCGAAAGCCGACGATCGTCCCCCTCACCCCGCGCAGCTCGAAGACGTGCTGCTCGTCGGAGAGGACGGCGAGCGACCGGTAGGGAGGACGCTGCCGGGGCACCGAGCGAGCGCGCACCAGCTCAAAGGCGCCGTCGATGCGCACCGCGCAGCTGGGCGACCCCGGCGGCGCGTGGCGGTTAAGCGCGGCCAGGAACGCCTCGTGCTCGAGCGGCTCCTCGATCCTGAACGCAACCACCGGGGAGAAGAAGGTCACCACCGCAAACGGGGTCTTGGCGGTGGGGGGGATCTCGGTGATCGCTCCGTCGGGGTCGGCGCGCAGAAAACGTCCGTCGAGGGCGATCATCTCCCCGTCGAGGCCGTCGAGGGTCCCCAGCCCCAGGTCGCCGTGCTGGGCCAGCTCGGCGAAGCTCAGGTCGCCCTCGAAGTCCCCGTCGAACAGGGCGTCCAAGGTCGAGGTCTGAAACACCACGTGGGGCTCGTGCTCGGCGTGGACGCCCGCCCGGCGAGCGGCCTGCACGTGCAGGCCGTGGATGAGCCGCTCGTCGACGAGGTCGCTGGCGGCGGGATTCGCGGCCGGCGCCGCCATGTTCAGTCGGCGAACTCGGCGGGCCGCTTCTCCAGGTAGGCGCTCACCGCCTCGGGGGGCGCCGCGCCGTGCGTGGCCATGATCTGCTGGCGGTCCTCGTACTCCACCGCCGCCTGCTCGGACGCGATCTCCAGCGCCGCCCACATCCCCTGCTTGGTCAGGCGCACGCCCCACGGTGCCCATTGAGCGATCTGGGCCGCCGCCTGGCGGGCGCGGTCGAGCAGGCGCTCGGGGGGCACCACCTCGGCCACCAGCCCGATCCGCTCGGCCTCGGCGGCGTCGAAGCGCCGAGCGGTGAGCATCAGCTCGTGCGCCCGCGCGGCCCCGACTAGCCGGGGCAACAGCCAGCTGGTGGCCATGTCGCAGTTGGACACCCCGACGTTGGCGAAGGCGACGCGAAAGACCGCCCCGGCGGCGGCGAAGCGCAGGTCGCTGCCCAGCGCCAGGGCCAGCCCGAAGCCCGCCGCTGGCCCGTTGACCGCCGCGATCACCGGCTGGGGGGTGGCCCGCAGGCGCAGGATCAGCCGCGACATGTGCTCCTGGTTGGTCAGCCGGTCGCGCGCGGGGTCGGTGCCGTCGGCGCCCGGGGCCGGGCCGTAGCCGCGCAGGTCGAGGCCGGCGCAGAACCCGCGCCCGGCTCCGGTGAGGATCACCACTCGACAGGCGCGCTCGGCGGCGATGCGGCCGAGCTCGTCGTGCAGCGCCTGGCACAGCTCGGCGTTCATCGCGTTGAGCTGCTCGGGGCGATTGAGCGTGAGCAGCCGAACCGAGGCCGTGGGGCTGTCGGTGAGCAGGCAGGCGATGGGCCTGGATAGCACAACCCGCCGCGCGGCGCGCACCCGCGTCGCGCGGCGGCGCGGCTAGGCGGCGCGCCTGCGGCGCGTCGTGCTCCTCGCCCTCGAGGAGGTCCGGCCCGTGCTCCTGGTCCGCGACGACGCGCGCCGGGCCGGCTTTCTGCGCGGCGTGGCCCCCGAGGTCACCGCCTTCTGGAGCTGCTCGAGGTCCTTGGCCAGCGACTTGGTCATCTTGGTCACGTCGCGCCGGGCGTCCTTGATCATCTTGTCGACGTCCTTGCGCAGGCCGCGCGCCCCCGTGCCGACGTCGCCGCGCACCGCCTTCAGGGCGTCCTGGGCGGCGTCGAGCGCCTTGTTGGCACGCGCGAGCGCACGCTGGTTCTGGCTGGCGCGCGAGCTGGCCGGCGACTTGCGGGCGGACGTTCGCCGGCTCGCGGTCGAGCGCTTGCGGGTGGTGGACTGCTTGCGGGCGGGCTTTCTGGGCGCAGCCATGTGAGCCTCCGTCGTGCGTGGGTGAGCGGGGTGCACGGTAACCGTTCTCACGGACCCGTGGTAAGGGCGTTACCCGTCCTTCGGTGCAGTCAACTTCAAAATGGTGCGCCGACGGGGCGCAAAGCTGGGTCGAGCGCGGCTCACTCGCCGCGGCTGAAGGCGGCGATCGCCACCATGAGCATCAGCGCGCCCAGGCCGGCGACCACCCCCGCCTCCACGAGCGTGGGCACCCGCCATCCCCACCAGGTGACGCCCGGGTCCAGGGCCTGGCGCGCGGCGGGCGCGATATGCAGATGGGAGAAGACGATGCGCCGCATCGGATCGACCGCGTAGGTGAGGGGATCGATGCGGTTGAGGATCTCCAGCCAGCGCGGCAGGCCGGAGACGGGGAACAGCGAGCCGGCCAAAAAGAACATGGGCATGATCACCATCTGCATCAGGGCCATGAACGACTGCATCTGGCTCACGCGGGCGGCGGCCATCACCCCGAAGGCGGTGACCGAGAAGGCCAGCAGCAGCTGCAGGGCGAACACGGCGGCGATCAGCCCGGGGTCATAGGGCACGTCCACCAGCCCGGCCAGGGCGATCACGATCGCCCCCTGAGCGCCGGCCACGGTGGCGCCGCCCAGACACTTGCCAACCACCAGCGAGCCGCGACGAACCGGGGCGACCATCATCTCGCGCAGGAAGCCGAACTCTCGGTCCCACACCAGCGAGGCGGCCGAGAACATGGCGGTGAACATGACCGCCATGCACAGCACTCCCGGATAGACGAACGTGCGCAGGTTGACGCCGTGCGTGCCGGCCGAGGCGATCCGCGACAGCCCGGTCCCGAGCACGAACAGGAACAGGAACGGCTGCACGAGCGAGGTGACGATGCGCAGGCGGTCCTGGCCGAAGCGGATCATCTCTCGCCGCCAGACGATCTTGATCGCCCGCGCGTCCCCGCGCCAGCTGCGCGGCGGGACGTGCACCCGGGCGATCGGCAACGCCGCGGCGGCCGGCGCCGATGGCGGGGGCGGGGGGGCGGGCGGGGTTTGGATCGGGGCGCCGGCGAGGCGCTCGGCCGGGGTCACCGGGCTCCCATCACGCGCGCAAACGGGCGCAGGCGGTCCGCGCTCGACGCCTCGGCGTCGCGGATGGTGGTGCCGGTATAGGACATGAACACATCGTCCAGCGACGGCCGGGCCACGCTGACCGAGCGGATCGGGGCGCCCAGCTTGGAGAACAGGCGGGGGACGAACTGCGCGCCCTCGGGCACGCCGAAGGTCACCCGGCCCTCGGCCACCGTGGCCTCGATGCCGAACTGTCGCCGCAGCTCGGCGATCGCCGCCTCGTCGTCGTCGGTCTCGATCTGCACGCGGTCGCGCCCGACGCTCGCCTTCAGCGCCTGCGGGCTGTCGAGGACGATGATCTCGCCGTGGTCCATGATCGCGATGCGCTGGCAGTACTCCGCCTCGTCCATGTAGTGGGTGGTGAGGAAGATCGTGATCCCCTCGGCGCGCTTTAGCTCGCGGATGTAGCGCCAGATCGAATGGCGCGTCTGGGGATCGAGGCCGATGGTGGGCTCGTCGAGGAACAGCACCCGGGGTGAGTGCAGGAAGCCGCGCGCGATCTCCAGGCGCCGCTTCATGCCCCCGGAGAAGGTGTTCACCCGGGTGGCGCGCCGCTCCCACAAGCCGACCATCTCCAGCACCTGGCGCATGCGCAGGGCGACCGCGTCGCGCTCGATCCCGTACAGCTCGGCGTGCAGGCGCAGGTTCTGCTCGGCGGTGAGATAGCCGTCCAGGGTGGGGTCCTGGAACACCAGGCCGATGTGCCGGCGCACGTCGTCGCGCTCTGTGAGCACGTCGTGGCCCGCCACCTGCGCGCCTCCGGCGGTTGGTCGCGACAGCGTGCAGAGCATGTTGATGGTGCTGGTCTTGCCCGCCCCATTGGGGCCGAGAAAGCCGAACGTCTCCCCGGAGTGCACGTCGAAGTCGATGCCCCTGACCGCCTCGATGTCCCCAAAGCGCTTGAGCAGTCCCCGCACCCGGATAGCCGGGGCGGGCGCGCCCCGGCCGCCCGCCGCGGAATCGCCGGGCGCCGAGCCCACCCCGCGGCCGAAACTGGCGGGCGGGGAGGGGCGGTGGGCGGCGGGATCCTGCGTCAAGGGACGGCTCGGAATCGGGCCCGCGAGCGCTCGCGGCGCGCGCCATCGGGGCGATGGCCATGCTAGTGGGCGCCGGGGGCCCGGCCCGCCCGCGTCCCCCAACGGGCCGTCGCTCCCGTCCCTGGGGCCCTGTTGTCCTGGCCTGCGCCTACATCGAGACGGGCGAATCCCTCGCCGGGATCCGGCGTGCCCTGGCGCGCGGCCGCCGGCCCCGCGCTCTGCACCGGCCCTGGCCGGCGACGGGCGCGTCAAGGGGACGGGCCGGCGCCGGCGCCCCGCCCGCCGGCGGGCAGCTACAGAGCCTGGACGTTTACCGCCTTGGGCCCCTTGGGACCGGCCTCGGCCTCGTAGGAGACCTTGGCGCCCTCGGCCAGCGAGGCGTAGCCGTCGCTGAGGATGCCCGAGTGGTGCACGAAGAGGTCCTTGCCCGCTTCATCGGGGGTGATGAAGCCATAGCCCTTCTCGTCGGAGAACCACTTCACAGTTCCGGTTGCCATCGTTGTTCCTCCAGTCCTGTGCTGCGAACGCGGAGGATGCTGTACGGCAACGACTGCGAAACGCGCACTGGTGTTTATCGGGACGTCCCCGACCTTGTCGGCGGCAAGGTAGCACCAGCGCCCGGCGGACGCGGCGCGCCGGACGGGCGGGCTCAGGGCGCCGGCACTCCGGGCAGCCCGGGGTCGGGCGCTCCCAGCTCCGAGACCTCGGGCGCCTCATAGGCCCGGCCCGGGACGCCGCCCAGGGCCAGGACGCGCATGCCATCCTCGCCCGGCCACAGCTTCCGCTTGACGCTCGGTCCCACCCGGACGAGCGCGTCGGAGTCGACGGCGTGGCGCTCGCCGTCGAGCTCGATCTCGCCTCCGCCGCGCAGCACGACGAACACCTCCTCCTGGCCGTCGCCGGCGTGGTCGTGCTCGGGATACTGCTCGGCGCCCGCCGGGATGTCGATCACCTGCATGCCAAACGCCTGCAGGCCGAGCTCGGCTCGGGCGCGCTTGAAGGACCCGAACACCACCGCCTCCATGTCGTCGATGTGCTTGATCGTGAAATCCGCCATCTGCCGCTCCAATCGCCGGGGGTGACCGCCAGTGGGCCAAAGTAATAACACGAACGTTCGTATTATGTGGTCCCATGACCACTAAGTCCGCCGACACGCGCGCGGCGATCCTCGACCGGGCGGTGGATATCGCCTCCACCGGGGGCCTGGAGGGACTGACGATCGGCCGGCTGGCCGGCGAGCTCCAGATGAGCAAGAGCGGCCTGTTCGCCCACTTCGGCTCAAAACAGGAGCTGCAGCTGGCCACGGTGCACGAGGCGGCTCGGCGCTTCTTTGACGCCGTGGTGGCCCCCGCCCAAGCCGCGCCCGCCGGCGCCGGCCGGCTGCGCGACTACTGCCTGCGCTACGTGGACTATCTCGGCGCCGACGTCTTTGAGGGGGGCTGCTTCTGGTCGGCGGTCGGCGCCGAAGTCGACGACCGACCGGGTCCCGTGCGCGACGCGGTGCGCGAGCTCCTGCGCGCCTGGCTGGATGAGCTCGCCCGCCACGCTGGCTTGGCCGGCGTGCCCGACCCC
Source organism: Actinomycetota bacterium (assembly GCA_005883215.1). Taxonomy (GTDB): domain Bacteria; phylum Actinomycetota; class Thermoleophilia; order Solirubrobacterales; family Solirubrobacteraceae; genus AC-64. The sequence goes on from VAYS01000014.1 coordinate 52,941, forward strand.
GAGGAGCTGGCGTTTGAGGTCTATGCGCTGGTCTCCGGGGCCAACGCCGGCCTGCGCTTGCTCGGCGACGACCACGCCCCCGAGCGCGCCCGGGCGGCGATCGAGCGCCGACTGCCCGCCTAGCGGCCGGGGCCGGCGCGAGCGCCCGCTGGTCGCGCTTTTCACAATATGGTTAGCCCCCGAGATCGGGGCCGCCGGTGGGCGACAAGGGGCGGCGGCGCCGCGACCACAAATGCACGTCGAGACAGAGGGAGGGCGAATGCGCACCAGCACCGCTTTGCTTCCGCTGGCCGTGGCCAGCCTGGTGGCCGCCGGCTGCGGGAGCTCGAGCAGCTCCAACAAGACGACCAGCGGCGCCACGACCGCGACCCCCAGCGGGGGGGCCAAGGTCAAGCCCAAGACCTACAAGGTCAAGCTCGCCGGTAAGAACGAGGTCCCGGCGGGCGCGCCCACCGGCTCGGGCACCGCGGTCATCAGCGTCAAAGCCAAGACCAACCAGCTGTGCTGGAAGTTCTCAAACCTCCAGGGGGTCACGGCGCCCAAGCTGGCCCACATCCACCAGGGAGCCGCGGGCGCCGCGGGCCCGGTGGTCATACCGCTGAGCACCGCCGCCCAGTTCAAGTCCTCCGGCTGCGCCCCCGCGGCCGCGGGCCTGCTGGCCCAGATCGAGGCCAACCCCAAGGGCTACTACGTAAACATCCACAACGCCAAGTACCCCGGCGGGGTGGTGCGCGCCCAGCTCTAGGGAGCTCCCAGCGCCGCGCGCGCGGCCCGGGCGGCCCGCTACTGGGGGGCCGCCCGGGGCCGACCGGCGGCGGGCGGTGCCGGCGCCGGGCGCCCCGCGCCCGGCGCTTGGCCGGCGGGTCGCGTGGTGGGCCCAAAGCTCACCCGCACCCGCGCCCCCCCGCCGGGGGCGTTCTCGGCGTCGGCGCTGCCCCCCGCTGCCTCGGCCGCCTGGCGCACGATCGCCAGCCCCAGCCCCGATCCGGGCAGGCGCCGAGCGGCGGGGGCGCGGTAGAAGCGGTCGAACACGTGGGGTAGGTCCTGCTCGTCGAAGCCCGGTCCGTGGTCGCGGACGCTCAGGACCCCGTCGGCCAATCTGACCTCGATCGCCCCGCCGGGCGGGCTCCACTTGCGGGCGTTGTCGAGCACGTTGGTCACCGCCCGCGCGATCCGCTCGGGGTCGGCGCGCAGCAGGGCGGGCTCGAGCGCGACGTCAAAGCCCAGCTCGGGTGCCCGCCGCCGGGTGCGCTCGACGGCGTGCGCCACCACCTCGTCTAGGGCAAAGGTCTCGAGCTCGGCGCTGGGCTCGGCGCTGCGGGCGAGCTCGACCACGTCGGAGACCAGACGGGTGATCTCGTCGAGCTCGGCGATGATCCCCTCCTGCAGGGGCTGGCGCTCGGCGGGGGGCAGGCGGTGGGAGTCGAGGAAGATCTGGATGTTGGAGCGCAGGGCGGCGATCGGCGTGCGCAGCTCGTGCGAGGCGTCGGCGACCAGGTGGCGCTGGGCGGCCACCGACTGCTCGAGCGCGTCGAGCGTGCGGTTAAAGCTGGCCGCCAGGCGCACCAGCTCGGCCGGGCCGGTCTCCTCCAGGCGCTCGGAGCGGTCAAGGGCCCCGGAGACCTTCTCGGTGCGCCCCACGAAGCGCCTGATCGGGGCCAAGGCGCCGCGGCCCACCAGGCCCCCCAGGGCGGCGGCCAGCAGGATCCCGCCGCCCACCAGCAGACCGAACGTGAGCAGCAAGCCGTGGAGCACGTGGTCGACCTCGCTCAGGGGGCGGGCCACCTGGACCGCGGTGCGGTCGTAGGGGTCGGCGACGGTCAGCACGCGCAGGTGCGTGCCGCGCACCGTCTCGTCGGTCAGGTAGCGACCATGGCCGCTCTGGGCGGCGCGCCGGGTGCGGGCATCGACCGGTAGCTGCGGCGTGCCCCCCGGGGCGCTGACCGTCCCGTCTGAGTGGACGAACTGAAAGTACCCCGACGCGCCGCCAAACGGCAGCGGCGCCGGCACCTGTGCCCCGGCGCCGGTTGCGGGCGGCCTTGCCCCGGGTGGGGCCCCGGGCGGTCCCGGCTCCAGGCCCGGGGGCGGGGGGGGGAAGGCGACCGTCGCGGCCGCGTTCGGGGGCGAACCGGCCGGGGGCCCGCCCTCCGTCCCCGGGGGGCGGCGAGCCGCCGCGGCTGGAGTCGTGGGGGAACAGGAACGGCTGGGCGCGCGCCTGCAGCGCGCGGTCGATCTCGCCCCGCATGTGCGAGCGCACCGACAGGTAGCCGATCACCCCCATCGCGGCCGCCACGGCGGCCACGGCCAGCGCGACGGCGGCGGCGATGCGGCGGCGCAGGCTCACGGCTCGCGCAACACGTACCCCACGCCGTGGACGGTCTGGATCAGGCGGCGCTCGCCGCCCGCCTCGAGCTTGCGCCGCAGGTAGCCGATGTAGACGCGCAGGGCATTGCCGCCGGGTCCGAAGTCATAGCCCCACACCCGGTCATAGATCAGATCCGAGGACAGGACCCGCCGGGGATTGAGCAGGAACAGCTCGAGCAGCTGAAACTCGGTGCGGGTGAGGTCGACGGTGCGCTCGCCGATCCGCACCGCGTGGGCGTCGGGGTCGAGCTCGAGGTCGGCGAACTTCAGCCGTCGCCCGTCGCCCTCCTCCAGTCCCCGCCGTACCAGCGCCCGCAGGCGCGCCTGGAGCTCGCCCACGTCGTAGGGCTTGGTCACGTAGTCGTCGGCGCCGGCGTCCAGGCCCTCGATCCGATCGGGTACCGCCTCGCGCGCGGTGAGCATCAGGATTGGGGTGCGGTTGCCGCCCTGGCGCAGCGCGCGGCACACCGCCAGACCGTCGATGTCGGGCAGCCCCACGTCCAGGACGATCACGTCGGGCACGTCGCTGGCCGCGCGCATGAGCCCCTCCTCGCCGCCCTCGGCGAGCAGCACCTCATAGCCGCCCAGCATCAGCGCCCGGCGCAGGGCCTGGCGCACGGAATCGTCGTCTTCGACTACCAGCACTCTCATCGCTCACCGCGTCCTCTGCAGATTGGATCGGCGACATCGTCGCTCATCCACCGTCGGCGCCCAGCCTCGCAAAGCCCTAAGCCGACCATAAGAGAGGTGTAATGAGCCCCCCGCGTCGGGCGCGGGCGGGCGAAAAGGCGCCGGGGCGCCGCCCGCCCGCCCGCTCTCGCCCGACTACGCGTGCCGCTGGGCCCGAAGCCGGGCCCGCGCGTGCCGGCGGGACGCGGTCGACGCCGACGTGCCGCTGCTCGACGTGGTCGAGCCGGTGCTCGTCGTCGTGGTCGTCGTGCCCGTCGTGGTCGTGCCGGGCCCGGAGGTGCCGGAGCCGTCACAGGCCCACGCGACGCCGGCGCCCGAGAGGCCGAGCGCCATTGAGGCCACCGCCACCGAGATCGGCCGCCTGACCTTGTGCATCGTGGTTCTCCTTTCGGGAGAGGACATGACGCGGCGAGCATCGACGCCGCTCCTCGCAAGCCCGTAAGGGCACGCTAAGGAGCCCGTGTGAGTCACGGGCGCCCGGACCGGGTCGCGCGTTCTTAGCCGGCGCTCACCGAAGTCATAGGGACCTCTCACAGATCTCCTAGGTGTCCCTGATGGGCGGCCCGGATCCTGGACGCCATGGCCTTCGCGCGGATTTGCCTGCTGCTCTCGGCGCTCGGCCTGGCCGGTCCGGCGCTGGCCCGGGCGGCGGCGAGCGGGGCCGGGGCCACCGCCACCAGCCCCGTGGCCACCGCCACCAGCTCCGCGACCACCGCCACCAGCTCCGCGCGCGCGGCCACCAGCTCCGCGCGCGCGGCCAGCGCTTCGGCGGGCGTCGCCACCGGCGCGGCGCCCGCCGAAGCCTCACGCCGCGCCCCGACCGACACAGTGGCGGTGCTCGACGCCGCCGGGCGATCGCTGCTCGATACCCACGTCAGCGCCGCTCAGGGGGGCTGGGCGTGGCGCAGCGTGATCCAGGCTCCCCACCTGCAGACCGACCGCGACGTGGGCGCCGCCAGCGTGCTCAACGGCCTGCTCGCCCTCTATCAGCAGTCCGGGGAGGCCAGCTACCTGGACGGCGCCCGGCGCGCGGGCGACTGGCTGCTGGCCGTGGCCGAGACCTCCGGGCCGGGTCTGCGCTGGGCCGACTGGGTCGACAGCAGCGCCGGGCGCTCCAGCGTGCACTACACCTCCTTCGACGACGGCACGCCGGGCATCGCCGAGGTGCTGTGGCGGCTGGGCCAGGTCACCGGCGACCCGCGCTACACCCAGGCGGCGATGGCGGGGATGCGCTGGGTGGCCTGGCGGGCGCAGTCGGTGGGCTCGGCCGCCTGCCCGTCGGCGATGTGTCGCTGGAGCTGGCGCGACGGCACCCCCGGCGACTACGAGACCGGGCTGGGGGAGGGCCAGGCGGGGATCGTCTACGCGTTCCTGGCCTTCGCCCAGCGCACCGGCCAGCGCGCCTGGCTCTCCTACGCCCGCGCCGGCGGCGCCTACCTGGAGTCCCTGATGGGCAGCGACGGCGCCATCCCCGAGCGCGCCGGCGCCGCGGGCGTCGACGCCGGCTACCTGTCGGGCATGGCCGGGCAGGCGTACGTGTTCCTGGCCCTCTACCGCCAGACCGGCGAGGCGCGCTGGCTGGCCGACGCCCGCCGGGCGCTGGGCTGGCTGAGCGCCCACGCGGCGCACGAAGGCGCGGGGGTGGCCTGGCCGATCGAGGTCGACGGCGCCGGCGGCGACGGCAACTCGGCGCGGGCCACCGGCATGGAGGAGGGGGCGGCGGGTATCGGCTGGGTCGAGCTCCAGGCCTACGCGGTCACCGGCGACCGCGCCTCGTTGGCGCTCGCCCGCGGCGCCGGGGACTGGCTGCTGGCGGCCGGCGTGGGGCGCGGCGGCGGGCTCTCCTGGCCCCAGGACGCCGGCCAGAGCGGCGCGCCCACCAGCCTCGACAACGGCGCCGCCGGGATCGGCTGGTTCCTGGCCGACCTCGGTCAGGCCACCGGCGAGCCCGGCTTCGCGGCCGGCGCCGCCGCCGCCGGACGGTGGCTGACCAGCGCCGCCCAGACCGGGTCCTCGGGCCTGCAGTGGCCCGGTCGCGACGGGACGATCGCCCTCGCCGGCGACAGCTCGTGGCACTGGGGCTCGGCGGGGATCGCCGCCTTCCTGGGCCGCCTGGCGGGCGGCGTCTCCGACGCCCCGGGCGAGGAGCCGGCGCTGAGAGGAGCCGGCCCGGCGCCCGAGCGCGTGGCGCTGGACACCAGCCTCCGATCCCGCCGCGCCCGGACCGGGGCGCTGGGGGCTCGGGGGGCGCTGGCCAGCCTGCCCCAGCGCGCCGACGCCGCGCGCCTCATACAGATCTCTTAGCCCGATCACATGGCCCCCTAAGGCGATGCCCCGATCCTTAGTCCACACCCACGGCACCCGAAGCGAGGAGATCCCGATGGCACATCTAACCCGGACCAAGGCCGCCTCGGCGGTCGTCGTCTGCGCGCTGGTGGGCGCGGGCGCCGGCATCGCCGGCTCGGCCGCCGCCCCGGCCAAGCATCACAAGACCAACAGCACGCGTCAGGCCGGCCGGGCCCCCGGCGGTCGCCCGCCGTTTGGCATGCACGGCCCGCCGGTGCACGCCGACGTGGTCGAGCTCAACCAGGCCGGCAACGCGTTCATCACGGCCACCGAGGACAACGGCGTCGTCCAGTCGGTCTCCGGTGACCAGCTCACGATCACCGAGGGGACCCCCACGGTGACCTACAAGACGGTGACGCTGACGATCCCGTCCGGGGCGAAGGTCTACCGCAACTTCGCCGCGGCCAGCCTCAGCGACATCAAGGCCAACGACCACGTGCACGTCTCGCAGTCCTCCGACGGCACCGTCGTATTCGCCAACGATGGCACCGCGCGCCCGCCGCACGGAGACGGGCGCCACGGCCCGGGTCCGGACGGCCCCGGCGGGCCGGGCGGGCCGCCTCCGCCTGGCTTCTAGGCGCCGGCGACCTCGCGTAGTTACTCGCGCCCTGGCCACCCCCGGCCAGGGCGCGAGCTCGTCGTCGCCGCGCCCGCCCGGCTGCGATGCTTGCACCGATGCGCGGCGCGACCGAGCGTCCGGTGGTCATCGGCCAGGCGCCCGCCCTGTCCGGCGACCTGGCCGTGCCGGCGGGGGCGCGGGGCGTGGTCGCCTTCGCCCACGGCAGCGGCTCGGGCCGGCTGAGCCCACGCAACCGCATGGTGGCCGCTTACCTCAACCGGGCGGGGATGGCGACGCTGCTGCTCGACCTCCTGAGCACCGAGGAGGAGGGCGACCGCGAGCGGGTGTTCGACATCCCGCTGCTGGCCGGGCGCCTGGCGCTGGCGTCGAGCTGGCTGGCCGAGCAGCCCGAGGCTGCCTCCCTGGCGCTGGGCTACTTCGGGGCGAGCACCGGGGCGGGGGCGGCGCTGGTGGCCGCCGCCCAACCCGAGGCGGGCGTGCGCGCCGTCGTCTCGCGCGGAGGCCGCCCGGACCTGGCCGGACCCGCGCTTCAGGCGGTCACCGCCCCCACCCTGCTCATCGTGGGCGGCGAGGACCGGGTGGTGCTCGACCTAAACCGCCAGGCCCAGGGCCAGCTGCGGGCCCCCGCCGAGCTCGAGGTCGTCCCCGGGGCCACGCACCTGTTCGAGGAGCCCGGGGCGCTGGAGCGCGTGTGCGAGCTGGCCGCCGGCTGGTTTGATCGCCACCTGGGCGGCTAGGTCGAGGCCGCCGAGGAGGGGCCGGCGGCCTTGGGCGCCGCCTTGGCAGCGCGGGGGTTGGCCCGGCGCGGCTTGCTCGCCGCCGCCTTGGTCCGGCGCGGCTTGCGCCCGTCGGAGGCCGCCGGCGCCCCGACTGCGCGGCCCGGCGCCCGGCCGGCGCGCAGCTCCTCCATCGCCTCGGCCAGCCAGCCGATCACCTTCCACAGGTCGGGCATCTGGTCGCGGTCGGCGACGACGCCGAAGTCCAGATTGCCCAGGTAGCTCATGACCGTGATGTTGAGCCCCATGCCGTCGGTGATCACCGATACGGGGTAGTTGGCCTTGAGCTGGGCGCCCGCGCAGTACAGCGGGATCTGGGGCCCGGGGACGTTGGAGACCACCAGGTTCCAGGTCGGGCGCCCGGCCCCGCTGGTGGACAGGCGAAACGTCAGCCGGGCGGCGCGCGAGAACACCGCCGGGGGGATGAAGTGGTTGGCGTCCTGGAGCAGCTGCGCGGGCAGCGCGCGGTGGCGCGCCTTCATGTCGCCCAGCGCCTCGTGGGTGCGAAGCAGGCGCTTGACCGGGTCGGCCTCGTTGGTGAACAGGGGCGCGCTCATGAGCATGATCTGATTGCCGTAGGTCCCCACCTGCTCGGAGCTGCGCACCGATACCGGGATCTGGGCCACCAGCGGCTGGATAGGCAGCTCGTCGTGCTCAATCAGCCAGCGGCGCACCGCGCCGGCGCAGATCGAGACCACCACGTCGTTGACCGTGCAGCCGTGCTCGTTCTTGATCGCCTTGACCTCGGCCAGGGGCAAGGACCCGAAGGCGAAGCGCCGGTGGGGGGAGATGCGCCCGTTAAACGAGGTCTTGGGCGCGCGCAGGGGCGACCGCGGCGACCGCGGCCCCTCGCCCAGCAGACCCTGGACGCCGGCGGCCAGCCGCCCCAGGGCCCCCGCCCCGGGGAGCGCCGAGAACGGGGTCTCGTCGATGTTGGGCATCGCCGCGGGCAGCGAGCGCAGCATCCGCAGCGGATAGCGGGGGAGCCCCATCAGCCCCCGGATCAGCATCTCGCGGTCGGTGGGAGGCGCGTCGGCCTCGCCCTTCCACTCCGGGTCGGCGGGCAGCTTGGGCCCCTCGGGCCCGAGGTCGAGCAACAGCCCCATGATCTCGGCGCCCGAAATGCCGTCGATCAGCGCGTGGTGGATCTTGGTCAGCATCGCCACGTGGCCGGCGGGCAGGCCGTAGATCAGGTACAGCTCCCACAGCGGGCGGGCCCGGTCCAGGGGGCGGGAGGCGATCCGCGCCACCTGCTCGGCCAGCTGCTGGTCAGAGCCGGGGGCGGGCAGGGCCAGCTCGCGCACGTGGAAGTCCAGGTCGAAGTCGGGATCGTCGACCCAGTAGGGGTAGTCCAGCCCCAGCGGGACGTCGACCAGCCGCCAGCGCAGCGGCGGAAGCTGGGGGAGGCGATCGATGATCAGGGCCTGGATGTCGGCGGTCTGCAGCTCCCCACCGGGGGCGGTCGACGGGTCGAGGATCGCCAGACCGGCGACGTGCCCGCTCTGGCGCGCGGTCTCGAGCGCCAAAAACTGGGCGTCGAGGCTGGTCAGCTGTCGCATGATCTCCCTCCCTTCGCGAACGGGTGCCCGGACATTCTGACCTACGCCGCCCCGCGGCACGAGCGCCACCGCCGACGCACTGCCCCGGGCAGGGGTAAGGTGACCGAGAGGGAGAGGAGGAATCCAGATGGGAACCCCAGACGTCCAGTCGGCGACCGAGCTAAAGACGATGGCCGAGCTGCCGGCGTTCGCCGGCGCGCGCCACGGCGACACCCCGGCCCTGCGCTTCAAGCGCGGCGGCGAATGGCAGGAGTGCTCCTACCGCGAGCTCGAGGAGGTGGTCCGGGGCCTGGCCGGTGGCCTGATCGACCTGGGCGTGGGGCCCGGCGACCGCGTGTGCGTGCTGGCCAACACCCGCCCGGAGTGGACCCACGCCGCGCTGGCGATCTCCTGCGCCGGCGCCATCGTGGTGCCCATCTATCCCACCAACTCCCCCGAGGAGTGCGAGTGGGTGGCCGGCAACTCCGGCGCCGTGGCGCTGATCGCCGAGGACGAGCACCAGCTGGACAAGGTCAGGGCCGTGCGCGAGCGCCTGCCCGACCTGCGCCGCCTGGTGGTGATGGACGGCGAGGCCCCCGACGCCACGCCGCTGCAGCAGCTGCGCGGCGGCGGCGGCGACCCGGCCGAGCTCGAGCGCCGGGTGGCGGGCGTGAGCGCCCAGGACCCGCTGCTGTTCATCTACACCTCGGGGACCACCGGGCCCCCCAAGGGCTGCATGCTCTCCCACGGCAACGGCACCGCCCTGTGCGACATGGTCGAGCAGCTGGGAATCGTGCGCCCCGGCGACGTCTCCTACCTGTACCTGCCCCTGGCCCACGTGTTCGCCCAGCTGATCGAGCTCTCCGGCCTGTACCTGGGCGCCACGCTGGCCTACTTCGGGGGCGACACCAAGCAGATCATCCCCGAGCTTCAGGACGTCTGCCCCGACTACCTGCCCTCGGTGCCCCGCATCTTCGAAAAGCTCTACGCGCTGGCCACCGCCCCCCTGGAGAAGGCCTCACCCGAGGAGCGCGAGCAGTTCGCCCAGGCGGTCAAGCTGGGGGTCAAGGTGCGCGCCCTGGAGGCCCGCGGCGAACCGATCCCCGACCAGCTGCGGGGGCCCTTCGAGCAGGCCGACAACCAGATCTTTAAGAAAGTGCGCTCCCTGTTCGGGGAGCGCCTGCGGGAGGCCAACACCGGGGCGGCGCCGATCGCGCCCGAGATCCTCGAGTTCTTCTACGCCGCCGGCTGTCCGGTGATGGAGGGCTACGGGCTGACCGAGACCACCGGCGTGGGGACGGTGTGCACGCGCGAGCATTTTCGCTTCGGCACCGTGGGACGGCCGATCCCCCGCGTCGAGGTGCGCATCGGCGACGACGGCGAGATCCTCATGCGCGGACCCAACGTCTTCGTCGGCTACTGGCGCAACGAGGAGGCCACCCGCGAGGTGCTCGACGACGACGGGTGGCTGCACACCGGCGACCTGGGCGAGCTCGACGACGACGGCTTCCTGAAGATCACCGGGCGCAAGAAGGACATCATCATCACCGCCGGGGGCAAGAACCTCGCGCCGGCCAACGTGGAGAACGACCTCAAGCAGTCGCGCTGGATCTCCCAGGCGGTCATGTACGGGGACCGCCGTCCCTACCCGGTGGCGCTGATCACGCTGGACCCCGAGGAGATCGGCCCCTGGGCGCGCGAGCAGGGCCTGGCCGAGGACCTCGCCGCGCTGGCCGACGAGGACCGGGTGCGCGAGCTGGTCCAGGGGATCGTCGACGACGTCAACAAACGCTATGCCCAGGTCGAGCAGATCAAGCGCTTCGCGATCCTCGACCACGACCTCTCCCAGGAGACCGGCGAGCTCACGCCGACGCTCAAGGTCAAGCGAAACGTGGTCTACGACCGATACGAGGAGGTCTTCGAGTCGCTCTACGCGCGCTGAGCGCCCCGCGCTGCGCTCAGCGCTCGCCGAGCCGGGCGGCGTGCCCCGCGCCGCCCTCCGGCCGGTGCGAAGCTCGCCTACCGGCGGCGGGTGGGCTTTCGGGCCGACGGGCACCGCCGCTTGGCCTTGGGCGTGCGCGAGCCCTTCTTTGGCCGGCAGGACCGCTTGTTCCTGACGCACTTGCGCTTGCGGGCGTTGTAGTGGTAGCCCTTCAGGCAGCGGTGCGGGCGCGTGGCCACCGGCGCTACGCCGCCGCCTCCTGCGCTCGGTAGGCATGGGCCGAGCGCGCCGCCACTGAAGGCGTTGTCTCCGGTCTCGGGATCGGCGAAGCCGAGCAGGAAGGCGGTCAGGGACACAGCGGTGCCACAGGGAGTTCCGCCGTCGAGGCTGACTTTGCCCACTACCCGCTGTCCGGCCGGTATCCGCGGGCCGTCGCAGCTCAGGCGCGTCTGCGGGCCGCGCCGGGACGGCGGAACGGTGCAGGTCACGCCCGCAGGCTGGGTGACGCTTCCCCCGGTCACGGTGACGGTGCTGTCGTAGGCGAGCAAGAACCCCGACGAACCGTCGGGCGGGGCGTCGGCAGAGCCCGCGATCGCCGTGTCGCACGCGAAGCTAAACCCCGTCGAGGTCCGGTTGCCGCTGCACGACGCCGCCGAAGCCAGGGACGGCAGTCCGATGAGCACCAGCGCGGCGAGACCCGCGCACAAACCTACGAGACGTACTGACACAACCCGCTCTCCTTCCCCCGGCCGGCCAGGGCATGCCCGGCATGCCGCCATCCGAAGTTTGGGCGAGCTTAGGCCCTCCGGGGGCCCCGTTCAAGCCGCGGCCCACGCCGGTGCCCCCGCCCGGGCTCAGCCGGTTAGCCAGCGCCGCGGGTTGTCCACGAACACGGTCTGAAACGCGGCGTCGTCGAGCACCCCCTGCTCGCGCAGCCAGGGCACCACCTCGTCGAAGACCAGCACCATGCTCCACTCCTCGCGCACGGCGCCGCCGCCGATCAGCTGCTCCTGGGCCTCGGGGGGAAACCAGTCGATCGTGGCGCAGAAGTCCTGGGAGATCAAAAGGCGCTCGGCGTGCCCCCGGCGCAGGAGCTCGGCCGTGGTGGCGTTGCGCCGGTCGGTGGGCAGGAACATGTCCAGCCCGTAGCGGTCCAGGCCGATGTAGACCCCGGTCTCGAGCAGGCCCTCGATGTAGTCGAGGTCGTCGGTGTCGCCGGTGTGGGCGATCTGGATGCGGGTCGGCTCCACCCCCTCCTCGCGGAAGATCTCGACCTGGCGCGGCCCGGTGTCAGAGGCGGGGCGCGAGTGGGCCATGATCGGCGCCCCGGTCCTCACGCTCGCCCGGGCGCACGCCCGGTGGACCTTCTCCACGTGCTCGGTCACGCCCGGCTCGTCGGCGGCGCACTTCAGGAACGCCGCGCGGGCGTCGGTGCCCTGGATCCCCGACTCGATGTCGGCCACGAAGTGGTCGGCCATGGCGTCGACGTCGCGGTTTTCGAAGTAGTGGGGCAGGTAGTCGTAGGTGTAGATGCCGGTGCAGGCGAGGATCCGCACGCCGGTCTGCTCGGCCACCCGGGCCATGAAGCGCACGTCGCGCCCGCCGAACATGGCGGTGGGGTCGACGATCGTCTGCACCCCGCGCTCCTTGGCCGCGGTCACCGCCTCCAGCGCCGCCGCCATCTCGGCGTCGGCGTCGTAGCGGTCGGGCCACTGGTCGACGATCGCCTCGTCGCGAAAGCGCACGTGCTCGTGGATGAGCACGACGCCGAGCTCGTCGGCGTCGACCGGGCCCTGGACGGTGTGCACGCTGGCCATCGCTTTCCTCCTCGCTATTGCGCCGGGCCGGCCACGTGCGCCTGCAGGCGCTGCATGCCGGCGATCCAGCGGTCGTAGTCTGAGCTCTTGCGCCGCAGGAACTCGAGCACCTCGGGGTGAGGCAGGATCAAAAAGCGCTCCTCGCGGAGCGCGTCCACCACATCGGCGGCCACCCGCTCGGGCGCCAGCAGCTCTCCGGCGGCGGCCACCACCCGGGCGCCCAGCCCCTGCTCGCCCCCGGCGTCCAGGCCGGTGCGCACCAGCGGGGTGTCCACCCCCATCGGGCACAGGCAGCTCACCCGCACCCCCCGTCCCCCGTAGGTCACCGCCAGCCACTCGGCAAACGCCACCGCCGCGTGCTTGGTCACCGCGTAGGGGGCGTCCCCGATCTGGGTCACCAGTCCGGCCGCCGAGGCGGTGGTCAGGAAGTAGCCCTCGCCCCGCTCCAGCCAGCCGGGCAGCAGGCGCCGCGCGGCGAGCACGTGGGCGTGGAGGTTGACGGCCAGCATCCGCTCCCACACCTCGTCGGGGGCGTCCACGCCCTGTCCCGAGGCGATGCCGGCGTTGGCGCAGAACAGGTCGATGTCGCCGAAGACGTCCTGGGCCTGGGAGATCACCGCCCCGAGCTCGTCCTCGACCGAGACGTCGCAGCCGCTTCCCATCGCCGGCTCCCCCAGCTCGGCGGCCACCTTCTCGGCCAGGGTGGCGTTGATGTCGGCGATCATCACCCCGCGGGCACCCTCGGCGATGAAGCGTCCGGCCATCGCCCGTCCGATCCCCGACGCCCCGCCGGTGACCACCGCCACGCGGTCCGACAGCTCCACGGTCAGGCCCCGGCCACCGTCAGGAGCGGCTGGTCTGCTCGACCAGGTCGGCCCGCTGGCCGTCGGTGCCGGGCGCCGCCCGGCTCGCGTCGCCGGAGTCGCCCTCGCGGGGCATGTGCGCGCGCAGCTCGCGACGGGCGATCGAGAGCTTGTGCACCTCGTCGGGACCGTCGGCCAGGCGCAGCGTGCGCAGGTGGGCGTACATCCAGGCCAGCGGGAAGTCGTCGCAGACGCCGCCGCCGCCGTGGACCTGGATCGCCCGGTCGATGACGCGCAGCGCCACGTTGGGGGCGGCGACCTTGATCGCCGCGATCTCGGTGCGGGCGTGGCGGTTGCCGACCGAGTCCATCAGCCACGCCGTCTTGAGCGTGAGCAGGCGCGCCATCTCGATCTCGATCCGCGCCTCGGCGATCCAGTCCTGGATGTTGCCGCGCATGGCCACCGGTTGGCCGAAGGTGACGCGCTCGATGGCCCGCGAGCACATCAGCTCAAGCGCGCGCTCGGCCGCCCCCAGGGCGCGCATGCAGTGGTGGATGCGCCCGGGGCCCAGGCGGGCCTGGCCGATCATGAAGCCGTCTCCCTCCGAGGCGATCAGGTTCGAGGCCGGGACGCGCACGTCCTCGAAGAGCACCTCGGCGTGACCTTCGGGGTCGGTGTAGCCGAACACCGGCAGGTTGCGCAGGACGGTCACCCCCGGGGTCTCGCGGGGCACCAGGATCATGCTCTGCTGCTTGTGGGGCGGGCCCTCGGGATTGGTCTTGCCCATCACGATGAAGATCTTGCAGCGCTCGCGCATCGCCCCCGAGGTCCACCACTTGCGCCCGTTGAGCACGTACTCGTCGCCCGAGCGCTCGATCCGCATGGAGATGTTGGTGGCGTCGGAGCTGGCCACGTCGGGCTCGGTCATGGCAAACGCCGAGCGGATCTCGCCGTCGAGCAGCGGGCGCAGCCAGCGCTCCTGCTGCTCGGGGGAGCCGAACAGGGAGAGCACCTCCATGTTGCCGGTGTCCGGCGCCGAGCAGTTGCAGGCTTCGGAGGCGATGTGCGAGCGGCCCAGGATCTCGGCCAGCGGGGCGTACTCGACGTTCTTTAGCCCGGGACCGAACTGGGGGTCGGGGTGGAACAGGTTCCACAGGCCCCGCGCCCGCGCCTCCTCCTTGAGCTCCTCCATCACCGGGGGCTGGGCGTGGGGGTCACCCGCCTCGTGCAGCTGCTGCTCGTAGACCGGCTCGGCGGCCAGCACGCGCTCGGACATGAACGCGCTCAGGCGCTCGGAGAACTCCTTGCCGCGCTCGGTCGCCTCGAAGTCCATGGCCGGTCGCCAGACCCTATCGCGCGCTGCTCGCCGGGGGCCTCCTTACACTGGCGGGGCGATGAAGATCGGGATCATCGGCCTCGGCTACGTGGGGCTGCCGCTGGCGGTCGCCTTCGCCGAGGAAGGGGTCGACGTGGTGGCGGTGGACATCGACCCGCGCAAGCTCGAGGCGATCGCGGCGGGCGAATCCTACATCGAGGACGTCGCCCCAGAGCGCCTGGCCGCGGCGAGCCCCCGCCTGGAGCCCACCGACCGCTACTCGCGGGTGGCCCAGGCCGACGCCGTCGTCATCTGCGTGCCCACCCCGCTGAGCGGAAACCGCGAGCCCGACCTCTCGCCGCTCATGGATTCGGCGCGCGGGCTGGCCGAGGTGCTCCAGCGCGGCCAACTGGTGGTGCTCGAGTCGACCACCTACCCCGGCACCACCCGCGAGCGGCTGGTGCCCGCCCTGGAGCTCTCGGGCCTGACCGCTGGGCGCGACTTCCACGTCGCCTTCTCACCCGAGCGCGTGGATCCGGGGCGCACCGACTACACGCTGCGCAACACGCCCAAGGTGGTGGGCGGGCTCACCGAGGCGTGCGCCGACCGCGCCGAGGAGCTCTACCGCGTGGTGTGCGACGAGATCGTGCGGGTGTCCAGCCCCGAGGCGGCCGAGCTGTCCAAGCTGCTGGAGAACATCTTCCGGTCGGTCAACATCGCCCTGGTCAACGAGCTGGCGATGCTCACCGATCGCATGGACATCGACGTGTGGGAGGTGGTCGACGCCGCCGCCACCAAGCCCTACGGCTTCATGCGCTTTGACCCCGGGCCGGGCATGGGCGGCCACTGCCTGCCCGTCGACCCCTTCTATCTCGCCTGGCGGGCGCGCGAGTTCGACATGGTCACCGAGTTCATCGAGCTGGCGGGGAAGATCAACCAGCAGATGCCCTACCACTGCGTGGCCAAGGTCGAGCGCGCGCTCAACGACCACCGCAAGCCGATCCGCGGCACCCGCATCGCCCTGATCGGGGTCAGCTACAAGGCCGGCGTGGGCGACGTGCGCGAGTCGCCGGCGCTGAAGATGATCGGGCTGCTCTCAGAGCGCGGCGCCGAGCTCTCCTATCACGACCCGCACGTACCCGAGCTCGACGATCTCGGCCTCCGCAGCGTGCCGCTGGACGAGGTGCTCGAGCGCGCCGAGCTGGCGATCATCCTCACCGCCCACCCGGGCGTCGATCACGACGCCGTGCTCGAGCGCGTCCCCGCGGTGGTCGACCTGCGGGGCGTCAGCCGCCGGGCGCGCACGGCCGGCGGCGTGGTGCGGCTTTGAGCGCCGCCGGCGCGCCCGTACGGGTGGGGGTGGTCGGGCTGGGCTACTGGGGCCCGAACCTGGCGCGCAACTTCGACGCCCTACCCGGGAGCGAGCTGCGGTGGTGCTGCGACGCCCGGCCCGAGCTGCGCGAGCAGATGGCGCGCTCGCACCCTTCGGCCCGCTTCGCCGAGTCGCTGGAGGAGCTGCTGGCCGATCCCGAGCTCGACGCGGTGGCGATCGCCACCCCGGTGCCCATCCACGCCGAGCAGGCCGAGCGCGTGCTTCGCGCGGGCAAGCACTGCTTCGTGGAGAAGCCCCTGGCCCAGTCGGTCGCCGACGCCGAGCGGGTGCTGGCCGCCGCCCAGGACACCCCGAGCACACTGATGGTCGGGCATCTGCTCGAGTACCACCCGGGGGTGAGAAAGCTCAAGCAGATCGTCGCCTCGGGCGAGCTGGGCTCGATCCACTACATCTACTCAAACCGTCTGAACCTGGGCAAGCTCCGGGCCGACGAGAACGCGCTGTGGAGCCTGGGCGCCCACGACGTCTCGGTGCTGCTGTATCTGGCCGGCGAGGAGCCCGAGGAGTACGCCGCTCACGGCGAGAGCTATATGCGCCCCGGCGTCGAGGACGTGGTCTTCGCCTTCCTGCGCTTTCCCTCCGGCCTGAGCGCCCACCTGCACCTGAGCTGGCTCGACCCCCACAAGGAGCGCCGCTTCACCGTGGTGGGCTCCAAGCGGATGGCCACCTTCGACGACATGGCCACCGAGGCCAAGCTGACCGTCTACGACAAGGGCTTTGACGAGAAGGCCGAGACCTGGGGCGAGTACATCACCCGCTCGGGTGACATCTGGAGCCCGCGGGTCCCCAACGACGAGCCGCTACGCCTGGAATGCGAGCACTTCGCCGACTGCGTGCGCCGGGGCGCCCCGCCGCTGTCTGACGGGGCCTCGGGCGTGCGCGTGGTGCGCGTGCTCGAGGAGCTCCAGCGCGAGCTGGGGCAAAGCCGCCGGCGCGCTGCGGTCGCCGCCGGCTGAGCCGCGGCCCTCAGCGCCAGCGCTCGAGCAGCTCGTCGTCGGTCACCTCGCCCCACACCCGGGCGGGGACGCCGCGCACCTTGGCGCGCGGCGCCACGTCGCGGGTGACCACTGCGCCGGCGGCGACGAACGCCTCCTCCCCCACCTGGACGCCCGGCACCAGCACGGCGCCGGCCCCCACCCGGCAGGCCCGGCGCAGTGTGGCGCCCACGAGCGCCTGGTCGGGGGGGTGGCGCCCCATCGTGTCGTCGTTGGCGGTGGTGGCGCCCGGGCCCAGGAAGACGTCGTCCTCCACCGAGCTAAACGCGGTCAGGTAGACGTTGGTCTGCACCGATACCCGCGCCCCGACGGTCACGTCGTTGTCGACCACGCTGCCGCGGCCGATCAGGCTGCCCTCGCCGATCGACACCCGCTCGCGCACGTAGGCCTGGTCTCCCACCGTGACCAGGTCGGCCAGCCGCGACCCGGCGAACACCACCGCCCCCGTCCCCACCGAGACGCGCGCCCCGAGCACCAGCGGCCCGGCGTCCTGCCCGGCCCGCGGCCCGCGCAGGGTGGGCTTGCCCAGCACGACGTGGTCGCCGATCGCGCACCCGTCGCCAAGCACCGTCTCGCCGTACACCACGACGTGGGCGCCGAGACCGACGCCCTCGCCTAGCGTGGCCCGATCGCTCACCACCAGCCCGCGGTCGCTCACGGGGCGACCCTAACCGCAACCGCCCGCCCGCCCCGGGGTGGCTCCCGCGCGCGAGCGGCGCTGCCCTAGGCTGGAGGGCGTGTCGCCGACCTGGATCTGGATGCAGGTGGCCATCGTCTTCTTCGTCGCGGTGGGCGCGGTGATCGCGATCGTCAAGCTCGCCTAGCGGTCCCGCGGTCCCGGTCTGGCGCGTAGGCGCGCGCGGACGCCCCCCGGCGATGCGGGGATATGATGCGCCGCGCCCGCCCCCGGGAGGCCGGAACCTCGGGCGGGCGGGCCCCCAGCCCCGGGGGCACCCACGCCAAGCGGATGGAGGGCAAGACATGTTCGGCTCGATCGTGGTGGGCACCGACGGTTCGGAGACGGCCAAGAAGGCGGTCGGACAGGCCGTGGACCTGGCCAAGGAGATCGGGGCGAGCGTGCATCTGGTGAGCGCCTACGAGCCCGTGTCCGGCACCCGCCTGACCGAGGAGGCCAAGGAGGCGCCGGGCGACATGCAGTGGATGATCAACGAGCGCGAGGACGTAGACGCCACCCTGGAGGACGCGGCCGAGCGGATGCGCGAGGCCGGTGTGGACGAGGTGGAGACCTACGCCCGCCAGGGCGATCCCGCCGACGCGATCCTCGACGTGGCCGAGGAGCGCAGCGCCGATCTGATCATCGTGGGCAACAAGGGGATGACCGGGGCCAAGCGCTTCCTGCTCGGCTCGGTGCCCAACAAGGTCTCCCACCACGCCCCCTGCTCGGTCCTGATCATCCGGACCACCTGAGTCCGCGCCCGCGGCGCCGTTTGAGGCCGGATTCGGGCCGGCGGACCACGGCTCGGGATCGGGGCCCCGGGACGGTGGCTCAGGCCGGCCGCGGGCCGGCCCGGGCGCCGGGCAGGCCGGCGCGGTCGTGCGGGTCGGTGGCGGCGCCGGCGTCGATCAGGCCCCACCCGTAGCGGGTGTTGTAGCCGGGACTCCCCAGCCGCCGGGCGGTGGCGATCAGGCGCTTGGTGAGCGCGTCGGGCGAGGGGTGGGCGCCGAGCACGCGGCTGGCGATGACCAGCGCCGCCGTGGCCGATACGTGGGGGGCTGCCATCGAGGTCCCCTCGTAGCCCCCCGGCATCCCGAAGCGCCGCGGCGAGGCACCGCTGAAGGTGACCTGAAAGACGTCGCGTCCAGGGGGGTCGAGCGGACGGCAGTGGGGGTCGCTGGGCTCGTCGACGTCGGAGCCGCCTCCCGGGGCGACCAGGCTCAGCCCCCGTCCCTTGTTGGAGAAGTCCGACAGGCACCCGTGCTCGGTGGTGGCGCCGATCGAGAGCACGTAGGGCGCCCGCGCCGGGTAGGCGATCGCCCCGTGCCCCTCGTTGCCCGCCGCCCCGACCACCAGCACGCCCCGGCGGTGCGCATCGCGGATGGCGGCGATCAGCTCGGGGATGTCGCGGGCGCCGACGTCGCTGGAGAACTCCAGGCTCAGGTTGATGATCTGCGCCCCGTGGCGACTGGCGAAGCGGACGCCCTGGGCGATCGTGGCGGCGTCGCCCTCGCCGTGGGCGTCGAGCACGCGCACGGGCATGATCCGGGCGCCGTAGGCGAGGCCGGTGAGGCCCTTGCCGTTGTTGGTCGCCTCGGCGATCGTTCCCGCCACGTGGGTGCCGTGGCCGTTGTGGTCGTCGGGGCGGGCGTTGTCGGCGACGAAGTCAAAGCCGCGCACGAACTGACTGGGGTAGAAGTCCGGGGAGCGCAAGAAGCGTCCGTGGTTGGCGTAGGCCACGCCGGTGTCGAGCACCGCGACGCGCACCCCGGATCCGCCGGCGGCGTGGGCGGCGATCAGGTTGCCCCACGCCGGGGGCGCGTTTACCCCGAACGGCCCGACGAAGTTCCACTGCAGCGCCTGCCAGTCGCCGGGCCGGCCGCGGCCGGGGTCGTCGGGGACGAACGCCCCGGCCGTGTGGGCGAGGTAGTCGGGTACGGCGTAGCTCACGCCCGGTCGTCGGCGCAGGCGCGCCAGGGCGTTTGCCACGCTGAGGCCGGGCGCCAGGCGGACCACCCGGCTCTGGCCGCCCAGGTTCGGCCCTCGGTTGGCGGCGGTGCCCGCCAGGGCGGCGGTGTGGGCGGTGCGCGAGCTGTGGGGGGAGAACGCGACCACGATCCGGTCCGGCGCATAGGGCGTGCCCCCGGTGGCGCTCAGCGCCCCCGCTCCCCGGGCCGGGTTCGCGGTCGCGCCCCCGAGTGCGACCGCAACGGCCAGCGCCGCGGCCGCCCCCAGCGCCCGCCGGCCGCCCCCCGGACCGGAGACCGGCCCGGGAGGGCCACCAGGCGACGAGAAGGCCAGAGCGCTCAGCATGTCCAGGGGTCCCCTGGTGGCCGCGGAGCCGGCGCCCGCGCCCGGTGGGGTGCCACAGTGCAGAGGTAGATGATGAGCGAGCGCTTCTTTCCGCGCGACGAATACTTCATGCGTCTGGCGTTACGGGAGGCCGAGCGTGCCCTCCAACACGACGACGTCCCCGTCGGAGCGGTAGTGGTCTCTCAGGGCGAGCTGATCGGGGTGGCCCACAACGAGCGCGAGCTGCGCCAGGATCCCCGCGCCCACGCCGAGGCGCTGGCGCTCGGCGAGGCCGCCCGCCGCCTGGGCAGCTGGCGGCTGCTCGACACCGTCGTGTACGTCACGCTCGAGCCCTGTGCGATGTGCGCCGGCGCGATCGTGCTGGCCCGAGTTCCCCGCTTGGTCTTCGGAGCCCTGGACCCCAAGGCGGGGGCGGCGGGCAGCGTGCTCGACGTGCTCGGCGAGCCCCGGCTCAATCATCGCCCCGAGGTGGCCCGGGGCCTGCTGGCCGCCGAGAGCGCCGAGCTGCTCGGCGCCTTCTTCGCCTCGCGACGTTAGAGCCGTTTAAGCCCCGACCGCCTGGGCGGCCGGCTCGGCGACGATCCCCGGCGCCGGCTCGCCGGAGAGCAGCAACGCCGCGCAGCGCTCGGCGATCATCACCGTCGGCGCGTGGGTGTTGCCCGAGGTCGCGCGCGGCATCACCGACGCGTCGGCCACCCGCAGGCGCCCGACGCCGTGGACACGCAGGCGGGCGTCGACCACGCCCTGGCCCTCGGGCCCCATGCGGCAGGTGCAGGTGGGGTGGTAGGTGTGCTCACACGTGGCCCGCAGCCAGGCGGTCAGCTGCTCGCGCGAGCGGATCGAGGCGCCCGGGTTGAGCTCCTCGCCGAGCAGCGAGGCCAGCGGCTCGGTGCTCGCCAGCTCGCGTACGCGCTCGATCGCGGCCAGGAAGGCCTCGATCTCGGCGGGCTGGCCAAGCATCCGGTTGAGGATCCGCGGGTGGTCGGTGGGATCGGCCGAGCGCAGGCGCACCGTCCCCCGGCTGTGGGGGCCGATGTAGGACATGCCGATCGTCATCGCCGGAGCCCCCGTCTTGCGAAAGCCGTGCTCCCAGAAATAGACGGGCGCGAAGAGGATCTGGAAGTCCGGGGCGCGCAGGTCGGGATTCGAGCGCCAGTGGAGCGCCGCCTCGGCGACCGTCGAGGACAGCTTGCCCCGCTTGGTGAGCAGCCACTGGGCCGCGTACTTGGGGTCGGTGGCGTCGTCGAGCGTGGGCAGCCGCTCGGAGCGCCAGTTCAGGAAGGCCAGCGGGTGCTCCTGGAGGTTCTCGCCCACCGCCGGGCAGTCCACCTGGGCGGCGATCCCGTGCTCGCGAAGGTGCTCGCCGGGACCCACCCCCGAGAGCATCAGCAGCTGGGGTGAGCCGTAGGCGCCCGCGCACAGGACCACCTCACGTTGGGCCCACGCCGTCTCGCTGGAGGGCCCCAGGCCGTATTCGACCCCCCGGGCCTCGCCGTGATCGATCACGATCCGGCGCACCAGCGCGCCGGTTTTGACCTCCAGGTTCGAGCGTTTGCGGGCCGGACGCAGGAAGCCGTCCGCCGCCGACCAGCGCCGGCCGCCCTTGGTCGTGGTCTGCAGCAGGCCCGCGCCCTCCTGGCGGGCGCCGTTGAAGTCGTCGTTGCGCTCGGCGCCGCTGGCGATCGCCGCTTGCACGAAGGTCTCCCAGTGGGGCGAGAGCCAGCGCCGCGCGGTCACGTGCATCTCCCCGCCGCGTCCGTGGAAGTGGTCGGCGATCTCGGCGTTGTGCTCCGAGCGCCGGAAATAGGGCAGGACCTCGTCGTAGCTCCAGCGCGTGTCCCCCAGCTCCGAGGCCCAGCCGTCGTAGTCGGAGCGGTGGCCGCGGATGTAGAGCATGGCGTTCATCGACGAGCTCCCGCCGAGCATCCTGCCCCGGGGCAAAAACAGCCTGCGGCCGTGCAGTCCGGGCTCGGGCTCGGACATGTAGTTCCAGTCGATCGGCGTCTGGAACTGCGCGGGAAAGCCGGCCGGCGCCCGCACCGAGATCTTGCGATCCGAGCCGCCGGCCTCGAGCAGGAGCACGCGCGACCCGTCGGCGCTCAGCCGGTTGGCCAGCACGCAGCCCGCCGATCCGGCCCCGATGACGATGTAGTCGTAGTTGCCCATCCGCGTCCTCCTGGTGTTCCCGGCATTGCTCCGGGGCGCGGTGGGTGCGCCCTCGGCCGGTCCGGCGCGGCGGACCGATGGGGCCACCCTACGCCAGGGGGGCGTCCTTGCGCCATTGGCGCCAGCCCGGCTGACGCTAGCCTGAGACGGCGTCATCCGGAGGGGTGGCAGAGTGGTTGAATGCGGCGGTCTCGAAAACCGTTTCGGGCGGTTTACGTCCGACGAGGGTTCGAATCCCTCCCCCTCCGCTGGATCAGGTGCCCGGGCCGCTGCGGCTCGAGCCGCAGCGGCGATCAGCCGCCTACGAGCAGGATCTCGTCGAGCCAGTCGAAGATCCGCTGCTCGCGCAACCCGCTGCCCAGCGGCTCGCAGTGGGACTCGGCGCCCTCCTCGGCGGTGAAGCGAACCAGCTGCTTGGGGCCGGGCAGGGCGTCGTAGAGCTGGCGGGACTGCCCCGGCCAGAAGGCCTCGCTGTCGGGATCGGTGATCAGCATCGGGCAGCGGATCTGCGCCAGCACGTCGGGCTCCAGGCGGTAGCGCTCGAGCTCCTTGTATACGTCGTAGTAGGAGTCGATCCCGTACGGGGCCATGCGGAAGGCGAGCGTAGCCCGCATGCTCCTGGAGAAGCGCTCGCTGCGCTGCATCCACTTCTCAAAGCGCTCGCGATCGCCCTCCTCGAGCATCTTGGTCATCGTCCTGGGCAGGGGCTCGCGCCAGGAGGTGCCCACGTCGAGCACCCCGGGGTCGGCCACCGCGGCGGCGAGCCGGGGCTCGAAGGCGACCGCCCGCGGCACCCAGTATCCGGCCTGGCTGACGCCGATGATCGCGATCCGGTCGTGCTCGACCTCGGGCCGAGCGGCGAGGAAGTCGACCACCGGCCCGATCACCGCCTCCCAATCGGGGCGAAAGTAGAGCTTCTGCTCGTGCAGGACCGCGTTCTGGCCCGGGCGGTCGAAGACCAGGACCCGGTAGCCGCGCTCCAGCGCGCCGCCGGCCCCCATCGTCCACATGGCCGCGGTGGGGCCGTCGCTGCCGTTGTTCATGATCACCGTCGGCCCCGGCTCGCCGGCGCCGGCCGGGGCGAACAGCCAGCCGGGAAGCGTCGTCTCCTCGTAGGGGATCCTCACCGCCTCGGAGCCCTCCACGAGCTCGGCGAACGCCTCCCAGCAGCGCTGAGAGGCCTGCCAGGTGGGGAGCCCGCGCGCCGGGTCATCGGAGGCGAACACCTGGTAGTTGGCGATCGAGTAGTAGATGGCGGCGCGCAGGAACCCCTCGCGCGCGCTGATCGCGTGCCCCGCGGCGCGGGAGCTTTCGGCGGCCTGTTCGGCGCGGCGAGCGGTGGCGGTCCACTCCGAGAACCAGCTCTCGGCCTTGCCGTTGCGGATCCGGCCGGCGGTGGCCAGGCACTCGCCCACGTCGGCCCCGCGCCGGTAGGCGCTGCCCAGCGCGATGTCCAGCCCGAACTGGTACTCGCTGTCCTTGAAGATCTTGATCGCCGACATCGATTGGGGCCGGCGCTGGGCGGGCGCGAGCGTGGCCGCGGTGGAGCGTAGCGGCGGCGTCTCGGAAGTAGCTCGCGCCGCGGCCTCGCCCGCCGCTTCGGCTAGTTGACGGCCCGGCGCCAGCTCGCACCCCGGCCGCCGCCGGCTCGGCTGTGTGCTGATCTCGGCGGCCGGCGCGCCGGCGGCGACGAGCGCGTCGGCCGGCGCCTTGGCGGGGAGCACGACACCGACCCGTCCTCGACCCATGAGCGCCGGAAGCCCCGCGGGGGCGGGGCTTCCGGGCGCTCGGCAGGGCGATCGCCCTGGTGTTCGGGGAACGACGCGGCGGCTAGTGCACGTAGTGCACCGCGCGGCCACCGGGGCGCCGCTTGGCGTGCCGCCGCCCGGCACGGGAGGTGGCGACCGGGACGTGCCCCCGACCGGAACCGGGCAGGCGCCGGCCGTACGGGGTGTCGGCGGTGACGCGGTACATGATGTTCACCGCCACCGTGGTCAGCGACGGGTCGCCGATCACGCAGGCCAGGAACGGAAGCGAGGACTGGAGACTGGGCGTACTCGACCCCCACTCCGCCTGGATCTGAGCCGGCGTCATCGTCTGGCCGGGACCCAGCTGGACAATCGCGGTGGGGTCCCCGCACTCCTCGCTGCTGTGACCGATCTTGACGAACGACAGTGCGTGCGACGGGGAGGGGTTCTGCACGCTGGTCAGCACGGCGGGGAACCCACCGCCGCCGTAGGAGCCCAGGTAGGGGACGAAGCCCTCGACGATCGGCTGCTCGGTCATGAACACGCTCGCGCTGTGGACGGTGCCCACCTGGGTGGGGGGCGGCCCGTCGCGCTGCCAGCCGAGGTCGATGCCCCACGTCTCGTGCTTGCGGATGAGGAACGACTTGGCGTCGGTGTCATACAGGGACAGCGCTCCGGAGCTCCCGTCGACCTTCCACTCATACACCGGGGAGTCCGAGGTGTCGAGATCGACGCCGAATCCCTGGATCGCGTGGTAGAGGTACTTGTGGTACTTGGCGTTGTAGAGCGCCACCGTGGCGCCGGCCGGCAGGGTGCGGTGGTCGCGCGGGTTGCGGCCCACGAACTGCCAGTTGCCATCCCGGCCCCAGCCGAGATCGACGGTGAGGTGGTGGTGTGAGACGGTGAGATCGGCGTCCGGGTAGTCGCTCACCCGGGCGCGGTCGTTGTTGATGAGCTCGTATGACGTGGCGGCGTTGATCCGGCCGGCACGAGCATTGACGCTCCATTGATGCGGATCTGAGGCCTGCGCCAGCGTCGGCACGGCGAGGGCGGCGAACAGCGTGGCGATCAGGACGGTGAGACGTGCGGTGCGCATGAAGACTCCTCGATTTGGCGCTGCGGATTAGACCCCTGCATCGTCCGCCTGGGCACCGCCGTTGTCGGTGATCTGTGCCGGGCTGCGAGCGTGACGATCTGCACGTTTGCGGGGCCCGCGCCGAGCCTCGGTCGCCGAGCTGAACAACCTGCTCGGGTCCTACACCTAGGCGATCGGGGCTCAGGCGTCGTAGCGGCGGCGGGCTAGCCACACGCCGAGCAGCGCGATCAGGCTGACCGCGACGAGCGCCTCGCACCAGAAGAACGACAAGTAGTCGCTGCGAACCCCGATCGGGGGCGCGTTGGGCTGGGCGTTTCGGACGGCGGGAAAGGCAAACAGGAGCGCCGCCAGGAACGTAAATACGGGGAACTGGATGAGCCGGCCGAGGAGCACCACGCGCACGAGGACCCCCAGGACACCTAGCGTCAGCGCCCACATCGTCACGATCAGAAACAGGGAGAAGAACCGGGTGGCCGCCGACCGGCGCACGTTGATGCTGACGAAATGCCCACCGTCCTTGTCCGACCCCTCTCGCCGCAGCGAGAACGAGAATCCGTGGGTGGCTGCGAAGACGTCGAGAACGCTGGGAACGGCCTGCCCGGTGTCCGAGCGAGTGATGAGGACGTCGAGCGCCGCCTGATAGCGGTCGAATGGGTAGTTGGCGACAAAGCCATTCGTAAGCGCCAACGTCACGCTCTCGGGGCGCATGACCTCGCCCTCGTTAAACGTCTTGGCCACCGGCCCGGTGGCGGTCTCGGCCAGCAGCGTCAGGGGATGGCGCAACCGGTCTTCGGGATCGACCAGCGGGCCCTTGGGAGCGAACGAGAGGCGAATGGTCGCGGTCTCGGCTGCGGGATCGACCGCCAGCGACTTGCCCTCCAAGGCAACCCCGTTGGTCAGCGCGGGATCGCCGACGACGAACGGCGTCTTGTGAGCGCTCGTCTCGTCTGAGAAGGAGCTCAGCGTCAGTGCGTAGGCGACCCCCACCCCGATCGCGGCGAGCAGGAGGCCCAGCGCGAGTAGACCTCGTCGCGAGCGAGCGGCGGGCGAGGGTGGTGAGGGGGCGCGCTCGTCGGCCATGCGGTGATCCGTCACGACCCGGGCGAGGTGGCGCTGGTCGGGTCCGGCCGACTCTATGGCGCCCGGCACGCCGTTTCAACGCGTGCCCTGGAGCGGACGCTAGCCCTCAACCCTTAAGGACGCCGATCGGCCGCAGACGGACCACGCGGGCGGCGAGCCCGGCGCGCTCGACGACCTCGACCACGCGCCCGACGTCTTTGTAGGCCTCGGGCGCCTCCTCGGCCAGGCCGCGCGCCGAGGGAGCGCGCACGACGATTCCCTGGCCCTCGAGCCGCCGGCGCAGCTCGGCGCCCTCGACCTGCTTGCGCACCGCCGTGCGCGAGAGCCGGCGGCCCGCGCCGTGGCAGGTGGTGCCGAAGGAGCGCTCCATGGCGCCGGGGCGCCCGGCGAGCACGAACGAGGCCGTTCCCATGCTGCCCGGGATGAACGCCGGCTGGCCGACCCCACGGTACTCGGCGGGGAGATCCAGGTGACCGGGAGGGAAGGCGCGCGTGGCCCCCTTGCGGTGAACGCACAGCTGGCGGCCGTGATGGCGCTCGAGCTTGGCCACGTTGTGGGCGACGTCGTAGACCTGGTGGGTATCCCGTGCCGCATCGGGCCCGAGCACCTGGGCGATCGCCTCACGGGCGCGGTGGGCGATCGCGGCGCGGTTGGCCCAGGCGAAGTTGGCCGCCGCCGCCATCGCTCCCAGATAGTCGGCCCCCTCAGGGGAGTCGAGGGGCGCGCAGGAAAGCTGGCGGTCTGGGAGCTCTATCCCGTGGCGCGAGAGCGCGGCGTCCATGCGCTTTACGAAGTCGGTGCACACCTGGTGGCCCAGCCCGCGGGAACCAGAGTGGATGAGGAGCGCGACCTGACCCTGGCGCAGTCCAAACGCCCGGGCGGCCTCCGGCTCATAGACGCCGTCCACGCGCTGGAGCTCGAGAAAGTGGTTGCCCGACCCCAGCGTGCCCAGCTGGCCGGCGCCGCGCTCGCGGGCCCGGGGGGAGACGGAGCCCGGCCGGGCTCCGTCCAGGCGCCCCTGCGATTCGGTGAGGTGCAGCTCCTGCTCGCTGCCGATCCCCAGTTCCTCATACAGCGCCCGTGGCCCCTCCTCGAGTACCCGCTCGAGCTTGGCGCCCACTAGGCCACGGCGGGATCCCTTGCCACCCGCTCCGACCGGGACCCGCCGAGAGATCTCGTTCACCAGGGCCTCGCGGCGCTCGCCCAGCTCGGCGTCGTCCAGAGGAAGAGCCAGCAACCGCACGCCGCAGTTGATGTCGTAGCCCACGCCGCCGGGGGAGACCACTCCGTCGGGCGCCTCGGTAGCCGCCACCCCGCCGACCGGAAACCCGTAGCCCTGGTGGATGTCGGGCATGGCCAGCGCGGCTTCGACGATCCCCGGCAGGGTGGCCACGTTGACCAGCTGCTCGAGCGAACGGTCCTGCTCGATGGCCGCCAACAGCTCGGGGTCGGCGAACACCCGGGCCGGGACCCGCATGTCCGACCGGGCGCTGGAGGGTATCTCCCACAGCTCTTGGTCGACGCGCGCGATCGCCAGCTCAGACATCGAGTACCACCGTGGCGCGGTAACCGGAAGTACAAGGCTCAAAGGCCAGCCGGTGGTAGGTGACCGCCTTGACCAGCGGCGGCGGATCGCCGAGGCGGCCGGCCACGGTCGCCGTCACCCCCCGGGCGCTCAGCTCCAGCGACTCCAGCGCCACCGGCACGAACCCCTCCGACTCGGCCGCGAACACAAGCTCGTCCAGCCAGGCGGCCAGCAAGGCCGGTCGATCAGGCGCCCCCACCGCGATCCGCCGGCGCTCGAGACCCTCGCCCTCGACGTCCAGCAGCTCGGCCAGCCCCGCCAGCGCCTCGGCGAAGACCTCCTCCTCGGTGGCCGCCTCGATCGCCAGCTCCACCTCCGCGGTGTGATCGACCCAGCGATACATGGTGCGATCATCGCGCGTCGACGAGCCGCCCGCCCAGCAGGAAGCGCGTCGGGGATGAGCGGGGGCGTCGGAGCTGCATGACAGAGTGCCGGCCTTCGAGGGTCGCCGCGGCCCGATCGACCATCCACGGAGGTAGGCATGAGAAAGCTCGTCCTGGCGGCAGCCACGCCGACCGCGCTGGCCCTGTTTGCCGTTCCCGCCGTTTCGGCTCCGACCCACAAATGTGGTCATATGGGCACGGCGGTGGGCAACATCCGAGCCATCAACACCAACTGTGCGACCGCGCGCAAAGTCGCGCGGGCCGACCTTCAGGGAAAGCGCTACCGGGGCTTTCGCTGCACCTCCAAGCGCTATCCCGCGGGGGCGTCGGTGACCTGCCGCAAGGGCAAGAAGAAGGTCACCTTTCAAGTCGCCGACTAGTAGCTGGCGCCAGGGCAGAGCGGCGATCCCGGCGCCGGCCGACGGCTATGTCGGGGTCGTTGCCCCGACCTCCTCGAGCGCCGCACGAAGCTCGTCGACGTCCTGAAAGTCGAGCCCCAACATGTGGTCGTGTCGGTAGCGCACCACGCCCTGCTCGTCGACGATCACCACCGCGCGTCGCGTGCCCACCACCGGCGCGTGCGCCCCGTAGGACTTGGCCACGGCGCCGTCGATGTCGGCCAGCAGCGGCACGTTGAGCCCGTGCTTGGAGGTGAACTGGCGGTGTGAGTCCAGATCCTGGGATGAGATCCCGACGACCACCGCGTCCAGGGCATCGACATCCTGGGGCCGGTCGCGGTAAGAGCAGAACTGACGGGTGCATACCGGCGTGTTGTCTCCGGGATAGAACAGCAACACCACGCGCTGGCCGCGCTGCTCGGACAGACGGAACGGACCCTCCGTCCCCGGCAGTTCGAAATCGGGCGCCTGGCCCCCCACCTTCGGTCCTCTGGCCATGCCTGCCTCCTGGCTCGGGTGGGGCGATCCTAGCGCCCGCCCTCCGGCCCGCCTCGCCCGACGGCTCGCCCGGCACACCGAGAAGCGGTGCGCGGGTCAAGACGTCATCCCGGGGCGAAGCCGAGCTGGAGGGCAAGCAGCGAGGCGATCGCCGCGAGGCAGAAGACATGATCGCGCCAGATCGACCGGGCCAGACGGCTCTGGGTCTCGAGGGGGTCGGCGCGGGCGCCGAGGCGCACCGCGCTGGGTACGGTGTGGATCGCCGCCAGCACGACCGCCGCTCCCGCCAGGGCGAGCGAGGCCCACGCCACCCAGCTCGGCCCGTCACCGGCGAGGACCTCGGCGACGACGGCGCCGATGGTCAGCACCATCACTGCGGCCACTAGGCGGTTCATCGGGCGCGCGCTGGTGGTGACGCGCCGGTAGTAGGCGGCGATCGAGGCCAGGCTCTCCTCGGACACCGCACTCGGACCACGCGTGCCGCGCACCTGCATATCGAACATCAGGTCAAACCACAGCACGGCGAGCAGAAACCCCGCTCCCGCGCTCACGAACGGTGTCACGCCGGCGAGTATCCCGGTTAGCGCCGCGAGCGCCGGTGATGACGGCGCGGGCGCGGGCGCCGGTGGCGCCGATGACGGCGGTGCGCTCGAGCCCGCGGGCGCCCGCTGTGGTTGGTGCCCCGCGCGCTCGAGGTCCCCCCGCGCCGGCCGCTCGGTCGTCTCGGCCAGGTCGGCTTGATCTCGTGGTGGGCCGAGCAGAAGGAATCGCGCATCGCGCGGTATCCGGCGGGCTGGTAGGAGTCGATCATCTGCGCCCATAGCCGAGAGTTGAGGTCGATCTCGTCCGCCACGCCCTGGCGCTCCTCCGCCGTGCGCGCGCTCAGCAGGCGTTCGGCGTTGCGCCACGCCAGCTCGCGCCAGCCCTTGACCATCTCCAGGGTGCCCTGATTGAGCGGAGGCAGCGGCTGGATGTAGCTGAAGAACGGGTCGTAGTGCTCGGCGTAGTAGGTCTCTAGGGCGTCGAACACGGCGGCGTTGATCGCGTTGACCGCGTCGTGATCGGGCTTGCGCGACTGGCCCTGGGGGGTGGTCACCCCCATCTCGGCATAAACGAAGGGCAGGTCGTGCTGGGTGTGGGCGCTGCTGGCCAAAAGCACGTCCTGACCGCCGTTGTCCTCGCCGTGGGCGGCGGCGTCAAGGGTCACCCGCCACGCCGCGGGCACCGGCCGGCCGGCGTCGTAGTCGGACAGCGCCTGGAAGTAGTGGTTGGAGAAGTACACGATCGTGTAGGTCATCCACTGGGGGTCGTGGATCGTCCCGTCCAGCACCGCCCGACGCAGGCCCTGGGTGATGCGTATATAGGCCAGCGTGAACAGCGCCCGGTGATCGCAGGCGGCATCCTGGCGCCGCCAGGTGGCCTCCAGCCGGACGAGCAGGTCATCGATGCAGGCCAGGCTCGCCCGGCGGCAGTTCTCGACCGGATGAGGCTGGATCCCGGGCGCGAGCGCGACGCCGGGGAGGAGCTCGGGCCAGGGCGGGTTATCGGCGGCCAGAGCGGGCACGCCGGGCAGGCCGACCACGAACAGGACCATGCCGAGGGCCCCACCCCGCCGGGTGAGTCGACCGGCTCGTCTGAGGCTCCTCCCGGACACCGCCTCCCCTGGGGACAGTCTTACCCACCCGCGCCCGGTTCGACGAGCGACCGCCGCCGCCAGGCGCCGGTGGGTGCCGGTCGGGCGCCCGGTTGCCAGACTGAGAGGGGGGTGTCAGCGCTCCAACGACCGCTCCGATTCGCCTTGCTAGGTGTCTAGAGGCCGAGCCTTGCCCAAGCTTGCCTGGCAGTTAGGTCCCCGCGCCCTGGTCGGCCTGCTGGCCGCCGCCGCGCTGATGCTCGCCCCGACGCCGTCGGGCGCGGCGGTGCCCTCGCCCGCCAGCGCCCGGGCGGCCAAGCGCGCGCCCAAGCACCGCAAGTCCCACGGCAAGCGACGCCGTCCCCGCAAGGCCCAGCAGCCTCGGCTGCGTGGGTGGGCGCTGCGCGCCGACTCGGCCTACCACGCGATGCAGTGGTACTTCTACGTCAAGCCCTACAGCCTCTATCGCGGATCGCCCTATTCCTATCTGTGGGCCTTCTCCCAGGCGATGACCGGCACCGTCACCGCGGCCATGGTCCCGTCGCTGGGCAAGAGCTATTTCCCCGAGGTGCGCGACCGCCTCCTCGGCCTCGACCACTACTGGGACCCCGTGCTCGATCCGCCGGGCTACGACGGCGGCGTGGTGGCGCCGCTGGGCCCGGGCGGGATCCGCTACTACGACGACAACGACTGGGTGGCGTTCGAGCTGCTGCGCTTGCGCCACCTGCGCGGCTTCGGCGCCCGCCTGAGCCGCGTGCGCCAGATCTTCCGCCTGGAGGAATCGGCCTGGGATGACGACAGCACCCATGCCTGCCCGGGCGGGATCCCGTTCGCGGACTCGCTCGAGAACGCCGTGCGCAACACGGTCACCACCGCCCCGGGTGCCGAGCTGGGAGCCCAGCTCTACCGACTCACCCACAACACCGAGTACCTGGTGTGGGCCAAGCGGATGTACGAGTGGGTGCGCAGCTGTCTGCTACTTCCCAACGGCCTGTACGCCGACAGCATCGGCTACGACGGGAAGGTCGACACCAACACCTGGAGCTACAACCAGGGGTCGATGATCGGCGCCGGGGTCCTGCTCTACCAGGCGACCGGGGAGGACCGCTACCTCAACGAGGCGTCGCGTACCGCCGCCAACGCGCTCGCCCACTGGGGCGTGCCCCAGCTGCTGGCCGAGTCTCCCTTCTTCGTCGCCGTCTTCTCGCGCAACCTGCTCTACCTCAACAGCGTGCGGCCCAAGGCGGCCTATCCGGGCCTGGTCCGCCAGTACGCCGACTACATCTGGACCAAGGTCCGTGACCCGCACAACGGCCTGTTCCCCCTTGACCCCGGGCACACGGTGCAGTTGCTCGACCAGGCCTCGGCGCTCCAGATCTTCGGCCTCCTGGGCTCCTCGCCGGGCACCTACTACTGATCGTCGGTCAGCGCCGCCGGCGGCGCTTTAGCGCCATGCCCTCGAGCACGTGGGCAACGCTCTCGCAGGCGTCGACCGACGCCTCGAGCGACTCGAAGATGTCCTTCCAGCGGATCACCACCATGGGGTCGATGCCGCCGGCGAACAACGACGCCAGCCCGTCGCGCAGCAGACGATCGCCCTCGTTCTCCAGCCGGTGGATTTCGACCAGGGACCCGGCGTAGTCGCCCCCGGTGCGCAGGGCGCGCAGGGCCGAGGCCACCTGTTCTCCGCTGCCGACCAGGACATCGGCCAGGGCCACCGCCTGCTCCATGGTGGCCTCGACGCCGTACAGGCCGAGGGTGTCGGCGGTCTGCTCGGCGAAGTCGACGACGTCGTCGAGCGCCCGCGCCAGCTCGTAGCCGTCGATCGAGTCCAGCCCGCGCTGGCGGCGGCCGCCATCGTGCAGGCCGTGGATGATGTCGTGGGTGATGCGGTCGCCTTCCTGTTCGCAGATCAGCAGCTCGCGGGCGAGCTCGGCGCGCTCGGGGTAGTCGGCCAGCAGGTCGCGCAGCAGCAGGGTCGAGCGCTGCACGTTGCGTCCCGCCTCCTCGAACAGGGCCAGCGTGCGGGCGTTGGTCGTGCCTGTGCCGAAGGCCACGGCGCCAGCCTAGTGGCCCGAGCATCGATTGAGGGGGCCCTGCGGGCCCCGGGTTTTACAGCCTGATAACGCCGGGCCATCGTGGCGCGGCCAGACTCCGGCGCCGATGCGAGCGCTGGAGATCGGCGGCCGGGCACCGACCTCGCGGGCCGGGCCGCCAAGCGATCGTGGCTCCGACGGCGGGCGTCAGGTGCTGCGCGCCGGAGAGCTCGAGATCGAGCCCTTCGGGGGGCTGGTGCGGGCGCACGGGCGCCCGCTGGCGCTCTCGGTCCGCGAGCACGCGCTGCTCGTGGCCCTGGCGCGCGCGCGGGGCCGGGTGATCAGCCGCGGCCAGCTCTATCTGCTGGTGTGGGGCGGGGAGCTGCGCCCCGGGGATCGTTCGGTCGATGTCTACGTCTCCAAGCTCCGGGCCAAGCTGGAGGCCGTCCTGCCCGACCGGCGCTTCATCCACACACATTTCGGTT
>VAYS01000054.1 GCA_005883215.1 Actinomycetota bacterium
CTCCTCGCGGTACAGGCGCTGGAAGGCGTCGGTGAGCTCGCGCAGCCGGTCGACGTCCAGCTCGGTGTCGAGCTCGACGCCGGCATGCTCCTTGGCGGCGGCGATCTCGTCCTCGAAGCGCTCGCCGGAGATCCCGCGCACGACGTTCCCGAACATCTGCACGAAGCGCCGGTAGGAGTCCCAGGCGAAGCGCGGGTTGTCGGTGGCAGCGGCCAGCCCCTCCACCGAGCGCGCGTTGAGCCCCAGGTTGAGGATCGTGTCCAGCATGCCGGGCATGGACTCGCGCGCGCCCGAGCGCACGGAGACCAGCAGCGGGTCCTCGGGATCGCCCAGCCGCCGGCCGGCCTGCTCCTCCAGCCGGGCCAGCGCCTCGTCCACCTGCGGCGCTAGTTCCTCGGGCTCCTGGCCATCGCGCATGTAGGCCACGCAGGCTTCGGTGGTGATCGTGAAGCCCGCGGGCACGCGCTCGGGACCGAGCACGCGGGTCATCTCCGCGACGTTGGCCCCCTTGCCTCCCAGCAGGTCGCGCATGTCGCGCGAGCCCTCCGAGAAGTCGTAGACGTACTGCGTGGCTACCGCACCCGGTACTTCATCCACGCCTCGATTCTAGGCGGCCGGTCGCAGCTGGACGTGGGCGTGGTGCTCGGCCGTCTCGACGATCGCCCGCTCGGCCTGGCGCAGGGCCCGGTCTGAGGCCTCGGGGACCTCGGCCAGCGGCCGGCCCAGCGCCGCCACCAGGAAGTCGTGGGCCTCCTGGTCCAGCGGGAACGCCGACGCCTCGCAGGCCCCGCACACCACGCCCCCGGCCGCCCCGGAGAAGCCCAGCAGGTGCTCGCGGTCGCCGCATGAGGCGCAGACCTGAAGCTGCGGCACCAGGCCCGCCGCCAGCAGGAGCTTGAGCCGGAACGCCAGCTGGTTGGCGCGCCCCGCTCGCGCGGGCTCGGCGTCCAGCAGCTCCAGCTGGTGGCAGAGCAGGTGGAAGACGGCGGGATTGGGATCGCCCGCCTCGAACAGGCGCGCCACGGCGTCGCAGGCGCGGGCGGCGCCGTCCAGGCAGGCGTGGCGCTCGCGCAGGCGGGGGTGCGCCGCCACGGTCTCGGCGGCGGTGACCGTGAGCAGGTCGCCCCGCCCCTCGTACAGGACCAGCCGCAGCCGGAAGAACGGCTCCAGCCGCCCGCCGAAGCGGCTGCGCGCCTTGCGCGCGCCCTTGGCGATCGCCGCCACACGGCCCCCGTGCGGGGTGTAGAGGTGCAGGACCCGATCGCCCTCCCCGTAGCGGATCGACCGGAGCACCACCGCCTCCGTCTTCAGCGATCCGGGCATGTCAGCGGCGTGGGCGCCGCGGGGTAGTCACTACGCTTTCTGAAGTGGAAATGAAGCCTCGCGTCATCGTCTACACCACCGACCCCTGGACGATCTCGAGGCCGCCGCCGCCACCGGCCGCCTGGACGACCTGGACCCGCGCGGGCGGGGCTGGCAGCGCTCGCAGGCGTAGGTTCCGCGGCCGGCGGCCACCAGCTTGACGATCGGCGTGCCGCAGCTCGGGCAGGCGGCGCCGGCGCGCAGATGCACCAGGAACTCGTCCTGGAAGCGCCCGCGCACACCGTCGGGGTCGCGGTAGTCGTCGATCGAGGCGCCGTCCGCCGCGATCCCGGCCGCAACCGCCGCCACCACTCCGTCGCGCACCGCGGCCCACTGCGAGCGCGTCAGGCGCCGCGCCTGACGCAGCGGGTGCACGCCCGCCCGGAACAGCGCCTCGTCGGCGTAGATGTTCCCCACGCCGGCCACCCGGCGCTGGTCGAGGAGGAAGGCCTTGATCGGCGCCCGGCAGGCGCAGCCGAGCCTCCGCAGGTGCTCGGCCGTGAACGCCGGGTCCAGCGGCTCGAGTCCCAGCCGGACCGCGAAGAAGGCCTCCAAGTCGGCGCGCCCGCGGGCCAGCTCGCCGGTGCCGAACCGGCGGGGGTCGTCGTAGACCAGCCGGTGCCCGTCGTCCAGCGCGACCCGCACCCGGGCGTGCGCGGGGGCCACCGGGGGGTCGTAGAGGAGGGCACCGGTCATGCGCAGGTGCTGGACCAGGAAGGCGTCGTCGTCCAGCTCCCACACCAGGTACTTGCCGCGACGCCCCAGGCGGAGCACGCGGCGGCCGGTCAGCGCCTCCTCCACCTCGGCCGGCGCCCGGGGTCGCGTCCAGCGCGGGTCGAGGACCCGCACCTCGGCCAAGGTGCGGCCCTCGACGCGCGGCGCCAGGCCCCGGCGGATGGTCTCGACCTCGGGCAGCTCGGGCACGAGCTCAGTCTACGAATGGCTGGCCGGGCAGCCCGGGCGCGTCCTCGCCGGTGAGCCAGCGCAGCACCGAGGCGCCGACGTCGGCCAGCGGCCCGTCGTGGCGGCGGCCGCCGTGGCCGTCGAAGCGGGCCAGGAGCGGCGCGTGCTCGCGGGTGTGGTCGCTGCCGGGCCGGGTGATGTCGCAGCCGTGGTCGGCCGTGAGCACCAGCAGGTCGCCCGGGCGCAGCGCCGCCAGCCAGCGCCCGGCGGCGGCGTCGATCTCTCGCAGGGCGCGGTGGAAGCCCTCGGCGTCCTTGCGATGGCCGTAGACCTGGTCGGTCTCGACCAGGTTGGCGAACACCAAGCCGCGGTCGAGCCCCGCCAGCAGTGCGTCCACGGAGCCGATCGCGGCCTCGTTGGTGGCCCCGGGGTGCGCTTCGGCCACCCCCACCCCGGCGAACAGCTCCGGCACCTTCCCCACCCCGTGCACGGGCACGC
>VAYS01000015.1 GCA_005883215.1 Actinomycetota bacterium
CGCTTCAACAACCAGGGCGTCCCCCGCTGGGAGGACCGCACCATGCGCTGGGGCTGGCCGCTGCTGATGCGCCTTGGCCGCCGCGAGCTCGGCATCCGCCCCGGGATCGAGGCCGAGGATCAGGCGGTGGTCTGGCGCGAACTCGACTTCGTCGCCGCGCTGCTCGCCGACGGGCGCCCCCACCTGGGTGGCGAGCGCTTCGGCGCCGCCGACCTCACCTTCGCGGCCCTCTCTACTGCCGTGATCGTCCCCCCGGTCTACGGCGTCCCGCTCCCCCAGCCCGACGCGCTGGCTCCCCACACCGCCGCCCTGGTCAAACGCGCGCGCGAGCACCCCGCCGGGCGCTACGCGCTGGACCTGTTCGTCGAGCGGCGGCGATCGCTACACCGCGATCCAACCCAGACCTGGCGTGACCAAGGTCGCCCGGCGACCGGGTGCGGCTAGCCCGGCACGGTCGAGAACCCGGCCCACTATGGGGTAGTCGGATGTCCGATACTCGGGCGGGCGCGGCGGCTGTATCGTCGCGGCCACTGACCGGGTGGAGCATCATCCGAAGGACGTCGCGCCGCCTGCTCGTGGGGATCGGGCTGAGCGTCGGCGGCCTGGCCGCCATCGCCGGCACCCTGCTCGCCGCGGCGCCCGGAGGGGCGGCCGCCGCCCTGCGCCCTCGCTGCGCCCGCCACTTCCCGCCGGTGATCCGAGACGGCTTTCCCGAGCCGCCAATGCGCTTCAGTCACCGAGGACGCCTGGACACGACCCTGCGCGCGTCGGTGAGCCGGGTGACGATCGCCGGCCGTCGCTACCGCACGATGAACTACGAGGGCGTCTACCCCAGCCCCACGCTCGTGGTCTGCCCTGGGGATCGGCTCGCCGTCCACCTGATCAACCATCTCCCCCAGGGCACCAATCTGCACCTGCACGGGTTCCATGTCACCCCACGCGGGGCGGGTGACAACGTCTTCTTGGACATCCGTCCCGGTCGGAAGTTCACCTACCGCTACCGCCTGCCCCTCGACCTCCCACCCGGCGCCTACTGGTATCACCCCCACCTTCACACCCTGGTGGAACCCCAGATATTCGCGGGCATGGCCGGGGCGATCGTCGTCCAAGGAGGCCTGGACGACCGGCTCCCCCGCATCCCCCAGCGCCTCGTGGTGCTGACCAACACCCAGCTGGGCTCCAACGGGCAGACGGTGCCGGCGGCGACGAGCAAGGACCGCGACGCCCGCCTGTTGGTCAACGGGGCGCTCAACCCCACGGCAAAGATCCGTCCCGGGGAGATCCAGCGCTGGCGCATCTTTAACGCCAACGCCGACCGCATCGTGGTGCTTCGCCTGCAGGCCCACCGCCTCGAGCTGCTCGCCCAGGACGGCAACACCCTGCCCGCGATGCGTCGCACGCAAGACCTGACGATCCCGCCCTCGTCGCGGCGTGAGATCCTGGTCCGGGGCGGGCGCAGCGGGAGCTATGCGATGCAGGCGCTCCCGTTTACCCAGAGGCCGGGCGGCCAGCTGCCCGCCCAGACCGTCCTCACCCTCCGTTCAGGCGGTCGCCGGGTGCACGACCGCATGCCCACCGGGGCGTTGAGTCACCCCGTCGACCTGCGTCGCCGGCGCGCGGACCGCCACCGGCGCATCGAGTTCTCCTCGGTGCCGCGAGCGGGGGGGCCGCCCGAGTTCCTGCTCAACCACCAGGCGTTTGACCCCCACCGCGTGGCCGTGACGATGAAGCTGGGATCGGTCGAGCAGTGGACGCTGGTCAACACGACGACCGAGTGGCACACCTTCCACATTCACATCAACCCGTTCCAGCTCATCATCCACAACGGCCGGCGCCTGAAATCGGTGGACTACCGGGACAACGTCAACCTGGCCCCCAAGTCCTCCACCGTGGTGCGCATGCGCCCGGTCGACTTCACCGGCAAGTTCGTCATCCACTGTCACGTCACCTTCCACGAGGACCACGGGATGATGGCCGCCGTCCAGGTGCTCGCCCGGCCGTCGCCTTCCCAGCTCCGAGCCTCGGCGGTGCGAACCCCACACATGTCGATCCGCTCCTCGGCCTGGGGATCCAGCGCCATCCCTCCCGAGGCCAGGACGACAATCCAGTTCGTCTGCCGGCTGCTGGGGATCAACGCCACCCCGCCGGCCTCGCGCGGCTAGGGCCGCCGGCTGCCTCACCCGGCCGGGGTGACCTCCACGTAGGCGAGCGGGGGGCCAAACCGGTCGATCGCGCGCTCGAGGAGCTTGGACGCGGGATCCCAGTTGGCGGCCACGATCGCGTGCGCGCGTTCGGTCTCCGCCTCGGGGAGCACGCGCGCGGTCGCCTCGCTTATGGGACCGGTGGGCTTGCCGCGCAGATTGCAGGGGCACACGCGCACGTGGGGATCGCGTCGCAGCCGTCTGACCTTGGCCACATCCGGCTCGCAGCGAAAGTACAGCTTGCCCTCCTCGGAGAGCCCGAAGTTCACCGGCGTGGGCACCGGCTCCCCCGAGCGCTTGAACGTCACCACCAGACACTGCCGAGCACCACCAAACGCCCCGAAGTCCGACGCCGTCCCCCGCTCGCGCGCCACCTCCAACGCCCGCCGGTGGCGCATCCGATCGAACGCCTTGTACTGCAAGGCCATGAACCGACTCGGCACGGGCGCTCCTCGCCGTTTGCGTCGCGGGGCCAAACGCTACCCCTCCCGCCGGTCCGCCAGGGGATCGGGCGACAGGGACCTCGGCCCCTAGCGTGACCGGGGCGCTCATCCTGCGCGCGAGCCTTACTCTGCGGCGGCGATGTGGTTCCAGCGCGAGATCCGCGTGGCTCCTCACCCCCGCGGGTTTCACCTGATCACCGGCGAGGTGACCGACGCCCTGCCCGAGCTGGCGCAGGTGCAGATCGGGCTGCTGCACCTGTTCATCCGGCACACCTCGGCGTCGCTGACCATCAACGAGAATGCCAGCCCCGACGTGCGCCGCGACTTCGAGTCGCATCTCGATGCCGCGGTGCCCGAGCGGGCGCCGTACTGGACCCACACCGTGGAGGGGCCCGACGACATGCCCGCCCACGTCAAGGCGTCGCTGCTCGGCCCCGACGTCACGCTGCCGGTGCGCGAGGGGTCCCTGGCGCTGGGCACCTGGCAGGGCATCTACCTGTGCGAGCACCGCGACTCGGGCGGGGCGCGCTCGCTGACCGCGACGCTGTGGGGGGAGGGATAGGGCGGCTGTCGCCGCCGGGTGGCCGGCGCCAGGTGTGAGGCCTAGCGCCCCTTCCACACCGGCGGGCGCTTCTCGGCGAAGGCCACCGAGCCCTCGCGGGCGTCCTCGGAGGACATCACCGGGCCGGCGATCTCCCCCTGCTTGGCCCAGAACTCCTCCTCGCTCCAGTCCCACTGGCGCTGGAGGATCTGCTTGGAGGCCCGCAGGGCCAGCGGACCGTTGGCGGTGATCTGACCGGCCAGCTCGAGGGCCGTCCCGACCGCCCCGCCGGGGTCGGCGAGCCGGTTGACCAGGCCGAGCTCGGCCGCCCGCTCGGCGGTGATCGGATCGCCGGTCAGGGCCAGCTCCATGGCCAGGTGGTAGGGGACGCGGCGCGGCAGTCGCAGCAGGGCTCCCCCCGCCGCCACCAGCGAGCGCTTGGCCTCGGGGATGCCGAGCTTGGCGCCGCGTGCGGCCACGATCAGGTCGCACCCCAGCGCCACCTCCAGGCCGCCGGCCACCGCGAAGCCCTCGATCGCCGCGATCAACGGCTTCTCCGGGCCGCGCTGGACGATGCCGGCGAACCCGCGATCGCCCACCCACGGCCGCTCGCCGGCCACGAACGCCTTGAGGTCCATACCGGCGCAGAAGCCGTTGCCCGCGCCGGTGAGGACGCCGACGCTGAGCGAGTCCTCCCCGTCGAGCTCGTCCAGGCCGGCGGCGATGCCCTCGGCCAAAGCCAGGTTGACCGCGTTGCGCTGGTCGGGGCGGTTGAGCGTGATCAGCAGGACGCCGTCGCGGCGTTCGGTGAGGACTGCGGGCTGGGAGTTCATGGCCGGCAGCCTATCCGCGCCGCCCTCCCGCGCGCCGCTGGTGCCCGCCGCTCGCGCCCGCCGGGCGCGCGCTCAGGCGGCGAACAGGGTCAGCTCGGGCTCGCGCTCGCCGCGCAGGACGTCGAGGTCGACCTCGACGCAGTCGATCCCCCGCCCCTGGGCCAGGACCCGGGCCTGAGGCCTTATCTCCTGGGCCGCCAGCACGCCGCGGCAGCTCCCCATCGCCGGGTCTCGGCGGATGCGCTCCAGGTAGCGGGTGAGCTGCTCGACCGCCTCGATCGTGCCCGTGCGCTTGATCTCCACCGCGATCCAGTCGTCCTCGCGGTCGCGGCACATGAGGTCGACCGGGCCGATGTCGGTGGGCCACTCGCGGCGCACCAGGCGAAACCCGTCTCCGCAGGTGGCGGGGGCGGCGGCCAGCAGCTCTTGGAGCTCGCGCTCGACGCCATCCTTGACCAGGGGCGCCGCCTCCCCCATCTCGTGGCTTACGTCCGAGAGCCGCTCGGAGATGAGGATCTCCAGGCGCTCCTCGCCGCGGTGCTTGCGCACCACGATACCCTCGTCGGTCTCTTCGATCACCGTGGGCGGGACCATCCAGTTCTCGGGGCGGTAGCCGCCGCGGTCGGAGTGGACCATCACCGAGCCGTCGGACTTGATCATCAGCAGGCGCACCGCCTCGGGGAGGAAGGTCGACAGGCGACCGCGATAATCGATTGCGCAGCGGGCGACGATCAGGCGCACGCGCGGGACGGTAGAGCCGGCCCCGGACGGGCGCGACCGCCGCTCACCCCGCCCGGTGGGGACCCGGCCCCCGGCCGCTCAGGCGGCGCTGGGGGGCGGGGGCTCTGGGGCGCTCGCGGGACGTAGGGGAGTCGCCTGCGAGGGCGCTTGAGAGGGGAAGGTGGGGGGCGGCGGCTCGGACACCGCGTGCAGGGGCTCGGGCTCTACGGGCGGCGTGAAGGGCTCCGGCACCGGCGCGGGCGCTTCGGCCGTCGACGGCAGCGTGGCCACGGTGTTCTCGGGCGAGCTGCCCTCGCCGGTGGACTCTCCGCTGAGCGACTCGCGGAACTCGCGCATGCCGTGACCCAGCGATCGCGCCAGGTCGGGCAGCTTCTTGGGGCCCAGGAAGATCAGGGCGATCGCGGCGATGAACAGCAGGTGGGTGGGTGAGACGAAACTGCCCATCTGTGGCTATGCGCCCTCTGCGCGCGTGTAGATCACAACTCGATGGTAGCGGCCGGCCCGGGTCCCGGGGCCCGGATAACCTGACGCTGTGAGCGACGGACCTAGCCGCCCACCCGAGCCGGACCCGGCCGACCGCGAGCCCGCCGCCATCGGCGAGGAGGTGCCTCGCGACACCGCCCCCGAGGGCGCCGGAGCGGACGAGGTCGCCGAGCCGCCCGAGGGCGACACCCGGAGCGCGGGGCCGCTGCGCGCCGCGCGCGAGGGCGTGAGCACCCTGGCGCACGACTCGGTGGCCGGCGTCGCCGCCGGCTCGGCGGCCCTGGCCCACGGCTCGGTGACGCTGGCCGAGAAGGCGGGCGAGATCACCTACTGGCCCGCCCAGCTGACGGTGGCGGCGGCCATCCTCCTCCAGATCCGCCTGCCCGACAAGCTCACCGTCGGGCCCACCTGGCTGCTGCCGGCGCTGGAGGGCGCGCTGCTCGTCGGCCTCGCCATCAGCACCCCCCGGGGGCGGGCCACCGCCAACCCGATCCGCCGTCGGGTGGCGCTCGGGCTGATCGCCCTGGTCAACATCGCCAACGCCGCGTCGCTGTACCTGCTCGCCCACTTCCTCCTGCACAAGCACATCTCCAACGGACGGCCGCTGATCCTCGCAGGGATCGCGATCTGGCTGACCAACGTGCTGATCTTCGCCCTGTGGTACTGGGAGCTCGATCGCGGAGGCCCCGCCAACCGCCTGCGCCACCCCGATCCGACCACCCCCGAGGGCCGGCCCGACTTCGTCTTTACCCAGATGGACGGGGGCAAGGACTACACCCCGGAAGGCTGGAGGCCGGCCTTCCTGGACTACCTGGCGCTCTCGTTCACCACCGCCACCGCGTTCAGCCCCACCGACACGATGCCCATCACCCAGGTGGCAAAGACCCTGATGGCGGCGCAGTCGCTGATCTCGCTGGTCACCCTGGGCCTGATCATCTCCCGGGCGGTGGGGATCCTCAGCTGAGCGTCCCGGTCGGGGTCGGCCCCGCGCTTGGGCTCAGGCGGCCGGCAGCACCCGGGGCACCAGGCGCTGGGTGCGCTCGTAGAGCGCGGCGACCTCGGGATCCGGCGCCAGGTCCAGCGCGCGCTCGCACGCATACAGGCAGTCGGTGACGTGGTCCGAGCGCGCCAGGGCGTGGGCGTAGCGCCCCCACGCCGGCGCCGAGGCGGGATCGAGCAGCGTGGCCTGCTCGCACGCCGAGAGCTCGCCGCCCAGGTCGCCGGCCAGCTGGCGGGCCAGCGCCAGATCGAGCAGGCCGTCGACGCTGGGGGCGATCCGACGCGCCCGCTCCAGGGCGTCGATCGCCGCCCCCCGATCCATCGTGCGCAGGCGCAGGCGCCCCAGACGCTCCCACGCGCCGGCGTCCCTGGGTCCCCGCTGGGCGGCCCGGGCGGCCGCCTCGGCCGCCAGCTCGAGCGCCCCCATGTCCTCATAGATGCGCGAGGCGAAGCGGTGCGCCGCCGGCCGCGCGCCGTCGAGGCGGGCCCAGTCGCGCACCGACCGCCCTGCCGCCCCCAGGTTGCCCGCCTGCCAGAAGGCGAGGGTCATCAGCCGCAGCACGGCCACATTGGTGGGCTCGGCGTCGCGCGCATAGACCAGCCGCTGGGCGGCCAGGGCGTAGTCGCCCTCGGCCATGGCGTGCTGGGCGGCGGTCATGAAGCGCTGCACGCGCTCGGCGCCGGGATCGGGCTTTGAGAAGTCGACGAACTGCAGGCTGCCGGCGGGGATCGTGCGGATGCCGTGCGAGAAGCGCACCCGGGCCCACTGCTGGACGTCGTCGCCCGCGCCGGTGAAGTAGATGCCGGTGACGTTGCCCACCCCCCACTCGGGGTAGGAAGCGCAGCGGGCGTAGCGGTGGACCACCGAGTGGTCGGGCACGCGGCTGGCGAACGGGTCGTGGCGGGCGCGCTCGGCCTCGCTGGCGCGCTCGCGCTGCTCGGCCTCGTAGGCCCGGCGGCCGGCCTCGGCTCGGGCCCGACGGGCCGCGGCGGCACTCACCCTCACGGCCGAGGCCGACACCCGGCGTCCGCGCGAGGTCTCGGCCAGCTGCTCGAGCTGGTCGGCCGCCTCGTTGATCGCCTTCAGGTGGCGCTCGTGCTCGAACTGCTTGCCCGGCGGGGCGATGTCCGGGTGCCAGCGCTTGGCCATCCGCCGGCGCGCCATCTGAACGTCGCGCTTGCCGAACGGCGGCTCGAGCTCCAACAGCAGGATGCTCTGCTCGAGGTCGAGTACCAGGGCCATGACCGACGTACGTTAGCGCCGATGGCCGCGCCCGAATAGGCGCGCACGGGCGCCGCCGGGGCCCCGGCGCGCCCCCCTCTCCGAGCGCCTGGTCGGCCCGCTCAGCGGGGCGTGGGCCCGAGCATCCGTCGGGCGGTGACGTACTCGCCGGAGCGCACGCTCAGCGGGATCACGCGGACCGAGAAGCTCGAGTTGGGCGACTCCAGGATGCGACCGCGCCCGGCGTAGATCGCCACGTGGTCGATGCCGCTGCCGCTCGGCGAAAAGAACACCAGGTCCCCGGGCGCCAGACGCGCTCGGGGCACCGGCCAGCCGACGCCCGCCTGCAGGTCGGCGGTGCGCGGAATGATGATGCCGTAAGCGGCATAGACGACCGAGGTCAGGCCCGAGCAGTCAAAGCCGAACCCCGACGTGCCCGCCCACAGGTAGCGGAGGCCCAGGAACTGGCGGGCGGTGCTCACGATCTCCTCCCCGCTGGGCGTGGGCACCAGCACACCGACCGGGCGAAGCCAGACGGCCTGGGCCGCGATCTCCTTGGTCTCGCCGTCGGGCGTGCTCACCGACACGAACCCGGCGCGTCGCCCGACCACGGGCAGCTGGGTGTCGAAGCTGATCTGCAAGAAGCGGGCGCCGGGCGCGTCGCCGGCCCCCGGCGTACGCAACCACGCGGTGGAGGTGCGCACCACGGCGACCGTCGCCGGCGCGGTGGTCGCCGGCGGTGGACGGAAGGTGAGCTGGCGCTCGGGCAGCCAGCCCGGGTAGCTGAGGCCCCCGCCTCGGGCCTGGCTGGTCAGCGACACCTGGTCCCAGCCCCCCTGCCGGCGGCGGACCACGACGTCCTGGCCGTAGAGCGCCTGGGTGACCAGGCGCCCGACCAGCCAGCGCCGCTCGGCGCTGCCCAGGTGGCCCAACCAGGTGCGGATCGCCACCGGCTGCTGCAGCGAAGGCTGGTCGAGCCCCCGGGTGGCACGCGGGTGCATCCACAGCGTGGCCACCGACACGTCGATGCGGGCGTGCAAGCGCCCGTCCGGCGCCGGGGCCACGCCGGGCGAGCTCGGGGCGGCCGATCCTCCGCCGCCCGGCGCCGGCGCGGGATAGGGCGGCGCGCCCGAGGGCCCGGGCGCCTGCGCCCGGATGGGTGTGGTCGCGTCCGCGGAGACCACCATGGCCAGCAGCCCGGCGGCCATGACCGCGCCGGTGAGCAGTTCTCGCGGGCGCCACATGGAGGGCATGAAGTTACAGTGCGCCGGTGGCCAACATCTACCGTCCGGTGTTCGAGGAGGGCGAGCGCCCGGAGGGGTTTGGCGCCCGGCGGGCGCGCCTGGGCTACGAGCTGGGCAGCGAGCTGATCGGCTGCAGCCTGTGGGAGCTGCCGGCGGGGCAGGCGGCCTACCCCTACCACTACCACTTCGCCGACGAGGAGCTGGTGATCGTCCTGCGCGGCCGGCCGACCCTGCGCACGCCCGCCGGGACGCGAGAGCTCGAGGAGGGAGAGGTGATGCGCTTCCCGCTCGGCGAGGAGGGGGCCCACCAGATCCTCAACCGCACCGGCGAGCCGGTGACGTTCCTAGCTCTGAGCAGCCACGGACGCCCGGACATCGTCGTCCGCCCGGACTCCAACACGCTTGGCGTCGGGGAGCGCCTTCCGCGGGGTGGAGGCCTGCGTGCGGTCTTTCGTCGCGAGGACGCGGTCGACTACTGGGATCGTGAAGGACCGCCCGAGGTCTAGGCGGGGTCCGGCCGTCGCGCCGAGCCCGCGGCGAGCGTCACTGCGGCAGCGCGAGCAGGCCGGCGATCCCCAGGCCGAACACGACGAGCGCCACCCA
The DNA here is from genome assembly GCA_005883215.1 of Actinomycetota bacterium. GTDB lineage: Bacteria > Actinomycetota > Thermoleophilia > Solirubrobacterales > Solirubrobacteraceae > AC-64. The sequence goes on from VAYS01000015.1 coordinate 9,311, forward strand.
CGAGTCGGCCCCCAGGCGCAGGATCCGCCGGGACGGGCGCGCGATCACCCCGGCCGCGAAGACCGCGGTCAGCGCAATGCCCAGCGCGGCCAGCCAGCTATTTAGATCGCCGGCCGCGGGCAGGACGGCCCGTCCCGCGATCAGGTCGGCGAGCAAGAAGATGCACAGCTGAAAGGCGTTTCCGCCGAAGATGTCTCCCATCGCCAGCTGGTGGTCGCCGATCCGCACCGCGCTCACGCCCGAGCTGATCTCGGGCAGCGCGGTGGCGACCGCCAGCACCGTGGCCCCGAGCGGCGCCTTGCGCACCCGGTTGAGCACGAGGATTCCACCTAGCCACAGGACCACGATGGCCAGCGAGGCCGGGCTGACCGGCCCCAGGGCGATCGAGCGCGGCAGCAGGGCGCCCAGCAGGACGCCGACCGCGACCAGGATCACCAGCGCCCCCTCCAGGACGGGCACCAGCGAGCCCACCAGGTAGGTGAGCGGCCGCTCGCCCTCGACCACCGCGTCGCAGATCACCAGCACCATCGTCTGGACGGCGATGCCGCCGATCAGGTTCCCGGCGGCCAGGTCGAGGTTTCCCTTGGCCGCCGCCGAGACGGTGATCGCCAGCTCGGGCAGGCTGCCCGCGATCGCCAGCAGCACCATCCCGCCCAGCGCCTCCCCGAGGCCGAAGCGGCGGTCGAGCACGTCGGTGTTACGGGCCAGCGAGGTGCCCGCCACCCACGTGGCGATCACGGCCACCGAGAAGATGCCCACTAGGGGAATCGTGGCCAGCGAGGTCATCTGTCAGGCGGGTACCCGCGCGCCGCGATCAAAAGACGCCGGGCGCGCCGGGCGCCGCTGCCGGGCGCGACCGAAGCGGTGGCCGCGGCCGCCGAGCGGCCGGCCCCTATCCTGCGGCGCGTGTCGACCCAATTCATCTTCCAGATGTACCGCCTGACCAAGGTCTTTCCCCCCGACCGGGAGGTGCTCAAGGACGTCTCCCTGTCGTTTCTACCGGGCGCCAAGATCGGGGTGCTGGGCTACAACGGCGCCGGCAAGTCCACGCTGCTGCACATCATGGCCGGCCAGGAAACCGAGTTTCGCGGCGATGCCCAGCTCGCCTCCGGCGCCGCGGTGGGCCTGCTCGAGCAGGAGCCCTCGTTGGCGGAGTCCAAGGACGTGCGCGCCAACGTCGAGGAGGGCGCGGCCGCCCAGCGCGCCCTGCTCGATCGCTTCAACGAGCTGTCGGCGGACTATTCCGATCAGAACGCCGACGAGTTCGCTCGCGTCCAGGAGCAGATCGACGCCACCGACGCCTGGAACCTCGATACCACCGTCGATCAGGCGATGGACGCCCTGCGCCTGCCCCCCGGCGACGCCGAGGTGGCCACGCTCTCGGGCGGCGAGCGGCGCCGGGTGGCGCTGTGCCGGCTGCTGCTCTCCCAGCCCGACCTGCTGCTGCTCGACGAGCCCACCAACCACCTCGACGCCGAGACGGTGGCCTGGCTCGAGCGCCACCTGGCCGAGTATCGCGGGACGGTGGTGGCGGTCACCCACGACCGCTACTTCCTGGACAACGTCGCCGGCTGGATCCTCGAGCTCGACCGCGGCCGGGGGATTCCCTATCGGGGCAACTACTCCGGTTGGCTGGAGCAAAAGCAGGCGCGGCTGGGAGGCGAGGAGCGCCAGGAGGTCGCCCGCCGGCGCACGATCGCCGCCGAGCTCGAATGGGTGCGCCAGAACCCCAAGGGTCGGCGCACCAAGGCCCGAGCCCGGCTGAACAACTACGAGGCGCTGCTCGCCCAGGAGTCGGCGGTGAAGCTCGACCAGGTCCAGATCCACATACCGGCCGGGCCCCGACTGGGCGACGTGGTGGTGGAGGCCGACGGGCTGCGCAAGGGCTTCGGCGACCGGCTGCTGATCGAGGACCTGAGCTTCTCGCTGCCGCGGGGCGGGATCGTCGGGGTCATCGGGCCCAACGGGGCGGGCAAGACGACGCTGTTTCGGATGATCACCGGAGACGAGCAGCCCGACGCCGGCACGCTGCGCATCGGCGACACGGTCGAGCTGGCCTACGTGGACCAGTCGCGCGACGCGCTGGACGGATCAAAGACGGTGTGGGAGGAGATCTCCGACGGTCGCGATCAGCTGCAGGTGGGCGAGCGCTGGGTCAACTCGCGCCAGTACACGGCCTCGTTCAACTTCCGCGGCACCGACCAGCAAAAGAAGGTGGCCAAGCTGTCGGGGGGAGAGCGCAACCGGCTGCACCTGGCCAAGCTGCTGCGCACCGGCGGCAACCTGTTGCTGCTCGACGAGCCCACCAACGACCTCGACGTCGACACGCTGCGGGCGCTGGAGGAGGCGCTGCTGTCCTTCGCCGGCTGCGCGGTGATCATCTCGCACGATCGCTGGTTCTTGGACCGGGTGGCCACCCAGGTGCTGGCCTTCGAGGGCGACAGCCGCGTGGTGTGGTTCGAGGGCAACTTCGAGGCCTACGAAGAGAACCGGCGAGCGCGGCTGGGGGAGGAGGCCGACCGCCCCCACCGCATCACCTATAAACGGCTGGTCCGGCAGTAGCCGGCACAGGCCGCGCGATCCAGCGGGCGCGACCAAAGGCCCGCGCCCGGCTCCGGGCGCGGTGTCCGCGACGGCGAAGCAGGCGGCGCCAGTAGCTCACGGGCGGGGGCCGGCAGGGCCCACCTCGGCGCCCAGCGCAAAGACGAACACGGCGGCGATCACTGCTCTGCCAGCATCGGCTCGCCGCCCCCATCGCCTTAGTCGAACACTCGACTACACGCAAATGGGGAGGGGCGAAGGCCTAGCCGCGACGCCGGGGCGCCCGTCCGGGCACATACTGTCTGGCGATGTCGAGCGAGAACGTCGAGCTCGTGCGCTCGATCTACGACGCCTGGCGCGAGGGCAGGTCCGCCCGCGGTCATCTCGATCCGGACATCGAGTACGTCAATCCGCCCGATGCAGTAGAGCCCGGCACGATTCGAGGCGCGGCGAGCTTCGGCCGCATCCGCGACGCCTACGACGACGTCCGCATCGAGCCCCTGGAGCTCATCGACGCCGGCGAGGAGGTGGTGGTCATCGCCACCGTTCACGCGACTGGGCGGGGGAGCGGGGTGCCGATCGAGTGGCACCACGGCTACATCTGGACGATCCGCGGCGACCGGGCGGTTCGCTTTCGCTGGTTTAACGATCCCGCCCAGGCGCTCGCCGCCGCCGGGGTCGGGCGCCGGCGCGGGCCCTCGCGGGGCTAGCCGGCCAGAGCCGCGAGCGCCCGGCGCCGCCGGGTCGCTTCGTCGATCTGCCGCGCCAGGCCGGCCGACAGCTTCGTCGCGGGCTCGAAGCCGAGCTCCTCGCGCGCCCGTGTGGTATCGGCCCACGTGTCGCGCACATCCCCGAGTTTGGCTTCCTCGAAGCGCAGGCTGAGCTCACCGCTGGCGCTGCGCAGCTCGTCCAGCACGCTCAGCAGGGTCTGGGGATCGCTCGAGGCGACGTTGTAGACGCCGCCGGGGCGGCCTCGCTCGGCGGCGGCGATCGTGGCGGTGACGACATCCTCGACGTAGGTGAAGTCACGCAGCTGGCTGCCGTCGCCGTAGACCGGGATCTCACGCCCCTGGGCGGCCGCCTCGATGAAGCGGGCCAGTCCCATGTCTGGCCGCTGGCGGGGACCGTAGACCGTGAAGTAGCGCAGGCCGACCACCGCCAGTCCGTGCGCCTGGGCGTAGGCTCCGGCCAGCACCTCGGTCATTACCTTGGTGGCCCCGTAGGGTGAGATCGGCCGAAGGCGCGTCTCCTCGGTCACCGGCAGGTGCTCGGCGTCGCCATAGACGCTGGACGAGGAGGCGAAGACCACGCGCAGGTCGCGCCCCGCGCAGGCGTCGAGCAGGGTCTTGGTCCCGTGCACGTTGGAGTGCACGTAGTCCTCGAAGTCGCTCCACGAGTCTCGTACCCCCGGCCGCGCCGCGAGGTGAAACACCCATCCGACTTGGTCGGTTAGCTCTGGCAGCGCAGCCCCCAGCAGGTCGGCCTCGTGGAAGGTGAACTTGGGATGGGCCCGCGGACCCTCCAAGTTGAGCTCCTTGAGCTCGCGGGCGTAGTGGGGGGTGAACGAGTCCACGCCGTGGACCGCATGGCCGGCGTCAAGCAGCGACTCGCACAGATGCGAGCCGACGAATCCAGCTGCTCCGGTGACTAGAACGGGCCTCATGTCCGGTCGGGAGGATGGCCGGCGTTCCCCGGCCGCCGGCTAGTCTACGGCCGCGCGCGATCCGGTCAGCCGCCCCAGTAGCAGCTCGCGCAGGCGGGCCGGGTCCGGGGCGAAGGCGTCGGCGTCGCCCAGATCCTCGCTCCCATGCGGGCCCGTACCCACGGCGATGCAGAGCACGCCGTCGGCGTGGGCGCAGGCGATGTCGCGCGGCGTATCGCCGATCAGGATCGTCTGCTGGCGGGGATGGGGAAGGCCATCGGCGCCCGCGCGGCGGCGGGCGAGCGCCGGCAGCTCGGTGCGATCCTCGGCGTCGGAGCCGAAGGCCCCCTGCCCCGGCGCGAAGTGCACCCCCAGGCCCGAGCGCGCCAGCTTCAACCGGGCGATCGGCTCGAGGTTGCCGGTGACCAGCGACAGTGTGACCCCCGGACGCCGGGCGAGCTCCTCGAGCAGCTCGGGAATGCCGGCGATCACGAACTCGGCCAGCGAGGGCGGACACAGACGCGAGTACTCACGCGCACAGGCGGCGCGAAAGTCCATCACCCCGTCGTCGATGCGCCCGGCCGAGACGCCGCTGTCGAGCAGGATGGCCCGCGCGATCTCCATGTCGGTGCGCCCGGCCGGGTCGACGTGGGCACCGGCCGGGTCGGCGAGGCCATAGACGTCGCCCAGGGCGGCGTGCAGCGCCTGGCGATGCGCGCGCGTGGCGCCCGACATGAGCGTGCCGTCGATGTCGAAGAGCAGCAGCACGCCGCCGTTGTCGTGCGGCGGCCCTGGGGCTACCACGCCCCGCCGAGGCAGCCGCCCGCGGTCTTTTTTGCTTGGCAGGTGCGCCTGATGCGCGCGGAGGGATCCTTGGCCAGGACGAAGAGATTGCCCGAGCGCGAGTGGGCGGTGATGGAATAGCTCTGGGCGGCTGTCTTGATCTGGAGCTGGCCGGGGCCGGAACCGAGCGGCGGTGCCGAGCCTCCCGCGGCGGCCAGCTGGGCCGGGGTTTCGCAACCCCGATACGTCTGCGCGTCGACGAAACAAGCCTCCAGGCGGGTCTCGGCGTTAAGGGCGGCCTCCTTGGCCTGGGCGTCCTGGGCCCTGGCCTGCCCCGAAGCCGAGTTCGATCCCCCGCACCCGGCGAGCACAACCCCGCTCACCGCGACCACCAGCCGCGGCGCGAGTCCACGGGCCGCCCGACGGCGGCGAGGACCAGACCAGCTCCGCCCATCCTCAGCGGGCAAACGTCTCATCGCGGGGAAGCTTAAGGGCGACGGCAGCAATGAGCCTGGCCGTCGCCTCGACGTCATCGAGCGCCACCAGCTCGACCGGGGAGTGCATGTAGCGCAGCGGGATCGACACCAGCCCCGTGGGCACCCCGGACCGCGAGAGCTGCACGGCGTCGGCATCGGTGCCCGTGGCCCGGGCGGTGGCCTCGATGGTGTGATCTATCGAGTCGGCCTCGGCGGCCGCCAGCAGCAGCTCGAACACGCGCGGATGAAGGGTGGCGCCGCGCGCCAGGGTGGGGCCGCTCCCCAGCTCGTGGCGCCCGTACTCCTTGACCTCGACGCCCGGCGCGTCGGTGGCGTGGGTGACGTCGACCACGATCGCCACGTCCGGGCGCAGAGCGTAGGCGCTCGTCTGGGCTCCGCCGAGGGTGACCTCCTCTTGGGCGTTGGCGACGGCCACCACCTCGCCGGGGGCGCCGCCCGCCGCGGCGACCAGCCGCGCCGCCTCCAGGGCCACGAAGGCGCCCAGGCGATTGTCCAGGGCCCGCGAGACGACGCGCCGGTTGGGCAGCTCGACCGGGTCGGCGTCGATCACGGCCACATCGCCCACCCGCACCAGCTCCTCGGCTTGGCCCCGATCGCGGGCGCCGATGTCGATGTGCAGCTCGCGCAGCTCGGGCACCTTCTTGCGCTCCTCCTCGCGCAGCAGGTGGACCGGCTTGCGCCCCACCACGCCGGGCAGTCCGCCGCCGAGGGCCAGCAGCCGCACGCGCTGGCCCACCAGGATCTGTGCGTCCCAGCCGCCCAACGCCCGGAACCAGAGAAAGCCCTGGTCGTCGACGTGGGTGACGATCAGCCCGATCTCGTCGATGTGCCCGAACACCGCCAGCCGCGGGCCCTGGCCCGTGCCCCGGACCGTGGCGGCGGCCGAGCCCACCAGGTCGGAGGCCACCTCGTCGGCAAATCCCTCGGCCGCCGTGCGCCACACGGCGACGGGCGCGGTTTCATACCCCGACGGGCCCGCGGCGGCGAGCAGATCGGCGAGCAGCTGGGGGACTGCCATGGCGGGGCAGGTTATGGCGTGCGCGAGGCGGGCGCGGTTAGGCTCAGGACAGTGTCCGCGGGCCATTCGCACCAGCCCTCCGCCCCCTGGCCCGGGCCGTCCGCCTCGCCCGCCGGCGCCGACCGCCGCCGGCTGGCGGTGGCGCTGGGGCTGATCGTGGGCTTCATGGCGGTCGAGGTGGCCGCCGGGATCCTGGCCTCCTCGCTCGCGCTGCTGTCCGACGCCGCCCACATGCTCACCGACGCGCTGGCGATCGGGCTGGCGCTGACCGCCGCCGCGCTCGCCGGGCGCCCGGCGCGCGGCCCGTTCACCTTCGGGCTGCCGCGGGCGGAGATCCTCTCCGCCCAGGCCAACGGCGCTCTGCTGTTCGGGCTGGCGCTGCTGATCACCTACCAGGGCATCGACCGCCTAGTCTCGCCCCAACGGGTCGATGGCGCGACCGTGCTGGTGGTGGCGCTGGTCGGCGTCGCGATCAACCTGGCGGCCGCGCGCGTCCTGGCGGGCGAGGGCCCGTCGTCGCCCGCCGAGGGGAACGCCCCCGCCGAGGGGCACGCGCCCGCTGCGGGCGCGCCGCGACGTCGCTCCCTCAACGTGGAGGGCGCCCTGGCCCATGTGATCAGCGACCTGGCGGCGTTCATCGCCACCGCGCTGGCCGGCTTGCTGATCCTCGCCGCCGGCTGGCGCCGGGCCGATGGAGCGGCGGCGCTGGTGGTGGCCGCGATCATGCTGTGGGGCGCCTGGAATCTGCTGCGGCGCTCGGGGCGGGTGCTGATGGAGGGCTCACCCGAGGGGGTCGATCCGCGCCAGCTGGGCGAGGCGATGGCCGCCTACCCCGGGGTGGTCGAGGTCCATGACCTGCACGTGTGGGAGCTGACCACCAACTTCCCGGCGCTCTCGGCGCACGTGGTGGTCGCGGCGGGCGGCGACTGTCACGCCATCCGCGCCGAGCTTGACCAGCTGCTCGCGGCGCGCTTTCACATCACGCACACCACGTTGCAGGTCGAGCACGAGCACTCGGGCCTGTTGTCGATCGACGACGCGCCCAGAACGCGGGGCGCCCCTTAGTCGCCTGGCGGCCGACCCCCGGGGCGGGCGCCGCCGCCCAGGGTCAGTTCGAGGCCCGCAGCTGGCGCAGGACGAACGGGAGGATCCCGCCGTGGCGGAAGTACTCGGCCTCGCGCGGGGTGTCGATCCGCACCCGGGCCGAGAACTCGCGCTCGTCCGCCCGCACCATGACCTCCGACGGGACCCCGTCCCCGGCGTTGAGCGGTTCGGCCAGGCCCTCTACCTGAAATTCCTCTTCTCCCGTGAGCCCTAGCGACTCGGCGCTCTCGCCGTCGGGGAACTGCAGGGGCACCACGCCCATCCCCACCAGGTTCGAGCGGTGGATGCGCTCGAAGCTCTCGGCGATCACCGCGCGCACTCCGAGCAGGCGGGTGCCCTTGGCCGCCCAGTCGCGCGACGACCCCGAGCCGTACTCCTTGCCGCCCAGGACGACGAGTGGGATCCCGTCTGAGGCGTAGCGCATGGCCGCTCGATAGATCGTCGCCTGCTCGCCGTCGGGGAGGTGCCTCGTCACGCCGCCCTCGGTCCCCGGGGCGAGATAGTTGCGCAGGCGGATGTTGGCGAAGGTCCCCCGCACCATCACCTCGTGGTTGCCGCGCCGGGCCCCGTAGGAGTTGAAGTCGCGCACCTCCACTCCCTGCTCCTGCAGGTACTCGCCGGCCGGACTGTCGCGCTTGATCGAGCCGGCGGGCGAGATGTGATCGGTGGTCACGCTGTCGCCGAGCAAGGCGAGGACCCGGGCGCCGTGGATGTCCTCGAGTGGCTCCGGCTGTTCGGGCATGCCGTCGAAGTAGGGGGGGCAGCGCACGTAGGTCGACTCGGGCCAGGCGAAGCGCTCGCCGGTGGGGACCTCCAGCGAGTGCCAGCGCTCGTCGCCCTCGTATACCTCCCGGTAGCTCTTGCGGAACATGTCCGACTGGACCGCCTCCTGGACCGTCTCGGCGATCTCCTTCTCCGAGGGCCAGATGTCGCGCAGGTAGACGGGCTCGCCGTCCTGGTCTTCTCCCAGCGGGTCGTTGACGATGTCGATGTCCATCGTCCCGACCAGGGCGTAGGCGACGCACAGGGGCGGCGAGGCCAAGTAGTTCATCTTTACGTCGGCGTTGATGCGCCCCTCGAAGTTGCGGTTGCCCGACAGCACCGAGACCACGGCCAGGTCGTGCTCGTTGACCGCCTCGGAGATCGGCTCGGGCAGTGGGCCGGAGTTGCCTATGCAGGTCGTGCACCCGTAGCCCACCAGGTGAAACCCGAGCTGCTCGAGCGGGTCGGTCAACCCGGCACGTTCGAAGTACTCGGTCACCACCTTCGAGCCCGGGGCCAGCGATGTCTTGACCCACGGCTTGCTCTGCAGCCCCCGCTGCACGGCGTTGCGGGCGAGGATCCCGGCGCCGACCATCACCGAGGGGTTCGACGTGTTGGTGCAGCTGGTGATCGCGGCGATCACCACGTCACCGTGCCCGAGCTCGAACCGCTGGCCGTCGAGCTCGACCCTGACCCCGGTGCGCTCGCGCTCGCGCACCGCGGCGCCGGCGTCGGGGCCGCCGGCGAGGTCGGACGCCACCGCCGCGACGCCCTCCTCGACCGCCTCGTCGAGCTCGGCGCCGTCCATCGCGTCCTGCTCGTCGGCCTCGTGGCCGGGAGAGGTGTCGGCGGGGGGGTCAGAGGCGGGGAAGGTGCCCGACACGCCGTTGTCGCGCCCGCGATAGGAGCCGTCGTCGGGCACGTGGTCGCGCAGCGCCTCGCGGAAGGAGCTCTGGGCGTCGGTCAGCGAGACGCGGTCCTGGGGGCGCTTGGGGCCGGCCAGGCTGGGCACCACCTCGCCCAGATCGAGCTCGAGCCGCTCGGAGAAGGTCGGGGTCTCGCTAGACGTGTCATGCCATAACCCCTGCTCCTTGGCGTAGGCCTCGACGAGCTCGATCGTCTCGCCGGGTCGCCCGCTGAACTCCAGATAGCGAAGCGTCTCGGCGTCCACCGGGAAGATCGAGCAGGTGCAGCCGAACTCCGGCGACATGTTGCCGATCGTCGCCCGGTCGGCGATCGGCAGTTGGGGCAGGCCGGCGCCGTGGAACTCGACGAACTTGCCCACCACGCCGTGGCGGCGCAGCCTCTCGGTCACCGTAAGCACCAGATCGGTGGCGGTGGCGCCCTCGGCCAGCTCGCCGCGCAGCTCGAAGCCCACCACCTGGGGGATCAGCATCGACATCGGCTGACCGAGCATCACTGCCTCGGCCTCGATCCCGCCCACGCCCCACCCGAGGACGCCTAGCCCGTTGATCATCGTCGTGTGGCTGTCGGTGCCCACCAGCGTGTCGGGGTAGGCCTGCCCGGTCTTGTCGTTGACGAAGACGACGCGGGCCAGGTACTCGAGGTTGACCTGGTGGACGATCCCGGTGTCAGGGGGCACCACGGAGAAGGCGTCGAAGGCCTGCTGCCCCCAGCGTAGGAACGCGTAGCGCTCTTGGTTTCGCTCGAATTCGCGCTCGGCGTTTCGGCGGAAGGCGTCGCGGGTTCCGAACGCGTCGACCTGCACCGAGTGGTCGATGACCAGCTCCGCCGGCACCAGCGGGTTGATCGCTTTGGCGTCGCCCCCCATGTCGGCCATCGCGTCGCGCATGGCCGCCAGGTCAACCACGGCGGGCACGCCGGTGAAGTCCTGCATGAGCACGCGGGCGGGGGTGAAGGCGATCTCCCGGCCGGGGGCGGCCGAGGCGTCCCAGCGGGCCAGGGCCTCGACGTCCTCGGCGCCGACCGTGCCGTCGCCCTCGCGGCGCAGGAGGTTCTCCAACAGGACCTTGAGCGAGAACGGGAGCCGGGCCACGTCGAAGGACCGCTGCAGCGCGTCGAGGCGGAAGATCTCCAGCTCGCGTCCGGCGGCCTTCAGGGTGTCACGGGCGCCAAAGCTGTTCTGGGAGGTGTCGTTCACGAGTTGGTTGTCCGGGTACCTGGGGAAGCAGTACCCGGCTGGGGAGCTCAGAAGCGGGCCCCGGTTTGAAGTCTGTCAGGCTCGCGGTGCGCTGAGACGGGCGCACGGCCTCGGGCGCATGGCACCCGAGGCCCTGGCGACAGCGGACTAGGTGGTGGCCACCGGCTCTTCGGCGCGGACGAAGCGGCCCGAGCGGCGATCCACCTCGAACCACACGCAGGTGTAGTGCCCGTTCTCCACGCCCCAGGTGCGCGTCAGCTTGTCGACCAGGCGAAGGCCCAAGCCGGCGCGAAATCCGGCCGCCTGGGGCTCGAACCCCTGACCGGTGTCGCGCACTTCGACGCGGGCGTAGTCACGGTTCAGGAACGCCTGCACGGCGATCCCGCGCAGCGGCCGGGCGTGGGTGAAGGCGTTGGTCACCAGCTCGGAGACCAACAGCGACACGGTGTGCTCGAGGTCGGGATCGAGCCCGCCGCCCACGAGCGCCCGGCGGGCGGCCGCCGGGGCGGCCGGGGTGGCCGGCAGGACGAGCGATACGGTGGGCCTCGTGGGGGCGGTGGTGGGCATGGGCACGCCATCTAGAAACCGGCGGATATCGATTTGTTGCCCGTTGACGGGCCAAGCGAATCGCCCTCGACCAAGACGGCGCGCGATCACCGCCGGGAAGCGGACCGGGGACAGAGTCAGGCGCCCGACATGTCAGCCGGTCACGCGCCGGGCCCCGAGGAACTGGGCCAGGCCGGTCACCTGCTGGCTGAGGGCACCGAAACCCCGGGTACGCAGGGCTTCGGGGAGCTCCTCGCGCTCGAAGACCCGCATCCCGCTGGCCGCGGTGATCGCCCAGGCGGCCAGGCTGCGGCCGGGCTCGTAGCCGCGTCGGCAGCTGGTGAGCAAGGCCAGACGCCCGCCGGGCCGAAGCACCCGGGTCATGTGGTCGAGGGCGCGAAGCGGCCGGGAGAACATGTGCAGGGCGGCAAAGCAGCACACGGCGTCAAACGACTCGGTCCGGAACGGGAGCTCGATCGCATCCCCGCGGACGTAGGCGACCTTGGCCGCGTCGGTGTCTCGAATCGCGCGCGCCAGCATGGTGGGCGACGAATCGATCCCCACCGCCAGTCCGCTGGCCCCCACAGCCGCCGCGAAGTCGCGGGTGAAGTTCCCCGGGCCGCAGGCCACGTCGAGCACCCGCGCGCCCGGACGCAGATCGAGCAGCTCCCGCGCCATGCCGTGCTCCTCGGACATCGTGGGCCCGGTCAGCCCCTTGGCTAGCTGGCCCGCGATCGGTCGCCACCATCGCTCGTAGACGATCGGCAGGATGGCGGTGCGCATCAGCGCTTGGCCCGAGCCGGTCGACTCCGGGGCGGCGTGACCGAGCAGGTCCAGGTACCCGCGCGAGACGTCGGGAGCGACCGGGGCGTGGTCGAGGAGCTCGAGGACGCGCTCGAGGGCCGGGGGCGCGGCTACGGCCACCGGTTGAGACTACGCCCGGCGGCCTTGCGTTTGGATTCTGACATGGGGGGTATTGCCGGGATGCCAGCCTTCCCGGGAGGGGGAGGAGACTCGCTCAGCCTGACGGTCAAGTCGGAAGCCGACGGTCAGGTGACGTTCGGAGGGGTAGAAATACCTGAACCTGACGGGAGCGGGCAGGGAGCCAAAACCTATGCCGCCGCAACGGGGAGGTCGCTAGCGACCGCCGAGCCGGTTGCGGCGCCTTCGCTCGCTGCGCGCACCCGTCGCTTCGAGCGCCCCGCACCCCCTAGGCCCCAGCGCCCCCGGGAGGAGCTGCTCGAGTACCGCGAGGTCGTGGGGGCCATGCGCGCATCGGCGCGCGATCGGACCCGGCGCCGCCTGCTCATCAGCGGCGATGCGATCGCGTTCGTAGCGGCGTTTGCCATCACCGGGTTCGCCACCCCTCTGGTCCGATCGGGCTACGAGGTGGTCGTCGCCCTGGTGCTGTGGACGCTGCTCAACAAGCTCCTGGGGCTCCACGACCGCGACACCAGCGCGATCGACAAGTCGACGATCCACGAGCTGCCGGCGATCGCCGAGTCGGTGGTGATCGGGGCGGTGCTCATATTCCTGCTCGCGCCGGCGCTGGGACTCGACGTGCACCGCCACCAGGCGCTCGAGTTCGTGGCCGTGGCGGTGCTCTCGATGGCCGTGCTGCGCTGGCGGGTGCGCAGGGCGGCGCTGCGTTGGTATGGCCCCGAGCGGGCGCTGATCGTGGGGTCGGGCTCCGTCGCCAAGCTCGTCACGCGCAAGCTGCGCGCGCATCCCAGCTACGGCGTGGAGGTCGTGGGCCGCATCGACGCGCCGCACCCCGACGGCGACGACGGCGGCGGCCCGTCGCTGCTCGGAGACACCAGCCGGCTCAAGGAGCTCTACGAGGAGCTCTCGATCGAGCGCTTGATCGTGGCCTTCTCCCCGCTCGGCCACGAGGACCTGCTGGACACGATCCGGGCCAGCCGGGTGCTCGGCGTCAAGCTCACCATCGTGCCGCGGCTGTTCGAGGCCGTCGGCCGCTCGGCGATGGTCGATGAGATCGAGGGCATGAGCGTGCTCGCGCTGTGCCCACTGCCGCGGGCCCGGTCAGCGCTGGCGCTCAAGCGCGCCCTCGACCTGATCTGCGCCGCCATCGGGCTCCTGCTGCTTGCCCCGCTGTTCGCGCTCATCGCGCTGGCGATCAAGCTCGGCTCGCGGGGACCGGTGTTCTTTGCCCAGGAGCGAATCGGTAGAGGCAACCGTCCGTTCCGGATCTACAAGTTCCGCACCATGGTCGATGGCGCCGACCAGGCCAAGGGCGACCTCGTCCAACGCAACGAGGCGGTCTACCCGATGTTCAAGATCGCCGACGATCCGCGCACCACCCGGGTTGGGCGGCTGCTGCGCCGCGGATTCCTCGACGAGCTTCCCCAGCTGTGGAACGTGCTGCGCGGCGAGATGAGCCTGGTCGGTCCCCGACCGCTGGTGCCCTCCGAGGACGCGCACGTGCTCGGCTGGCACCGGGCGCGGCTCGAGTTGACGCCCGGCCTCACCGGTCCCTGGCAGGTCCTGGGTCGCCACTCCATCCCATTCGACGAGATGGTGCGCCTCGACTACCTGTACGTCGACGACTGGTCGCTGTGGAACGACATAAAGCTCGTGATCCGCACGGCGCCGATCGTGCTCGGCGGAAACGGCCAGTGAGCACGCCGACGGCGGGGGGCGCGACCGCCTCCGCGGCCGCCGGCGACGGCGTGGCGGCGGCAATCGATGGCGGCGGCGGCGCGCGCGTCGCGCTCGTGCACGACTACCTGCTGGTCAGTCGCGGCGCCGAGCGTACCTTCGCGGCGATCGCCGCCTGCTGGCCCGAGGCGCCGATATTCACCCTCCTCTACGACCGCGAAGGCACGCGGCGGGAGTTCGCGGGCCGATCCGTGCACGCCTCCTACTTGCAGCGGCTGGGCGTCGGCCAGCGCAATTTCCGCCGCCTGCTGCCGCTGTTTCCGGCGGCCGTGCAAAGCCTTCCCCTCGACGAGTATGACCTTGTGATATCCAGTAGCAGCGCGTTCGCGCATGGGGTGCGCCTGGGGCCCGACGCCACCCATCTCTGCTACTGCCACTCGCCGTTCCGCTATGCCTGGCACGAACGCTCCCGTGCGCTTGCCGAGGCCCCAAGCTCCGTGCGTCCGATGCTCGGGCGCCTACTCGAGCGCATCCGCGATTGGGACCGCGCCGCCGCTCAGGGGGTCACCCGGTACGTGGCCAACTCGCTGCTGACCCGCGAACGCATCAGGAAGTTCTACGGGCGTCACGCGAGCGTCGTGCATCCGCCCGTCGAGGTCGAGCGGTTCGCCCCGGGGACGCCGGAGGACTACTTCCTCGTCGTCTGTGAGCTGGTTGCCCACAAGCGCGTCGAGCTCGCGCTCGAGGCGGCCCGCCGGGCGCGGCGCCCAATCAAGGTGGTGGGAGACGGCCCCCAGCGAGCCGAATTGATGGAGGCCTACCGCTCGACGGCCGAGTTCCTTGGCCGCGTCGATGATCGGGAGCTGGCCCAGCTCTACGCACGGGCTTGCGCGCTGGTCGTACCCAACATCGAGGAGTTCGGGATCGCCGCCGTCGAGGCCCAGGCCGCCGGCCGGCCGGTGATCGCCGCGGACGGAGGCGGCGCCCGAGAGACCGTGGTGGAGGACGTCAGCGGCGTCTTCTTCGCGCCCGGCGACGTAGACGCCCTCGCCCAGGCGATGCGCAGCATCGACCTCGACCGGTTCGTGTCGCGGCGGATCCGAGAGCACGCCGCGCGCTTCTCCCCCGCTGCCTTCAAGCGCACGTTCGCCGCGGAGACCCGGCGTCTGGCGCTGGCGCCGATGGTGCGGACGCCAGCACGGACGGGCCGGTTCAGCTCGCCCCCCGCCGTCGCCGGGGGGCGAGCTGATCGGCGCCGCGCCGCGGTCGCCTAGGACGGGGCGGGGGCCGCGATGTCCGCCAAGCCCGGCAAGACACCACACCGGCCGCGCCCGAGGCGGCCCGCTTACCGCGGACGCGAGGCCGCGGGCTGCTCGACCGGCGGCGCCGGGTCGGCGCCCAGCCGCCACGGTGCCTCGCCGCGCTCCCACAGGTCGTTGAGCAGGAGCGTGTCCTTGTATGTGTCCATGCAGTCCCAGAAGCCATCGTGTCGGTAGGAGAAGAGCTCTCCCCTGCCGGCCAGCGCCTCGAGCGGCTCGCGCTCGAGCACGTCGTCGGGCCCGATCAGCTCGA
Source organism: Actinomycetota bacterium (assembly GCA_005883215.1). Taxonomy (GTDB): domain Bacteria; phylum Actinomycetota; class Thermoleophilia; order Solirubrobacterales; family Solirubrobacteraceae; genus AC-64. The sequence continues at coordinate 24,517 of VAYS01000015.1, forward strand.
GGGCGCGCGGCTCCATGACCATGAAGCCTCCGTTGACCCAGCACTCGAGCCGGGGCTTTTCGACGAATCCGCCGATCCGGCCGTCTTCGCCGAGCTGAGCCACGCCCCAGGGGTTGGTGGGACGCACCACGGTGATCGTCGCCGCACCCCCATGCTCGCGGTGGCGGCGCAGGAGCTCCTGAAAGCCGATGTCGGCGAGACCGTCGGCGTAGGTGAGCATGAAGGTGCCGTCCCCAAGCAGCGACGCGGCACGGTGTACGCGACCGCCGGTCGGGGTATCCCGTCCCGTGTCGAGACACGTGATGTCCCAGTGTCCCTCGGCGCCGGCGGCAAACGCCCGCACGCGCTCGGCGCCGTAACCCAGGAGGAGGATGAAGCGGACGAACCCTTGAGCAGCGTAGAGCGACATCACGTGCCACAGGATCGGCCTGCCGCCGATCTCGACGAGGGGCTTGGGGAGCCGCTCCCTGCCCGCGCGCATGCGCGTCCCCTTTCCGCCGCACAGGATCACTACCGGGATCACAGTCGCCACAAAGTATTTGATGCGCGGCTCGAGGACCTCGTCCCGATCACCTTCGTCTCCTCGCATGCCCTGCACGGAGGGGCGGAACTCCATCTCGCCTCGGTTATCGAGCGGCTCGGGCCGGGCTGGGTCAACGGGCTCATCGCGCTGGCGGACGGGCCGCTAGTCGGACGCCTCCAGGGACTTGGATACGAGGTCACGGTGATTCCCACGTCGCGCCGGCTCGGCATGCTGCTCGCCGCCTGGAGGCTGCGCCGCCGCCTGCTCGCGCGGCGGCCGACGCTCGTGCACGCCGACGGCATCAAGGCGGCGCTGGTGACGGTGATCGCCACCGCCGCCACCGACATCCCCGTGGTGTGGTTCAAGGTCGACTACAGCCGCGACGGCCGGCTCGCCCGCGCGATCGCGTCGCGCTGTCGACAGGTGATCGGCATTAGCGCGTCGGTCACCGAGACCTTCGCCCGCTCCCTCCGGGACCGGGTCCGGGTGGTGCCGTGCGGGATTCCCGACTACACCGTCGACCGCGCCGCTGGCCGCCAGATGGTGCGCGAGCTGGTGGGCGACCACGGCGACCAGGCACCGGTCGTCGCGCACCTCGGGCGCCTGCACCAGCGCAAGGGCCAGCTCGAGCTGGTCGAGGTCGCGCCGGCGGTGCTCCGGCGCCACCCGAACGTTCGCTTTCTGCTCTTCCCGCCGCCGCCCGAGGGAGACCGGGAGCGCGAGTATGAGGCCCGCCTGCGCAAGCGCATCGACGAGCTCGGCATCTCCGACGCGGTCAGACTGCTGCCAGGCACCGGCCGCGCGGTGGACGTCATGGCGGGCTGTGACCTGGTCGTCGTCTCGAGCATCCCCGACGAGGTCAGTGGCTGGCGCGAGGGCTTCGGGCTGGTCGGTGTCGAGGCGATGGCGGCCGGCACGCCGGTGGCCGGCTACGCGGACGGCGCCCTCCCGGAGGTGCTCGGAGATTGCGCGGCGCTCGTTCCCACCGGCGACCGCCGAGCGCTAGGCGAGGCGATCATCGAGCTCCTCGATGACCCGACGCTGCGCGAGTCCCTCGTCCACCGGGGCCGCCGGCGCGCCGAGCGCTACCGTTTGCGATCGACGGTCGAATCACTGAAGGGCTGCTACCGCGAAGCGGTGGGCGCCGGGTAGAGGAGGGGCCGATGGAGCGCCAGTTCGGATCCTGGCAAACGGCGTGGACCCGCTTCGACGACACGGTTCGCGAGCTGGTTAGCCGCCCGACGATCAACAGCGTATGCGAGGTCGGCGCCGGATCCCACCCGGCGCTGCCGCTCGACCTGGTCCAGGAGCTCGGGCTCAGCTACACCCTGCTCGACGTCTCGCCCGAGGCGCTCGCCGAGCTCCCGGACGGCTACGTCAAGGTGGTCGGCGACATCACCTCCAGCGAGCTGGCGGTCGACCAGCGGTTTGACTTGGTGGTGAGCCGGTTTCTGGCCGAGCACATCGCTGACCCCGAGGCGTTTCACCGCAATGTGCTCGAGCTGCTGGTCGACGGCGGCGTCGCCTTCCACTTCTTCACCACCTTCTATGCGCCCCCCTTCATCGCCAATCGAGCCCTTCCCGAGTCGGTCAGCCGAGCGATGGTGGAGCTGTTCCAGCCCGATCCCGAGCACCGGGCGCCCAACGAGAAGTACCCCGCCTACTACCGCTGGTGCCGCGGTCCGACCCGGCGCCAGCTCGAGCGCTTCCAGCAGATCGGCTACGGCGTCGAGGCCTACCACGGCTTCTTTGGAACGCCCCTGTACTACACCCGACTCAAGCCGGTGCAGCAGCTCGACGAGTGGCTCACGGCCACGCTGCTGCGCCATCCGGTGCCGCTGCTCACCAGCTTTGCCCAGATCACGCTACGAAAGCCGTCGGCGCGATCACGTCCGTCGCTGCAGCGCGAGGCGCGCCCCGCGGCGCTGGCGACCGACGCTCGATGACGCGGCCGGCCTCCTATGAGGTCGCCTTCTACGTGCCCTGGACCGGAGCGCTGATCGCTCCCGGCGGGGATGCTCCGCCCGGCGGGGCCGAGACCCAGATCTACTTGCTGGCGCGCGGTCTGGCCGCACGCGATCGGCGCGTCTGCCTCATCGTCTACGAGACGGCGGCGCCCCTTCCCGAGCGCATCGACGGCGTCGACATCGTCGTCCGCTCGCGACCCCGATGGGAGGAACGCCCCGGGACGCTCGGAAAGATGGCCGAAGTCGCGGCGGTGGGGCGGACGATCGCCGGGGTGAACGCGGATGTCTTCGTACAGCGGGGAACCAGCGCCGACACCGGCATCGTCGCCCTGGCCGCCAAGGCGCGGCGACGGCCGTTCGTGTACTCGAGCGCCAACACGATCGATTTCGATTGGGGCCGCGTGGCGGGGTGGAAGGCGGTGCGCCTGTTCGAGCTCGGGGTGCGGTTGGCGGACGCGATCCTCGTGCAGACCTACGAGCAAGCGGAGCTCTGCGAGGCGCGTTTTGGGCGTTCGCCGGTGGTCATCAAGAGCATCGCCGAGCGTGCGGCGCAGCGCAGCGTTGAGCCCGAGGCCTTCCTGTGGATGGGAAAGCTCGCGTCCTACAAGCGACCGATGGCGTTCGTCGACCTCGCCCGGGCCGTGCCCGAGGCAAGGTTTCGCATGGTGGGAGTGGCGTCGGAGAAGGACAGCCCCGAGCTCGCGACCCAGGTCTCAAAAGCGGCGGCCGACGTCCCGAATCTCGAGCTTCTCGCCGCGCGTCCCCGAGCGCAGCTCATGACGCTCGTCGACTCCGCGGTGGCGATCGTGAACACCTCCGAGTTCGAGGGGATGCCGAACACCTTGCTCGAAGGCTGGAGTCGCGGCGTGCCGGCGCTCGTGCTCGCCCACGATCCCGACCAGACCATCGAACGCGAGCGAGTGGGGTGCTTTGCCCACGGCTCGCCGTCCAGGCTCGCCGAGATGGCGCGTGAGCTGTGGCGCTCGCGCGCCGGCCAGGTCGAGCTCTCCGCGCGCTGCCGGGAGTACATTCGGCGCGAGCACAGCTTCGAGGCCGTAGCCGACCGGTGGAGCGAGCTGCTCGGGCAAGTGGCCCGACGCGACCCGATCGGAGCGAGGCCGGCTCTGCGCAGGCGACCGGGCGGGGGCCGGCGGCGGTCAGCCGAGCGGGTTGCCGATCGGCACGCGCCGCCAGCGAATCGAGTCGATCATCAGCCGGAGGTCCCGCGGATAGGCTCGCCGCTCGACGAGCACCGTGACGGCTGGGTAGACGAGGGCCGCGAGCGCGAGCCCGAGGGCGCCACCGCCGAGGGTTAGGGCCGGGACGGCCATAGCGGCGCAGCCGGCGGCCGGGGCCAGCACGATGCGACCCCAGCGAACGAGGCCCGTCAGACGCAGGGTGTAGAGCACCGTGACAGCGGCCAGAGTCGCCTCGGTCAGGGTCATGGCCAGCGCCGCCCCGTTAAAGGAATGTCCGGGGATGAGGATCAGGTTCAGGACGGTGTTGACGGCGACCGCCGCCGCGCTGATCGGCAAGAGCACGCGCCGCTTGCCTCGCGCGGCGATCACCTGGACGGACAGGAGAAAGACGCCGTCGAGCGCCGTCGAGGCGCCGAGCAGGCGCATGGGCGTGGCGGACGTGGCGAAGGCATGCCCGAAGAACGTCTCGGTGATCGGCGTGGGAAACAGCATCAGCGCGGCGCTGAGCGGAAACAGCATCAGCGCGACCACCTTGCAGCCGAGCTCGTAGGCCTGTCCGAGGCTGGGGAAGGTGCTGCGGTCCAGCCGGGAGAGGGCGGGCAGCGCCGACAGGGCGAACGTCGAGCCGATCAGCAGCGTGGCCTCGAACACCCGGTAGGCGGCGCCATAGAGGCCGACCGCGGTGTTGTTCTTCAGAAACGACAGCAGCACGGCGTCGAGCCGGGCGAGCAGCATGCCGAACGTCCAGCTGAGCCCGATGGGAAGCGACTCGGTGGCCAGCCGGCGCGCCCGGGCCAGCGAGACGCGCAGGTTGGGCCGGATCCCGCGCGCCGACAGCCGCCAACTGACGTAGGCCAGACCGAGCAGGGCGCCGCCCAGGTAGGTGAGGGCCGCGACTTCCAGCCCGGCCCCGGCCAGCAGCGCCGCGACCCCGACCGCCGCCGTCGAGAAGCGCTGGACTATCAGGCCAAACGCGATGGGACCCGTCTCCTCGACGCCGCGAAAGACCGCGTGATAGGTCTTGGCGAGGGTCTCGGCCAACTTGGCCACGGCCAGGATCCCGACGGTGACGGTCACCGGCCGGGGATAACCGCCCAGGAGCGAGATCGCGAGCGCCACCGCGATCCCCACCGAGCCGAGCGCCAGCTTGATCGCGTTGACGTTCCAGAACAGGCGCTCGACCTGCGCGCGCTCGCGCGCCACGTCGCGCGTAACGACCTGGTCGAGTCCCAGTCCGGCGACCTCGATCACCAGCACCACCGAGGCGGCGAAGGTGAAGTTGCCGAACCCGGTCGTCCCGAGCTCGCGCGCCATGACGGTGTAGAAGGCGAGCGAGCCGACCTTGCTCAGCGCGTCGCCGCCGAGCTGCACCCCCAGGGCCCGCGCGACGCGCCGGGCACCCGAGCGCGGACGCGCAGAGCCGGCGCTCGGGGGGCCGTTGGCGGCGCCAGGCGCCGCCGTGACCGCGCCGTCGGCCGGAGGCGCCGTCGCGGCCTGCTGGGGCGGAGCCCCTGGTGAGCGCAGCCCTCCCCCCTTCACTGGATGAACACCCCCGCGCCGACCTTCGCCTGGAGCCCCACACGAGCGAGTGACCGCGGCGTCACGCGGACCGGCCGCGGGGACCGAAAGCGGACCGTGACGTAGGTGGCCGCGGTGGTGACCTGAATCTGATGAAAGCCGGGGGCGGGGGACCGGAGGCCCGCGGGGCTCGGCAGCGCACGACCGTGTCCCGCCCGGCCCAGCGTGTTGGCGATCGCCACCAGGTCCACCTCGCGCACCGCCGCCCCACCGGCGGGCAGCGGGCGCAGCGACGGTAGGTAGACGGCAAACGGCTCCGGCGAGCTGGGCGGGGTGAGCACAATCGCCCGCGCGACCACCGGTGCGCCCAGGCTGCGCGCCGCTCCCCGCCAGTCCTCGCGCTGGTAGGCCGGGGTGGCGGCCACAGACACGGTGATCGCACAAAAGAGGACGCTCAGCGCCAGCGCGCCGGCCGCGCCCCAACCGGGCGCCCGGCGCGTGCTGAACCCGATCGCGATCAGGATCGCCAAAGGCACGCAGGTGGCGATCAGGTTGCGCGCGTCGACGTAGTCGAGCCCCACCAATGCGAGCGCCAACGGCACCGCCACCGCGGCGCCGGTGATCGCCGCCAGCGCCGCGGCCGCTCGCCGCTCGCGCGCACCGCCACGGGCCAGGCGGACCAGGCCCGCGAGGGCCAGCAACCCGGCCAGGGCCGCGACCCAGAACTTCGCCGGGGCCGCGTAGCCGACCAGAGACTGCTTGGGCAGCTGGGCGACGCGCAAGGGCAGCGAGCCGCTGACCCGGATCATCTGATCGCCGTGGCCCTGCGCCCGCTGATGCAGGGCGAGTGGAAGCAGTCCCCCCGCCACCAGCGCCACCCCGGCCAGCGCCGGCAGGAGGCGACGCTGGGGCCTGACCGCGAACAGCAGCCACGCCGCCTCCGGCACCACGAGAAAGACCGCGAAGTAGTGGGCGGCGAGGGCGAGCGCGGATGCGATCGCCCATGAGGCGAGCCTTAGCGCGCTCGGCTCGCGCACGGCACCCAGGAAGAGCCACAGCGAGAGCGCGGCCAGCAGCAGCACGAGCGCGTAGGCGCGCGCCTCCTGCGAGTACCACACCAGCCACGGGCTGGTGGCCGTTAGCGCGGCGGCGATGATCGCCGCGCGCCGCGACGCGAGCTCCCTCGCGATCGCGTAGACGACGGGGATCGTGACCGTGCCAAGCACCGCCGAGAGCGAGCGCAGCCCCACCTCGCCGGTGCCGAAGAGCTTGCACCAGCCCCAGGCGACGATGTAGTAGAGCGGCGGCGTGGACTCGTCGCGCGCGATGCCCGCGAGCAGGTCCCCGAAACCTCCGCGCAGCAGGCGTACGGTCTGCAGCTCGTCGAAGTCGAAGCTCTGCAGGTGAAGCGTCGCGAAGCGCAGCAGCACCGCCACGCCCAGCGCCCCGGCGAGCGCGTATGCCGCGCCGGGCAGCGGCAGCGCACGGGCACGCACATACGCGCCCGGCGCGCGCGCGAGACCGGCGCTAGCTCCCGTTTTGGCGATCCCCTCCACGCGCCTCCCGTCGCGTCACACGATACCCACGCATACAACCGTCGGCGGCGGGGTAGATTAGGTCCGCCGTGGGAGGAGGCAGGATGGGTAGCGAGGCAGGAGCTTTGTTCGGCGTGGGCCAGCCGGACCGATCATGACCGTGGCAGAGTTCGTTGAACTTCTTCTGGTCAGGCGCCGGGGCCTGTTCCTGGCGGTGCTGCTCGGCGCGTTCGCCGCGGCTGCCGCGCTGACCTTCGCCCTCCCCAAGCGATACGAGGCGACCGCGACGCTGTTCGTCGGCGAGAACCGCCCCGTGGCCACCGGCGCCAACTCGGTCCCGCTCGATGAGGTTCTCGCCCAGACCTACGACGAGCTGCTCGGCACGCCCGCAATCCAGCGACAGGTGGCCGGAAGCCTGCACATGCCCCCGGCGAGGATCTCCGGTCAGGTCAGCTTTCAGGTCGTCGAGGGAACGCACCTGATCAGGATCACCGCCACCGACGCCAGTCCTTCCCAGGCGGCGGCGATCGCAAACGCCTACGCAAAGACGTTCGTCGGTGACCGGCAGGGCTCGGCGGCCGGCGGGGATCGCGCCCGGCTCGCCGCGCTGAGGTCGCAGATGAACGCGCTGGCGCTGGAAATCGCGCGGCTCCAGGGCACGCGCCAACACGGGCGGCAGGCGCGCCTGCTGACCGATCAGAGCCAGCTGAGCATCGACCGGGACACGGTCAGCACCATCACCCAGAACGACACGCTCCAAGGTACGAACGTGGCCGTGGCGAGTCCCGCCGTGGTCCCCGCTTCGCCGGCAAAGCCCAAACCGGCGCTCTACCTGGCGCTGGGAGCGGTCTTCGCCCTGCTGCTCGCGATCGGCGCGACGCTCGCCGCCAACGCGCTGGACAGCCGGATCCGAGAGCCCGAGGAGCTCGCGGCCTTGTTCGGCGCCCCGGTGCTGGCCCAGATACCTCGCGCCCGGGTCGGGCAGGCTACGGACGACGGGCCCCTGATGCTCCAAGGGCCGGTCGAGTTCCTACGCATGAATCTGCGCCAGCTTTCCGACCCTGATCGGCCATTGCGCATGATCGCCTTTACGAGCGCGCGCTCCGCCGAGGGCAAGACGGCGGTCGTCGCGGCGTTCGCCAGAGCGGTGGCGCGGGTGAGAGCACCGATCGTGGCGGTCGACGCCGACGTCCGCCAGCCGCGGCTGGCATCCGCGTTCGGCCTCTCGTCGGGTACCGGCTTGACCAGCGTGCTTGCCGACTCGCTCGATCCGCTCGAGCTGCTCGCCCGCGACGAGAGCGGCGTGGCGGTGCTGCCGTCCGGCCCACCGGTCCCCGACCCGGCGCCGTACTTCACCCGGGTCCGCCTCGCGCGCGTCCTGGATCGCTTGCGGGCCAGCTCCTCCTACGTAGCCATCGACACGGCCCCGGTGCTCGGCGCCCCGGAGACCTCGAGTCTGGGCGAGATGGTCGACGGCGTAGTGATGGTCATCGACGTCGACCAGGCCAAGCGCCGCACGTTGCTCGTCGCGCGCGACCAGCTCGCCAATACCGGTGCGAAACTGATCGGCCTCGTCCTCAATCGCGTGCCGCCGCATACCGGCGCCTACGACTACTCCTACTACTACCGCCGTCCGCCGGTCAACGGCGACGGCGCCTTCGGAGGGATGGCTCCCGCCGCCGTGCACAGCGGGAATGGCCGGGTTGCTCCCACCGCGCCCAGCCGCGAGCGCGACGCCGCTCGCTGACGTGGTCAGCCACATCAAGAAGCCGCCGGCGGCAACCCTCGCGCTGCCCGCCGGCGTGCTCGGCGCGCTGGCGGTCGTAGGCGCCTATCGGGTCGGGCCCTTGATCCCACTGGTCTTCGCCGCCGCGCTGGCGGTAGCGGTGACCGCGTTCATCCGCCCGATCGCCGTGGTCTACCTGGCGGTGGCGGCGGTGCCGCTCGAGCTCTACTCACTGCCCGTGGGTAGCGCCATCGACCTCACCGTGACCAAGGCGCTGCTCACCATCGCGGCGGTGGCCTGGGTACTGAAGCGGCTAGCCACCGGAAGGCTGCCCGTCATCAGCGACTCGCCGCTGACGAAGCCTTTCGGGCTGCTGCTACTCGCCCTCGTCCCGGGCGTGGTGCTCGCGTCGGACAGCGTCGCTGCCGTGAAGGTCCTCGCCGACTGGACCGTGTTCTTCTTCCTCTACCAGCTGATCGTCGAAGACGGCCGGCCTCAGACGGTGCGGAATCTGCTCATGGCGCTGGCGCTTACCGGCGCGGTTAGCGGTGTGACGGCGATCACCGCCACGCACGGCGCGACGCCGGTGGCGGCGACGGGCAGCTCCGCCCCGAGCCGGGCGACGGCAGAGTTCCTGTCCCCCAACGCGCTCGGCCTGCTGCTGGCGATGGCGCTTCCCAGCTCGATCGCGCTCGCCATCCGGGGTCCCCGCGTGCTCCGCCCCGCGGCAGCCGCCGCGGCGGTGCTGGCCGCGGTCGGACTTGCGCTGACGCTCTCGCGCGGCGCCATCCTGGCGGCGTTGGCGGCACTCCTGCTGATGCTCGCCTGGCGGTCCTTCCGGCGGGTGGCGCTGGTCGGCGCGGTGGCGATCGTCGCCTTGGCGTTCCTGGCCCCGGCGACGACGTCGCGGCTGTTCCCCGTCAAGGCCGCGAGCGAGCGGATCAGCTCGATCCCGAGGGCGGCGTCGGGCAATCCCCGGTGGCAGATCTGGAGAGACGCGCTGGGGCAGTTCGCGGCCCACCCCATCTTCGGCGTCGGCGCCGACAACTTCCGCACGCGGGCCCTCGGATCTCAGTCGGCAGACCCCCAGTTCCAGGAGTCCTCCGCCCAGGGCGTCGCCTACTCGCGCTTTCCGCCCCACGCCCACAACATCGCTCTCAACGTGCTCGTCGAGCTCGGGCTGCTCGGTCTCGTGGCGGCGGGGTGGCTGCTCGTGAGGGTGGTGCGCCTGGTGGGTCACGCCTGCCGCCGGGGGCGCGGGCTCGACCAGGCACTCGCGTTCGGCGTCATGGCGGCGCTGGCGGTGGTCTTCCTCGAGGGGCTCGTCGACTACCCCCTGACCGATTACACGCTGGCCGCGCTGGTGGTGATCCTCGCCGCCTGCGCCGCCGTGCTGGCGCGGCCCGGCTCCGATCTTCCACCCCAGAGCTGACCCGGCCATGTGCGGGATCGCCGGAACGCTCAACTTCGCCGGGGCGGTCGATGAGGCAGTGCTGAACCGCATGTGCGCGGTGATGGAACATCGGGGCCCCGATTCGCGCGGAGTCCACGTCGAGGCGGGCGCCGGCATCGCCGCGCAGCGCCTAGCGATCATCGACATCGCCGGCGGCGCTCAGCCGATGTTCAACGAGGACTCGACTGTCGCCGTGGTTTTGAACGGCGAGATCTACAACTACCGCGAGCTGCGGGAGGCGCTCATCCGCCGCGGACACCGCTTCCGCTCGCAGGCCGACACCGAGGTGCTCGTCCACCTCTACGAGGATCACGGGGAGGCGCTGGTCGAGCACCTGCGCGGGATGTTCGCGTTCGCGATCTGGGACCGGCGTCGCCGGCGTCTGCTCCTGGCCCGCGATCGGGTGGGCAAGAAGCCGCTGTTCTGGGCCCGGAGGGGCGAGCGCTTCTGGTTCGCCTCGGAGCTGCGCTGTCTGTTGCAGGACCCCGAGCTTCGCCGCGGCGCCGAGCTTGACCCCCACGCGGTGGCGTCCTACCTCGCGCTGCAGTACGTGCCCCATCCGCTGTGCGCGATCAAAGGAATCCACAAGCTCGCGCCCGCTTCGAGCCTCACCGTCACCCGGGAGGGCGAACAAGTTCGCCGCTACTGGCGTCTGGACTACTCGGAGAAGCTAGACCACGTGCCCGTGCCCGAGCTGGAGGCGCGCCTGTGGGAGCAGATCCGCGAGGCCACCCGCATTCGCCTCATCAGTGACGTTCCCCTGGGGGCGTTCCTGTCGGGAGGGATCGACTCGAGCGCGGTGGTGGCGGCGATGGCGCACGAGAGCCCCGAGCCGATCAAGACATTCTCGATCGCCTTCCCCGACGACGCCTTCAACGAGGCGCGCTATGCGCGCCTGCTCGCCGAGCGTTTTGGCACCGACCACCATGAGTTCGAGGTCCGGCCACAGGCGCTCTCGATCATGCCCAAAATCGCCCGCCACTATGGCGAGCCGTTCGGCGACCCCTCGGCGATTCCGAGCTTCTATCTCGCCGAGTTGACGCGCCGGCACGTGACGGTCGCGCTCAACGGCGACGGTGGCGATGAGAGCTTCGCCGGCTACCCGGTCTACGCGAAGAACGGCAGGGTCACCCGGAGCCTGGGGATCGTCCCGGCGCCGCTGCTCGGGCTCGCGCCCCGGCTGGGCGCTCGGCTCGGCGAGGGCCGCCACGACAACACCCTGCGCAGTCGCATCAGCCGGGGTGTCCAGGTGCTGGGGATGGAGCCGTGGCGCCGGCATGCGATGTGGATGGCGGCGTTTCGCACCCCGTCGCAGCGGGCGCGGCTGCTCGCCCCCGAGTTCCGAGCCGCGGCGGCCTTGGCGGCCGCGGCTCCGTCCGACGCCGGGGTCAGCGGCGACGGCGGCGAGCAGTTCATCGGGGATGCGTGGCGTCAATCGCGCGCGCCGGAGCCGCTCGATCGGATGCTCGACGTAGACGTCCAGACCTACCTGCCCGGCGACCTGCTGGTCAAGATGGACATCGCCACGATGGCTCACTCGCTCGAGGCCCGTTCGCCGCTGCTCGACCACGAGCTGATGGCGTTCGCCGCCTCGCTTCCGGCCAACCTCAAGCTAAGAGGCCGCGGGCATAAGTGGATCCTGCGCTCGGCGCTGCGCCGGACGCTGCCGCCCGAGATCCTCGACCGCCCGAAGATGGGCTTCTCGGTCCCCCTCCCCCGCTGGTTCCGCCAGGAGCTGCGCCACCTGCCGGCCGAGATCCTGCTCGATCCGCGCACCGTCTCGCGCGGTTACTTTCGTCGTCGGGAGGTCGAGCGGATTATTCGCGAGCACCACGCTGGGGTGGTCGATCACGCCAACCGGATCTGGGCGCTGCTCCAACTTGAGCTGTGGCACCGCGAGGTCCTCGAGGCCCCGGTCGCCGACGGGGATGGGCTTTTTCCGCCCGGGGCTCCTCCGGCATGGCAAAAGGCCGCACCGGCGGGGGGCGCGCGCGCTGACCGGGCGCGGGCGGCGGTCAGCGCAGGAAACGAGTGACCAGACCCCTCGTTTGGGCCGGCGGCTAATGCCGCCGGCTCAGGGAACTTCTTTGGGTCCGGCGACGGCGGCCGTCAGCAGCTCGCTCGCCGCCAGCCCGCCGCCATCGACGGTCCTCGCCGCCGGCTCGGGGCCCGCGTAGGGCGGCCCGGCACGAGGTTGGGCGCTGCGAAAGAGCAGGCGCGCGCCGGCGGCGATGACCCCGGCGGCGAACAGCGCCCCCACCCACCACGGGATTCCCAAGATCGGAAGCAGCCACCACCAGAGGGCCACCACGTGCAGCAACTGTGTGTCGCGCACGCTGGTTCGAGGCCCGGTGGCGCCGGCCAGGTGCCCGAGTCGCCGCACGTCGGTGTCTGCGGCGTCCCGGATCTGGTGCACCATCGCCGGCCACGACGTGACGAGCGGGCTGCGAGCGACCGACCAGCGATGGTCGGGGAGATTGACGCCCTGATCCCGGTGCTCGGCATAGGTGCGGTCGTAGAAGCCGACCGTGGTCGGAACCTGCGACGCCACTCCGATCACCACCAGGACCGCCGCCCACTTGGCCAGGTGAGGTCGCAGGGTGCCCAGCGCCGCGCACAGCAACGGAAGCGCGGGCAGCAGATAGCGGTCGCCCCACTCGTCGCCGCCGTAGGGGTCGTACTGGCCGATGTAGAAGATCAAGATCGCCAGCGAGGCGAGGATGCAGAGCGCCGCCAGGGGATCTCGCCGGCGCCGCCAAAGGGCGACGATCGCCAGCGCCGCCACCGGCGAGTACCAGATGAGCCCCTTTCCGGGGCTGACCAAATAGATCCCCAGGGCGCGCCCGATGGCCGCCGGCGAGATGAAGTTGTGGGCGACGAAGGCCCGGGGGACGCCGCCGAAGCGCAGCGGGTCGGCAAAGCGAGCCCAGTTGTAGAGCAGGTAGGCGGCAAAGCCGCACGCCGTGGCGAGCGCGGGACCCCAGAACGGGCGCAGGCTCCGGAAGAAAGGCTCGGCGCCCGACCCCTGAGCCCGGCGCCTCTGGAGGATGAGTAACGCCCCCAGCGCCGGGCCGACCAGGATCAGCTGCGGCTTGGCGAGCACGGCGAGCGCGAGCCCGAGATAGCCCCAGTAGCGCCGGCGCCCCGATTCAGTTAGGCCCCATACTCCGAGCGCGACCAGCAGGGCGGCCAGCGGCTCGGCGAAGAACGAGCGCGAATAGGTGAGCGCTTCGGTCCCGAATCCAAACGCCACGGCGGCGGCGACCGCTCCCCGGCGCGAGGCCCCGAGCTTTACCGACAGCGAGGCGGTCAGCGTCGCCGCGCCGGCGGTGGCCAGGGCGGGAACGATGAGCACCAGCACCTGGGCCACGTTCTGCCCCCGCTGGCCCGTGAGGTGCCCGAGCCCCTCGCCCAGACCGGCGAACGGCGCGGCGGCGAACGAGATCAGCGGATACCAAAGCGAGTAGCAGTGACCTCCGCGCCCGATCACCGACGCCTCGTTGGACGGCAGGTGGGGCAACGCGTCGTACCCCGACGCCGCGCACGGGACAAAGAGATGCAGCCCCCGGCCCAACGAATCGGCCACGCTGAACTGCGAGATCCCGTCGATCACGATGATCCCGGGCGGGATCAGCATGAGGTAGATCAGCGCGAAGCCCAGGAACAGCGTCCACAGCCACCGCTTCTGCAGCCACACCCCCGGGCGTCCGAGCGCCCGCCACCCCCACCACGGCCGCAGCGACGCCGAGGCGTCGCTCACCACGCCTGCGCCGCCGGGCCGCGGGAGCCGGCTCCCCCCTCAGCCGGGGCCGCCGCAAGCCGCTGACGCGGCGACCGGGCCCGCGCCTCGCGTACAGCGTCGCGGACGCCCTCGGCCAGACCCAGGATCCCGCCCCATTCGGCGTTGATCACGCGGTGAGCGAAGAACACCCCGATCAGCAACGCGAACCGCAGCGCCACCAGCGGCGTGACGCGGAAGTTCTTGCGCAGGAGGTAGGCCCGGTCGGTGACGATGAGCCGGCTGTAGGAGCGCGCCCCACCCTGCCTCGAGCGAAAGCCGACCGCCCGGTGGTTGACCACGGCGTCGGGCACGTAGACCACCCGCCCGTGGCGAGATAGCCGGTAGGAGAAATCCTCGTCCTCCAGGAGCGCGGTGCGCCGCGGCCCGCCCATGTCGGTGTCGAACCCCACCCGCGCGGCCAGCTCTCGCCGCGCGCTCATCAGGCAGCCCTGCATGAACTCGACGTCCCAGCGGCGATCCAGCTCCTGTAGGTGCCTCGGGTAGCCATAGCTGGTCATCGTCCCCTGCCGTCCACCGCGCATGAGCAGCTGACGGATTCGTGAGCGCTGGTTCCCAAAGGCGCGGTAATCGCCTTGGATGATGCGCCCGGTGACGCCGACGATCTCCGGGTCGCGGTAGGTGGCGCACAGCACTCCGATCAGCCCGGGATCGACGATCGCGTCGTCGTCGATGAACAGCACCACGTCGCCCGTGGCCACCTCGATGCCCCGATTGCGCTGGACGCTGGCCCCCCGGGGGCTGGCCAGGCAGCGGACCGGCGCCGTCGTGGCGTTGCCGGGGAGCTGATTCACCGCCTCCCGGGCCGAACGGTTGGCGTCGCCGTCGACCACCAAGATCTCATGCGGCGCGGGGTCACAGGCCAGCACGCTCTCTAGCGTTTCCAGGAGCATCGCGGGACGGCCAAGGGTGGGTATGACGACCGAGATCCGCATGCCTGGCGCGCCTAACTGCGCCCATTAGGTACCCCGGACGCCGATCGCCCATGCATCCGGGCGCCGACGGGTCGGCGTTGAGGTCGCGCCCTGGTCGCTCCCGGAGCCGGCCGCCTAGTCCCGAGACGTTAGGCCCCTGACAGGGTGGGGCCGGGGCGCTCAAGCGGGATCGGTCGGATGGCGACAACGACCTAGAGGGCTCGTTTGACGTCGGGCGACGACCGGAGCGGGCAGGGGTGCGTGATCGCCGCCTGCCCGCCCTGCCGCCATCGCCCAAGAGGCGGTCTTCACGGCTCGCGAGCGGGCAAGGCAAACCGCGTCCTAGGAGTGATGATGAATCGTCGAGAGTTCACGCCCGCTCGCGCCGGGCGGAGCGGCGGCCCGGCCCGGCCAAAAGCTCTGGGCCGGCTGCGGCGCACGCGCCTTCCGCTGATCGCCGTGCTCGGGCTCGCGCTGTTCGCCACCGCGGCGACTGGGGCCAACGCTCAGCAGTTCGCCGGCGTCAACACACACGTGCTCGATACCTACGGCGACGGGTGGTCGCAGCTTCGGATCCAGTATGCGGCGATGCTGCTGCAGAACGTCCCCGCCACCCAGCCCAAGGTGGTGCGAATCGACCTGCGCTGGAATCAGCTCGAGCCGCAGGGGGCCGGCAACTATGACGCCGGCTACGTCTCGCAGATCGACAACGTCGTCAGCTGGGCCCAGGGCTGGGGGATGAAGCCGCTGTTCGTGGTCCTCGGCACGCCGTGCTGGGCGTCGAGCGCGCCCACCGCCGTCACCCAGGGTTGCGCGAATACCTCAGCCGGGGATGCCTATCCGCCGACCAAGCCGCGCCGCTACGCAGACGCGATGAGGTACCTGGCCCAGCGCTACGGCAGCCGAGTCGCCGGATGGGAGCTCTGGAACGAGCCCAACCTGTCCTACTTCTGGAACTCGGCCAACCCGGCCGCCGACTACGTCAAGCTCGTCGGGGCTGCTTATCCGGCGATCAAGTCGGTGAGCACCGTGCCGGTTGTGGCCGGCGCCCTGTCGCTGTCGGACTACGACTTCACCGGTCGGCTGTACGCCGACGGCATCAAGGGCAAGCTCGACGTGCTCTCGATCCACCCCTACAGCTTCCAGTGCTCGCCGCTGGCCCTCGGGTCGGATCCCTGCCTGTCTCCGTACGGGACCGAGGCGAGCTTTAGCGACGGCCCGCCGGCGGTGCGCAGCGTGATGCTCCAGTACGGTGATCGCTCGCCCCTGTGGCTGACCGAGGTGGGATGGAACACCTCGACCGCGGCAAGCGGCGTCGGCCTGAGCACGCAGGCGACGTACGTGGACCAGGCCTACCGGCAGGTACCGAACTGGTCGTCTGCGGTCGGGTCGGCAGTCAACGTCCAGGGAGTCTTCTCCTACGAACTCCAGGATGAGGGCACCGATCCGGGCAACGCCGAGGAGAACTACGGGCTGCTCTATGTGAACGGCGGCCAGAAGCCGGCGGCGTCGGTCTTTGAGCAGGACGCCGCCCTGCTGAAGTAGGCGGGGGTGCCGCCGTCCGGGCGCACCCGCGGATGCCGGCGGCCTAGGCCCGTCAAGATGCGACTCGATTTGGCCGATATGTCCTGTGGGTCGCACCGCCGCGATCCCCAATCAGGCGCTCGCTGGCTAGGCAGGGGGAGCCTCGCCCACCAGCGCCCCTGCGTCAGAAGGACGTGCGCCACGGTTAGCCAGCGAGCGGACGGGAAGGCCAATAGGTAGAGGAAGATGGAGCCGCCATGGTCCGTCCCCTGACACCGAATCGAGTCGTGCGCGGGCGCCCTCGCATGGGGCGCGTCACGGCGCTGGTCGTGCTCGCCATCGCGCTCCTCTCGGCTGGCTTTGCGAGCGTCGCTCGGGCCGGGCAGTTCGCCGGCGTAAACGACCATCTGCTGCGGGCCTACAGCTATCCGTCGCGCGAGGCCAGGCTGAGCTCCGCGCAGGCGCTAGGCGCCAAGGTGGTGCGTTCTGACCTGCGCTGGGATCAGCTCTATCCCAACGCGGAGGGCCGGGCCGACCCGGAGTATCTGTCGGAGATTGACGCGGTCGTCAGCACCGCCCAGTCGCACGGGATCAAGCTGCTGTTCACCGTGCTCGGCACGCCGTGCTGGGCGTCGAGCGCGCCTCAGAACATGAGGGAGACCTGCGCACCGGGAGTGTCGGCCTACCCCCCGACCAGTCCCCAGTACTACGCCGAGGCGCTGCAGTTCCTGGCTCAACGCTACGGCGACGCGGTCGCCGGGTGGGAGGTCTGGAACGAGCCTAACATCTCCTATTTCTGGAACTCGAGCGATCCCGCGGGCGACTACGTCAAGCTGATCCAGGCGGCGTATCCCGCAATCAAGCGTGTCACCAGCGCGCCGGTGGTCGGCGGTGCCGTTTCCTTGAGCGATACCGACTTCGTTGGTCGGCTCTACGCCGACGGGATCAAGGGCAACCTGGACGCGCTCTCGATCCACCCCTATAGCTTCAACTACTCCCCGCTCACCCCGGGCAGCCTGTCCTTCTACGGGGGACCGGTTTCCAGCTTCGTCGACGGCGTGCCGGCGGTCCACAACGTGATGCTCGACCGTGGCGACAGCAGCCCGATATGGCTGACCGAGTTCGGCTGGAACACCTCGACGAGCGGGGTCAGCCCTGCCACGCAGGCGACCTACGTGACCGAGGCCTATACCCAGATGCAGAGCTGGCCCTTCGTCCAGGGCGGGCTGTACTACGAGCTTCAAGACGAGGGCACGGACCCCACCAGCAGCGAGCAGAACTACGGCCTGCTGTACAACGGCGGCAGCCAGAAGCCGGCGGCCGGCGCATATCAGCGGATCGCCACGACGGTATCCGCGCCCGCCCCGTCCTCCCCGTCTGGCGCTCATCCCGGTTCCGGCGGCGGGTCCGGAGCCAGCGGCGCCTCTGGCGCTAAGGCCACCGCCTGCAAGGCCTCCCGTCGCCCCGCCGCCAATCGGCCCAAAAAGAAGCACCGAGCGTCGACGGCGGCCAAGAAGCGTCGAGGCGCCCGAGGGCGCCCGCGCGGCCGTCGAGGCGGCGCACGAGCCTGCCGGCCCGCGCGCCGCCCGCGACGCCGGGGGGCGCGTCGATCGCGACATGCCCCAGCGCGAGGCTGTCACGGTCACGCACGGGCACGCTGCCGTCGATCGTCCTAGATAGTGGCGTCCTCGAGGACGCAGTGCTGCCCCTAGGGAGCGCGGTGCTGCCCTGCGTGGCGGCGACGTCCCACGGCGAACAGCGAGCGCGTGAGCGCCAGCACCGGGGAAGCTGCCGCGTGCGCGAGCGCAACGAAAAAGCGCCGTAGCACCCTCGCCGCCTGCCGTTCCATCGCCAGCCCAGCCGACGCCGAGCGGAACGCCGCGGCGCCCGGCTTGGGGTGGCCGTCGTAGTAATAGAGGCCCTCGTTCTGCTGGTTGTTTGCCCGGTCGGTGCCTTGGTCCTGGAGCTCGTAGTAGAACCCGCCCTGGACGTAAGGCCAGGACTGGATCTGCGCGTAGGCCTGGCTCACGTACTGGGCCTGCGTAGCTGGGCCGACTCCGCTCTTGGACGTGTCCCAGCCAAACTCGGTCAGCCAGATCGGCCGCTCGTCACCGTGTTTGACCATCAGCTTGTGGACGGCCTGGACTCCGTCGATGAAGCTCGACTCCGCCGTGCCGTAGTAGGAGCTATCGGCCGGCGTCAGCGGCGAGTCGTTGAAGCTGTAGGGGTGGATCGAGAACACATCGAATTTGCCCTCGATCCCGTCGTCATAGAGCTGTCCCACGAAGTGGGTGTCGCTGCGCGATACGGCACCGGCGATCACCGGTACCGCGCTCACGCGCTTGACCGCCGCGTAGGCGGATCCCACCAGCGCGACGTAGTCCGCCGCGCGATCGTGCGCGTTCCAGAAGTACGAGAGGTTGGGCTCGTTCCAGATCTGCCAGCCCGCCACATTGCGCCCGTAGCGGCGTGCGAGAAACGCCATCGTGTTGGCGTAATAGCTCGGGCTGGTCGGCGGGTAGGCGCTCCAGCTCCCGCCCGGGGTGCAGCCGCGTTTGACGTCGGTGGGGGCGCTTGACGCCCAACACGGCGTCCCCAGAACGGCGAACAGGGGCTTGATCCCGAATGAGCGAGCGAGGCTGACCACCGAATCGATCCGTGAGAGGTAGGTGCGGTCGTAGTGGCCCTCGGCCGCGGGCTCGAGCTGCTCCCAGCGGAGATCGGCGCGTATCGCCTTGGCCCCGAGTCGCGCCGCGTGTCGCATGTCGAGCTCTCGGCGCAGGTACATCGAGGGCGACAGCATGTGGTCGTTGACGCCGGCGAACTGCTCGGTGCCCGCGGACGGGATGCCGGGGAACAGGAAAGACCCGAGCGATAGAAGCGCGAAGCGCCGGCGCAACAGGCTGTTCATCGGCGCATGGCAGGCGAGAAGGCGAAGTGTCTATAGCGGGAGCGACCGGCGTGGAACCCACGAAAGACACCCCATCGAGATTCGGGCGTGAAGTATGCCGAGACAACCCCAGCCGACACGTGGTGTCAGCAAGGTAACGCAGTAGGGGCCTGACGATCGAGCTCATTGCTTGTGCCTGGAGCGCGCTGCGCGCCGACCTGTCCGCGCTTCTGGTTGCGCAAAAGCATCACCGTCCGCCGCTCCAGATGAGCCCTCGATTCGCTGCTGGAAGGATCGAGGAGGAACAGCGACGCGCCGAGGATCGCTGCGTGCTCCTTATCCTCAGCAACGGCAGAATGATCCATATTCCTGCTTCTGGCGAACAGCAGGGCGCTGGGTGGCCGTGAGCCGTGACCTGCTTTCGCGCCGGCGCGCGCATCGGCTCCCGGATCCGCCGAGGAGCCGCGGGTAGCGCGGCGGGCGACGCATCGATGCCGGGCGCGATTCCATGTCGAGAACCGCCGGCCGGCTTCGCTCACCAGGCGAGGGCCTCGACCGGCGCGGCCCACGACACCAAGGGATCCGGAGGATGTGTCTCATGTCGCATATACGACGTTTCGACCATGTCGGCATCACCGTCGCGGACCTTGACACGGTGACGGCGTTTTTCGTCGGGCTAGGCCTCGAGGTCGAGGGCCGGACGTTCGTAGAGGGCGAGTTCGTGGACACCGTCATCGGCATCCCCGGCTCCCGCAGTCACATCGTCATGCTGCGGCCGCCCGGGGGAGGTCCTGGGCTGGAGCTGTCGAGCTTCGTCTGGCCGGAACACGAGCCAGGCTCACCCACCGCCATGGCCAACGAACTGGGGCTGCGCAACGTGTCATTCGAAGTCGACGACTTGCAGGCGACCGTCGACCGGCTGGCTGCGGACGGCTACGGCCTGGTCGGCGGCATCGGTCAGTACGAGAACATCTGGCGCATGGCCTACGTGCGCGGTCCAGAGGGGATCATCGTGTCCCTGGCTGAGCGGATCGGCTGACACGCCCCGACGTCGCAGCCCGTGGGGGCCATGCCGATGGTCTTGATGGCGCTGTCGCCGCCTCCCAACGTCGCGATGACGATCGACTCGGTCCGCCCAAGCGCGCCGTTCTCGCTATGAATCGCTGTCGAGCGATGCTCCGCCGAATCCCAGTTCGTTGCCGTCGGGGTCGCGGTAGACCGCCTTGCGGACGCCGTTGGAATAGGTCTCGCACTCGTCGGGCTCAAGCCCGCGGGCCGCGATCGCGTCCAGATGCGCATCGAGATCGTCGACGAAGATCGTCACCACGCAGTAGCCCGCGCCATTGGCGTGCTCCAGGACGTAGACCGATCGCTCGTCGGCAAGCGTCCAGACCGCCTCAGTGGCGTGCGGGAAGAACGTCGGCTCGCCGAGCAACCGCTCGTACCACGATCGCGCCGCTTGGAAGTCCCGCACGCGCAGACCTGCGAAGAGGTGCAACGACACCGCGGCGAGTTTAGTTCGCGCGGCCGCTGAGACGCCGTCGCTTTGGCCCGATCCGACACGTCTGACTTGTCGAGGGCTTCGCGGCTGTGATGAAGACGACGAGAGTCCGCGGCGAGCCTCGAAATGCGCGACAGCAGGGCCTTGGTGGCAACGAGGAGGCGTGAAAGCGTCGCAGCGACTGGGTGGACCTGGTCGGCGGAACCGCGTCAGCGACGTCCAAAAGCTTGGCGGTGGTTATGGTCGCGTCGTGCCGGCGGAGGGTCTTGTTCTACGGGGAGTGGCGATCACGATGGATCCTCGCCGGCCCGAGGTCGAGGCGGTGGGGATCCGCGGCGGCGTTATCGAGGCGGTCGGATCGGCAGCGGAGGCGTGCGCGGCGCTGGGCGAGGGCGTCGAGGTCGTGGAGCTGGGCGGCGGCGCGGCCCTCCCGGCATTCATCGACGCGCACCATCACTACTCGCTCGCCGCCTTCGATGCCGGCACGCCCGACCTGCACCTCCCGTCGGGCAGCTCGATCGCCGACGTATTGGGCCTGGTCGAGCGGGCGGTCGGAGCGGGTGGCGGGGACGGGTGGCTGCGGCTGCAGGGGTATGACCCGGCAAAGCTCCAAGAAGGGCGAGGACCGCGGGTTGACGAACTCGACGAGGTCTGCCCCGATCGCCCACTGCTGCTGATCGCGTTCAGCTTCCACGACGGCTGCCTGAACGCGCGTGGCCTCGCCGAGATGGGCTGGGATCGGGGGTCCGCGGACCCGCCGAACGGGCGGCTGCTCCGGGGCCGCGGCGGGCGCTTGACGGGCGAGGTGTCCGAGGGCGCGTTCTTCCTGGCCGAGGCCCGCTCGCGCGATTCGCTGCTCGTGCGCGGCGAGGACGCTTGGATGGCCGCATGCGAGGCGCACGGTCGGGCGCTGCTTGCGAGCGGGATCGTGCGGGTGGGCGACGCCGCGGTGGCGCCTGCGTTCGAGCGCCTGTACCAGCGGGCGGCCGCCGACGGTCGGCTGCCCGTGATCGTGCATCAGATGCCGGTCGCCGCGGCGAGCGTGCTTGAGCCGCGCTTTGATGGTGAGCCGACCGGAGCGGGGGACGCCGCTGCCCCAGTCGGGCCGGCAAAGCTGTTCATGGACGGCGCTGAGCGCTGCGCGCTGTGCTTCTCGATTACGCAGCTCGCGCGCTCGGGAATGGCGACGCTGCGGCGGGCCGTGGGCGGCGCGGGGCTGGCCGGGCTCAGAGCAGGCTCGCGAGTGCGTTGGAAGCGCGGCCGCGACGGCCTCCTCCACTCAGGGATGCTGTTCTGGGATCAGCCAACGCTCGACGCGGCCGTCAGCCGAGCGGGCGAGCGCGGACTACAGGTCGCCCAGCATGCGATCGGCAACGAGGCGATCGCGCAGGCAGTTACCGCCCTCGAACACAGCGGCCGCGCGTTGGAGGGATTGCCGGGTCGTCCGCGCCTTGAGCACACCATGCTGCTCGACGATGCGCTGGCCCGGCGCATCGGCGACGCCGGAGCGATCGCCGTCGTCCAGCCGTACTTCGTCTATGACTTCCTCGGCGACGCGGCAGCGCTGACGCCACCGCCCGACCCAATCCGCGCGAAGCCTCTCCGCACGCTGCTTAGCAGCGGCGTCACTCTGGCAGGCAGCTCCGATTATCCGGTCTCGCACTACGACGTGCTCGCGGCGATCCAAGCGGCGGTGACCAGGCGCACGCGCCACGATCGGGTATGCGAGCCCGACGAAGCGCTGAGCGTTGAGGAGGCCCTGCGCGCCTACACCGTTGGCGGCGCACTGGCGCTCGGGGTCGACCACGAGACGGGAACGCTCGAACCCGGAAAGCGCGCCGACATCGTCGTCTTGTCTGACAACCCTCTTCGGATTGCCCCTGATTCTCTGACCGACGTGCGCGTCCTACGCACCTACACCGGCGGCCGCCTCGCCTACGAGCGAAGCTAACCGCCAGACAGCCTCCAGGGTTCGCTTCACAGGCCGAGCAGCTACTCAGCAACTTCGTGAGCTTCTGGGAGACCGAGACCTCCCCGACCGAGCGCCGCAAGCTCATCGCCACGCTCTTCGACCGGCTTTGGCAAACGACGGGCGCATCGTCGCCGTCAGGCCCCACCCCGCCTTCTCCCGCTACTTCCAGGCGACCGCCCAGATCGCCGGGAGCGAGAAGAGAAGGCGAGGTGTCATTAGCGGGAGCGACGGGACTCGAACCCGCGGCCTCTGCCGTGACAGGGCAGCGCTCTAACCATCTGAGCTACGCCCCCGAGAGCGACTCCAAGACAGTATGACAAGGCGGCCGATCAGCCACCGCGGGCGATCTGCTCCATAAGGAGCGCCCCGGCCGGATGCGGGAGGCGGTACGACTCGATGAGCTGGCGCTCGGGGCGCGGAGTCTCGCTGGCGCGGCGCCGGTGGGCGCCTGCCCTCGTTCCCTGAAGCCGCAGCTCGATGTCAGACCATGTCCCGCCCCGGCCGCCCAGCCCTCGACGACCCCGGGGCGGGGAGGCATACAGCGAGTATGTAGCATACATTTTGTATGAAGGACAGGAGGACCGATCGCGAGCTGCGACCGTTGGGGGGCGGTGATCCATCCGCGCCCCGCACCCGCCTGGAGGAGCGCTCGGAGGAGACCCGCCAGGCGCTGATCCAGGCGGCGCGCGAGCTGTTTGCCGAGCGCGGCTTCGCCGGCGTGGGCACGGAGGAGATCGTGCGCGCGGCGCGCATGACCCGCGGCGCGCTGTATCACCACTTCGAGAGCAAGGAAGACCTGTTCCGCGCGGTCTATGAGGACGTCGAGCGCGAGCTGGTCGAGCGGATCGGTACCGACGCGATGTCCGCCCCGGACCCGCTGCAGGCGCTGCGCGCGGGCGCCCGGGCCTTCCTTGACGCCTGCGAGGATCCGGCCGTCCAGAGAATCGCGCTGCTCGATGCTCCGTCGGTGCTGGGCTGGGAGCAGTGGCGCGAGATCGGGCTGCGCTACGGCTTCGGCCTCGTGCAGCAGACGCTGGAGGCGGCGATGGAAGCGGACATGCTCGAGCGCCAGCCGGTGCGTCCGCTGGCCCACCTGCTGCTGGGGTCGATAGACGAAGCCGCGATGCTCGTGGCCCGCGCCGACGACGGCGGCAAGACCAAACGCGAGGTGGCCGCGGCGGTCGAGCGGTTCCTCGACTCGCTGCGGCCCTCCGGCTGATCCTCTCAGCGTCGCGCAGTCGCCTGGGCCGGATCCACTAGCGGCTGGACAACGTCCAGGTCTGAAGCGACGCCGCCCGCGCGCCGGCGGTCGCGCTCAACGCCGCCACCGTGGTGAGAGCGCAGGCGGCGTTCAGCGGGCGGCGCCCGCGGCGCACGAGGAGGACCATCGCGTGCAGGCTAAATGGCGGGGGCCCAGCGCCGGCTACGCTTCTCAGCGAGCATGTCGTCGTTTGCCGGCCCGCCCCCGCTGAGCACCAATCCGCTGCGCAAGCTGGCCACTGACCTGCTGTCCGAGCGGGCGATCGACGTGCCCTTTCCCCCCGGCGAGACCCGGCCCAACCTCAGACGTACGCAGCGCTTTGCCCTCAACCCTCTCTTCCTGCTGCTCGAGGCCTACGAGCGCTACGGGCCTGTGTTCACCCTGCGCATCTTCCACGCCAACTCGGTGTTCATGCTCGGCCCGGATGCCAACCACTACATGGCGGTCTCCCACGCCGCGAACTTCTCTTGGCGCGAGGGTCACATGGGCGATCTGATCCCGTTCCTGGGTGACGGTCTGCTCACGATCGACGGCGACTTTCATCGCCGCTCACGCCGCGTCATGCTCCCCGCCTTTCACCACGAGCGGGTGGCCCGGGCCATCGAGGTGATGGCGCCAGAGATCGAGCGGGCGCTCGCCGGCTGGCGGGAGGGGGCGCGCGTGGACCTGTACGCGTGGACCCGTCGGCTGGCGATGCGGATCGCCATGCGCGCCCTGTTCGGGCTAGATCCCGACGGGGCGGCCGGGCGCATCAATCCTGCCGCCCTCTTCGAGCAGGCGCTGTCGTTCTACTCACGCGACTACTTCCTCCAGGTCCTACGCGGTCCGCGCACGCCGTATGCGCAGATGCAGGCGGCGCGGGCCGAGCTCGACGGGGTGCTGTTCGAGGAGATCCGCCGGCGCCGGGCGACGGGCGAGCGGGGCGAGGACATCCTCAGCCTGCTGCTCGACGCTACCGACGAGGACGGCGACCACCTGTCCGAGCAGCAGATCCGCGACGAGGTGGTCACCCTGCTGTTCGCCGGCCACGACACGACGACCTCGACGGTGGCGTTCTTGTTTCACGAGCTGGCGCTTCACCCCGATGTCGTCGACCGCCTGGTTGCCGAGCAGGAGACGGTCCTCGGGGAGCGGTCGCCCCAGGCGGATGAGCTGATGGGCGGCCAGCTCAAGGAGCTCGACATGGCCCTGGACGAGACGCTGCGCATGTACCCCCCGGCATGGATCGGCCCTCGACGCTCGATCGAGAGCTTCGAGTTCGCCGGCGCGGTCGTCCCCGGTGGTGTACCGGTCAACTACTGCTCCTGGGCCAGCCACCACCTGCCCGGGGTGTTCCCCGATCCCGAGAGCTTTCGGCCCGAGCGCTTTACCCCAGAGGCCAAGGCGGCGCTGCCCAAGGGCGCCTACGTCCCCTTCGGCGGCGGATCGCGGATCTGCATCGGGATGCGCTTCGGCCAACTCGAGGTAAAGGTGATCGCCGCCAAGATTCTCGCCCGCTTCCGGTTGGAGCTGGCGCCCGGCTATCGCCTCTCGGTCCGCCAGATGCCGACCATCGGTCCGCGGGGCGGCATGCCGGTGATCGTCCGCGAGCGCCGGAGGTCGGCGGGGCGACCCCTGGCCGCCGCCGCCTGATCGTTCTCCCGGCGGCCCCCGCGGGCCAGCGCGCTAGGACCTCAGCCCCGGCGAGGGTGCGGCCTCGCGGCCGCCGAAGTGGACCCGCAGGCGGCGGTGGCGATGGCGAAAGATGGCGGCGATCAGCGGCCGCACCAGGGTCGCCGACAGCGGCGGCCGGGGACAAAAGCGCACCCGATCACACAGCAACGTCCCGCCGGCCTCGGGGCGAAGGGTCCGCTCGTGCTCCCAATAGCGCTGGCTGAGCATCGGCGAGCGCTCTACGAAGCCGACGCCCGGCTCCAGCCGGACCAGCGTGATGTCGTCGTAGTCGAACGGCAGCACGCCGCCCAGCAGCACCCACGAGCGACAGAGTCGCCGGCCCACCACCACCGCGGCGAGGCCCCGCTCGCGCACGCGTGCCGGAGCGGTCATCGTCATCCACGGGCGCAGCTCGTCGTTGATTCCCTCGAAGGTCGTCACCCGGCTCCAGACCGCGCCCGCCGCCGCGTCAAGTCGCGAGCAGGTGACCACCTCGGCGCTGCCCGGGGGAGGCGCCCCGGTCTCGGCGCCGGCCGATTGGGGATCGCTCCCGGCGCCGGTCCGTGAGCGCGCCAGGTAGGGGTCGCGCCGACCCATCAGCCCGCGCGCTCCCGGCAGCGCCAGCGCCCCCATGCGCGCCCGGTCACGGGGCGAGAGTCCGCCCGTGCGGGCCGCCTCGATCAAGCCGACCCGCGCCTCGGAGTAGCGCCGCTCGCGCGTCAACCCAGCCGCCAGCGCCGCCAGGTCGCGCGCCCTGACCCGCCGGTAAAGCTCGTTGGGCACGAGCTGGCCGTGGCGCTCGTGGACCAGAAGCTGGGCCCGAGCTAGCTCGGCCACGTCCCCGCTCAGGGCGCCCGGCCGCCGTCGGTAGCGCACGACCGCCTCGGGCGCGAACACGAAGCCAGCTCCGCGCGCCGCCAGGCGCAACCACAGGTCCCAGTCCTCGGCGCGCGCGAGATCGCCGTCCAGGCCACCGGCCGCGGCCAGCGCGTCCGCGCGGATTATCGCGCTGGAGACGGGGATCGGATTGTGCTCGTACAGGCCGGTGAGCAGCGCGGTGCCCGCGTGCAGGCCAGGCGCGAGCTCGGGCCAGCGCTCTCCCGTGGGTCGGTCGTCGGGGCCCACGATCACCGCTCGCCCGAAGCACACGTCGGCGTCTGGGTGCTCATCCAGCGCCGCCAGGCGTGCGGCCAGGCTGCCAGGCTCCCACGTGTCATCGTCGTCGCACAGGGCGATCAGCTCGCCGCCGGCGTGCGTCAGCCCGGTAGCGCGCGCGGTGGCCAGTCCCCCCCGCCGCTCCCGGCGCACCACCCGGCAGCGCTCGAGGTAATCCTCGCCCAGCTCCAGCGGTTCGGCCGAGGCGTCGTCGACCACGATCAGCTCGGCGGGCGCCGGTTCCTGCTCGAGGATGCCGTCGAGGGTCTCGGCCAGGTAGGGCGCGAAGCCGTGGACGGGAACGATGACCGAAACCGGCGCCCGCTTCCCCGTCGCCGCCCGATCGGTGCGCCGGCCGCGCTCGGCACTCACTCGGTCACCCGCGTCAGCGAGTAAGGGGCCAGGACCAGGGAGGCGGCCGCCAGCCGGCCGGCGCTGCGGCGAAGCGACCGCTCCCCCGCCACCGGGGTCGCGGGTTCGGCGTTCAGCTCGATGAAGGAGGCGGCGGACGCGGGCGTCTTGGACGTTCGGGTCAAAGGCGGCCCCGGTAGCCGGACCGCCAGCGGCGCCGAGCCGAGGTTGACGATTAGGACCGCGCGCCCACGGCCCCCGGTGGCCACCGCGCCCGACACCCCGCCCCCGGAATCCGGGCCGGGCCCCGTCACGGTCCCCGGGCCGGCGGCCGACGCGACGGCCAGACCCTGCACCTGGGTGGCCCCGTGCAGGAAGGCGAGCACCTCCCTCATCGCCACGCCGCTGGCGGACAGTCCCAGCGGCGGGGTGGGAGGGGGCCGGCGGACGGGCAGGTAGAAGCCGCCGGCCCGCGCCACCAGCGCGGTGGGGGGCGCTCCGAAGCCTAGCCCGTTGGCGTCGGCGAACAGCGCCCCGAATGGGCCGCTGGCCACCAGGGCATGCTCATCTGCCTGGGTGACGCGCGGCTCGCCCAGGAGCTCGAGGGCAAAGCTCGCCACCTGCAGTCCCTGGGTCCAGGTCCCGTGCACCGCGGCGCGGCGATCGAACAGGTTCCACTCGGTCAGCCAGGCGCCGACCCCGGGGGGCAGCGCGGACAGGCCCCCGGCGCGCAGCGTTTGGGTCGCCCGCGTGGGCGCCGCCAGGGCGGTAGCAGCGGCGCGGGGGCCAGCCGGTCGTTCGGCCAGGCCCAGCCCGGAGCCGAAGTAGGGGTGAAAGGTGATCGCGTCCTCGCCGCGCAGTGCGCCGAGCATCTGGGCGTTCCAGGCCGCCTCGCGCGCATCGGGGTGCTGGCCGGGAACGTCGACCGGCGTGTAGCCCACGGCGGCAACCTGGGCGCCGGGAAACCTCGCCTTGAGCGCGGCGATCCAGCGCGTCGCCTCCTGGCCGTAGTCGCGACCGCTTGAAAAGCGCTGCGCGTAGCGCGGCAGGTACAGCTCGTTGCCCAGCTCGATCCGCTCAATGGGCAGCGCCAACGCCGCGGCGGCCCGGAGCATGGCGAGCTGCTCGGGCAGGGTGGAGGTGACCAGGTTGAGATCGAAGACCGGGACTGCGCCGGTCGCCCGCACCAGGCGGGCCCAGTCGGAAAGGGGGATCGAGACCGCCGCGCGCGCCGCCGCCAGCGCCGCGGGGACGGGCGGCGCGCCGGGACGCGCGCCCGTCGAGACGAAGGTCCCGGCCCGCCAATCCCAAAAGTTGGCCGTGGTGCCGCCGAACAGGCGCAGGGCCTGGGGACGGAGTCGAGCCACGGCGTCCACGAAGGCGGGGCTACGCCACAGCCCAGGCGGCGCGGTGATCGCCTCGCCGTTGAACCCCAAGAAGCCCGGAGGAAGCGCGCGCGGGGAGCCCACCGTCATCAGCTCGGCGGCCGGTGGGCCAGCCGCGGGGGGCGCGGGGCCGGTAGGGCCCGGCCGGGGGGCGCCGTGTCCGCCGCAACCGACCACCGAGGCACTTCCCGCGACGAGCAGGCACAGCGCCGCGGCCGGGCCGGCCAGGCGGGCGCGGGGCGCGCTAGCCCGAGCAGGCGATGCCGAAGTCGCGAACGTCGGTGTGGTCCGCGTAGCGCACGCGCAGCTCAAACGGCCACGGTCCCGCGCACACGGAGGGGTTGGTGATCAGGTTGAGCGTCTTGACCGATCGCCCCGGCGTCGGGCGCCTAGGCCTGCCTCGCGCGCGGCGGCAGGCGCGCCCGCGCCGACCGGCCGGGCAGCGTCGACCACGCCGTCGCCGTCCGCCTTGGGCCGCCCGCCGGCGGGGCCCTCTAAGCCTGCGCGCGGCGCCCACGTTCACCGAGAGCTCGTCGAGGGTGACGGTCACGCCCGCAGGCACGGCCGGCACCGCCCCCGCGGGCAGCGGATCGGCGCGCAGCTCGTAGCCGTAGACGGGCCCGGCGACCGCCACCAACTGGCCGCGGCCCGAGTAGGTCATCCCGGCCACGCTGACGACGACGATCACGTCGGCGAGGGCGCCGGCCGACGGGGGGGCCAGGAACGCCTGGATGGTGCCGTTGAAGGGAAAGGCACCGCCGGGGTAGGTGGCGGTGCCGCGGAAGCTCCCCGACGCCACCTGGCTGCTCTTCGGGCAGCGCGCCGGGTTGGCGGTGCTCGTGCAGCGCGCGGCGATGGTGCGGAGATCGAGGCGAAAGCCTCGGTACACGGCGAGCGTGATCCCCTTGGGGGACGTCCCGCCCAGGCCGGCCGACGAGCCGCTCCCGCTGACCACGATGTGCGACGGCGCCCCGGCCCGGTGGGGCTGGGCGATCGCGCTGCCCATCGGCGCGGTGTCGGCCGATGCCGGTGCCGTGGCGCCGACCATGACGGCGAACGCGGCGAGGAGCTGAGCGCGCGCCAATGCGCGCATCCGACCCATGGCGTGGTTGTAGCAGAGGTGCCCACGGCGAACCAAGACGCCAATCGCCCGGCGTCGGACACCGCGTATCCGACGCCGGGGGAGCGGCCCCGGGCTACCATGGCCCCGTGACGGCCAGGGGCCCCGGGAGACGCCTCGCGCTGCTGGCGGCGGCCGCGTTCGCGGCCCTCGCGACGGCCGCGCTCCCCGCCCGCGCGGCCGGGGGCGAGGAGCCGGCTCGCCCGCTGTCCTTCCTGCGCGTGGGCCCCGCCAGCGGCCCGTCGAACCTGCCCCAGATCGTCGATCAGGGCGGGCGGCCGGTGCTGCTGCGCGGCGTCAACGTCGACGGCATCGTCGACTACTGGCTGCCCGATCCCAACGCCACCGACGGCCTGAGGACCCCGTACCCGATCGATCCCGCCGCCTACGCCGGGGGCGCCTGCCCGCCGGACGAGCCAGCCGTCGAGGGGGTGAGGGTGTGCGACTTCGACTTTTCCCAGATGCGTCCGCTGGGCTTCGACAACGTGCGCCTGAACCTCTCCTGGAGTCTGCTCGAGCCTCAGCCCGGCCAGATCTCGGGCGCCTACCTCGACCGCATCGCCCAGATCGTCGACTGGGCGCGCGCGCAGGGAATCTATGTGGTGCTGGACATGCACCAGGACGCCTGGAGCAAATACATCTACTCGGGCGACGGCCAGGCTCCAAGCCAGGCGTGCGTGGGCGACTTTCAACCCATAAGGGGCTACGACGGAGCGCCGCGGTGGGCCAGCCAGCACTACAGCCCCGCCTGCGCCCTGCACGGCGTGCGCGAACTCGACCCGGCGGTGGCCGAGGACTTTCAGAACCTATACAACAATACGGCCGCCCCGAACACCGACGGCGTCCGGCTCCAGGACGACTACGCCCACGCGATGTTGGCCCTCGCGCAGCGCTTCGCGGGCGACCCCACGGTCGCGGGATATGAGGTGATCAACGAGCCCTCCCCCGGCCTGAACCCGACGCCGTCGGCGATGGACGCCACCGAGCTGTTCCCGTTCTACGCCAAGGTCGTCGACACCGTGGTCCACGACGTGCCGGCCTTCCGTCAGCTGTTCTTCATCGAGCCCAACACCGAGCGCGACGTCACCGACAACAGCGCGATCGTCACCCCGTGGTCGGCCTACAGCGCCTATCCCAATGTGGTCTACGCGCCCCACATCTACACGGGCGTGTTCACGCTCGACCAGCAGGTCGCCTCCCAGCGCTTCTTCCCCTCCGACGGCGGCTACAACAGCGCGATCGCCGACGCCAAGGCGCTCGGCCTGCCGCTGTGGGTGGGCGAGTTCGGCAACAACCCCGCCGACGACGAGACGATCCTGCGCAACCACTACGCGCTCCAGGACAAGGACGGCCTGGGTGGGACCCTGTGGCTGTGGAAGGAGAACGCCAACGACGTCAACGCCACGGTCTTCTGGGGCATCTACGGACCGCCCTTCGGGCCAGGCGCGCCCCAGCCCAAGCGCATCAAGTTCGTCGACCGCGCCTATCCACTGGCCACGGCGGGGACGCTGCAGAGCCTGAGCTACGACCCCGACCACAGCGGCTTTGACCTGCGCGCGAGCTCAGGGCCGGTGAGCTGTGGGGACCGCGCCCATGCGACGCTGGTGTTCGTCCCCGCCGGCGCACCGGGCGAGATCCGCGCCGACGGGGCCGCGGTCGAGGTGTTCAGCCGCGGCCCGGCGCGCGAGGCCTACGTCTACCCCGACGGCGGCCCGTATCGGGTCTACCTCGGCCCGGCCGGCACCAGCACGCCCACCTGCGTCGTCGGGGCCGGCGCGGCCGGCGCCACCGTGGTGGCGTCGGGTGCCGCGGCGGAGAAACTGCTGGCCAAGTACCTCTCGCTGCGGCTCCCCTCGGGTCGACGCTGCCTCAGCCGGAGGAAGCTGAGCATCCACCTGCGCCCGCGGCGGGGCGCCCGGATCGAGCAAATCAAGGGGTATGTGAATGGCCGCCCCTGGCGGATCCGACGCCGTGGAAGGGGGACCAACGTGGCTCTGACCGGACTGCCGTTCGGCACCTTCCGAGTCCGCTTGGTGGTGCGGTTGCGCGTGCACGGGCGGCGTCTGCGTCTAACCACCATCCGCAACTACCGGACGTGCCGCGCGCGCCGCCGCGGCGCCAAGCGCCACAAGGGCCGACGCCGCGCCCGCCCGCCCGCAGACCACCGCCGCGCCGCGCCGCGCTTGTCGCAGGCGCGGATGGGCATCTAGCCCGCGACCCGCTCGGGCGCGGAATAGACGTTCACGCGCCCGGCGCGGGCAAAGCCGGCGAGGGTCAGGTTGCGGTCGCGCGCCAACTCCACCGCCAGAGACGACGGCGCGCCCACGCCCACGAGCACGCGCGCGCCGGCGCGCACCGTCTTGGAGACGAGCTCGAACGAGAGGCGACCGCTCACGCACATGACGCTCCCGGCGAGGGGGAGCCGGGCGTCGAGCAGGCAGCGGCCGACCACCTTGTCCAGGGCGTTGTGCCGACCCACGTCCTCGCGCAGCAGCTCGAGTTCGCCGCCCAGGGAGAACACGGCGGCGGCGTGCAGCCCGCCGGTCCGCTGGAAGGTCGGCTGGCGCATGCGCTCCGGTAGGCCGGCGAGCACTCCCCGTTCCACCACCGGGCCGGGCTCGAGCTCGGGGCAGTCGAGCGCCAGCTGCTCGAGCGCCCCCTTGCCGCACACCCCGCAGGCCGACGAGGAGTAGAACGGGCGCGCCGCGGGCTGGGCCTCGAGCGGACCGGTGACGTCGACGGCATTGGCGGCGAGATCCTCGGGGGGCCCGAGCTCGGGCGCCCGGGTGATCAGGCCCTCGGTGTAGAGCAGTCCCGCGGCCAGCTCTTCGTCTTGTCCGGGCGTACGCATGGTGACGGTGAACGGGACACCATCCACCATGAGCTCCAGGGGTTCCTCGACGGCGACCTGGTCGAGCTCGCCGTCGCGTTCCACGGTGGCGTACATGCCGCGCTTGCGCACCGAGGCGGCCATTGTCAGCAGTATTCCCTCAAAGCGCCGGCCGCGGCAAGCGCGGCGCACCGCGCGAGGCGCGCCGACGACCGATCAGCGAACGACCCGGAACGCGCCGCGCATGAACGGATGGATGCGGCAGAAGTACGTGTAGGTGCCGGGCGGCAGGTTCACCGGCGTGGACCAGCTGACGCGGTTGGATGCCGCGGTCAGGCCGCGCGGGCCGTAGCCGAGCTCGGCCGAGTCGAACTGGCGCTTGCCGTCGGCGATCGGGTAGGCGATCCCGGTGGTGCGGTTGCACGGCGCGCGGCAGGCGGTGATCGTGTGGTAGATCGTCCGAGGCCAGTCGGCGTTGTTGAAGCGCAGGCTTTGGCCGCGGCGGATCACCGGCGGGCGTCCCCGTGCCCCGGACAGGCCCAGATCCCCCATGCCGTAGACGAAGTTCTTGATGTCGATCGAGCGTCGGCTGGCCGCCCGGCCTCGCAGCACCGGACCGCTGAGGAGCTTCACCGGGTTGGGCAGACCGGCGTTGGCCCCGCCGTGGTTGTTGTTCTCGGGCAGATGGCCGTGGGTGAGCACACCCGGCCGATCGACCGGCGTGGTGAACGGGTCCACGCCGGGCACGCCCTCGGCTACGGCCACGGGCATGATGCCCATCACCTCATACCACGACGCTCGTTTGGAGTCGTAGGTCGCGGTTACGCTGAGCACGTCGCCCTTCTTGACCGCCACGCGCCAATCCGGACGGGTGGCGCTCATCGCCACGTCCCAGGACACGGCGCCCGCCGGCTCGAAGTAATGGGCCGCGGATTGGAAGAGATGGACCTTGCGCCCATCTCGGGTGAGCCACAGGTCGGTACGCAGGCCTCCGGGGTGCAAGTGCCCGGCGGTGCCGACCAGCACGCCGTCCTTGTCCACCGTCCACTGATTGAGCGGGGGACCGGACCCGTACGGGTTCTTTGCCTGATCGGGGTAGGTGAACTGGCCGTGGGTGCCCGAGCCGCGGGCGACGTCAAAGACCGGGTAGGCATGGCCGTACTGGACGTCCATCCACTGGGTGCGCACCGGGGTGATGCCGGCCGCGGCGGGGGAATCGGCCGGGACGAAGTCGATGTCGTAGGTGATCCACACGGTGTCTGACTGCGGCGTGAGGTTGTGGATCATGTAGTTGAGGAGCCATTTGTCGGTGGGCCGGTAGCGCCAACCGAACCCCGAGGGCAGGTCTGCCGTCGTCTTTTCCTCCCCGGCGGCAAAGGTGGGCTGGAAGTTGATCAGCCAGACGGCGTGGTGCAGATGGATGACATCGACCGGCGGCACGCTGCCATCGGCGCGCCGGATGTTGGGGGCAAAGCGCGTGATGTATCCGGGGACCGTGGGCCGGTTGTTGGTGGGCGAGAAATCGATCGTGTTCTGGCCCGGCTGGATGTGCAGCGGCCCGAACTCGTAGTGCAGGTGCTGGGCGCCGGGGGTGGTCGCTTGAGCGCCGGCCGGGGCCAGCAGGCAAAGACCAGCGGCGGCAAGGAGAAGTAGATAGGCGCGGCGCAACGTCCCCATGAAGGTCCTTAATCGGCGCCGCCCAACTTCCACTATAGGCACACGGCGTCTCGCTCCGGACAAGGAGGGGTGGGGAGAGCAAACGCCCGCGCGCCAGCGGGAACCGAAGCGCGGCGTAATAATGGAGGGGTGAGGCTCTCGGCGCTGTTCGCGGACAAGACGCGCATGATCGACGCCGACCGGGCCCTTCCCGGTCGCGAGCAGGCGATCGAGGTGCCAGCCAGCCACGAGGTGCTCGGCCATCCGCTGATCCCCCCGTTCCCGGGCGGACTCGAGCGCGCGATCCTCGCGATGGGGTGCTTTTGGGGTGCCGAGCGGCTGTTCTGGCAGGCGCCGGGAATGTGGACCACCGCCGTGGGCTACGCCGGCGGCCACACGCCCAACCCCACCTATGAGGAGGTGTGCTCGGGCTCTACCGGACACGCCGAGGTCGTGCTCGCCGTCTTTGACCCCACGCGCACGAGCTACGCCGAGATCCTGCGGGTGTTTTGGGAAGGCCACGACCCGACCCAGGGGATGCGACAGGGAAACGATGTGGGGACGCAGTACCGCTCGTTGATCCTCGTCACGAGCGACGCCCAGCTCCAGGCCGCCGAGGCCTCCCGCGCCGCCTACCAGGAGCGCCTGACCGAGGCGCGACTCGGCCAGATCACGACCGCGATCGAACCGGCCGGCGAGTTCTACTACGCCGAGCCCTACCACCAGCAGTACCTGGCCAAGGTCCCCAATGGCTATTGCGGCCTGGGCGGAACCGGCGTGGCCTGTCCGGTGGGGCTGACCGCCGCCTGAGATACCCGGCGGCGGAGCGCCGGCCGAGGGCGACGATCGATAGCAGGCGGGATCCCGCGCAGCGCGCTCAGGCGGCGAGCACGGGGCGCGGGCGGTCCCCGCCGGCCGTGCAGCGCCGGCGGGCCGCGCGCGCGTAGGGACTGAGGCGCACGGCGGCCGGCATCCGCGGCACCACCCGGCGGGCGAGCTGCTGTTGGGCGCGCAGAGCCAACTGCTCGTGGCCTCGGAGGGACATACCGAGCAGCTCTCGCAGCTGGCGGGGGGAGTTGCCCACGGTGGCGATGCGCAAGGTCTCGGCCACCGGGAGCAGGGCGAGCTTCCACACCGGAGCCGGCACCAAGCGGTCGAGCACCTCGGGAAGAGGCGGCGAGAATACGGTACGGGCGACGCCGAGCAAGGTATCCGTTCGTTCGAGCTCCTCGTCGAGGACGCGCTGCATGTAGGCGTCAAACGCGCGCACGGTGGGCGGGTGCAGCTCGCGCGGAATGCCGAAGGCCTCGCCCAGCACGATGCTCTCCTGGTGAAAGCGGGTGCGCTCGCCCGGACTCAGAGGCCGGACGTAGCGCTCGTAGGTGACCCGCGAGGTGTCGATCAAAGTCGCGTGGACCCACAGCATCAGCTCGGGGTCCAGCGCCCGATAGGGGCGACCGCGAGGATCGATCCCGTGGACGGGGTGGTGGCGGCGCTCGAGGCGCTGGGCCGTGGCCCTGGCCGTGGGCAGGTCGCCGAAGACGATCGAGAGCAGTATGTCCAGGGTCCGCACCAGCCGGCCCCAGGGGTCTTGCCGATAGTTGGAGTGCTGCTCGACCCCGGCGGCCACCAGCGGATGGGCCACCTGCAAGAGCAGCGCCCGTCCCCCGGCAAACAGGGTGAGGACCTGTTCGCCGAACAGCTGCCACATGAGCGAGTCGGGGGCGAACAGACCGGCGCCCCCGTCGGGCTCTGCCCGGGAGTCACCCCTAACGTGATCCGCGCTCATCTCGTCCACATCGCCCTGGTTGTTAGCGCCCCGGCCGGCGGCAGCGAGGTGGCACGGGTCGCCCGCCGGGTCCCGACGGCCCTCCCGGCCTTAGGCGCCTCCCCGCCCGGGATGGCGGCCACCCTTTACCTGGCCCACGCGGCGTCGTGCCGGCGCGTGCGAGGCGGGCGAGTGCCGGTGCGCGGGGGCGGGGCGGGTGGTGCGCCTGGACTTCCGGCCGCCGCGCGGGATGACCGGCGATGGGTGGAGCTTCGCGTGGGTATGAGACCGCGGTGCAGCGGGATGATGGCGCTCGGGGGGGGCGGCCCGATGGCGCCCGGGTGAGGCGGCGTCATGGCGTCCACGCCCCGACGCGGGCCCGACCGGCTGCGGCAACCCAACTGGGGTGCTCGATGCTCCCGCCGCGGCCAAGCCCCGCAGCGGGCGACGGGTAGGGGCCGATCGGATCGGCCGAGCCGGTACTGCGTGAGTGTGGCTCTCCAACACCCGCGCTCGCTCGCCGGTATTGCCGCGCCCCGGCCGCGCCGCGGCCGCACCTGCCCCGGCTGTCCGGGCGGGCACCGGACGAGGATGGTGATGCCTGGCGCCCACCACCCACAGGGCCAGATCGGGCCACGCGCCCAAGCCCAGGCCCACCAGCGCCACGCACGCCAGCGGCACGCCCAAGGCGACCGCGGCCACCCGTATCGCGGTGCGCCCGCCGCGGCGCGGGCCGCCCGTGCGCGAGGCAAAGATGGGCCGCTCTGAGTTCGGCGCTAACCGATCAACCGGAGGAGCCGGCGTCCGGGGTGCGGTTTCCGGGTGGTCCTCTCGTGCCCGAGGTTCGAGCAGTACTGACGGCGCCATGCATCCCCCTGTTCGTGTGGGCTGCCGTCTCGATTATGCCCTAATCGGAGGGCCGAGAAACGCGGGGCAGCCCTACGCCGGCCCGGTCACCGGCCGTACGACCGGGGGACCCCTCGCTCGAAAGGCGTACCTAGCCCCGAATACTAGGGGGGGGTATAATGGGGCCGATGTCCGCCTCGCCCGACGTCCACCGCAACCTCCGCGGCTATAGCGCTGACCGAGACCAGCTGCTCAACCGCCTTCGCCGCATCGAAGGGCAGGTCCGCGGGGTCCAGGGGATGGTCGCCGAGGACCGCTGGTGCCCGGACGTGCTCCAGCAGATCGCCGCCGTGACCGCCGCTCTGGACAAGGTCGCCCTCGGGCTTGCCGAGGGCCATGTCCAGCACTGCATGGCCGCGGGCACCGACGACCCCGTCCGGCGCCAGGAAATGACGACCGAGCTGATGAGCGCGCTTGGTCGCCTCGTGCGCTAGGCGCCGGTCGTGAACGTCGTCAACACGATCTCCGACGGTCTGTACAACGCCTTTTTGATGGCCTGGGAGGTCTGGTGGGCACTGGTGCTTGGCTTCTTGATCTCGGCGATCGTGCAAGCCTGGGTCCCGCGCGCGCGCATCGAGTCTGCCCTGGCGGGCGGCGGCCCGCGGCCGATCGCCTGGTCCACCGCCCTCGGCGCTGCATCCTCCTCCTGCTCATACGCGGCGATCGCGATCGCCAAGTCGCTCTTTCAGAAGGGCGCCTCGGCCGCCTCGGCGCTGGCTTTCCAGTTCGCCTCGACCAACCTGGTGTGGGAGCTCGGGCTGGTGCTCTGGGTGCTGATCGGGTGGCAGTTCACCCTCGCCGAGTACATCGGCGGAGCCTTGATGATCCTCCTCATGTGGGGCCTGCTGCGTCTCTTCGTTTCGCCTCGGCTGGAGGCTGAGGCTCGCGCGCACGCCCAAGCCGCCGACCCCGGGCATCAGCACCGCGCGGCCGGTGCGCCCCTGTCGTGGCGCCAGCGCCTGACCTCCCCATCGGGGTGGTCTGATGTCGCCCACAACTTCAGGAGCGACTGGCGGATGCTCTGGAAGGAGATCACGATCGGCTTCCTGCTCGCCGGCTTCATCGGCCTCCTGGGCAACGGCTTCTTCAACGGGCTGTTCATCAAGGATGCCGCGGGTCCCCTGAAGACGATCGAGAATGTCGTCCTCGGGCCGGTCGTCGCGGTGCTGAGCTTCGTCTGCTCGGTGGGCAACGTGCCGCTCGCCGCCGTGCTCTGGTCGGGGGGGATCAGCTTTGCCGGCGTCATGGCCTTCGTCTTCGCCGACCTCATCGTGCTGCCGATCATCGCCATCTACCGCAAGTACTACGGCTGGAAGTTCGCCCTGCGCATCACCGCGCTGATGTTCGTGACCATGGTGCTCGCCGCGCTGCTCGTGGACGCCATCTTCAGCGCCGCGGGTCTGATCCCCCACGCCCGCCCCTCGCGCGCGGACATATTCGGCTCGGTCCAGCCGGACTACAAGCTGGCGCTGAACGTGGTTGGCGTCCTCGTGTTCGGCTCCCTGTTCGGGCTCACCCTACGGGGCGAAGCCAGCGATCCCCTCGCAGAATGAAGACCGCGTCAAGGCTCGTCCGAGCCGCGGAAGAAGCGCCACCACAGCCAGAAGACGGCGACGAAACCGGCGATCAGGATCACCAGGCCAAAGATCGAGAGGGCCAGGCTGGCACCGGTCACTACGGGTAGCGCGCGGCTCACAGGTGCAGGCGTCGGTGGTGCTCGGGCGGGTGGGGCTCGGGCGCTTGGGTGGGCGCCGAGCGCACCATGGCGGCGGTGAAGGCGGTCGCCACGGCGGCCAGCCCGACCAGCACCCAGGTCGAGTTCGCCAGGGCGTAGGCGAAGGTCTCGCGCACGGCTTGCTCGACGGCGTGGGCGGTGGCCAACGGCTCGTGGACCAGGGCGCGCCGGGCCTCGTGCGAACCCGCCAACAGGCCGTCGAGCTCGTCGCGATCGCCCCGCCTCAGGCCACCGACGCGCGCGGCCAGCAGTTCGCTCACGCGATCGCGCTGCAGGTGCTGAAACAGGGCCCCGGTCACCGCCAGGCCGAGCGCCCCGGCAAGCACGCGGTTCATGGCCAACACGCCCGAGGCGATGCCTGCCTTCTGCCGAGGCATGGCCGCCATCGCCGCGCTGGACATGGGCGCGTAGACGACGCCGATCGCCACCCCGAACAGGGTGAAGGAAACCATCAGCGCCAAGTAGTCGGCGCGCGGGCCGAGCTGGGTCTGGATCGCCAGCCCGGCCGTCGCCAGGGCCATGCCGGCGGTCATCAATGGTCGGGCCCCCACCCGCTGCATAAGCCGTCCGGTCAGCGGCGAGATTACGATCGTGGGCAGCGTGATGGGCAGCACCAGCAGGCCGCTGGCGATCACCGAGTTGCCGAGGATCTCCTGCAGGTACTGAGGCTGGAAGAAGAGCACGCTCCAGTAGCAACCCACCAGCCCGAAGGCGGCGGCGGTGGCGCCGAAGTAGGGCCCGTTGCGAAACAGCGGGAAGTCGACGATCGGGTTATCCACGCGGTGCTCGATCGCGACGAACGCGCCGAGGCTGAGGACCGCGACCACGCCTACGGCCAAGGTTGGGGTGGACGACCAGCCCCAATCCTTGCCCTCGATCAGGGCGAGCATCAGCGCGATCAGACCCGCGCT
The DNA here is from genome assembly GCA_005883215.1 of Actinomycetota bacterium. GTDB lineage: Bacteria > Actinomycetota > Thermoleophilia > Solirubrobacterales > Solirubrobacteraceae > AC-64. The sequence goes on from VAYS01000015.1 coordinate 63,769, forward strand.
GAGCGTCAGCAGACCGGGCAAGTCGATGCGGTGCACCGCCGTCTCGTCGCGCGACTCGGGGGTGGCGATCGCGGTGATGAGAATCCCGGCCACCAGGAATGGCAGCGGCAGCCAGAACACCCAACGCCAACTCAGGTTGGAGACGATGACCGCACCGGCCAGGGGGCCGAGTCCCAACGCGAGCGCGGAGATGCCGGTCCAGATCCCAATCGCCCGTGCTTGTTCGGCCGGCGGGAAGGCATTGGTGACGATCGCCAGCGACAGCGCGAGCATGGCGGCGGCGCCCACGCCCTGTAGGGCCCGGCCAACGATCAGCTGCAGCGGATCGGCCGCGGTGGCGGCGACCACCGAACCGGCGGTGAAGGCCACGATCCCAAACAGGAACACCCGCCGGCGCCCGAACAGGTCGCCCATGCGGGCGAGGGTCACCACCAGGACGCTGAGGGTGAGCAGATAGGCGCTGATCACCCAGCGCAGCTCGCTGTTGGACGCGTCAAGCTCGCCCTGGATCGAAGGAACCGCCAGATTGACGATCGTCGAGTCCAGCATGAGCACGAACAGCGCACAGCCTGATCCGAGCAGGATCCACCACCGACGGTTGCCCTCGGTCGGGCGCACGGCGGTCACCCTAACCCGGCGCCGCGCCCGCCTCGGAGTGGCTAGGGCAAGACCACCGGCCCAGTGATATCTCGGCTTAGCGACGCCTGGAGGCGCTGAGGACGATGCTGCTGATCGCCGGCGGACCGGCGGGCACCTCGTTGATGACGGTCACGCGCACCGGGAGGCCCCGCCGGCGGCGGGCGCGCTTGACCAGCTTCTTGCCCAGCCTCAGCGTGAGCCGGCTGGAGTGGTCGCCCTTGAGCACGAACCGGCCGGAGGCCAGGTGGGCTACGGGCTTGGCCGCCCTGGGCGACTTGGCGTTGGGGAGATCGACGAGGACTTGGCCGGAACAGCCGGCGTGCTGGTAGCAGACCACCGGGAGGGACAGGACGCCGGCCGGGCTGAGGTGGAAGCGCTTGCTCGTGCGCACGGCGGCGATCCGGCCCGGAATGATCGGTGCCGAGAGCCCCCGACTTCCGCCCGGACACAGCGGCGTGGCATCCGGGCCGGTGGCGAGGACCGACTGCATCATGAGCTCTTCGCCGGGGTTGGCCACGAACCCGTCGTGGTTGGTCAGGTCGCCGGGCCGCATGACGCTGCCGTTGTTAGTGCCGTTGTTGCGCACGAAGGAGTACATCGTCGAGCCCCCCACTGAGCCCATGACCTGATAGGGGACGCCGCTGGGGTAGGCGCGGGAGTCAAAGCCGCCCTCGTCGTTGAAGCCGACGTAGTCGCCATGGGCGACGCACAGGTTGGTGGGGTAAAAGGCGGTGACGGTGCTGGCATCGGCGCCGCCCGCGCCGCACACCGGGATGCTGAACGGCTGGGAGGTGACCCGGATCTGGGCTCCTCCGTCGGGCCGGGGCACCAAGTCCTGGAAGTGGATCTCCACCACGGGAGGGGGTCCGTCCGCCGCCGGCTGAGCGCAGCCCTCGAGCCGGACCTCGCTGATCTGACCGTCCGCCGGTGCGGCGACCGTGCCCGAGGCCAGCTGTCCGTTCCACAGGACGGTGTCGGCGCCGTCGTGGCTGACGTGCACCACCACCGCCCGTCCGCCGATGATGGTCGGAATGTCGGTACCCGAGTAGTTGAGGTTGGAGGAGGTGTCCAGCGTGGCCGGGACCGCCAGGGGACTGCCGAATGCCACCAGGTCGGCGCGCGCCCCCGCCGGAGCGATCGCCAGGGCGCCCAGGAGCGCCAGCGCAAGCAGGCACGCGCGGCGGGCCGAGACCCCCCGGTGGAGGCGAGCGAGCAGCGGCTCGGCGGTGGACATCAGGCTGGAGTGCGCGGGCATCCACGTCTCATATCGACCCCGACCGGTGCCCCGCTTGAGGATGGGCGGACCGGATGGACGTCCATGCCAACCGATAAACACGCGGGAGCGCGGCGGGATGCGCGACTTCTCGGGGACGTCGGGGTTTCAGGCCCAGCGACGCCACTTCTAACCCGGTGAGAGGATGCGCGTGCCCACGCTCTCTCCCGAGGTCCCGTGTCCGAGCTCCTGTCCCACCGCCAGCCTCGTTTCACCCGCGGACTGCTCCTGGCCGCTGTGCTGGCGACCGGCACGGCGGGCGCCCTCGTCGCCGCCCCGGTGGCGGGCGCCTACCCCGCGTACACGTGCGGGCGCGCCCGCGGCTACGTCGTGCGCTCGCACGGGCCGAGCTGCTCCTTCGCCCTGCGCTGGACATCGCGCTATCTGTCCCGTCACCGGTCCCCCCACGGCTATCGCTGCCGCAGCTACGGAGCCAACGCCCCGGTGTACTGCACGGCCACCCGGCTACACCACGGCAGCGGCGATCGCAAGTACTACTACTTCTTCGCCGCCGCGAGCTGAGCGGGCGTTCGTCCGCCCGCCTGCGAAGAAGCCGGCGTCGAGCCGCTCACCAGCAGCGAGGAGGCGATCAGGGCGCCCGCCAACAGCCCCGCGCTGATGGCCCGCATACGCCGCGGCGTGACCCACGAGAAATGCCGAGCGGCGATGAAGGAGCGCGTCCCCGCCGCGGTGGCCCCGGCGCTCATGGCCGCCGCCATGCACTGCATGCACATGCCCACACCCTAGCCGCGAGGGGGCCAGCGCAGGGCGTTCGGGATCCCCGTCCCCGACGGCGGCTTGGCCCCTCAGGGCCCCGGTTGCATTGGAGCCCCGGGAAGGGTTAGGGTCGGCTCCGTGCCGCGGCCTCGTCGCTCGTCCCTCGGAACCGACCCCGGGCCGCCGGCCCAGCCGGTGCGTCGTCCGCCCTCCATCCGGCTGGCGATGGCGCTCGTCCTGGCCGGCCTCGCCGTGGCCCTGGGCGCGGGCTGCGGAGGCGGCGGTGGCAAGAGCGAGGCGGGGGCACCGGGTCGGCTGGGCTCGAGCGGCCAGCCTTCGCTGCAGTCGGCCGGGACTGCCAGCGGCTATACACCCAGCGGGCAGCTGGTCGCCGACAGCGGCTTTCGGCCGGACCAGAACGGCTTTCCGTTCGAGAACTACGGCGGCGACGTAGGCGCCCAGGACCTGGGGCCGGCCCAGATGAAGGACCTGTTCGGCGACCAAGTGTGCGCGAACCAGGCCAACGGCCAGTGCACGCTCTCCCCTCCGGCCCAGGCGTGGATGAACGAGGTCAACAAGAGCATGGCGGGCGGGCACTGCATGGGCTTCTCGGTGGCCAGCCTGCAGCTGTACAAGCAACAGCTCAAGGCCCCTGACTTCGGCGCCAGCAACCCCGTGAGCCTGTCGATCGGCGGCAACACCGGATTGCAGCAGCGGATCGCCGAGGACTTCGCCTACCAGTACCTGGACAAGGTCAAGTCCGCCGCGATCAAGGGAACCCCCAACGAGATCCTCGACAAGCTCACCGAGGTGCTCAAGTCGGGTGACGAGACCTACACGCTCGGGTTCTTCAAGAAGGACGGCAGCGGCGGGCACGCGGTGACGCCCTACGCCATCGAGGACAAGGGCAACGGCAAGTTCGCGGTGCTGATCTACGACAACAACTACCCCAAGACCGTGCGGGCGATGGACTTCGACCGAAACGCCAACAGCTTCAGCTACAACGGCTCGCCCAACCCGGCCGAGGCGGCGGGCCTCTATGAGGGAGACCCGAGCAGCCCGCAGATGATCCTCTTTCCCACCTCCGCCGGTCAGGGCACCCAGCCGTGTCCGTTCTGCATGCAGGGCGGCGGCGGGCAGGCCACGTCCGATCAGAGCACCGACCAATCGAGCCAGAGCTCCGACCAATCGAGCGGCACCGAGCAGCTGGACCAGGGGTCCGAGCAGGCGGGCAAGTACTACACGGTCACCCTGGCCGGGACTCCGGATAACCACGCCAATCTGGTGATCGAGGACGACCAGGGCAACCAGACCGGCTTTATCAATGGCAAGCTGGTCGAGGACATCGACGGGGTCCAGGTGGTGGACACCCTCGCCGATCAGAACTGGCTCGGCGGCGAGGAGCCCAACTACGAGATACCGCTGGACAAGAAGGTCACGATCACCATCGACGGCAGCTCCCTGAACAAGGGCGACAGCGAGACGATGACCATGACCGGTCCCGGCTACAACGCCGTCGTGGACGACATCAAGGTCAACCCCGGCCAGAAGGACACCTTCGAGGTCTCACCCGACGGCAGCGAGATCAGCTACACCACCGATCCCCAGCAGACCGAGTCCCCGGCCATAGCACTCGGCTTCCAGGAGCAGGGGCCGGATTACGCCTTCGCCGTCGCGGCCGGTGACATAGTGGGGGGGTCGACGATCAGCGTCATGCTCGATCGCAACAACCATGAACTCACCGTGGACACGGCGGGCACGAAGGCGGCCGGCACGTACGCGCTCGACATCCAGCGCATCGACGAAAACGCTACGCAGGAGTTCAAACACGAACACCTCCAGCTGAACCCGGACGAGCAGGCCACGCTCAACTACGGCAGCTTTACCGAACACGGCCAAAGCCTCCCTCTCTCGATCAAGGATAAGAGCGGGCAGCAACGCCAGGAAACGCTGACCGACTGACCCGCGTCGGCGCCCGACAGGCGCTACCGTGGCGCACAGGCCATGGAGCGCATCCGCCGGCAAGGATCCGCACGCCCCGGGATGGGCTGGCGCCGGGCTTTGAGCCTCGCCGCGGCGGTCACCGCCGCGGCCTGGGGCGCCGGCAGCCAGCCGGCCGGCGCCCACGCCGGGCACCCGCCGGCGGTCGTCAACATCGGCGGCGGGGCGTTCAGCCCGGCCAGCGTGACGGTCTACATCGGCGACTACGTGTTCTGGTCGTGGACCGGGCCCGACTACGACCACTCGGTGACCCTCACCGATCCCAACGAGGCCTTCGACTCAGACCCGGGCAAGAGCCCTAGCCAGGTCACCCACGGGCCGGGCGACGGTTACGCCCACCTGTTCACCCACCCCGGCACCTACACCTACTTCGACAAGGTCCACCCCTCCATCACCGGCACCGTCTCCGTTCAGACCCTGCCGGGCAGCACCCCCTTGGCCCCCGCGGCGCCCCCGGTGATCAGCGGCGTGCGCATGCAGCGGCCTCCCTGCCGGCGCAAGCGCCGGCGGTGTCCCACCCGGGCGATCCTGCTCAGCTACCGCCTCACCCAGGACGCGACCATGCGTGCCGACGTCGATACCACGGGGACTCCCGCGGGCACGGTGATGTCGATCGACTTCCTCGGTCGCCGGGGCGCCAACCGCCAGCGGGTGAGCCTCGGGCGCCTGGCTCGCGGTCGCTTTCAGCTGATCCTGTTCGCCACCAACTCCAGCGGCTACACGTCGGCGCCCAAACGGCTGCCGCTGCGCATCCAGTGAGACGAGCGCTTCGTTTGCTCGGTCCGCCCAGTCCGGCTACAGTCCCGCCTGATGGACGCGAGGGGCTTGCGAACGGTAGGCGGATGCGTGGCGGCGCTAGCCCTGCTGGGGGCGAGCGCCAGCGCCCAGGCCGCCACCGTAACGCTTGGGCCGAACCCGCTCAAGGGTGCCACCATGAACGCACCCAACGGCTCGCCCCCCGGATGCGGGAGCGGCAGTGCCGTCTGCCTGTACTTCAACGTCAGCGCCGGGGGGCCGGCCTACATCGCGCCATTCTCGGGCGTGATCAACACCTGGCGGGTGAGCACCGGGAGCGCCAGCGGCACGCTCACCCTGCGGGTTCTCCGTCCCGCCAGCGGCTCGAGCTACACGGTCGTCGCCTCCAGCGCCTCGCACCCCAACGCCACCACCGGGGTACAGACCTTCTCGGACACGATCCCGGTCAACAGCGGCGACACGATTGCCTTGCAGAACGAGTCGAACGCCATCCTCTTCGGTCCGGGAGCGACCGCCAACCAGGTCGACTGGATGTCGACCGCTTCTCCTCTGGCAGACGGGGCCACGATGTCGCCCAACGGAAACACCTCGCCCAGCTACTGCGGCGGCGGACCGTGTGAGGCGCAGTTCAACGTCGACCTCGTCGAGAGCACGCCCTCCGGCACCGGACCGGCGGGGCCGCCGCTCGGCACGCCGCCACCGCCGCGTCCCCACCTGCTGCCGGCACCGACGCTCACCGGGCTGGGCGTCACCCCGTCGCGGTTCTCGCTGGGGGCGGGGGCTCCCCGACTGGCCGCCGTGGGCGCCCGGATCCGCTTCACCCTCAATCTGGCCGCCCTGGTGCGGTTCAGCTTCGCCCGGGCCACCGCGGGCCACAAGGTGGGCCGGGCCTGCCGCCCCGGCCGCGCGCGCAGCCGCCGCAAGCGCTGCACGGTGTTCGTGTCGGTCGGAGGCTTCTCCCTCAACGGACGCGCCGGGGCAAACGCGGTGGTGTTCAGCGGGCGCCTGACGGCCCGCCGCGCGCTGGCTGCCGGGGCCTACCGTCTCGGCGCGCAAGCGTTCGCCAACGGCCAGGTCTCGCGACCGGCCCGCGCTTCGTTCACGCTGCAGCCCAAGCGCAAGCGGCGATAGCTCGCCCTCTGCGCCCGGACCTCCCGCCGGCGGGCGCTCAGACGACGCGAAAGCGCACGATCCGGGGCTGGGACCGCCGGCCGGCCTGGTCGGTGGCCGACATCCGCACCCGGTAGCGGCCCCGTCCCAGCAGACGTCTCCCGATCCGGCCCGAGAAGCGCTTGCGGTTGGGGCCGCCGTGGCTGGAGCGCACCAGCCGTCCGACTCGGAGCAGTAGCGTGCACCGGCGACCACGGGCCCGGCCCGCCCGCGATGGCCGGCAGCGACCGGCGAGCACTCGCCCGGCGGAAGCCCGCTGGATGGTGAAGGTCACCCGGGCGCGCTTGCTCAGCGTGTAGGCAAACGTCGCCCCCGGGGCCCGCCGGCTCCGGGAGCTGAGCCGGAGAGTGGGCGGCCGCACCGCGGCGGCGCGAAATCGCGGGGGCCGGGGGTCGGTGGCCACTCCGGTGAGGGGGATGTCGGTGGGCGAGTTGCTGGCGCTGCTGATCACGCGCAGGCTGCCCCGGCGCCGGCCCTCCCCCGTCGGCGTGAAGCGAACGTTGACGATGCACCCTCCCGCCGTCGGGGTAACGCTCACCAGGCAGCTGTCGCCGATCACCACGAAGTCGCCGCGGTCGGGTCCGGCGAAGGCGACCCGGGTCACCGCCAGCGGCGAGCTGCTCGAGTCGCGGATGAAGAACGCCTGTGAGCTGCCACCCCCCACCCGGGTGGTGGGAAAGGCATAGCTCGGAGGGCTCGGGTCGACGCTGGCGTCGACCGCGATCCCGCACGGAGACTGGGCGCCGGTGATGAAGTTGGGGTTGGCGCCGCTGCCGTCGAGGTTGGCCCGCCCGATCGTCCCGCTGGCCGGCGAGCTCCAGTAGATGTGGGCGCCGTCGACCGCCACGCCGCACGGCGAGGGCAGCGAGAGGAACGTCTGGACGGTCTCGGTCCCATCGACGCGCGCGCGCCCGATCGCGTTGCCCGCCCGGCTGGCCCAGTAGACGTAGGTGGGCGTGTCGGCGACCCCGCACGGGTCGCGCACACCGGTTACGAACCCCTGGGTGGGGGTGAAGGCGCCGTGGGCCCGGCCGATGCTGCCGGGGTCGCCGCCGTCGGCCCAGTACTCCTTGTCGGGATCGACGGCCACGCCGCACGGCGCCGGGCCGGTGGGTAGATAGCTCTGGTTGACCGCCGAGCCGTCCAGGGCGGCGAAGGCCACGTGCCCGGCGCCCGAGACGGTTTGGGTCCAGTACACCGAGAGCGCGTCCACCGCCACTCCCTGGGGAGGAGCCGCCGTGGTCACAAAGGCCTGGTTGACCTCGCTGCCGTCGAGCTTGGCCCGGCCGATCCGGCCGCTCCCGCCGCCGTGCGCCCAGTAGATGTGCACCCCGTCGACCGCAACGCCGACCGGGGCGCTGGCGCCGCCGATCAGGCTCTGGTTGACCCCGGTGCCGTCGGCGTTGGCCGCGCCGATGCTGGTTGAGGCCTGGTTGGCCCAGTAGATCCGGGCCTGCGCGGGCGAACTACACGCCAGCGCGACCACGACGCCCAGCGGGGCCGTCAGCCACCGCCCCCTGTACCGCGTCACTTGGTGATGCGGAAGCTCGTCGTGGCGGTGCTGCCGTTGCGTCCGGCGAAGCGGGGCCGGGCCTGGAGCCGGTAGCGGCCCACCGCCAGCTTCCTGCCCCGCACCCGGCCGGTGAAGTGGAAGCTGTTGGATCCCTTGCGGTCTCGGTGCGTGAACGCGCCCACGCGGAGCAGGCGGGTGCACCGCTTGCCCTTGGGGACCTTGCCCTTGCGCGGCGCGCGCACGCAGCGGCGTCCCCGCCTGATGCCTGGCACGGCCCGAACCACGGTGAACGTAGTGGTGGCGGCCTGGCTGTCGTTGTAGTTGACGCGGCTGCCGGTCTTACGCCGCCGCGCCCTGGTGATGCTGCCGCCCCGCTTATCGGGGGCAAATGCCCGCGGGTTGATGCGCAGGCGCGTGATCCGGGCGATGGCCCGCGGCGTGCCGCCACCGCCGCCACCGCCGCGGGAGGGCGTGGAGGGCCTGGGCGTGATGACGTGGAAGCCGGCGTGGACGGTGTTGCCGACGAAGGTGCCCAGCTTGGGTGTGGCCTCGAAGCGGTAGCTCCCGTCGGCCAGCTTGTGTCCGGCGACGCGTCCGGTGAAGTGGAAGCTGTTGTTGCCGGCCTTGTCCTTGTGCTTGAACGAGCCCACGTTGACGAACCGCGTGCACTTCTTGGCTCCCGGCGGCGGGTGCTTGGGCGGCTTGACGCACTTGCCCCCCTGCTTGATCCCGCCCTTGGCCTGCTGGACCACGAACGTCGTGGTCCAGGCCAGCGTGTCCTTGTAGGTCACCTTCGCTCCGGTGGTCGCGATGCTCGCCCCGCTGTTGGCGGCGATCAGCGTGCTCGGGCTCACCTTCAGGTTCGAGAGCTTGGCCGAGGCGGTCACGGCCACCGGCCGTGTGGTGGTGGCGGTGGCGGCGCCGTTGCACAGCGTGGCCTCGCCGGTGAAGATGCGCAGCGTCGAGCAGCCCTCGTTGTCGGTGACGGTAAGCGTGGCGGTGTAGTTGCCCGGGTTGACGTAGGAGTGCTGGTTGGTGGGCGTCGCGGTGGTCTCCACGGTGCCGTCGCCGAAGTCCCAGTGGTAGGAGAGCACGGTTCCGTCGGTATCGGTCGAGCCCGATCCATCGACCTTGGTCGGATTGCCGGTGGGTGCGGCGGCGACGGTGAACGAGGCGGTCGGCGCCTGGTTGGGGGTGATGGCGATCGACTCCAGATCGGGGCTGGTCCCGCCCGTGAGCCACGGCGAGCCGGGGATCGAGCTCAGCGAGCCGTCGACGGCGACGTCGAACCCGGAAACGTTGTTGGAGCCCTGGTTGGCCACGTACAGGCGCCTGCCGTCCGGGGTGACGGCCAGCGCCTTGCCGTTGGTCCCTCCGGTGGCGAACGGCTGACCGGGGACCGGAGACAGGGTCCCGGTAATCTGGTTGATGGCGTAGGCGTTGACCGTGCTGGTGACCCGGGTGGCCACGTAGAGGAACTTTCCGTCCGGCGTGATCGCCATCTCCAACGGGTGGTTGCCCGGCGCGGGATTGACCCGGGTCCCGATCTCGGTGAGCAGCCCGGTGGCGGGATTGACCGCGTACATGATGATGCTGCCGTTGGGGTAGCCGGGGTCGGCCTCGGGAGCCGAGACGTAGAAGAACTTGCCGTCCGGGGTGATCGCCGATCCGAACGGGTTGTGCCCGGTGGGGATGGTTTGGACGATGTTCAGCGATCCGCTCGCGGCCACCGAGTACACGGTTACGGTGGACGGGTTGGGATTCTCATCGGGCACGTAGAGGAAGTTGCCGCTCGGCGCCACCGAGCCGGCGAACGGGTTGGTGTGGCCGGTCGAGACGGGGAACGGAGAGCCCGGGATCTGGGCCAGCGAGCCGTTGCTGGCGATCGTCCACACCCCGACAGCGTTGCCGTGGTTCCACACGAACAGGTGCGAGCCGTCGGGCGCGGGCGCGTTGCCCAGCGGGGTGCTGCCGGTGGCGAAGGGTGAGCCGGGGACCGGGGCCACCCCTCCGCCCGGCACTATGTTGAACCCCCGCACGTCCTGTGTGCCGAAGGTGGACACATAGAGGTGCTGGGCGTTTGGGGTTATCGACAGCCCTTCGGCGGTGCAGCTTGGCGATGTGCAGCTGGCCCCCAGCGAGAAGGGTGAGCCGGGCACCGGCGAGAGCGACCCATCGGCCGCCATGGCCAGCGCCGAGAGGTTCTCGGAACCCCCGAGCCCGTTGCTGACGTAGACCACGCGGGCGGCGTTGGCGCTTCCCGCTGCGGCCATCAGCGCCGTGAGCGTTACCAGCGCCACGCGCCACCAGCGACCTCGGTTCCGCAGCCCGCGCATCGTTCGGAGAGACCCTAACGGGTAACCCGCTACGAATACAACGAGACGACTGGCGCCGCGATACTTGGGGGCGATGTCGGAACAGAACATCGCCGTCGTGCGGAGTCTCTACGAGGCGTGGGCCCGCGCGGAGTTCCCCGGACCGACCGAGCTGCTGGACCCGCAGGTCGAGTACGTGAATCCTGCGGGTGCCGTCGAGGTGGGTACCCGCCGTGGATTGAGTGAGTTCGGCCAGGCGGTGGAGAAGGTTTTTGAGGGCTGGGCGATGTGGCGGATTGAGCCCGAGCGCTTTCAAGCGGCAGGAGACCGCGTCGGAGTAGTCGTGCGGTACCGAGCACGCGGGCGGTTGAGCGGCGTGGAAGTCGAGGGCCGGGAGTCGGCGTTGTGGACGGTGCGCGATGGAAGGGTTGTGCGCTACGAGTGGTTTCACGGCCCCCAGGATGCTCTAGGCGCCCTCGCATCAGTGGGCGGTGCCTGACTCGAACAGGCGACCTCCTGCTTGTAAGGCAGGCGCTCTGACCAGCTGAGCTAACCGCCCGGGTCAGAAGGCTAGTGTGCAGCCGCCATGGACCTCGGCCTGACCGACCGCGTGGCGCTGGTCACCGGCGCCTCCCAGGGCATCGGGGCGGCGATCGCGGCCGAGCTGGTCAGCGAGGGCGCCCACGTGGCGATCTGCTCGCGCTCGCGCGAGCGGATCCAAGCACGGGCCGCAGAGGTGGGGGCGTCGGGTTTCGTCTACGACAGCTCCCGGCCGCAGGACGCAGCCCGACTGGTCGAAGAGGTAAGCGCCGCGCTGGGACCGCCCGACGTCCTGGTCACCAACACGGGCGGACCGCCCGCTGGCCCGGACCCCCTGGGCTTTGGGCTCGAGCAGTGGGAGGGCGCCTATCGCGAGCTGGTCCTTTCCCCGATGGCGCTCATCGGGGCCGCGGTGCCCGGGATGCGCGAGCGGGGCTGGGGTCGGGTGGTCAACGTCGGCTCCTCGACGATGCGCGAGCCGGCGGCCGCACTGATGCTGTCCAACACCCACCGGGCGGCGATCCTGGCGGCGTTCAAGACGACCGCTCGCCAGGTGGCGAGCGATGGGGTCACCCTCAACACCGTCCTGCCGGGGCGGATCGCCACCGAGCGTCTGTACTCGCTGCTTGGCTCGGAGGAGTCGGCCAAGCAGGCGGCCGCCGAGCAGGTGCCCGCGGGGCGGCTCGGCGCCCCGGAGGAGTTCGCGGCGGCGGTGGCCTTCCTGTGTTCGGGGCGCGCCAGCTACATCACGGGCGTCGGGCTGCTGGTCGACGGGGGGCTGACGCAATCGATCTAGTGCCCTGAGTCCTACGGACTCAATAGAGGAGCTCTCGCCCGACTGCGGCTAGCCGAGAAACGCCCCGGCGCGCCGGGCCTTGGCGGCTGGACGCATGTTCCCTGGTTGGCGGCGCTGCGGGGGACTAGATTGGCGACAGGGTCACGGACCCGACCCGATGGTGATCCCCCGCACGAGCCGCGCGCTGTGCGCGATCGTCGCGCCGGCGATCGTGCTGGGATGGTCGACGGCCGCGCGCGCCGGCGTCGCGCCCGACGCGCCCTACGTACCCGGTCAGGTCGTGGTCCGCTTCGACGGCCGCACCACGTCCGGTGTCCGCGCGGCCGACGTCGGCGGGCTCAACGCACGCGTGTCGCAAAGGCTGCCGGTGCCCGGCGCCGAGCTGCTGGGGCTCGCACCGGGACAGTCGGTGCGCTCCGCGGTCAGCCGGCTCGAGGGCACCCCCGGGGTCAGGTGGGCGGAGCCGAACTACGTCATGTCGGCCGACCAGGTGCCGCCCGGCAGCGGGTTCTCGCAGCTGTGGGGATTTCAGAATCTCGGCCAGGTCGTCTTAGGGTCGGCGGGCACGGCGGGCGTGGACATCGGTGCCCCGAGCGCCTGGGACGTCACCACGGGCAGCAGTTCCGTACTGGTGGGGGTGGTCGACACCGGGACCCAGGCCGACCATCCCGACCTGGCGGCCAACGTACGCGGCGGCCTGGCGCGTGACTTCGTCTCCTCCCCGTTGTCCAACAACCCGATCGGGGAGGCGACGGTCGACGAGAACGGTCACGGCACGCACGTGGCGGGGACGATCGGAGCCGTAGGCGAGAACGGCGTCGTGGGAGTCAACTGGCGCGTCGGACTGGTGCCGATCAGGGCACTCGGGGCCACCGGGTTCGGGACCAGTGTTCAGGTGGCCGAGGCGTTCGCCTATGCCGGGCAACGCGGGCTGCCGGTGGCCAACGCCAGCCTGAGCGCTCCGCGCGTCTTTATCTCCCAGGTCCTGGAAGACGCGATCGCCGAATCCCCGCAGACTCTGTTCGTGGTCGCCGCGGGCAACAACAGCCAAAACGACGACGACCCGGCACAGGCGGCCTACCCGTGCGCGTTCCCCGAGGCGAACATCCTGTGCGTCGCGGCGATCGACTCGACCGGCGTGCTGGGGAGGTTCTCCAACTACGGCGCCCACACGGTCGGCCTGGCCGCCCCTGGCGTAAACGTCTACAGCACCGTCGCCACGCCCGAGATCGAGTTCGACGACAGCTTCACCCAGCCGCTGGCCGGCCGCTGGACGACCGGCGGCGAAAACGACAACTGGGGGATATATAACGACCCCACCCTGGGCCAGCCGGTCCTCGCGAGCTCCCAGGACGGCTCGGCCTACCTGCCCAACACCGACTCCTACGCCAAGCTGACCGCGCCCATCGACCTGGCCGGCAAGTCCGGGTGCACGTTGAGCGTTTCCTCCCAGCTCGACAGCGCCGGAAGCGAGGCGGCGCTGACGTTCGAGCGCTCGACCGACGGCGTCAGCTGGCTGCCGATCGTCACCCAGACCCCGACGACGGGCTTCTCCCGGAACCCCGATCTTCAAGCCGACGGGCAGCCGTCGGTCTGGCTGCGTGTGCGGTTCACCACCGCGGCCGCAGTGACCCCCCACACCGGCGCCGAGGTCTCCAACCTACACGTCAACTGCGTCCAGGCCGGCGCGGACAACTACGGGTATAAGACCGGAACCTCGATGGCGACGCCGATGGTGGCCGGGGCGGCGGCACTCCTGCTGGCGCGCAACCCGACGCTGTCCACGGCGCAACTGCGCTCCGCGCTGCTCACCACCGCCCGGCCGATGCCGTCCCTGCAGGGCAAGACCATCAGCGGCGGCATGCTCGACCTTCCCGCCGCGCTCGCCGCCGTGGCGCCCGCCTCTTCGCCGGGCCCGTCGCCGCCAGCGTCCGCGGCGCCCACCCCGGCGGTCTACCCGCCTGACCGCCCGCCGGCCTCCCCACCCTCGGTCGCTGTGACCGCGGCGCCTTCGAGCTTCTTTGCGATCCGCGGCGGGCGCAGCCGGCGACCGGGGGAGATCACGTTGGGCATCGATGTCCCCGGACCGGGCGCGCTCGACGTCCTGGGCACCCACTCCGCCCCGGGCAGCGCGGCGCTCGGGCGCCTGTGGCCCGGGGGCAAGCGGATCGAGTGGGGGCGCTTGCACGCCAGCGTCAGCCGCCGCGGGCGCGTGCGCATCACGCTGCGACCAAATCGACTCGGCAAGCGCCTGCTGCGTCGAGCCCGCCGACTCGGCCGGGGCCTGCGGGTGCGGGTCTGGATCACCTACCTCCCTACCGGCGGTCACCCGCGCAGCCGCTCGCTTACCGTCCGCGTGGTGCCCAGCCGGCGCAAGCGCCGGTAACGGGCCTATGCCACTCCTGAGCTGCCAGGTGCTCCCGAGAAGAGCGAAACGGATGATGATCCCTCGGGCCCCAGGCGTGGATGCCGGATCGATCGAGGAGGAGAAGGCAGATCTAGTGCGGTCGCGCCTTCTGCTTCTCGTCTGGAGCAAGCATCTCGACCATGTCCGGCGACGAAGTGCGCGCTCGACGGCTTCTGTGCGACGATCGGGGGCCGTGGTCATCTACTCGATGAGCGTTTCGGTGGACGGCTACATCGCTGGCCGTGACGGCGGGCTCGAGTGGTCGGTCCCGAGCGAGGAGCTGTTTCGCTTCCACACGAAGCAGGTGCTCCAGCTCGGTGCCTACCTGCTTGGCCGCAGGCTCTACGAGACGATGCTGGTGTGGGAGACGGACCCGTCGCTGCGGGACGGCGACGACCACGCCGCGTTCGCCGACGCCTGGAGTGCGCTGCCGAAGGTCGTCTTCAGCCGCACCCTCGATCGCGTCGAGGGCAACGCCCGGCTGGCGACCGCACCACTGGCCGAGGAGATGGCCGCGGCGCACGGCGCGACCGACAAGGACGTGGCGATCGGCGGGGCAGGCCTGGCCGCGGCAGCGATCGAGCGCAGCCTCGTCGACGAGCTGCGCATGTTTCGCAACGCCGTCGTCATCGGCGGGGGCACGCCGTACTTGCCGCCCGTCACCGAAGACTTGCCGTTGGAGCTCATGGAGACGAAGGCGTTCGGCTCGCGCGTGATCTACGAGCGCTATCGGCGCAGCCGCGCCACGTCGGCTTGACCTACGAGTCGCGGTGGTGGCCCCGCCGGAGCGTGTCGCTCCAGTCGGGCTACCTTTCGGTGCGGTGGGCTTGGAGCAGGGAGGCGTGGGCTTGCGCTCCGCGAAATTGCATCACGGAGGGCGACCTCGGGCTTGCGCTGCTCGCCGCGGCCCCGGGTCCTCCTCCCTGATGGATTTCTCGGGAGCATGAGCGGGCGCCTCCATGGTGCTCACCCACCCTTGCGGCACTAGCGGTTCTGGATCGGGTCGCTGCGAGATACTGGCGCCGTGTCGCGAGAGATGGTCGAGATCGTCCGGGCGCTTCAGCCGCGGGCAGACATGGTGGCCAGGTTCCGAGACGAGGAGACCGCCGCCGCCGCGGAACAGGCGGCCACGCCGCTGTTCGAGCCGGACTTCGAGGTCCTGTTTGTGCGAAGCGATGTCGAGCGGGCCACCTACCGGGGCTTCGACGGTTTGCGGAGCGCGATGATCGATTGGCTCGAGCCCTGGGAGAGCTATCGCTCCGAGATCGAGGAACTCGTGGACCTCGGAGACCGGGTCGCCGTCCTGGTTCGCGACTACGGTCGCCGCGAGGGCATGGAGCGCGAGATCGACTTCAGGGGCGTCAGTGTTTATGTCTTCCGCGGCGACAGGATCTCGCGCATCGAGTTCCACTTCGACCGCGAGGAGGGCATGGCGGCGGTCGGGTTACGCGGCGGCGGCTCTTAGAGGGCGTCGGATGGTGTCCTGATGGCCAGCACCCACGGACGCAACCGCGGATAATGCACCGCCGCCGGCGGCGAGCAGCGCCGGATGGCTGAAGCCCCTCCCCAGCGCGACCCCCGACGCCCCGCCGCCGAAGTCGACGACGCAGCCAGCGCCTAGGCCCGACAGCGTCCCCGACACCACATCACCGCTACCCCCGGGGCTGGGGGGCCCGACCACGACCTCCAAGCCCTCCTGGCCCACGTCGACCAGGTCATCCGCCGCGGCGACCCGCCCACCCGCAAGCAGCTACTGCAAGCCCTCATCGAGGAGATCAGGGTCGAGAGCCGCGCAGCGATCCACCCCACCTTCGCTTTGCCCGCGGTTCGACCACCGGCCGGACTAGTACCCCCAGGGGGAATCGAACCCACTCACCTCCGCCTTGAAAGGGCGACGTGCTAACCGTTACACCATGGGGGCAGGGTGAGGCTGAGTGTAGTTCCGGGCTCCCCTCGGCCTGGCCGGGCATCGGACGCGCAACCACGTGGCCCGCGGCCCGCCCAGAGGTCGGCGGGCGTTTGCCAGACTGGCCCAGCGCGGTTAGCTCATCGGGTTAGAGCACCGGACTTTTAATCCGGGTGGCTGGGTTCGAGTCCCAGGCCCCGCACTCGCTTGCCCTACCGATACAGCACCCCGGTCCCCGCCACATCGGTGACCGCCCCGGGCGCACATAGGTCATGACGATCGCGCGCACCGTGCTCGCGATCGCCTTGCTGGGCGCCTCCTCGGTGCTGCTGGCGGCTTCGCTGCGCGTCGCCGGGCGGGCGGCATTCGCGGTTGCCACCGGGCTGCTGGCCGCCGCCTCGGTGGTGGGGATCTCGATCCTGCTCTCGTTCGCCCACCTGCTGACGCCCGCTGGGCTGCTGGTGGCCGAGGCGATCCTGACGCTCGCCGCCGCCGGTATCTGGCGCCGGGTGGGCGCCCCGCGACCGCCCTCCGTGCAGTGGCCCGGGTGGGGCGCGGCGCTGGCGGCGGCGCGGGCGCATCCGCCGCTGGTGATCCTGCTGTTCGCCGTCGTCGTGGGCGTGGGCGTTCAGGCTCTGCTCGCCGTCGTCGTGGCGCCCAACGAGTCCGACGCCCTGGGCTATCACCTCTCGCGCTCGGCCTACTGGGTGCTCCACCACAGCGCGCTGCAGTACCAGCCCGGCCAGCTGGACGATCCCGAGCTGGCGGCACCGCCCAACGCCGAGCTGCTGCTCACCTGGACGATGGCGCTGTCGCGGGGCGACCATCTGACCCAGCTCGTGCAGTGGGTGACCCTGGGGGAGCTCGCGCTGAGCCTCTTCGCCCTCGCCCGCCTGCTCGGCTTTCGCCGACCGAACGCCCTGTGGGCGGCCGCCGTCTTCGTCCTGCTCCCCGAGCCGCTGCTGCAGGGAGCCACCGACCAGAACGACCTGCTGGTGGCCTTCTTCCTGCTCGCCGGGGGCTACTTCGCCGTGCTCGGGCTGCGCGACGGGCGCCTGGGCGAGGTGGCCCTGGGGGCGGTCGGCGCGGGCCTGGCGGCGGGCACCAAGCTCACCGCGGCGCTGGCCCTGCCGGCGGCGCTGCTGATCATCGGCGCCGTGCTGTGGTCGCGACCCGCCGCCCGCCGGCTGGTGGGCCCGGGCCTGCTCGCGCTGGCCGCCTCGGTGGTGGCCTTCGCCGCCTTCAACTACGTCCAGAACGTCATCCACACCCACACGCTCACCGGCTTCTCGGGCACGCCGGTGGGGGACTTCGTGCGCTCCAGCCCACCGCTGGACGTGGCCCGGGTGGGCTGGAACCTGCTCGACGCTCCGGGCCTGCCCGTGCCCGATTGGCTCCAGAACGCGTTCGGCCCGCTCGCGCACCGGCTGTTCCACGGCGTGCACGGCAGCGGCTTCTCGGTCCCCGATCCCCCGATCCGCACCGATGTGCTCGAGGACGAGTCCGGCTACGGCCCGGTCGGCCTGCTCGTGCTCGTGCCCCTGGTGATCGCGGCGCTTCTGGCGCGCCGGCGCCCGCCCGGGGAGCGGCTGGTTGCCGGCGGAGCGGTCCTCTACTGCCTGGCCTGCGCGCTGGCCCTGGGCTACACGCCGGAGGGCGCGCGCTATCTGATGCCGGCGGTGGCCCTGGCCGCTCCGCTGCTGGCGCGGACCGCGCGCGGACCGCGCGCCTGGGTGGTCCTGGCCCTGGCGCTCAGCACGCTGCCCGCGACGCTGCTGACCAACACCAACAAGCCGGTGCGCTCGGACCTGGTGGGTCGCTCGATCGTGGACATGGACCGGCTCGCCCAGCAGACGATCGATTCCACCCTGCACTCGATCGCCGAGCCCATCCGGCGGCTCAATCGCCGGATCGGGCCCACCGCCCCGGTGGGGTTGACCCGCCTGGGCCCAAGCTCCTATCTGGTCTCGGTCGCAGCGCTCCGAACCGCCTCCGGCGGGTATTAAGAAGTTAAACAAAACCTAAACCGGGGCCGATCACGATCTCAGCGGTCTGCCCCGACAGCTCGCCATGCCCCCGTCCGACCACCTCCACCGCACGGTGCCCGCCGCCCGCCCCCGGGTGAGCGTGGTCATCCCCGTGCGCAACGAGGCCCGCAACCTCGAGCACGTGCTCGGGCAGGTGCCGGCCGACGTCTGGGAGGTGCTGGTGGTGGATGGGCACTCGCACGATGAGACGGTCGCCGTGGCCCGCGCGTGGCCCGGGCCGGTCCGGGTCCTAACCCAGCGCGGCTCGGGCAAGGGCGACGCGCTGGACTGCGGCTTTCGCGCCGCCCGGGGGGAGGTCATCGTCATGCTCGACGGCGACGGCTCGATGGACCCGGGTGAGATCCCTCGCTTCGTGGCCGCGCTGCTGCAGGGCGCCGAGGCGGCCAAGGGCTCGCGCTTCGTGCCCGGCGGCGGAAGCAGCGATATCACGTCCATCCGGCGCGCCGGCAACCGCCTGTTCTGTGCGCTGGCCAACCTGCTCTACGGGACCCGCTACACCGACCTGTGCTACGGGTACCTGGCGTTTCGCGCCCAGGCCCTGGCCGAGCTCGACGTGCAGTGCGAGGGGTTTGAGGTCGAGGCGCTGATCAGCGTCCAGATCGCCAAGCACGGCCTGCGCTGGACCGAGGTCCCCTCCTTCGAGGAACCTCGCCGCCACGGCCACAGCAACCTGCGTCCGTTCCGCGACGGCCTGCGGATCCTGGGGATCCTCCTGCGCGAGCGCCTCCCGGGCCCGGCGCGCCATCGCCTGGGCCGCGTCCCGCCCCAGCCGGGTGCGCGATTCCGGGTCCCTCCGCGCCCCCGCCGGCCAAGGCCGCGACCCGGCACCCGCTAGGACGCCGGCCGCGCCCGGTGAGGGCCCGATCCGATCGAGCGGGGTGAGCGCCCGATCAGGCGGGAAGCGCCGCCCCCGGATCGCGCGGCGGCTGCCGGACCGGCTCGCGGTAGGAGCGTCCGGAGATCACCGCTCCCAGGCCGCCGAGCACGCCGAGCGCGAGCGCGCCCAGCGCCCACCCAGCGCCGGTCAGGTTCAGGCTCAGCGCGTGGTCGAGCGACCAGCGTCCGGCGCCGACCCCGGCCAGGGCGAAGGCCATGGCGGCCAGCGCCAGGTTGTACTCGAAGCCGTTGTTGGTCGACCACAGCCCGTTGGGGCCGTGGACGGACAGGATCGCCGCCGTCATGACCGCCACCAAGGCGGCCGCGCCCACCGGCGTGAGCAGGCCCAGCACGAGCAGGATCCCGCCGGTGGTCTCGGCTACCCCGGCGGCGATCGCGTGGCGCCGGCCCGGGCGAAGCCCGACCGATTCAAAGAAGCCGGCGGTCCCGGCCAGGCCGTGGCCTTCGAACCAGCCAAACAGCTTTTGGGTCCCGTGACCGACGAACAGCGCGCCGACCACGAGTCGCAGAATGAGAAGTCCCAGGTTCATTCCCCGATCCTTCCCGCGCCGCCGCCCGCAAAAACGCTCCCCCTCGCCCCGCACGCGCCCAACCGCCAGTCGCAGCGCCCGGCGGGTCGCCCGGCCCGCCCCCCACCGGCCCTGGGAATCAGTGGCGAAAGTGGCGGCGAGCGGTGAAGACCATGGCCACCCCGGCGCCGTCGGCGGCCGAGATCACCTCGTCGTCGCGGATCGACCCCCCGGGCTGGATGATCGCCCGCACACCGGCCTCGATCGCCAGCGCCGGCCCGTCGGCAAAGGGAAAGAACGCATCCGAGGCCAGCGCCGCCCCGTCCAGCGAGTCCACGCGCGCCTTCTCCACCGCCAGGCGCACCGAGTCCACGCGGCTCATCTGGCCGGCGCCGATGCCCACCGTGCCCAGGTCCCGCGCGAGCACGATCGCGTTGGAGCGCACGTGGCGGCACACACGCCAGGCGAACAGCAGCTCGCTCCACTCCGTCTCGGTCGGCGCGCGCTTGGTCACCACGCGCATCTGCGCGCGCTCGTCGGGACCCACGTCGCGGTCCTGCACCAGCAGCCCGCCGAGCACCTGGCGGATATCGGGCTCGTGCTCGTGGGGGGCTCGCCGCTCGCCGTCCTCGAGCACGCGCACGTTGGGCTTCTGGGTGATCACCTCCAGTGCCTCCTGCTCGTAGCCGGGGGCCAGCAGCACCTCGATGAACTGCTGGGACAGGGCCTGGGCCGCCGGCCCGTCGACCGGGCGGTTAAAGGCGATCACCCCGCCGAACGCGCTCAGCGGGTCGCAGGCGAACGCCTTCTCGTAGGCCTCCAGCGCCGAGTCGCCGATCGCGCACCCGCACGGATTGTTGTGCTTGACGATCACGCAGGCGGGGACCTCGAATTCGGACACCAGCCGCCGCGCGGAGTCGAGGTCGAGCAGGTTGTTGAACGAGAGCTGCTTGCCGTGGTGCTGCTTGACCATCGACAGCAGGTGCATGCGCTCGCCGATCTCTGTGTAGTAGGCGGCGCGCTGGTGGGGGTTCTCGCCGTAGGGGAGGTCGACCAGCTTCTCGTGGGCGCGCAGGTGAAGGGGCGGGAAGTCATCGCCCCGCTCGGCGAACCAGCGAGCGATCGAGGTGTCATAGCGCGCGGTATAGGAGAACGCCTCCGCGGCCAGGCTTTCGCGGGTGGAAGCCGAGAGCCGCCCGTCGGAGTCGCGCAGCTCGGCCAGCACGGCGTCGTAGCTCTCGGGGCTGACCACCACGGCGACGAAGGGGTGGTTCTTGGCCGCGGCCCGGATCATCGTCGGGCCTCCGATGTCGATGCTCTCGATTACCTCGGCGTCGGAGGCCCCGCGGCGGGCGGCGGTGCGCTCGAAGGGGTAGAGGTTGACGCACACCAGGTCCACCCACTCGACCTCCTGCTCCGCCGCTTGGCGGATGTGCTCGGGGTGGTCTCGCCGGGCGAGCAGGGCGGCGTACAGTTTCGGGTGCAGCGTCTTGACCCGCCCATCCAAGATTTGGGGAAATCCGGTGAGCGACTCGATCAAACGCACCGGGACGCCCTGGGCGTCCAGCTCGGCCGCGGTGCCGCCGGTGGACACGATCTCGATGCCCAGCTCACACAGTCCGCGGGCGAACTCGACCAGCCCGCGCTTGTCCGACACCGACAGGACGGCGCGCCGAATGCGCACCGCGGCGGGCTCGGCCGCGCCCGATGCCCCGGCGGCATCCGCCTCGGTGGGCGGCGCCAGGGCGGAGGTAGCCTCGCTGTCCGCGCGCTCTGAGATTGGGCGAGCATATTGCACGCACCCCCGTCGCCGAGAGGAGGAAAGCGATGGCCGACGCACCTCAGGCCGACCCGCCCGAGCCCGAGCCCGGGGGCCTGGCCGAAGAGCCCGAGGACCTCACCGACCTGGATGTCGATGACCTCGAAAACGACGACGGCTGGCCCGCCGACGAGGACGACGAGGACTACTAGGCCCAGCAACCCCTGATCAGGAGGGGGCGCCCCCAGGGGGCGCCCCGGGTGCAGAAACGTCGATCCGCACCCGCCGCGGTCGGTCGGGGTCCCGGCGCAGCGCTCCACGCGCGTACAGGCGCACCGCCTCGGACAGCAGCTCGTGCTCCAGCGGGCGCAGCCGGGCGCGCACCTCGTCGGGGTCGCGGGCGTCGGGCAGCTCGAGCGCTCGCTGGAGGATGATCGGCCCGGTGTCCACGCCCTCGTCCACGAAGTGAACGGAGACGCCGAACACCTTGACCCCGTACTCGAGCGCCTGCTCGATTGCGCGCACGCCGGGAAACGCCGGCAGCAGCGCCGGGTGCACGTTGATGACCGCGTCCGGGAACCGCGCCAGAAACCCAGCTCCCAGCAGCTGCATGTACCCCGCCAGCACCACCAGGCGAGCGCCCCGCTCCAGGAGCCAGTCGGCGAGCGCCCGGTCGCGCGCCGGCCGGTCTGAGAAGTCTCCGACCTCGAAGACCCGGGTGGGCACCTCGGCCGCGCGCGCCCGCTCCAGCGCCGGGGCGTCCGCCCGGCTCGAGGCGACCGCCACGACGTCGGCCTCCTGCCCGTGGACGGTGCCCAGCAGCGCCTGCAGGTTGGTGCCCGCGCCGGAGACCAGCACCGCCACCGCGAGCCGCTCGTGCTCCTGGCCAGGGCCCATGCCGGACGAGACGATATCTGCGGTGAGTGTGTCCCAGATCACACAGGCGCCCGTCCCCGGCGGGCAGGTTGGGATCGGAAGTCCCATGCC
>VAYS01000042.1 GCA_005883215.1 Actinomycetota bacterium
TCACCGATCTCCAATCCCGCTCTTCGCGCGAGCATCACGTCGGGGATCGCCCCGACCCCGGCGACGACCAGCTGCGCGGGCAGCCGGCGCCCGCTCTGCAGGCAGAGCGTCCCCACCCGCGACTCGCAGCCCTCCACGACCTGCTCGCCGTCGGGCGGCTCAAAGCCCTCGACCTCCTCGGAGCCCAGCACCTCGATCCCATGATGCTCGAGCACGCCCTGGAAGTAGGCGCCCGCGGTGTGACCGAATCCACGCTCGAAGACGACAGACTCGAGCATCACCTGGGTGCAGCGCTTGCCCAGCGCGGTCAGGGAGGCGGCCACCTCACAGGCGATGTAAGAGCCGCCGATCAGCACCGCCTCTTCGACCTGGTCGAGCTCGCGACGCAGCGAGTCGGCGTTGCCGAGGGCGCGTAGGTAGTGGATGCCCTGGAGATCGGCGCCCGCCACCTGCAGCCGGCGGACCATCGCCCCGGTGGCGATCAGCGCGGTGTCGTAGGTGACCTGGTCCTTGGTGGATAGCGTGGCCCGCCGTGCGTCGGGGTCAAGCGCCGTGACGCTCGTACGGGTAAGCAGCTCGATCTGGCGCTCTTCGAAGAGCTCGGGCCGCTCGATCAGGGCTTGCTCGCGCTGGATCTCTCCGCGCAGGTATTCCTTGGTGATCGGCGGTCGGTGGTAGGGGGAGTCCAGCTCGCGCCCCACTAGCAGGATCTGGCCTTCGGCCCCCCGATCGCGCAGCTCGAGCGCGCAGTTTGCTGAGGCGATGCCACCGCCGATCAGCAGGTGCTCGACGTGGCGCTCGGCCATGGGCCACAGGGTGGCACAGGGCGCTTGGGTCCCCGGGGCCTGGGACTCATGGGCGAGGGGGGCGATCGGACCCGGTCGGGCCGGTCGAACGCCGCGGCCCGGCCGATGGGACAGGACGCTGGACCGAGCCGAACTGACGCGCTCGCGCCCGCCGAGCGTCGGCCGGGCGTGGCGCCGAGCGAGCGTGGCGCGCAAGGGATGACAACGGACCGAGCTGCCAACGGCGTTTGGGACTTGATCCCTCAAAGAGCCCGCCGGGCCGGCCGGGAGCCCGACGTGCGGGACTTTCCTCCTGTCGCTTGGCGCGGGGCTCGAGCTGGCGGTCGATCTCGATGCGCGCCCGCCTGCTGGCGGCGGGCTCGAGTCGCCGGTAATCCATAGCCGAGAGGCCGGCAAGGGCAGCCAGCCGTGGATAGTCCCGCTGCTGGCGGGCGCCGTCTTCCGACCCGTGCGCGACGCCGCGCCCGAGCGCCGTCTGCACGTCGGACTCGGCCGTGGACTTGCGCAGGTCCGCGAACGTCGCCGCCCGCCACCGAACCCCCCATCTCGACCGCCTCTGTCCATCCTGAGCGGGGTCCCGCTCGGCCGTCGCGAGGTCCGCGCGCAGCCGCGCGGCCCGCGATCGGAGGCGAAGTTCTCGCCGCCGATCCTCCGCCGCAGCAGCGCGGTGCTGCTCGTGTTCCACCCGGGCGAGCTGGTCCCGAAGCACACCCGCCTCCTCGGCGCGATGGCGCTCGGGCGCCGTGGTGCGACCCCTTGGCTGTTCGCTCAGGCGCATACCTTGGCGCTGGTTAGCTGCCCAGGGGTCGGCGGCGACGTCCGCGGGGTCGGCGGGCAAGCCCGTCGCGCCGTTAACGGCCCGTGCCCTCCCGACCCCTGCGCGCTCGAGACCCTCGGCCGGCCCAGGCACAGACATTCGCAGCGATGCGGCGCGGCCGCCCGCTTCCTGCGCGGATTCTCGATCGGGGAGGAATCGCTGGCGCAGCCTTTCTCCAACCGGCCCCAGCAGTCGATGGCGCGGCCGCCTGCCGGCGCGTTCGGACGCCCCACCCCTGCCGGTGTGCGCGCCACCTCGCCAAACCCCACGCCCAGACAGCAGACGTTGGGCGGTTCCGCGGTGGTTGACCAGCGCCAGCCCCAAAACGGCCCCGCGATTCTGAAAGGCAACCCACCACAGCGCAGCGATCAACATCCACTGGGTCCACCAGCCGAGCGAGCCCATGTGATCGAGCACCCGGACCGCCAGCAGCACCGCCCCCAGATACACCGAATAGATGAGCTTGGCGATCAGGGCGCCCAGCAGGCGTGTGCCCCAGGCGCGAAAGGCAGCGCGGCCCGTTTCTCCGAGGGCGGGCGCCAGCACGGCAAGCGGGGTCAGGAGTAGATAGAGCAGGATCAGCAGGGCGGCGCCGACCAGTCGAATCGCTAGAAACGCCAACAGCGCGAGCATTCCCATCGCGCCGATGCAGATCAGCAGCAATCCGCCCGCCCGCGCGAGAGTTCCGTGTCCGGTGCGGAACTCCGCCTGTGCGACCGTCGGCCCATGGCATGCGGTGGCGTTGTCGCTGTTGCACAGAATGCGCAGCAGCGAGTTGGGGTCGTTGATCGAGTTGCGCGCGGGACCATTGGCGGGAAAGGCCAGGAACAGCTCGCCATTGGTGCGCGCCAGGCGCACCCCGGCGATCTCGCGCTGGGCGCCCGAGTCGCCGGCCGCTGGACCGGAATCGCAGGTCAGACCCCCCGCGCTAGTGGGATGGCAGCGTGCGGCGACCAGATCGGCCTGGGCAAGTCGGCGGGCCGCCAGGCGGAGTGCCGGATCGAGCCGGCGTCGATCCCGGCACCAGGCGACGTCGCCGAATTCCAGGTAACACCAGGGCGAGTTCACCGCGCTGTCGAAGATGGCCCCGGTGCCGTCGGCCAGGCTGCGCTGGGGCCGCGCTGGCGAGCCGCCGCTGATCGCCGCAAGCGATCCCAGGGAGGCCTGGTTGACCCAGCGGCTCGCCCCGCCCACCGTGCCATCCGGATCGGCGAGCAGTCCCAGCGCAACCACCATCAAGAGTGCCATCGAGGCAGCCGCGGTCATTGTCTCTGACACCCGCCGTTGAACCAGGCCCCGATATGTCGTCGCGATGGCCGCCGCCGCGAGCACGGGTGCCAGCCACGGGCCGGTGAATGCCCCCTCGGCGTGGCGCAGAGTGCGTGCCACCGTGCCCATGCGACTCCCCCCAAGCAGGTCGAGCGAATAGGCCCAATCGAACGCGATCACCAAGGCGTGGGTAAGCCATACGACCGCGATCCAAACTGGGGTCAGTAGGAAGTCCTGAAGAGCGGCGGGAAAAGCGCCGGTGAGGTTGCTCAGGCCGGTATCGATGTGGATGTCGAAGGCGTAGTTGCCGATCGGCGCGGAGCTCGCGGCGGTGCCCGAAGCCCCGCACGCGGCGCGCTGTCGTGCGCTGAGCTGCTGGCTCAGCTGCGGCTCGCGGCATAGAGGGCTCGAGAACCCGTTATCCGCAAGGGGATCGGGCGCCCCCGCGCCACCTGCGTCACCGCTGGCTGGATCCACGGTCGACAGCGGCGCAGCGATGCTGGTCGGGCTGGCGGGCGAGGGAGCGGCGGGAGCCGCGCTTGCTGCGGTCGTCCGTCCGACCCTGGGGAGCGGCTGCGGGGGTAAGGCTGTCCGATGTGATGCCGGCGCGCGCGCCGGGACGACCACGAGCAGCAGGCCGACCAGGGCACAGACGGGCCAAACCGGCCCGCCGTATGGGCGCCATCGCTGCCCGACCCGATGCCGATTGGAAGCGGGAGCGCGTCGACCGCCAGACGCTCTATCGGCCCGCGAGCGCACTCGCCGTATCCGGGGTAGTCGACAATTCGCGCAGCAGGTCGGGGATGACTAGGTCGACCTGGATCGCTTCGACCCGTCCGTTGTGGTCGCGGAACAGGCAACGACCCGCGTCGAAGTCCAGTAGGCGAGCACGCAAAGCGCGGTCCTCGGGGTCCAGACCGAGCAACTGGAGCGCCCGCGCAGCCTCCCGTTCAGAGCGCATCCCGAACACGAATGTGGCGCCCACGAGGTTCTCCAGCGATTCGCGCTCGTCGGTCATCGCGTCGGTCACGAGTTGGGTGCTGATGATCGGCACCGCGAGCTCGGACCGGCCCATGCGCTGCAGCGAGGCAAGCAGCATGCGTCCGATGGGGTCCTTCAGCAATCGCCAGCCTTCGTCGAACGAGAACAGCTTCAGGCGCTGGCGTTCGCGCGCGAGCAGGTGCATAGCGAACATCGCGATCAGGCGGACGATTTGCTCGCCCAGTCTCTCGGCCTGGGAGTACTCGGTGCGTGGGACGCCAGGTTGGGGAGCGGGCAGGTCACGGATTGGGATGTACGTGACCTGCTTGGCCCCAAGCTCAGGGAGCTTCACGTCCGCGTCAGCGAATCCCAGCTGGGTCAATCCTCCGCGGGCATAGACGGCGAGGATGCGGGCGACCTCGGCGTCGACGCCGTGCCCGTCCTGCAGGGCACGGATCACCTCCAGGCAGGTAGGGCGGGGGGCCCGTCGATGCACCGCGTCCACCGCCTTGATGACGGCGGTCTCCCAGGCGGGTTCGCGGCGGACCGGGAGCAGATCGAGCAGGAAAGCCACCGCGGCGTCCTGGCGCAGGTGCTCGGGCGCGACGCGCAGCGGGTCCAGCAGACCGCGCAAGCGCTGATCGGGACTCAGCGCGATGGTTTCAGCATGAGGGGCAACGTCCGCCAAGAGGTGGAAACGATGATCGCCCTTGGGGTCGCAGTCGATAATCCTGGCCCCCTGGAGGAAGCCCTCGTACTTGAGCTTTTGGTCGAGCGTCGTCTTTCCCGACCCAAGCGCCCCGATGCTCAAGATTGCCGTGTTGCGGTCGCGGTCCGAGCCCTCGCTGAGGTTGAAGCGCACGGGCTGGCGCGAGCCGGTGAGCGTGTGGCCCAGATAAAAGCCGCGGTCGGACCCCGCCAAATGGGTCGCGATAGGCATCAGCGCGGCCGCCTGCTCGGGCGTGAGCACGTCGTCGTAGCCGCGGACGCGCGTTGGCTGCCCCGGCAGGTGTTGACAGAACAGCTCCAGCTGGTCGCCCAAGGGGCGATGTAGACGGACCTCCCCGTAGGCACGCCGGCATAGCTCGACGCGGCGTTGGAGCTCGTCCTCCGTGCGCCCGGACACCGCTATCGCGATCGTCGCTTTGAGCAGCGGGGGTCGGCTCGACGACTGCAAATAGGAGACCAGGTCGCGGGCCTCCTGGGTTCGCTCATAGCCCTTGTCGCTGGCGCCTTGATCCCCTTCCGCTTCGGCCCGGAGAATCTGATCGGCGTCCTGGACGCGTCGGCGAGCGATGCGCAGCGCTAGTTCATTGGGGAGGAAACGACACGTAAGGACAAGGTCGACCGGAAAGGGCAGCTGCTCGGGCACGGCAGACATGAGTTCGACCCGCTCGCTGGGGAAGTCGGCGCGCTCGGGTAGCGCACCGAGCACGAGCTGGGCCTGCCAGCCGGTGCCCCGCTCGCTTTCCAAGCACAAGCTGCGCCCGCGATGCTCGACATAGCTGTCAAGCCAGCGAAGGACGTCGGCTTCGAGGGGCGCCAGAACCGCCTCCCCGTTTCGCTCGAAGACCAGGGCCTGCGGTTCGTGGAGACCGTCCACCTCGGGCTCGCCCAAGCCCCGGCAGAAGCTTCGGCGCACGAGCCATTGCAGCTCGACCCCGCTCGCGGGCCGAACGTCCAGAAAGTCCGCCAGTCGGGCGTGCGCGCGATCGGCGGCGACGCGGAGCGCCTCGAGCTGGGATGCGGCGAATGCGCCGCGCTCGCCCCAAGCGAGCTGCCGTCGAAGCGCCCGCAGCCACTCGCGTGGGTGGGCCTCGAAAGCACGCGACAGAAACGACGCGACATCCGTTTCCGGCATCGCCAGTCGAACAGCGATATAGACAGACGGGACCGCAGGGTCAAGAGAAGCCAGTCGCCGCGCGTGCTCGTGCAGGTACCAATCCAGTAATCCGCTATGTCCAGCCGCCCGACCATCGGCATTGGGCTTGCCCTCGGTCACCCGGCGGGGATCGGCATCGACCGTCGGGCTGAGGCGCCGCACATAGTCCTCCACGTCCCAGGTGGTGCTCACTCGCAGAATCTGCAAGTCGGCCTCGACGGTCTCGAGTGCCCCCATGAGGCGTCCGAACAGCTCGCGCTTTCGATCGAGAGTCAGGTACGTGTAGGACGTGGTGGGCACCGCGAAAAGGGCCCACGCACCGGCGCCTTCCCCCGACATGACGCAATTCCCATAGACGAACGAAATCGGGGCTGGAGTAATCCTCAACTGCGGGTCTCCGCCTTCCCGTCGACGGCAACGATTGCCCGGCGGCCGACAGCTAGGACCCGAGGCGTCACACGGTCCGGGCCGTCCTTCGTCGCCAGGAGCCGCAGACTCCGCCCTTGGGGACGGACCCGGCATCGGTGGGGGGCCAGCACCAGGACGGCGCCGGGGCCGCGATAGCGAAGGCGTGCCGCGCCGCCCTGAGATCCGTCGGGGACGAACAGCACGTCGGGCGGCTCCCAGCGCTGCCCGTAGCCCCTGGCAGAGGACATCTGCCACAGCCGCCTGGGGGCGAGGAGCATCCGGCACAGGGACAGGGCCGCAAGGTGAGAAGTTCGACCGTCGACCTTTACGATCGTCAGTAGCGCCGTCATCAAGCCGGCCAGGCCGCCGTAGCGCAGGTACCAGGGAAGCTGGCCTAGGGCCACCCCGAGGACGGGTATCCGCTCGATCGTCGCGAGGGCGATGGCGATGACCGCGAGGTACACGAACGAGCGGACCGGGACGCCGGCGGGATTGAGACGCAAGCGATCGATCCGATAGAGGCGCCTTTCGAGTTCGAAGACGCTCCGGTATGAGCGGACGTGGATCGACTCGACGGTGTCCACGGCCTATTAGCGCCCTCCAAACACCGAGCCGACCGTATCGCGCAGCAGGTTCAGACCAGCGGGCGTGGCCAGGAGGACGGCCACTACCCCTACCGCGAACACAGCCGCCGCCTCGCGGAAGTCGCGCTTGAACGCGAGCACGATCGCGGCGATCGCAAGCCCCAGCCCTAGAAGACTCATGGCCACTCGCCGCCCCGTCTGGCCCGCCTTATTGGCAGCCGATTCGAGCGAGTTGCCTCCACCCGATGGGCTGGCCGAAGGGCTCGCCGTGGGCCGCACGGCCGCGGCCGCCGGCGCGCCCGACCAGCCAGCCGGTGCAGCCACCAGGAGACAGATAGCGGTCAGAGCTCCAGCGCGGAGTGGCCAGCGGGTGAGAGTGCGGTTCATTTTCTCCTCCTCAGTCGGGTTGCGGAGTCGGTCTGCCAATGGCTTGCGCCGTGCGCGTGCCCAGCAGTCATGCGCCGGGATCAACCTCGATCGCCGCTATCTCCCAGCGCCCGGCCACATTCACCACGTCGAGCTCATAGCGCAGGGCATAGGTGGCGCCGGTGGTGTCCTCCGCGCGGACCTGGGCAAGGACCGCGCCGCCGCCCGGTGCCCATTTCAGAGAGCTGACTTGCGTGACGCGCAAGGCCAGGGCAGGCACTGTGACCCGAGCCCCACCGGCGAGGTCGGCGGCGAGGTTCGAGCGCGAGCCCGCCAGGTAGTTGCGCAGGCAGCGGTCCACTACATCGGACAGGCCCGCGTCCTCGACGTCGTGTAGAGAGGCGTCGTCTTCGAGGGTGGCGGCGGCCTCCATCGGAGCTCCAACGAACGCTGGGTAGCCGGCTAGGTGTAGCTGGCCCGAGTGGTCGCGGGCGACGTCCACCGCCAGGTACAGCAGACCTGAGCGATCTGTATCGGCCGCCACCGTGAACACCCGATCGTGGCGCGGTCCCGACCGGGCCTGTACGACCTGAGCCCAGCTGACCTCTTGGGCGCCGCCTGCAGACGGCTGAAAGCCGGCGTCCGGATCGAGTGTGTCGCCCAAGAACCCTCGAAGCCCTTGCTGATGCCGCTCTGGGTGGGCGCCGTCCCAGGTCAGATAGCGGCGGGCGAACAAGGCGGCGAAGCCGGCGCCGGCGGGATCATCGGAGGAGGGCATCCGGACCTCGAGTCGCTCCGCTCGAGGCGGTGAGATCGCAAATCGCACGGTCGCGGCCACCCCCATTAGCGCCACAGCCCACACCACATAGCGAGTCACCGCACCGGCGATGCGCAATCGCCAGATCGCGCGGCGCTCGATTTGCACACGGGCGCGCCTCGGGCGATTCTCAGTCGACACCACGGGTGCTCCACTCATCGCTCGAAGCCGAACTCCCGCCGGGCCGCGGCGGCCTGGGGTATCGGCAAGCCCCGCGGTCTGCCTGTGGCTCTGATGCTCGCCTCCCCGGGACCCCGACCGAGGGAGCGGATCGGTCGGCGGTGGCCAGGGATGCCCCCCGTGGGAGCCGGCCCGGGCGCCCGCCTTTCATCGGAGACGGCATGAGCGATCACCCGTGCCCGCCTCTTGTGCCGGCCGCCTCCTGGCTCTCGGTCGCTGCCCGCAGGTGTCGAAGGAGCCTTGCGCCTTCTGGGTTGCAGACTGCCGGGGAGGGCGGCGCTCGCAGAGGAAGGCGTGCCCGACGGCGGGGTAGTGCTCCCCGGCACGGGCGAGCTCCGCGCCACGAAAAGCGCTGCCCGGGCCAGCACAAGTACGCCGGTGACGAGAATGCTGGCGCCGAATAGCCCGACGCCAGCGCAACGCGTCCATGCCGCCGGGCGTCGGCGACGCGAAGGCCGAACGAGACCAAGTCCGGCGCAGTCGCCATCCGCGACCATGAGCGCGCGGCCGGGGCGTCGATGCCGAGCTTGGTCTGCGCGCGGCTCGCTTGGAAACACCCGCGTAGAAGCCGTCGTCTGGCCTGGGCCGGCAAACGCGCCGTAGGCCAGATAGGCATCCTCCTCGAGCAATTCGAACTCGAGTTGCTTGCGACGCCACCTCACGTGCACCGCCGAGCGCCCGGCCTCCGATGATCTCTCCTGCGCCCTGCGCACGGGCGCTCCGCTATCCCGCTCGAACCGCCGGGCGCGGGCCAGACGAATCGTGATTTAGATCCGGCCGACCCGCTTCCCGGCAAGACGCACCGCTGATCGGGGAGAGGGAGCATCACCGGCATGTCCGGGCCCTCATCCGACCTCCGCCTACAGGCGGGACGCCCCGTCGAGCGTGCCGGTCGACCAGGCTTTGCTCGTGTTCAGCCGATCCCGAACTCGCGGGCCGCCGCTCGCGAGGTCCGCCGGCTCGAGGTGCCCCCGCCGGACCCGCTTCGGCCGTGCGCAACCACCGCGCGCGTGCTGGCCGTCCGCGCCCTCGAGCCCACGGCCGAGTGCGCCGGGAGCTGGCTCGGGGCGCTTCGGGAACCTTCGAAACCGAACTCGCGCCGGGCCGCATCGGTGGTGCTACGCATATCGCTGCGTTTGTGCCCGCCGGGCGCCTGACCCGGTCGATTCAGCCCGGGGTGGCTCGATCGTCGAGCCGCGGGCGAATCTACGAGAAGTCCGTGGCGCTCTCGCGCGGCAAACGCCGTACCCGCCGCCTGGGCAATCCTGGAGGAGGCGTGCGTACGTGCCATGCGAGCCCTTAGATGGTGGGCGCTTGGTGAGTGTTTGGCGCCGGGGATCAGCCCTGCCTGTGTGCACACTGCATATCCACCGGCGGCCCCGGCCAGGCACGCCGCCGCGAATCCGGCTTTCAACGCGCCGATGCCGAGCGTGGATCCGCCCGCGCCCACGGCAGCGCCTGCGCTCCCGGCGGCCGGCAGCACACCGGCATCCGGGTGGGAGGTCGCGCGCCCTGCCCAGGGCCAAATGTGACGTAGTGCGCCGGCCGCCGCCGCCACCTTGGCCAGGGGACCGGCCGCGAGCGGCGGCGGTAGCAATGCCACGATCCGCTCGGCAGCACGGCGTAGCTCCTTGAAGTCGTGCGCACAGGACTTGCAGTTCGATAGGTGGTGGCCCGCGCGGGCCGCCTGCGAGGCGCTCGCCACGCCGGATGCGTAGGCGAGGATGTCGCCCTCGAGACGGTGACAGCGCCCTCCAGCCTCGTACTCGTCTGTGAGCTGTCTCAGCTTCGCGCGAGCCCGCTGCGCGACCTTGCGGTACTTCTCGGCAGACCAGCCATAGCGACGGCAGAACTGGACGCAGTCCATGCCCAGACCGATCTGGCACGCGAGCACGAGACGCTGGTCGGACGTGAGCTCGTCCGCGACCTCCCGCAAGCGCTCGAGCTCCTCTTTAGCGGCGACGCGGTCGGCTACCTCGGCCGAGCGATCCGCCACGGCGTTGGAGAACGGTTCATCTCCGTCGAGAGAGACCGCTCCGGCAAGCGCGGTCTCGGTGGCACTGCGACCGCTCATGGCGCGATGGCGGTCGTTGACTCGGGAGGCGAACTTCTGCTCGAGGGCGTTGGATACGTGCTTGGCGCTCGCGAATGCTCCCCCTCGGCGCGCTCGGGCGACAAGCTCGAGTGTGGCCTGGCTGTAGCAGTCTTCGAGGTCTTCGCGGCGCAGCCGTCGCTGGTATACGCGCAACAGCACGTCGCGCTTCGCCAACGCGACGCGGGCGACCGTCTCGGCCGGATCCCACTGGCCCGGAACGCGACTCGGTCGCCACGGGAGTCCACCTTTCGCCGCGCGTCCCCCTTCCGTCATCGACCACGCATTCCGACGGACCCGCCCGCGGCGGGACATGCGCGAGATGTCCCTGATCAAGCCCACGCGTCGCCAGTGGCCCGGCCGGCGACATGACCGGCGCCCCGGACAGGCAACCTAGACCGTGATCGCGCCGAGATCCAGGCGGGATGACGCGGTTATTCGCAAACAGCGGGCTTCTCGGATCGCTGGCGCTAGCGAGGCCGGCGGCAGGGACGTCAACACCGGTCGAACTAACGCACGATGACCGCCGAGACGGCTTGCTGGAGCACCGGCGCCCGCTTGGCCCACTGCGCGAGCGGAGCGGCGGCGATCAGCACCACGCTTCCCCGGTGGCCGGCCAGTAGACAGGCGATCTCGCGGTATTGGAACTGGCCCGCGCGGGGGGTGTAGTCGTCCAGCAGGCACGAGCCCCGCGCGCTGCGGAAGTGCAGGTGCTCCTGGGCGGCGAGCCCACGGGCCGGGTGGCCGTCCTCGGCGCGGTGATGATCGAGGCGAAAGCGCGCCCACCCGTGCAGTCGCTCCGCTCCCTGTCGCGGCGTGAGGTTCAGGTAGCCGCTGAAGGTGGGATAGGGGCCGATCGCCGCCGACACCGTGAGCGCGTCACTCTGTACCGACCGCCACCCCGGCGGCGCGTACAGGGTCGCGCCGCCCCCCGGGAGCGCCAGGGCCCTCCAGTCGGCCGGTGGCCCAGCGGGACGCAGCCAGGCGAACGCCGCGCCGGGGCTGGTTGCTGATTGGGCGGGTGCCGTGCGGCTCGAGCGGCTGCTCGCGCCCGAGCCGCAGGCGATAAGCGCTAGGGCGGCCAGGGTGGCGACGAAGACCGACGTCTGGCGGAGCGCGAGGCCCCGCCGCCTGGTGTCAGTGGCCGAGCGCCTACTTGGCGCCGTCGCCGTCGTCGGGCCCTCCCCGGTTGTCGGCATCGGGCTCGCGGTGGCTGTGGCGGTGGCGCTTGTGCTTGCTGGTGTGGTGCCTGCGGTGGCGCGCCGCGTTGGCCATCGGCAGCACGGTGGTAGCGCCGAGTCCGCCGAGCGCGAGCAGCGTGACCGCCAGCGTCGCCAGTCGCGAGCGGGTGATCGAGATCACGTTCTTCATGAGTCTCCTTTCGGGATTTGGAGCCCCGTCGACGCGGGTGACTCCTACCGAGGTCCTACCGAGGATAATCGGGGTTGCGCCGACACTTGCATTCGGGTGTTTCGACGGGAGCCGGGAGGAAAACTCACACATGGCGAGGGGATGGATCCGGATCAGCGCCTCTCTTGGGATGTGCGCGGCGGCGTTTGCCGTCTGCGGGGCGAGCGCGCCGGCGGCCGGGGCTGACTCTCCGCCCAACGTCGGCTGGCCCGACCTGCTGCCGGCCCTCGGCACCGCCGAGAACCCCCAGCCAGGGCCCCAGCCGGGGTGCCTATCGCCCAGCATGGCCTGCCTGGACTACGAGATCGCCCGCATGCGCGAGGCCCAACAGGGCCTCGGCTGCGATCACCGCGGGGTGTTCGCCACCACCTACCTGGTGCTCACGGAGGTCTTGCGCAACACCCTGGCCGGCGATCCGGCGTACTTCGACGACCGCGACTACCTGATCTACGAGGACGCCCTGTTCGCCCACTACTACTTTCGCACGCTGGACGCGTGGAAGTCTGGCCAGGCGGTGCCCGGCGCCTGGCGGGTGGCGTTTCAGACCGCGGCATCGGGTGACGCCAACGCCGCCCAGGACATGCTCCTGGGGATCAACGCCCACGTGCAGCGCGATATGCCCTATGTGATGGCCACCCTCGGCCTGCACCGACCCGACGGAAGCTCGCGCAAGGCCGATCATGACCGGGTCAACCAGCTCCTCGACGACGCCTACGGACCGGTGGTGCGGGCGGTCGCCGCCAATTACGACGACTTCGTCCACACGACCAATCCCGACACCCCGGCCGATCACCTCGCCGGCCTCGAGCTGGTCAAGACCTGGCGCGAGAACGTATGGCGTAACGCCGAGCGCTTGCTCGACGCCACCACCCTCGAACAGCGCCAGGCGGTGGAGCAGTCAATCGAGTCCAACGCCGAGCAGAGCGCCCGCGCGATCGCCGCGATTCAGCAGCCATCGGGATACCGCGCCCAGCGCGATGCCTACTGCGCCGCTCACTTTCGACGTACACCGGCGACCGCCGGGCCGCTGGCTCCCCGGCCTACGAAGACCTCGTTCAAGCGCGCCAAGCACAAGCCAAAGCACCGCAGGCCGAGGCGGCGTCGGCGTGGTCACCGGCACCCTGGCAACCGGACGAGGAGCAAGCGACGCGGACTTGCCCATCACGGGCGTGGGTCCTCCCAGAGCGTTGGCCCTGCTAGGCGGTGACGCGCAACCGGACGGAGACGCCGAGGTTGCCCCCGCCACAGCGCGCGCTGACCCGGTAGTGCCCGGGACGGCGGACTCGGGGCACTATCGCGGTCGTCGAAAACGCGCCGTGGGCGCGAACCTTGGTGGTCACCGCGGGCACCCCGGCGAACTCCTTGGGCCCGCCAAACGCCCGCGAGATGATCGTCACGATGTTCCCGCGCGGGCAGCCGGCCGCCCGTCCGTGAACGCGGAGGCTGTTGCCCGAGCGGACGGGATTGGGCGACACCTTCAGCGAGGCTCGTGTGGCCGGCCAGGCCGGGGTGGCGGCCAGGGCCAAGGTCAGGGCCGCCGCCGGGACGACTGTCCGCGCGCGGACCGATGTCAGCACCCGCCTCACTGATCGCATCATGACATGTCCGTCCAGGGCTGTTGACAGCTTCGCGGTGGCCTGAGAACGTCGCCTTCCTCAATCGTGCTCGGGACTCGATCGGCCGACGGAAGCAGCGGCACGCGGCTAGGTGCCGTTTCGACGGACCGCTACTTTCCCGCGCCTGTCTTGTCCCAACCACTGTCTTGCCCCAACTACGTCCCCGATCTCGATCTGGGGGGAGGAGCCTAATGACGCATAGACGCAGAGCCCTGGGGTTGCTGGTGAGCGCCGTGGCGCTGCTGGCGATGACCGGGACCGCCTCGGCCGGGCGAGCGTTCGTGACCGGCCACGACCAGGACTTCCACTGCAGCAGCAACCCAGGCCCCACTCCAGCCAACCAGTGCCACTTCATCAAGACCGAGCTCGACCTCGTGCGGGACCCGACGGTCAACCCGTTCGCGTCGCAGCCCGTGCTGGTGATCGACCATGCCGCCGGGGGTCCGAAGAACGCCAGCGGCAACTCGGACGAGGTCATCAACTCGCTGAAGTTCGCGTACCCGGGCGGGCCGCCCCCGTTCAAGGTGGCCGACCCGCAGGACCCGAGCTTCGGAAGCATTGTCAGCGGGCTGAACTCCGGAGGCTTCAGCGCGGTGATCATCGCGTCTGACTCCACGTGTGGAGGCTGTGACCTGAACGACCCCGACACCAGCTCCACCAACCCGACGCCGGACTCGAACATCATCAATAGCGTCGCGGCGGGCCCGATCGCCACCGCGTTTAGCGCTGGTGCGGGGGTCATCGCCCTCGCCGGCGCCCAGCACGGCGATAGCTCCAACCCCGCCACCAGCGTCTACTACAACTTCCTGCCGCCGTCGGCACTGGCGACGGGAATTGCGGTGCTCGAGCCGGGCCGGGGCAGCGCGTTCGACGTCGTCGAGCGCGACAACGCGGGCAAGGCCGAGACGATGTTCGCCGACCTGCGCAGGTGCACGACGAGCCCAACCGGGCTGTGTCGGGTCACCCACACGGGCACCGGCGGCAAGGTCAAGCTGCCCAAGTGCATCAAGCCGAAGAAGAAGTTCGCGTTTACGATCCCAACGTTTGCACCGAAGTTCGGCACCCTGGCGAGCGGCAAGCTGACGTTCGTCTTCAAGAAGAAGAAGAGGACCTTCAGCTTCGGCTCGATCAAGGCGCTCAAGCTCAAGCTCCCGGCGTTCATCAAGAAGGGCAAGCCGTTCCGGGTGACCTTCAAGCTGACGTCCCGGCTGAGCTTCACGTTCACGTTCAGCGGCAAGAGCAAACGCTGCAAGTAGCGGCGGACTGAACGCCGATCTCCAGTCGGGATCGGCGAGCTGAAGAGGGGCCGGCGGCTCGGATGCCGCCGGCCCCTTCTTCGTCGGCGGCTCCTGCGCTGGCGGCATTGGGGACCAATCCCGCTCGAGGCGCGCTCCGCGCGCCTCGGCCTCCGGGATCAGAGACGGAATCGAGGCCCGGGGCAAGTACCATCGATGCGCCTAGGGGAGTGAGCTAATGGTTACGCGCACGGTCTCCAAAACCGTGAATCCGGGTTCGAATCCCGGCTCCCCTGCTCACCAACTCCTCCCGCTCTGTGGAGCAATACGCAGGGGTGGGGCGTCCGCCGGGCGCGATCCGTGCTTTGTTCCGTCGCAGGCAGACGCTCCCGCGACCAAGGTGACCTGATCATGGCTTCGGCTACCGATACGGCGGGCGCCCCGCCGGCGGCGCGCCCGGGGGGACTTAGCGAGGAGGAGGCGGCCCGGCGACTGGCCTCGCGACCTTCCGCGGTGGTCGCGAGCAGCCGGTCCGTGGGCAGCATCGTCCGGGCAAACGTCTTTACCGTCTTCAACCTCATCCTGGTCGCCTTCGGCGTGCTGACGCTTCTGTTCGGCGACGCCCGCGACGCGCTGTTCCTCGGCGTTGTCATCATCAACGCGGGAATCGGGATCGCCCAGGAGCTCCGGGCCAAGCGCGCCCTCGACCGACTGGCCGCGCTGGTCGCCCCCTCCGCGCGGGTGGTGCGCGACGGCCGCGTGCGCGAGGTGGGTGTGCACGAGGTGGTTCCGGACGACCTACTGCGCCTGGCGGTGGGCGACCAGGTGGTGGCCGACGGACATCTGACCTCCGCCCACGAGCTCTCCTTGGACGAGTCGATCCTCACCGGGGAATCCGAGCCCGTGGTGCGCTCGGCCGGAGAGGAGGTGCGCTCAGGCTCATTCGTCGTCGAAGGGGGCGCCGAGCTGGTGGCCGAGGCGGTGGGCGAGGAGAGCCACGCAAGCCGGGTGGCGGGAGAGGCGCGGGCTTTTCGCCATCCGCGCTCGCCCCTGGAGCGCAGCTTCAACCGCCTCCTGCTCACCCTCGTCGCGGTGATGGTCCCGCTCGGCGCGATCCTCGGCTACTCGTTGTTGGAGCGCCACGCCAGCCGCAGCGATGCGGTTTCGACGTCGGTGGCGGCGGTGGTCAGCCTAATTCCCGAGGGGCTGATCGTGCTCACCAGCGTCGCCTATGCAGTGGCCGCGGTTCGCATGGCGCGGCGCGGCGCCCTCAGCCAGCAGCTCAACGCAATCGAGTCGCTGGCCTCGGTGGAGGTCATCTGCCTCGACAAGACGGGGACCCTGACCGGCTCCTCGCTGCGGGTCACCGACCTCCACGCCGGGCCGCACGTGACCCCCGATGAGCTGCGCGCGGCGCTCGGTCGCTTTTCCGCCAGCGCGCCGGCCCAGAATCTCACCCTGCGCGCGGTCGCCGATTTCGAGCCCCAGGCGCCGGAGGCGCCCCGCGCCGAGATCCCGTTCTCGTCGCGCCGTCGCTACAGCGCGCTCGAGCTCTCGGACGGGACCTGGTACCTGGGTGCGCCCGAGCACTTTGCCCTGGGGGCGCTGCAGGCGCGGGTCGACCAAGCCACGCGCTCGGGCCGGCGCGTGCTCGCGCTGGCCTCCTCTGGCGCCCCCCTGCCTGCGCGCGCCCCCGAGAGCCCCCCGCCCGATCTTCGGCTGACGGGAGTGGTGGTCCTGGCCGAGGAGCTGCGCCCGCAGGCCCGCGAGACCGTCGCCTACTTCCGCAGCCAGGGAGTCGAACTGCGGGTGCTCTCCGGCGACGCGCCCACCACGGTGGCGGCGATCGCCGCCGACGTGGGGATCGAGGTCTCGGGCGGTCCACTGGACGGGCGCGAGCTTCCCGCCGGTCCCGCCGAACTCGCCCAGACCGTCGCCGGGGCAACGGTGATCGGCCGGATCTCACCCGAGGGCAAGAAGGCGGTGGTTGAGGCCCTGCGTGACGCCGGCCGCTATGTGGCAATGGTGGGCGACGGGGTAAACGACGTCCCGGCGCTGAAGGCGGCCCGCCTGGCCATCGCCCAGGGAAGCGGCGTGCAGATGGCCAAGAGCGTGGCCGACCTGGTCCTGGTGGACGGCAACTTCGCCGCTGTCCCCGGCATGGTCGCCGAGGGCCGCAAGATCCTGCGCAACCTGCAGCGCGTGGCCAAGCTCTACGTCAGCAAGTCGAGCTTTGCCGCCTTCCTGATCCTCACGGTGGGCACCACCACTACCGCCTATCCCCTGCTCCCCCGCCACTTCAGCCTGGTTGCCGCGCTGACCATCGGCATCCCTACGTTCTTCCTGGCCCTGGCTCCCAGCCGCGGCCCGTGGGGATCGGAGCACTTCCTGCGCGACGTCGGCCGCTTCGCGATTCCCGCCGGCGCCGGCGCCGGCGTGGGGGTGGTGGCCAGCTATCAATTCGCGCTTAACGCCCTGCACGTGGGGCTGCCGGCGGCGCGGACCGTCGCCGCCACCGTCCTTTTGGCCGTCGGCCTGTATCTCGTCTTTGCCCTGGAGGCTTCGGGCCGGCGTCGCGAAGCCTGGGTGGCGGCGCTGTGCGCCGCCCTGGCCGGGGCCTATGTCCTGGCCCTTCTCACGCCCTGGACCCGCCACTTCTTCTCGCTCACCGTGCCCACGGCGGCGGTCATCGCCACCGCCCTGGTCGGCGCCGGGATCGCCATCGCGGCCCTCGAGGCGACGGGGCTGGGCGCCCGCGCCCGGGGGCAGCCCTGAGTCGGGCG
>VAYS01000001.1 GCA_005883215.1 Actinomycetota bacterium
CAGGCGCCCGCCGGTCTCGGCCCGCACGTATTCGACCCGCGCCGCGCACGGCGCCAGCTCGGCGTCCGAGGGGGTGATCATCACCACGCGCGAGGACGAATCGGCGAGCAGCGGCAGGTCGGGGGCCAACTCGAGGGTCGCGCTGACCACGCAGGCCAGCGGCTGCTCCTCCAGACCCCGCTCGATCCGCCGCTGGCGCCGGTCCTGCTCGCGAACCATCGGCCCGTAACGCTCGGCGCGAACCGTCCCCGCGCCCACCAGCACCGCGTCCACGCGTCCACGCAGACCGTGAAACAGGGCGCGGTCGGCGGCATTGCCCAGCGCCGCGGTGCGTCCGCCGAAAGTAGCCTTGCCATCGGCGCTGGCGATCATGTTGAGGAGCACGCGGGGGCGCTCGGTGCGCTCGGGCGCCTCGAGCTCGTCCAGCGCACCCTCCACGGTGGTGCTCCGCGCGTCGGGAAAGAGCATGCGCAGCTCGGGGTCCCCGGAGTCCACGGCGCCGTCCTACGCCTGGTGGCCGGGCTCGATCCGGCGCGCGCGATGAAAGCTGAAGTCGGGCCCGGCGGCTTCCTGGCGGGCGCGGCTGGGCTCGAGCACGAACCCCTCGTGATCGCCGAGGTCCAGACGGTCGACGACCGCCCCGACGAACCAGTTCTGGCAGGCGCTG
The DNA here is from genome assembly GCA_005883215.1 of Actinomycetota bacterium. Taxonomy (GTDB): domain Bacteria; phylum Actinomycetota; class Thermoleophilia; order Solirubrobacterales; family Solirubrobacteraceae; genus AC-64. The sequence goes on from VAYS01000001.1 coordinate 668, forward strand.
AGGATGGGGACCCCGGCTGGTCCCGGCTCCCAGGCGCAGGAGGCGAACTTGTCGACCTCGTCGCCGGTCGCGCCACCGAACAGCGCGCCCAGCTCCTCGTCCTCGCGGCGCAAGAAGTGCACCCCCAGCCACTGCCCGCCGGCCTGGGCCACGCGAAAGGTGTGGTTCTGGCGCGACAGGCAGACCAGGAAGCGCGGGGGGTCGATGCTCACCTGGGTGGCGAATCCCACCAGGCACCCGGCCCGCACGTCGTCGTCGGCCGCGGTCACCACGAACATCGGATAGTCGATGAGCGCCACCAGGCGCTCGAACGCGGCCCGGTCGCGCTCCGGGGCGTCGGTCACCCGGCGAGTCCCGGCCGCCCGCCCGGGCCCTCTGCCGGCCTGGCCTCAGCCACCTCGCTCGCCGTCGTCCGCCTCCCCGGCCCCCGCGCCGACCTCGTCGTGCTCGGACTCGAAGTCCAGGGCCAGCGAGTTGATGCAGTAGCGCTGGCCGGTCGGCTCCGGACCGTCGTCGAATACGTGCCCCAGGTGCGACTCGCACGACGCGCAGAGGACCTCGGTGCGGCGCATGAACAGGCCGTTGTCGGGCTCGGTATCCACCGCGTCGTCCTTGGCCGGCGCCGAGAAGCTGGGCCAGCCGGTGCCCGAGTCGAACTTGGTCTGCGAGGGGAACAGCTCGGCGCCGCAGGCCGCGCACCGATACATGCCCGGCTCCTTGTTGGCGTTTAGCTCGCCCGACCACGCGGGCTCGGTCCCCTTTTCGCGCAGCACCTCATAGCGCTCGGGTGCAAGCTCGCTGCGCCACTGCTCTTCGCTCTTGCTGACCTTGGGCATCGTCGGCTCCTTTCCTGGGCGTTCAGCGTAGTGCGTTCCTGCAGTCGCGCTCTGAGACTACGTGCTAGCTTCCGCGCGCAGGCCGGGCAGAGCCCGGGAAAGCAGTGCGGGCGCCGGCATGTCTGAGCTGATCGCCGGATCCTCCGCGTCGCGCACGAGTTCCCACGAACGTGGAGGTAACAACGCATGCCCACGGGCACCGTCAAGTGGTTCAGCGACGACAAGGGCTTCGGTTTCATCACCCCGGACGAGGGTGACCGTGACCTGTTCGTGCACCACAGCGGCATCGTCGGCGAGGGCTATCGCTCGCTGAGCGAAGGAGCCAAGGTCTCCTTCGACGCCGAGAGCGGGGAGAAGGGACCCAAGGCGGTCAACGTCCAGGCGATCTAGTCCCGGATCCGCTCGGCGGTCCCCGGTCACCGTTCCTCGGGGGCCGGGCGCTCCGGGCGCTTACAATCCCCCTCGCGGTCGGGCCGGCGAGGGCGGCCGGCTGCCGACCCGTCCAGACCAGCGCATGTCCAGCGACGCGACAACCGCTCCGGTCGGAGGCGCGAGGCTGGGCGCGTCGTCCGTCGGCGTGCCCGCGGTTGCCCGGCGCCCCTGGCGCACCAACGCCTGGGGCATGCGCGCGGCGGGGGTGTTCGGGCTGCTCCTGCTGATCGGCCTGAGCATCGCCATCGTCATCGGCGCCGCCGAGCGCGCCTCGTTCCTGGCCCCGCCCAGCCTGTCGCCCGCGCTGCACGGGCACATTCCCGCCTGGATGGCCGGCCCGCTGCATCACCTGTGGGGCTCGCTGAGCCACAACCGGGGAACGCTCAAGTGGGACTTCTCGCTCGCGGTCATCGGCATGTACCTGGCCTACCTGCTGGTGCTGCTGTGCGTTCCCTTCCTACGCGCCCGGTGGTTGATCGCGTCGATCGTCGTCTTGCACGTCGTGTTCTTCCTCGCCCCGCCGCTCCCGCTCACCGACGTCTTCAACTACCTCAACTACGGGCGCATGGGATTCATTCACCACCTCAATCCCTACGCCACGATTCCGATGCTCGAGCCGCACAGCGATCCCGCCTTCGCGGTCAGCAACTGGCACCACCTGCTCAGCCCCTACGGCCAGCTGTTCACGCTGTTCACCTATCTGCTGGCGCCGCTCGGGGTCTCGGCCGGCTTCTGGGTGCTCAAGGCGAGCCTCGCCCTGGCCAGCCTGAGCGCGCTGCTGCTCGTGTGGCGCTGCGCCCAGCTGCTCGGCCGCGACCCGGTGCTGCCGGTCGCCTTCGTCGGGCTAAACCCGCTGGTGATGGTGTGGGGCCTGGGCGGTGACCACAACGACTTCTTCATGATCCTGCTCATGGTGTTTGCCTTCTACCTGCTGCTGCGCGTCGAGGCTGGCCGGGGCACCATCGGCATCCGACCGCGCCCCGCGCGGCGCCCGGCGCTCGCCGTGTCCCCGGGCCGGTCGCGCATCCCCTCGGGCGGCAACGGCGCCAACGGCGCCGGCGCGCGCATCGGCGAGATGTTCGGGCGGGCCCGGGCGCTGCCCGGCGCCGTGCGCCGGGGCGACGGCCGCGCCGCCTCGGCGCTGACCCGGTGGCCTCCGCCCGCCGAGGCTCTGGCCGGCGCGGCGCTGGTCAGCGCGATCGCCATAAAGGCGAGCGCCGGCCTGCTCCTGCCGATCCTCTTCTTTGGCACCCGGCGACGGCGGCCCCTGCTGATCGGAGCCCTGGCGGGGGCCGTCGTGCTCGCGCTGGTGAGCTTGATCGCGTTCGGCCCGCATCTGCCCAACTTGTCCGACCAGAGCAAGGTGGTCACCAACGTCGGCCTGCCCAACCTGCTCGGCTTCGCCCTCGGCTACGGGGGGGTGACCACCGGCCTGCAGTCGTTCTTCTCGGGGGTGCTGGTGCTCACCGTGGTTGCCTGCTCGGTGTGGGCCTACCGCGCGCGCGATTGGCTGCTGCCGGCCGGCGTGGCGATGCTGGTGCTGTTGATGACCCTCAGCTGGGAGCTTCCCTGGTACGTGTTCTGGCTGCTGCCGCTGGCCGCGCTTGCTCGCCGCCGCTTCCTGCGCGCCGCGGCGCTGGTCATGGGCGCCTACCTGATCCTGGCCTGGATGCCGTTGGTCACCGACCTGCTCTCCGGGCTGAAGTTCCGTCCTACCGCCACCCCGCTGGGCGAAGCCCATGCCCGCCAGAGCAAGAAGCTGCTGCACTGATGGAGCGCGGGGCACTCGCCGAGCGGCTGGTCGAGGCGATCCACGAGATCTACGGCCGCCATCCGGGCGCCCGCGCGGCGCACGCCAAGGGCGTGCTCTGCCACGCCGAGTGGGAGCCCAGCGCGTCGGCGGGGGGGCTCTCGCGCGCGCCGCACTTCCAGGAGCCCACCCGCGCCCACGTGCGCTTCTCGCACGGCTCGGGCGACCCCGAGGCGGTGGACGGCCGCCGCGAGCCGCGGGGGATGGCGGCCAAGTTCTATCTGCCCGACGGCTCGACCACCGACGTGGTGTGCCTGTCGCTGCCGTTCTTCTTCGTGCGAAGCCCGGAGGACTTCATGGCCTTCAGC
>VAYS01000016.1 GCA_005883215.1 Actinomycetota bacterium
TGATGACCCGGCGGTAGAGGTCGTTTAGGTCGGAGGTGGCGAAGCGACCGCCGTCGAGCTGGACCATGGGGCGCAGCTCGGGCGGGATCACCGGCACCGCGTCCAGCACCATCATCTCCGGCTTGTTGCCGGACTGCAGGAAGGCCGAGACGACCTTCAGGCGCTTGACCGCGCGGGCCTGCTTCTGGCCCTTGGAGGTCTTGATGATCTCCGAGAGCTCGTCGCGCTCACCCTCCAGGTCGACCTGCTCGAGCAGGTCGCGGACCGACTCGGCGCCCATGCCCCCGCGGAAGTACTCGCCGAAGCCGTAGGGCGAGCCGAAGCGCTCCTTGAGCTCGCGGAAGATCGTCTCGTCGTGCTCGATGCGCTTGGGCTCCATCTCCCGGAACAGGTTCCACACCTGGCGCATGCGCTCGGCGGCGTCCTCGATGTAGGCCTCGGTGTCGGCGATGTCGGCCTCGAACATCTTGCGCAGCTCCTTGAGCTGCTTCTCGCGCTCCTCGTCGGAGAGCTTGGCCACGTTTATGTCCAGGCCCTCGGCCCACAGGTGGTCCTCGTCGTCGAAGCCGGTCTGCTTGCCGTTGGTGAGGTACTTCTCCCGGCGGGCCAGCGACTCGCGCAGCTCGAGCACCCGCTCCTCGCGCTCGGCGGTGTAGGCGTCGAGGACCTTGTTGACCTCCTTCTCCAGCTTGCTCAGGTCCTTGGAGCGCGCCTCGTCGTCTACCCAGGTGACCATCGAGGCGGCGAAGTACAGGACCTTCTCCAGCTCCTTGGGCGCCATGTCGAGCAGGTAGCCGATGCGGCTGGGCACGCCCTTGAAGAACCAGATGTGGCTGACCGGCGCGGCCAGGTCGACATGGCCCATGCGCTCGCGCCGGACCTTCGAGCGCGTGACCTCGACGCCGCAGCGCTCGCAGACGATGCCCTTGTAGCGCACGCGCTTGTACTTGCCGCAGTAGCACTCCCAGTCCTTGGTGGGACCGAAGATGCGCTCGCAGAACAGCCCGTCCTTCTCGGGCTTGAGCGTGCGGTAGTTGATCGTCTCCGGCTTGGTCACCTCGCCCGAGCTCCACGAGCGGATCTGCTTGGAGGAGGCGAGGGAGATCTCGATGGCGTCGAAGTTGTTGATGTCGATCATGCGGCTTCCTGTCGTTGAAAAATCAATGGGCAGAGGACGGCGCGGTGGCCGGGGCCCGGTGGACGGGGCTCCGGCGAGCTGCCGGTGGGGCTATGCCTCGGCCTCCTTGGAGAGCTCCTCGTCGGTGGGCTCGGCTTCGTCTCCGTCGCCGCCCACCGCGTCGGTGTCGTCCTTCCCCTCGACCGCCTCGTCGGCGGCCCCCCCGTCGGTGGCCCGCACCCCGGAGAGGTCGATGCCCAGCTCCTCGGCGGCGCGCAGCAGGTCGTCGTCCTCCTCGCCCACCTCGGCGCGCTGGCCCTCCTCGGAGACGACGTTGACGTCGAGCGCCAGCGACTGCATCTCCTTGAGCAGGACCTTGAACGACTCGGGGATCGAGGGCTCGGCGATGTTCTCGCCCTTGACGATCGCCTCGTAGGCCTTGACCCGCCCGACGGTGTCGTCGGACTTGATCGTGAGCATCTCCTGCAGGGTGTAGGCGGCCCCGTAGGCCTCCAGCGCCCAGACCTCCATCTCGCCGAAGCGCTGGCCGCCGAACTGGGCCTTGCCCCCGAGCGGCTGCTGGGTGACCAGCGAGTAGGGCCCGGTCGAGCGGGCGTGGATCTTGTCGTCGACCAGGTGCAGGAGCTTGAGGATGTACATGTGGCCGACGGTGACCTGCTCCTCGAAGGGCTCACCGGTGCGGCCGTTGTAGAGGGTCATCTTCCCCGAGGCCCGCTCGCCGGCCCGGCGCGAGCGGTCGATGTCCAGGTGGATCGAGCCCTTGTGCTGGTCCTGCCAGGCCACCAGCGCCTGGTCGACGTCTTCGACGGTGGCCCCGTCGAACACCGGCGAGGCCACGTAGACCTTGCCCCCGTCGGACTTGGACCGCTTGAACGCCGCCGAGCCGTCGTCGTACCAGCCGTTGGCCGCCACCCAGCCCAGGTGGGTCTCCAGGATCTGGCCCACGTTCATGCGCGAGGGCACGCCCAGCGGGTTGAGGATCACGTCGACCGGGGTGCCGTCCTCCAGGAACGGCATGTCCTGCTCGTCGACGATCTTGGAGATCACGCCCTTGTTGCCGTGGCGCCCGGCGAGCTTGTCGCCCTCGGAGATCTTGCGCTTCTTGGCCACGAACACCCGCACCAGGTCGTTGACCCCCGGCGGCAGGTCGTCGCCCTCCTCGCGGGAGAAGGTCATGACGTCGATCACCACGCCCCCCTCTCCGTGGGGAACCTTCAGCGAGGTGTCGCGCACCTCGCGGGCCTTCTCCTTGAAGATGGCCCGGATCAGCTTCTCCTCGGCGGTCAGCTCGGTCTCGCCCTTGGGCGTGACCTTGCCCACCAGCAGGTCGCCCGACGCCACCTCGGCGCCGATGCGCACGATGCCCCGGTCGTCGAGATTGCGCAGCGACTCCTCCGAGCGGTTGGGGATGTCGCGGGTGATCTCCTCCTCGCCCAGCTTGGTCGTGCGGGCGTCGATCTCGTACTCCTCGATGTGGATCGAGGTGAGCTCGTCATCCTTGACCAGCCGGTTGGAGAGGATGACCGCGTCCTCGAAGTTGTAGCCCTCCCAGGACATGAAGGCCACGAGCAGGTTCCTGCCCAGCGCCATCTCCCCGCCGTCGGTGGAGGAGCCGTCGGCCAGCACGTCGCCCGCCTTGACCGCTTGCCCGGTGGCCACCAGCGGCTTCTGGTGGATCAGGGTGCCCTGGTTGGAGCGCATGAACTTCTGCAGCTCGTACTCGTCCTTCTTGCCTCCGGCACCGGTTTGCTTGACCACGATCGCGGTGGCATCGACGAACTCGACCGTGCCCGGGTTTTCCGCCAGCAGCACGTCGCCGGTGTCGAGCGCGGCGCGGCGCTCCATCCCGGTGCCGATCAGCGGGGCGTCGGTCTTGAGCAGCGGCACCGCCTGGCGCTGCATGTTGGAGCCCATCAGGGCCCGGTTGGCGTCGTCGTGCTCGAGGAAGGGGATCATGGCGGTGCCCACCGACCAGATCTGCTCGGGCGAGACGTCGACCAGGTCGACGTCCTTGGGGGCCACGGTCACGTACTGACCCGCCTGGGTGCGGCACAGGATCTCCGGGCCGCGCAGCTTGCCCGTCTTGGCGTCGATCGGCGTGTTGGCCTGGGCGATGATCTGCTCCTCCTCCTGGGTGGCGTCCAGGTGGACGACCTTGGGGGTCACCACGCCGGCCTTGACCACCCGGTAGGGGGTGGTGACGAAGCCGTGCTCGGAGACCTCGGCGTAGGAGGAGAGCGACCCGATCAGGCCGATGTTCGGGCCCTCGGGGGTCTCGATCGGGCACATGCGCCCGTAGTGGGTGGGGTGTACGTCGCGCACCTCGATCGGCGCGCGCTCGCGGGTCAGGCCACCGGCGCCCAGGGCCGACAGGCGCCGGCGGTGGGTGAGCCCGGCCAGCGAGTTGGTCTGGTCCATGAACTGCGACAGCTGCGAGGAGCCGAAGAACTCCTTGAGCGCCGCCACCACCGGGCGGATGTTGATGATCGTCTGCGGGGTGATGGTGTCGGCGTCCTCGGTGGTCAGCCGCTCGCGCACCACGCGCTCCATGCGGTACAGGCCGATGCGGAAGGCCTCCTGGATCAGCTCGCCCACGGTGCGCAGGCGCCGGTTACCAAAGTGCTCGTACTCGTCGAGGTACTCGAGGATCGGCTCGCGGGGCATGGCCGCCGCCTCGGCGGCGAAGTCCTTGATCTCGGCCTCGGGCTTCTCGGGCAGGCCGAGCCGCTTGGGCAGGGCCACCAGCTCGCGCACCAGGGCGAGGACGTCGTCGTGGGTGAGCGTGCGGGTGTCCAGGTCGATGTCCAGGCCCAGGCGCGAGTTGAGCTTGTAGCGCCCCACGCGCGTGAGGTCGTAGCGCTTGGGGTCGAAGAACAGCTGGTTCAGCAGGGCGCGCGCGTTCTCGACGCTGGGCGGCTCGCCCGGGCGCTGCTTCTTGAACAGCTCGATCAGGGCGCCCTCCTCCGAGCGCGTGACCTCGGTGTCGGCCTCGAGCGTGTTGCGGATGTAGAGCGAGTCGTCGAAGAGCTTGAGGATCTCCTCGTCGGAGGCGTAGCCCATCGCGCGCAGCAGCACGGTGATCGGCAGCTTGCGCTTGCGGTCGATGCGGACGAAGACCTTGCCCTTCTTGTCGATCTCCAGCTCCAGCCACGAACCGCGGGCCGGCATCAGGTTGGCGGTGAAGACCTGCTTCTCCAGGTCCTTGGGCTCCATCAGGTAGGCCCCCGGCGAGCGCACCAGCTGGGTGACGACCACGCGCTCGGTGCCGTTGATGATGAACGTGCCCCGGTCGGTCATCCAGGGGAAGTCGCCCATGAACACCGACTGCTCGCGGATCTCCCCCGTCTCGCGGTTGATGAAGGCGACGGTGACGGTCAGCGGCCGGGCGTAGGTCAGGTCCTTCTCCCGGCACTCCTCGATCGAGGCGGTGGGCTCGTCGAAGGTGAAATCGCCGAACTGCACGGCGAGGTTGCCGGTGTAGTCCTCGATGGGCGAGATGTCGTCGATGGTCTCCCGCAGGCCACCGGCCTTGGTGTCCGTCAGCCACTCGAAGGAGCGGCGCTGGATGTCGATCAGGTTGGGGACATCGAGGGTCTTGGTCAGACGCGCGAAGGACCGACGCGTCCGGGGAGCGTCAACAGCAGCCAAGTGGGGCTCCTCACGGCGGAAAGACGGGCAGAGGCGGCGCGCCGAGGCGCGACCATCGCGCACAAGAACGCGGCCAGCAAATATAGCACGGCAGGCTACCGCCCCCGCAAGGGCTGCCGGCTCCACGGACCCCGCCCCGGGCCAACCACCGCGTATGTGGCGCGGCGCCCTCTTGTGGGACGGCTACGGCTATCAGCCGGCGACCGGACTGTAGCGGATATGCGGGTGTTTGTGGGGAACGAGCGCCACCCGACGCGCCAGGGATACCCGGCGTCCGACGGCGGCGGGGGGCTCACCCCGGGGCGCCCTCCGGGCACGCCCCCCTCGGCTACTTGACCTCGACCCCCGCGCCGGCCTCCTCGAGCTCCTGCTTGAGCTTGTCGGCGTCCTCCTTCTCGACGCCCTCCTTGACCGGCTTGGGCGCCTCGTCGACCAGCGCCTTGGCCTCCTTGAGGCCCAGGCCGGTCGCGGCGCGTACGACCTTGATCACCTGGATCTTCTTGTCGCCGGCGCCAGTGAGGACCACGTCGAAGGTGGTCTGCTCCTCGGCCTCGGCGCCGTCGGCGCCCCCGGGGGCACCGGTCGCGGGGGCGGCCGCCGCCACCGCGGCGGCCGACACGCCGAACTCCTCCTCGAGCGCCTTGATGCGCTCGGAGAGCTCGAGCACCGAGATGCTCTTTAGCTCGTCGATCCACTCCTGGGTGGTGGGCATATGTGCGTTTACTCCTTGTCTTGCTCGGCGCCGGGCGGCGTCTTTGGCGCCTGCGCCTGGTTGTCGTCGGTCGATGAGGAGGTCTCCTCGGCCGGCTGGGCCGGCGGGGCCTCCTCGCTGGCGGTTTGCGACTCGCCCTCGGCCGGGCCGGGAACGTCCTGGCCCTCGGGCTGGCCGGTCTCGGCCTGGTCGTCCTCGCCCTCGGCCTGGTCGGGCTGGACGGGCGCCGGCTCCTTCGGCTCGGCGTCGGACTCGGCCTCTGGCGCCGGTTGCCGGGCCTCGGCCTGGGCCGGGGCTTCGGGCTCGGCCTGCTCCGCCGGGGCTTGGGCCTCGGCCGGCGGCTCGCCGGCGACCAGGCCCTGCTCGGCGATCTGCCCGAGCTGGACGGCGAGGCCGGAGATCAGCGCGTTGAGCGTGCGCACCAGCCCGGTGACCGGGGAGGAGATCACGCCCACCAGCTGTCCGTGCAGGACGTCGCGCGCGGGCAGGCGGGCGAGCGAGCGCAGCTGCTCGACGGTCAGGACCTCCTCGCCCAGCAGGCCGCCCTTGAACGGCAGCAGGCCGTCGATGGCGCGGCCGTAGTCGGCGATCGCCTTGGCCGCCACGGCGACGTCGCCGCGGACGAAGGTCAGGGCCGTGGGCCCGTCCAGCAGCTCCTTGATCGCCTCGACGCCGGCGCGGTCGGCCGCCCGCTCGGTGAGCGTGTTCTTGACCACCCGAAAGCGCGCGTCGGCGTCGCGCAGGCGCCCACGCAGCTCGGCGGCCTGAGGCACGGACAGGCCGCGGTAGTCGACGGCGAAGACCGCCTCGGCCTCCTTGATCTGGCTGGCGATGTCCTCGATCGCCGCGGTCTTTTGGTCTCGGTTCATGCCTTTGCTCTGGACTGGGTGCGCCCTCACGCAAAACGCCCGCGCTGCAGGCGGGCGTCGAGGCAGGGGGGTCCGAGCTTCGATCGCGCGCCTGCCCTGGGCTTATCCCTGTGGTGGGAGCCGGGGGTCTTCGGCCGCGTTAGGCGGTGTGCATTGTAGGCGGCTTTAGGCCGGGGCCCCCTCCGCCGGCGCCGGCTGGCCGTCCTCGGCGGCGGGCGCCGGGATCTTGTCCTCGGCGATGTCGCGCGTCCGGCCGGGATCGACCTTGACCCCGGGGCCCATCGTGGGGGCGAGCGTGATCGAGCGCAGATAGCGGCCCTTGGCCACCGAGGGCCTGGCCCGGATCAGCTCCTCGATCACCGCGGCGTAGTTCTCCAGCAGGCGCGGTCCCTCGAAGCTCATCTTGCCGATCACCATGTGGACGATCGCGTTTCGGTCGGTGCGGTACTCGACCTTGCCGGCCTTGGACTCCTGCACCGCCTTGCGCACGTCCTGGGTCACCGTCCCCACCTTGGGGTTGGGCATCTTGCCCTGGGGCCCGAGGATGCGCCCCAGTTTGCCCACCACCGGCATCAGGTCGGGGGTGGCGATCGCCACGTCGAAGTCGGCAAAGCCGCCCTGGACCTTCTCGGCCAGGTCCTCGGCGCCGACCACGTCGGCGCCGGCCTCCTCGGCCTCGCGGGCCTTGTCGCCCTGGGCAAAGACGGCGATCTTGATGTTCTTGCCCAGCCCGTGGGGCAGGGCGATCGTGCCCCGCAGCTGCTCTTCGGCGTGGCGAACGTTCAGGCCGGTGCGCACGTGCAGCTCGACTGACTCGTCGAACTTGGAGGTGGGCAGCGCCTTGAGCACGCCCACCGCCTCGCCGGGCGAGTACTCGCGTTCGCGATCGACCTTCTCCCGGCCGTTCAGGAAGCGCTTTCCGCGGCGGGCCATCAGGCGACGTCCACTCCCATCGAGCGGGCGGTGCCCGCGATAATCTTGGTCGCCTCGTCGAGGTCGTGGGCGTTGAGGTCGGGCATCTTGCGCTCGGCGATCGTCCTCAGCTGGGCCTCGGAGATCGTGCCCACCTTCTCGCGGTTGGGCTCTCCCGAGCCCTTCTCGACCCCGATCGCCTGACGGATGAGGACCGCAGCCGGGGGGGTCTTGGTCACGAAAGTGAACGAGCGGTCCTCATAGACGGTGATCACCACCGGGATCACCGTGCCGGCGTCCGGCTGGGTCTGGGCGTTGAACGCCTTGCAGAACTCCATGATGTTGATCCCGTGCTGGCCCAGGGCGGGGCCGACCGGCGGGGCCGGGCTGGCGGCGCCGCCGATCGCCTGGAGCTTGATGGTGGTGAGGACTTTCTTGGCCATGGGGTCTATCGGCCCGCGAAGCGGGCCCTATTGCTTCTTTACCTGGTCGAAGCCGACCTCGACGGGGGTCTCCCGGCCGAAGATCGAGACGAGCACCTTCAGGCGGCCGGCGTCCTCGTTGATCTCGGAGATCTCGCCCGAGAAGTCCGACAGCGGCCCGGAGACGACCTTGACCGTCTCGCCGATCGAGAACTGGGCGCGGGTGCGCTCGCGCACCGCCACCTCCTTGTGCAGGAGGCGATCGACCTCACCCTGGGTGAGCGGGACCGGCTCGTTGGAGGCCCCGACGAAGCCGGTCACCCCCGGGGTGCCCTTGACCAGGCTCCAGGAGTCCTCGTTGAGGTCCATGTTGACCAGCACGTAGCCCGGCATCGTGCGCTTCTCGACGGTCACCTTCTGGTTGTCCTTCATCTCGGCCACCGCCTCGGTGGGCACGACGACCTGGCGCACGGCGCGCTGCTGGCCCAGCGAGACCACGCGGTGCTCGAGGTTCTGCTTGACCTTGTTCTCGTGGCCGGAGTAGGTGTTGACGACGTACCAGCGAAACATCGGTGGCGCTTTCTACAGGATCGCGTTCACGATGCGCGAGGCGACCAGGTCGGCCAGGCCCAGGTAGCCGCCCGCGATGGCCACGAAGCCGAGCACGACCGCGGTGGCCTGAGCGACCTCGCGTCGGTCGGGCCACTGCACGCGCTGGAGCTCGGCCCAGCTGGCGCGCAGGAAGGCGAGGATCCGGTTGCCCTCCCGCGGCGTGTCTTGCCTTCGGGCGGGGCGACCGAGGGCGCGCTCGGCCTCGGCGGAGGAGGAGTCCTCGTCGAACTCGTCTTCGCCTTCCTCGTCGGGCTCGCCTCGGCCCCCGGTGGGCGGAGGAGGCGGGCGACGGCGCCCACCGCCGCCCGACGGAGGCGCAGGCTCCTCCTCGACGATGCGCTCGTCGGCTTCGGGGGCGCCGACCTCGGTGAGCCCGACCTCGGCCGGCTTGGGCCTGGGCTCTGGTTCGGGTTCGGTGCTCGGCAGGGCCTCGGCGGTCTCGCCGTCGGCGCCCGAGACGAGCGTGGCGTCGAACTCCTCGACCTCGCCCGAGGCGTGCTCGAGGGGCCCGGGTACGTTCTCGTGGCGGGTGGCGCCGGCGGCGGAGCGCTTGGCGGCGCGGCGCTGCTGGCGCTGCTTGGCACGTTGACGGTTGCGGGCCACTACACGCCCTCGGCTAGCGAGTCTCGCGGTGGCTGGTGTGCCGGCGGCACCAGCGACAGTACTTGCGCAGCGCGATGCGATCGGGGTTGTTGCGCTTGCTCTTGTTGGTCTGATAGTTGCGCCGCTTGCACTCCTCGCACGCGAGGGTGACTGCGATTCGCACGTCTCCACGGGCCATGGGAACCCCGAAAGTAGTGACTGCCTGGGTCGCCGCGCGCGAAGAAAAACCCCGCCACGGCGCGAGGTCTTGCCCAGTCTAGCGCGCTCACCGCCCGCCGGGCGGGGGCTGAGCCCTACTCTTTGATCGTGTCGGTTCGCGCACAGACGCTGATTGATCCCCCGTCTGCGAGGGGCGTCGCGGATCTGCTGCCGGCTCGTCCCGTCGCGCCCGAGGACCTGCGCTCGGGCGAGGAGCTCGCCGACAGGCTGTGGCGGCGGCTGACCTGGGCGTCGATCGCCGCCAACTGCCTGGGCGCGCTTGACCTCGTCGTGTTCCTCGCCCTGCTGCTGGGAGTCGGCTCGGGCGGGGGCCGGGTCCAGACCCTGGCCAACGTGGTGGGAGGCGCTTGCTATACGGCGATCACCCTGTATGTGGGCAACCTCCTGGGGATCCGGCGCAACGCACCCTTCTATGCCTGGTTGCGCTCGGGACGTCCGCCCACCGCGGCCGAGCGCGACGGCGCGCTGCGTGTTCCGCTCGACTTCGCGCTGTCCTCGGCGGGCTTCTGGTTCGGGGCGGCCCTTCTCTTTGGGGTCGGTAACGCCCTGGTCTCCCCGGCCATCGGCGCGGTCTTCGCGGCGACGATCGCGCTCGGCGGCCTGAGCACGTCGGCCGTCGCCTATCTGATCGTCGAGCGGATCATGCGACCGGCGACGGCGCGTGCGCTCGCCGTCGGACCGCCGCCGCAGCGGCGACAGCGGCCGGGAGTGGCCGCGCGTCTGACGATGGCATGGATGCTGGCCACCGGCGTTCCCCTGCTGGGCGTGGTGACGATTGCCGTCGCCAGGCTCGCCGGCGGCCATATCGGCAGCGGCAGCGTCGTCGCCGCCAGCGCCTTCCTGGCGGCAGCGGGGCTGGTCGTGGGCCTGCTGGCGACCGTGGTGGCCGCGCGCTCGGTCGCCGACCCGCTCGCCGGCATGCGCGACGCCCTGGCCCGCGTCGAGGGGGGCGAGCTCGACGCCCGCGTGCCGGTCGACGACGGCAGCGAGGTCGGCCTGCTGCAGGCGGGCTTCAACCGCATGGCGCTGGGCCTGGCCGAGCGGGAGCGGATGCGCGAGCTGTTCGGTCGCCACGTCGGCGAGGACGTCGCGCGCGCCGCCCTGGACGGCGAGGTCAAGCTCGGTGGCGAGGAGCGCGAGGTGGCGGCCCTGTTCATCGACATCGTGGGCTCGACCGCGCTGGCCGCCGCCCGTCCCCCGGCCGAGGTCGTGGCGCTGCTCAACCGATTCTTCGAGGTCGTGGTCGAGGTCGTCGAGGCCCATGGGGGGCTGGTCAACAAGTTCGAGGGCGACGCGGCCCTGTGCGTCTTCGGCGCCCCGGTCCGCATCGCCGACCCGGCCGGCGGCGCCCTCGCCGCCGCCCGTGAGCTGCGCCGTCGCCTGCGCGCCGGGCTGGCGGAGCTGGACTTCGGCGCCGGCGTGTCGGCGGGCATCGCGGTGGCGGGCAACGTCGGGGCCGAGCAGCGCTACGAGTACACGGTGATCGGAGATCCGATCAACGAGGCCGCCCGCCTGTGCGAGCTGGCCAAGTCACACCCCGAGCGCCTGTTGTGCTCGGCGGGGGCGCTGGACCGGGCCGATGGCGACGAGGCTCGGCGCTGGGCGCTGAGCGACCGCCAGGTTCTGCGCGGGCGCGAGGCCCCCACCCAGATCGCGACCGCGTCCGTCTGAGTCGCTCGGGTGGCCGCGGGGGCACCACCAGGGCGGTGACGCGGGCGTCGGTCTGAAAGGCTCGCCGGATGAGCACCGAGACGCGCCTGGCGCGCGAGCGCGGCCGCGGTCCCGGCCCTGAGCTCGACGCGGCCGAACGCCCGCGGGCGCTGACCACCGGCGCCGGTGTGTTCGCCGCCACCCTTTCCTGCCTGATCGCCGTCGGCGCGGTGTTGCCGGTGCTGCCCCGCTACGTCCGCGGGCCGGCGGGCGGGGGCGACTTCGAAGTCGGGCTGGTGATCGGCGCGTTTGCCTTCACCGCCGTGATCGGACGGCCGCTGGCCGGACGGCTGGCCGACCTCCGCGGCCGCCGCCCGGTGCTGGTGGTCGGGGCGCTGGTCATGGCCGGGGCGGGCGGGCTGCTGTTCCTGCCCGCCGGCGTGGGCGACCTGGTCGGCGCCCGGCTGGTGCTCGGCGCCGGGGAGGGGGTGGTGTTCACCGCCGGGGCCACGTGGGCGGTCGACCTGGCTCCGCCCGGGCGCCAGGGTCAGGCGATCGGCCTGTTCGGCCTGTCGGTGTGGAGCGGGCTGACGCTGGGCCCACTGGCGGGCGAGGGCCTGTTCGCGCTCGGCGGCTATGACGCGGTCTGGGCGCTGGCGGCGCTCGCGCCGCTGGTGGGCGCGGCGGTGGCCGCGCGCCTGGTCGACCCCCACCGGCCGACGGTCGGCGAGCGCCAGCGGCTGCGGCCGTCGGCGGTGATCGGCCCGGGCAGCGCGCTCGCCCTGGCCAACATCGGCTACGCCACGCTCGCCTCGTTCGTGGTGCTGTTCCTCGCCCACCGCCACATCGGCCACGGGGCGGAGGTGTTCACCGCCTTCGCCGCGTCGGTGGTCGGCACCCGGCTGCTGGTCGCCCGGCTACCCGACCGCATAGGCGCGCGCGCGAGCGCGGTGTCGGCGGCCCTGGCCGAGGCGGCCGGGCTGGCGCTGATCGCCCTGGCGCACTCGTGGCCGCTGGCGGTAGCGGGCGGCGTGGTGATGGGCACCGGGTTCTCGCTGCTGTACCCGTCTCTGGCGCTTGCCGTCATCCAGCGCGTGCCCGTCGAGCGGCGGGGGGCAGCGCTGGGCGGATTCACCGCCTTCTTCGACGCCGGCATGGGTCTGGGGGGGCCGATCGCCGGGGGCCTGGCCGCGCTCGGCGGCTATGCCGACGCGTTCTGGGCGGCGGCGCTGATCGCGGTGCTGGCCTCGGTGGTGGCCGGTCTCAGCGCAGGCACTCCCGGCGGGGTGGGGGCACCGCGGGCCTCCACGGCGCCGGGCGCGTCGGGGGCCGGGGCCTCGGGGGCGGGCGGCGAGGCGCCCGCCGTCTAGCGGGAACGGGCGCCCGTCGGGCGCCTGGCCGGCGCGTGGGCCGGGGGCCGACCGGGCAGGCCGCGGGGCGGGGTGCGAAAGAGGCCGTCGAGCGAGGCGGTGCACGCGCAGGCGGCGTTTGCCAGGTGGGCGAGGCCGAACGCGTCCTCGATCGTGCGCAGGGCGGAGTAGTGGTCCACCCGCACGGCGAGACGACCGCCCGCGCGGACGTCGGGCCCGAGCAAGATGGCGGGCACCCGTCCGCCGGAGGCCAGCCGGCAGCAGCCGGCGTCGCTCGTGCCCTCGTCCCAGAGCACGGCGAGAAACCCGTGCGGGCCCAGCGCCGCCAGCAGCGGGGGCACCAGCTGGCGCAGGAAGCGGTCGCTGGTGCGCAGCGAACAGTCGTGGCCGTCGTGGCACAGGTTGGGCGAGATCCAGCTGAAGTCGGCCAGACGCCCGGCGCGCAGGTCGCCGCCGAGCTCGGTCGCCGGAACGACGCTCCGGCAGCGGCTGGGGTCGGCGCGCAGACCTCGGTAGTAGAGGAACGGGTTGTGCTTGAGCGAGTAGCCCCCAGCGCTGGTGACCGTCGAGCACGGAGCGGGCAGGTCCTCCATGTAGACCTTCCAGGAAGCGCCGGCGCTGGTGAGCTGGTCAACCAGGTTGGGTCCGCTCACCCGGCAGCCGGTGCAGTCGGTGGTCACCCCGAAGGTGCGACCGCCGGTGAGGGCGAGATAGTTCGGCAGCGAGGGATGATCGATGGCGAAGTAGCGGGTGGCCAGGGCGCCGCGCCGCGCCAGAGAGTTGAGGTAGGGGGCGGCGCGGTTGGCGATCACGTCGGAGAGCTCGCGGTTCTCCAGGACCACCACCACGACGTGGGAGGTCGCCGAGCGGGGAACGCCCTTGGCCGACGGCAGCCGCAGGCTCGCGCCGGCGGAGTCGCCGCTCGCACATCCCGATCCCCCGACGGCGAGGGCCAGGAGCGCGAGCGCGATCGGGGTCTGGCGAAGAGCCGGCACGGCTAGAGCCTATGAGCAGGGTCTCGGTCGGGGGGTCTGGCCGGGTCTGGGCGCCGCGGGGAAGGGTCCTAGACTGGCGCGCCGTGGCCGACCGCGACCCCTATCTCGGCGAGGGCCGCACCCGCCGCCGTCCCCCCCGGCGGCGCCGTGGCGGGCCGGTGCTGGTGCTGCTCGGCGTCGCCCTGGTGGCCGCGATCGTGGTGGCGATTGCCTCCAGCGGAGGGGGCTCCTCGAGCCGGCAGGGCGGTCGGGCGTCCTCGCCGGGCCCACGCGCCGGCGGTCCGGGGGGCGGGGCGCGGCGCTCGCGCGGCACCAGCGTGGCCTCGGCGGCGGCCCAGGACGCCGCCGTGCGTCGGCTGGCCCGGCTGGGCAAGCCGATCTACTGCGCCGGCCGCCGGGGCAACCTGGTCGCCCTGACGTTTGACGACGGGCCCGGCCCCTACACGACGCTGGCGTTTCGCAAGCTGCACCAAAACCACGATCGGGCCACGTTCTTCGTGGTGGGCACCTCGATGCAACAGCGCGGCACGAAGCTGCTGGCTCGGGAGCTCGCCTACGGGGCGGTCGGCGACCACACCCAAACCCACCCGGTGCTGCCCGCGCTCTCGCCCTCAGCCATTCACGATCAGCTCGCCAGCGTCAAGAAGACCGCCGAGCGCGCCACCGGGGCGCCGGTGCTGCTGTTTCGCCCTCCCTACGGGGCCCGCACTGCCGAGGTGGACCGCCAGGCGCAGAAGCTCGGGCTGCTTCAGATCATCTGGGACGTCGACTCGCGCGATTCGCTGGGGGCCAACTACGCGGCCATCACCACCAACGTCCTGCACGAGACGCACCCGGGTTCGATCATCCTCATGCACGAGAACCGCGGCCAGACGATCCGGGCCATGCTCAAGCTGCTGCCCGCCCTGCATCGTCGTCACCTCCGGGCGGTCAGCCTGCCCGAGCTGCTGGCCGCCGACCCCCCCACCGACGCCCAGCTGCGCGCGGGTCCGCTCGGCTGCGGCGCGCACGCGGGGCGGAGCGGGGCCTAGCCTGGGCTTGCGCTACGCCGTAGTTGGGCGCGCGGCTAAAGGTCAGCGCGCGCTCGACCATCCGTCCAGTTGGCTTGATCGCCGCTCCGTCGCTGGCGATCGGAATGTCCTAGATGCAAATGAAGCGCGCCAAGGGCCAAACCGCGCCCAACCGCCGGAACCCGCCGGTCGGCCTCGCGCGCGCACATACGCGCGCGCGTATATGTAAGGCGTCGGCGTCGGCCGCCAGGGTCGCCGTCGTTCTGGCGCTCGCCGTGGTCGCCAACGGCCTGTGGCTGATCGGCTCGGCCGGCGCCTCCGGCGCGCCGCCGGGGACCGTCCGCGCGGGCGCACCCCACGCTGGGGACGGGGCGCGCTCGGCGAGCGCCGCGCGAGGGGTGCGCCGGCGGCGGTCCTGCCGGCCGGCGCGGCGCAAGGGACGCCGGCGGGCGTGCCGGCACAAGGCGCCGCGCCGGCCACCCACCTCCCGGCCCAAGCCTGCACCGAGTCCTCCCCCGCCGACCGCCGCGGTCGGCGTCCACGAGCACGAGTACAGCATCACCCTGACCCGCGGCGCGGTTTCCTCCGGTCGGGTGCTGATGGAGCTGGTGAACGAGGGCGAGGACGCCCACAACCTCCAGATCGCCCCCGCCGGCGTGGACCGGCCGTTGGCGTCGTTCGACGCGCTCGGGTCGGGACAGCGCGCCTCCCAGACCCTGTCGCTGGCGCCGGGCAGCTACCGGCTGTGGTGCTCGCTGCCCGGGCACGACGCCGCCGGGATGCACACCTACCTCACCGTCGGCTGAGCGCGGAGTCGATCCGCGAATGCGGCCCGCCGGGGCGCGGAGTGCTTCAATTTGGGCATGGCAGGGGCGCACCCAGCGGGAGTGCGCAGGAGGGGCTGCCGGCTGGCGCTGGCGGCGACGGCGTTGTGCGCCGCCCTGGTCCTCGGCGGGGCGGGCGCCGGAGCGGCGCAGGCCGCTGCGGCACCGGCGATGTTCTACGTGGGCTTCTCCAAGCAGGACATCACACCCACCCAGCTCCCCTTCGACTACCTGGGCGGCGAGGGCTTTCAGCGCGTGGGCACGACCATCGTCGACGGCGGCCTGTGGGTAAGGACGCTGGCGATCGCCGCCGCCGGCCCCCACGGCAGACCGGTGGGCAAACCGGTGGTCATCTCCGTCCTCGACTCCCAGGGGTGGTTCTCGGGCTACCAGGCTGCGCCCGCGGGCCTGGGGATCGCCGACTACGGCCTCGACCAGTTCCGGGCGGCGGCCGCCGCCCGGGCGCACGTGCCCGAGGAGAACATCAGCTTCAGCTCCACTCACTCCCACACCGCGCCGGATGCGATGGGCATCTGGGGCGGGGCGCCGACCAGCTACCTGGAACAGGTCAAGAGCGCCGCGGTGCAGTCGGTCTCAGCCGCCGTGGCCAACATGCAACCGGCGTGGCTGCGCCACGGCGACGCCGACGGGTCGGCCTACATCTATAACCCGATCCCCACCTCGGTTCCGCCCGACCAGTACTCGGATCCCAAGACCTGGCCCCAGTACTCCAACCTCACCGTGCTGCAGGCGCTGGCGTGGGGCACCAACACGCCGGTGCTGACCCTGTTCGACTTCGGCACCCACCCGGACATCCTCGAGGGCTCAGACCTGATCTCGCCCGACTGGCCCGCCCAGACGATCAACCACGCGGTCGGCGCTCAAGGGGGCGGCGACGCCATGTTTCTGCCCGGCGTGATGGGCTCTGAGCCGCGGTTCCCGGGCGGCGACACCCAGCCCCACAGCGACAGCTACCTCCAGTCCGAGGAGGCCACCTACGCCAACCAGATCAACGGGGTCTACGACCAGGCGGTGGCCAACGCCGTTCCGGTGGACAAGGGCGGGGTGGCCGCCTCGACGGTGCACATCGAGGTGCCGTCGACCAACGCCCTTCTGCTGGGCTTCGACATCGTCGACGCGCCCGCCGACGTCCAGAAGAAGGTTGGCGTGGGTCACATCGAGCGGGCCACGGTGCCGCCCTACCTGACGGGCAACGTCCTGGGCGCGCCGGTGACCGCGGTGCGCATCGGCGATGGCGCGCTGTTCGGGACCCCGGGGGAGATCTACTCGGACGTCTTCTTCTCCGCGCGCGACCAAATCCACGCCGGCTGGTATCTGCCGAGCAGCCTCACCGACGACCAGATCGGATACGTGGTCCTGCCCGCGGAGTGGCCGGTGGCCGAGGCCTACGGCGCGGAGGGTCCGGCGGCGCTCTATTCGATCGGCCCCAGCGTGGGGGCGCAGGTGGTAAACGGGCTCGAGCGCAGCGCCGGCGGCGCCGGGCTGGCGGTCACCCCCCAGCCGGCGGACCTGGTCGCCGATCAGGATCCGGTGGCCGACCAGATGCAGTACTGCGTCACGTCGGGCGCCTGCCAGGCCGGCCTGCCCTGACGGCCCTACCCCGCCGGGGGCTGGGGACTCGGCAGGGGGCGCCGCGAGGGTAGGGTGCGAAAGAAGTCCCAGATCCGTCGGGTGGCCGAGGACGGGCCGGGCGGGCGTCCGGGCGGCGGGCTGGCGCCGGGCCACGCGTGACCGAGCTGGTCGAGCCGTACGTGCTGGACGCGGATCCGCTGGGGGCAGCGCCACACGATCAGCGTCGTGCGCGGCGCCAGTCGCCGGCGGGCCGCGCGCCCCGGGCAGCGGTCGATGGCTCGCCAGAGCCCAAGGAATCCGGGCACGCTGCCGTCGCCGGTGAGCGCCTGGCCGAGGTAGGGAACGACCGGATCGCGCCCCCCATGGATCTCCAGCAGCGACAGCCCACGCGCGGGGTCGCAGCTGCCGAAGCGACGGTAGTCGCCGGCGACGGTGGCGATGCCGTCGAGGACGTCGCTGAGCGCGCACCCCATGCGGGCCACCTCGCCGCCGCCGTTTGAGACCCCGGCGGCGAACACCCGGCCCGCGTCCACGCACACCTCTCCCTCGATCCGGGCGATGGCCGCGCGCATGAAGTCCAGGTCGCTGGCGGCGCCGGTCTCGGTGGCGTGGATGCGCCAGCGGCCCCCGAGGGCGGAGGGATAGGCCACGACGAAGGCGCTCCGATCGGCGAGCGCCGAGAAGCCGGTATAGGGCTCCATCTTTGCCCCCGAGGAGCGAAAGCCGTGCAGGGCCAGTATCAGCGGTAGCGCGCGGGGCGCGCGCGCGCCGCGGGGCACGTGCACGAGCAGGTCGCGCCGCTCGCCGTCGACCCGCAGCGTCTCGGTCAGGTCGCCGCGAGGTAGCCCTCCGGAGCACGGAGCAGAGGCCCCGGCGGCGCGCCCCGCGGGGGTGGTGGTGGTGGTGGCGCCGGACGTCGGGGTCGCCGAGGCCATGGTCGCCGCCAGCGCGCACGCCCCGCCCACCAGCGCCGCCAATCTTTTTCCACCGCGCGCCACGAGCGCGAGAGGATAGGTGCCGAAGGCTTAGTCTCCCTCGCCCAGTCCCGATCCTGCGACCAGGAGCGCCGCATGCACATACCCGAGCCGATCCGCACCGACATCCACGACGAATCCTTCGCGGGTGTCACCTACCACATCCGCGGTCAGCTCGTTCCCGAGCTCCAGATCGAGCTCAGCGACCGCAACGTCATGCACGAGCACCATGTCCTGCTGTGGAAGGAGACGCAGGTCAACATCGAGCTCAAGAAGCTGCCGGGCGGCGTCAAGCGAAAGATCGCGGGCCTGGACTTCTTCGTCACGCGGGCGATAGGCCCGGGAAGGGTGGCGTTCTCGCGCGACTCGCCCGGGCAGTGCATCCCGCTGCATCTGCAGGTCGGCCAGGAGCTGCATGTGCGCGAGCACCAGTTCGTCGCCGCGACCGACAACCTCGACTACACCTTCGAGCGAATCAAGGGCGTGCGCAACATGCTGTTCGGGGGCTCGGGGCTGTTCATCGACAAGTTCCGCGCCACCGACGGCGACGCGCTGGTCTGGCTTCACGGCCACGGCAACGTGTTCCTGGTCTCGCTGAGCGACGGCGAGCAGATCGACGTCGAGGCCGGTGGCTGGCTCTACAAGGACCCGACGGTCAAGCTCGAGGCGGTCACCATGGGACTCAAGACGGGACTTTTCGGAGGGGGCGGCAAGCTGACCTGGAACCGGTTCACCGGGCCCGGTCAGCTGGCACTGCAAACCATGTTCATCAATCCAATCGAGGCTGGGGAGACCCAAGCCGGAGCGGCAGCTACCGGCGGGGTGGCCGGGGCCCTCATCGGTGGCCTCGCTCGAGGGGGCGAGTAGGAGGAGACAGTGGCCGACTACACGGCAAAGCGCATCGAAGACATCGAGGCGATCTACGGGGGCGGCTTTCGGCGCGCCCGCGCGGCATTGGGGGTCGAGGCGTTCGGGATGCAGGTGATCGAGCTGCCTCCGAACTTCGAGGACTACCCCGAGCACGATCACTCCGAGGTGGGCCAGGAGGAGGTCTACCTCGCGCTGCGCGGCAGCGGCGAGATCGAGGTCGACGGCGAGACGACCGGGCTGGATACCGAGACGTTCGTGCGGGTCGGGCCCGAGGCCCGGCGCAAGATCCGCTCGGGCGGTGAGGGTCTGCGGCTGCTGGCGATCGGCGGGGTCCCGGGCCAGCCCTACGAGGCGCCCGAGGTCACCAAGCTAGGGGCGCCGGACCCGATGGCCGCCGGATAGAACCCGACGCCGGTCAACCGTCGCCGCCGCCTCCGCCGGCGCCATGCCCATGGCCGTGGCCCGGGCCGGCGTCGCCGGAGTCAGCGGCGGAGGGAGGAGTCGCGCCGCGCACGGAAGCGGTGTCGCCCTTGCCCTTGCCGGGGTGATCGGGCGGACTCGATCCGGATTGGGCTGAGCCCCCGGCGCCGGTGGCGTGGCCGTGACCCGGTCCGCCGCCGCCGCCGTGCTTGGCGGACCCGCCCTTAGAAGCGCCCTTGGACGCTCCGCCTGAGCTCTTCGAGGGGCCGGCGGCCGTGGCCGTGGGCCGGGGAGCCGGCGAGGTCGCGGCACCGGGGGCGGGCCTTGCCGGGGTGGGCGTCGGAGAAGCGGGCCGGGCGGGATTGACCGGGCTGGAGTTCTGCACGGCTGTGGAGGGTGCCGTGGTCGACGGGGCCGAGGCCACCGGGGTGCGCGTCGGTCCGCCGCCGCGCCGGCCACCGCCGGGAGCCACCAACCTCGGCGTGCGGGCCGGGCCGGTAGCCGCGGGAACGCCGATCCCCGCGCCCCCGGCGCCGGCCC
The DNA here is from genome assembly GCA_005883215.1 of Actinomycetota bacterium. Classification (GTDB taxonomy): domain Bacteria; phylum Actinomycetota; class Thermoleophilia; order Solirubrobacterales; family Solirubrobacteraceae; genus AC-64. The sequence goes on from VAYS01000016.1 coordinate 19,382, forward strand.
CAGGGGCGGGCACGATCGGACGGACCAGGGGCAAGCCCAGCGGGGGCGGAGCCAGGCCGGGGACCCCGGCGCCGGCGGCGGGCCCGAACGGACCCACCTGGAGCGCGGCCGGCGATTGGGCCGCCGGTCGCGGCCAGAAGACGGTCGAGAACCAGCGTCCGGCCAGCGAGAGGCTCAGCGCGAGGCCGGTCAGGCACACGCACGTGACACCGGCTCCGAGAAAGAAAGGAAGGCGCCTCATGCCGATCCACTAACTAGATCGGTCGGGCCGACCCGTTCTGTAGGTCCCCGGCGCAAATAGGGCCCGTATCGAGGCCCCAGTGGACGAATGTACTACCCAAGAACGCCTCGACGAATGTCCTATTGCGGTCTGGGGGGACTGTGGTTCGATCGCTCGGCGGCCGAACCTACCGGTGGGCCTACCACGAAGGGGGCACGGATGTAGATGGGAGTGCAGGCAGAAAGCCCTGCCAGTGGCATGACGGCGGACCCCGCCGTTCGGTCGCCCCTCCCCTCACAATCGCCGGCCCCCTCCCCTTCAGAACCCCCGCTCGAGCCCGTCACTGCTGAAGCCTCCGGCGCCGAGCTCGCTTTTGAAGGCTCCGGCGCCTCGTCTTCCGCGCTCGCCTCGCCGAGCGCGACCCCCCGTTGGCACCGAGGCCAGCGCCAACCACAGGGTCGGCCTGGGCAGGGAAGCCCGGGCCGCCCGGTCGGCGCCGGCGCCGAGGGCGACCGGCCGGCCAGCTCAGGTCGACCGCCGCGCGGGCGTCGCCGAGCCGGGATGGGGCTCACCGCCGCCCTGGCGGTCGGCGCTCTGGGACTGCTCGTCGCCCCGGTGGCGGCGATCGTCGCGGTGGTCGCGTCGCTCGCCGGCGCGCAGGCCTTCTCCATGGCGCGCGGCCGGCGCCGGGGTCGCCCGCTGCGCGCCTTCTCCGGGCGCGATCCGGTCACCGGGCTGCGAGACCGCAAGGCCCTGCAGGCAGAGCTCGAGCGCCTGATCGGGGAGACCCCGCCGGGGGCCAACCTGTCGCTGGTGCTCGTCCACGTGGAGCGCCTGGATGAGATCGAGCGCTACTTCGGGCGCGAGGTGGCGGACGCGATCCTGCGCTGGGTGGTGCGGATGATCGCCCCCCAGCTGGACCAGCGCGCCAGCACCTACCGCTACGACGAGCACGTCGTGGGGGTGCTCCTACCCGGACATATGGAGGCCGCCGCGGCGGCGGTCGCACTGCGGATCCAGCTCAGCGTCGCGGCCGGCGAGCTGGCCCAGTCCGGGGTGTCGGCGTGCTGCGGCGTGGCGGCGCTGAACGGCAACCGGCAGACGCGGGTGCTACTCGAGCGCGCCGAGGACAAGCTGGGGGCCAACCAGGCCGCCTACGACGAGGTCTCGCTCGACGAGCGGGCGGGGCGTCTGGGCGACGGGCCCGCGCAAGGTCCCAGTCGGGCGGACCCCGACTCCGATCTGGCCGCCCGGCGCGCGGCGATCGACCTGGCCACCGCCACCCTGAGCGCCCACGCCAGCGCCACCGGCGTGCACTCCGAGGAGGTAGTCGTCCTCTGCGCCGCGCTAGCCGAGCACCTGGGGGTGACGGGGCCGAGGTTGCAGTTGCTGCTCGACGCCGCCCGGCTGCACGACATCGGCAAGATCGCGATCGAGCCCGAGATCCTCAACAAGCCGGGGCCGCTGACCGAGGAGGAGTGGGCGGTGATGCGCCAGCACACGCCCGCCGGCGAGCGCATCATCCGCGCGGTGCCCGAGATGGACGAGGTGGCCACCGCCGTGCGCCACGCGCACGAGCGGTTTGACGGAACCGGCTATCCCGACGGGCTGGCGGGCGAAGACATCCCCCTCGCCAGCCGGATCATCTTCTGCGCCGACGCCTTCCACGCCATCCGCGAGGACCGGCCCTACCGCAACGGCGCGTCGGCCGAGAGCGCGATGGCTGAGGTCCGCGCCCACGCCGGTAGCCAGTTCGATCCGCGCGTGGTGGAGGCGCTCGAGCGTGCGCGCTATGACCTGGAGTACTCGCGCCACCGGGTCATGGGCGGGGATCCGACGACGATCCGCAAGTTCTCGCCGCGGCTGGCGGCGTTGCTGCTCACGCTGCTGGTGGGCGGCACCGCGGTGGCGGCGCCCACCACGCTGCGCCACCAGCTGGGCTCGTTGCTCGGTCTGCGCCACCACCGCGCCGGCCCGAGTGAACAGTCCCAACCGGCCCTGGGCGTGGGCCGAACGGTCACCTGCTCCAGCCTGGGCTTGTACGGCGCCCCCTGCACCTCGGCCTACAGCGTCTTTGGCCCCTTGGCGCTGCGGGTCACCTCGATCACCCCCGGCTCGGACCCCGGGACCTTCTCGGTGGCGCTGGTACCGGCGAGCGCGGTCGGTCCTGGTGCCCCGGTCCTCGGAGCCGCGGGGTTCAGCTCCAACCCGACCGGGACCGGCCCCGCCGCGCATGGTGCGGGACCCTCCTCGGGCGCCCCCGGCGGCCGGGGGGGTGCGGGCGGCGTGACGGTGAAGGCCAGCGCCGGTGCCGTGAGCGGCCCCGGGGGCTCGGCGGGGTCCGGCGGCGTATCGGGCGCCGGAGCCTCCTCGGGCGGGACGGGTGAGACCCATAGCACGGGTTCGGGCGACTCGGGCAGCTCCTCCGGCGGATCCGGAGGATCGTCGGGCTCTGGGGCGTCCAGCGGCGGCTCGGGGGGCGGCGGCTCGACGGGCTCCGGCTCCTCGGGTGGCTCGAGCGGATCGGGTGACTCGACGGGCTCCGGCGGCTCGAGCGGGTCACACGGGTCCGGGGGCTCGGGTGACTCGCACGGGTCCGGTGGCTCCGGCGGCTCGGGCGGCTCGCACGGCTCGGGCGGCGGCTCCGGTGACTCGCACGGCTCCGGCGGCTCGGGTGGCTCCGGCGGCTCGGGTGGCTCGGGCGGCTCGGGTGGCTCGGGTGCGGGAGGCTCCCACGGCTCGAGTAGCTCGGGCGGTTCCTCGGGCTCGGGCGGGTCTTCGGGCTCGGGCGGCTCCTCGGGATCGAGTCACGGCGGCGGGCACGCGGACCCGACCGGCGCGCCCGGTCACTCGTAGAGCGTCAGCGCGGCCAGCACCACGTAGAGGGCTATGAGGGCAAAGCCCTCGAAGGCGGCTGCCTCCCCGTCGCCGGTGATCTGCCACACCGCAATCGCCATCAGCGCCAGGGCCCCGACGTAGACCGGGCTGATCGCGAACGTGAGCGGGGTGGCGAACGGGAGCGAGATGAGCACGAGCAGCGGGAACAGGAAGGCGGCGATCTGGGAGACCGAGTTCTTGACCACGGAGATGGCCAGGTCGCTCTTGCCCTTGTGTGCCAGGACCACGCCAGCCACGTTCTCCACCGCGTTGCCGGCGATGGCCACGATCACCAGGCCGGCGAAGGCGGCGGTCAGGTTCAGGCGGTCGATGGCCGGGCGCAGGGCGTTGATGAACCAGTCCGAGACGAACGCCGAGCCGACGCCGCCCGCGACCAGGAGCACGACGGCCAACGCGATGCCCACCCGCGGGCCCGTCGCGCGCCCGACGGGCGTGGGCGGGGCCGGGCCCCGCACGTAGGGCACCACCCACGTCAGGTACACGATCAGCAGCACCACCGCCGCCACCACCGAGACGCCCTGGACGTGGTGGCTTGCCTTGTCGTGGCTGGAGAGCGACAGCGCGACCACCGCGATGATGAACACGGTCAGCAGCAGCAGGGTGGCCGTGTCGCGCGGCAGCTGGCGGGAGAAGCGCATGATCCCGTCGCGTGACCGGCGCGCGCCGACCACGATCACCAGTCCCAGGACCAGCATCGCGTTGGCGAAGATCGACCCCAGGATCGAGGTCTGGGCGACCACGGTCTCGCCCTTGTCGATGGCGAACAGCACGACGAACAGCTCGGGGAGGTTGCCCACGGTGGACTGGAGCAGGCCGGTGGCCGCCGGGCCCAGGCGCTCGCCCACCTGCTCGGTGGCGAACGAGACCACCCAGGCCAGGCCGGCCAGCGCCGCCGTGGCCAGGGCGAACGCCAGCACCGGCGTCCACCCGGCGTAGCGACCCACTCCCGACAGCGCGGTGAACGCCACCACGCCGACCAGCGCCAGACGCGCGTTGCGAGACAGGCCGCCCATCGGGGGGCGAGCATAGACCGGCGGCAGGACCCCGCCGGGCTAGGCTTGCGCGGCGTGCGCCTGACCACCTTCATCGCACCCGGCGACCAGACCGCCGTCGCCGGCGAGGTCGTGGGCGAGAGGGTGACCGCCTTCGAGGACGGCGACACGGTGCTCGAGCGGCTGGCCAGCGGGGACCGCTCGCCGGCGGGCGGCCAGTCCTGGTCCCTGGCCGAGGTCCAGCTCTGCGCGCCCGTCCAGCGCCCGCGGGCGATCTTCGGGATCGGGCTCAACTACGCCGAGCACGCCCGCGAGACCGGCGGTCAGGCGCCCGAGGCGCCGGTGGTGTTCCTCAAGCTGCCCGCCTCGGCGGCTCCGCCCAACGCGCCGGTGCACTGTCCGGCGGCGGTGCGCCGCCTGGACTACGAAGGCGAGCTCGCGGCGGTCATGGGCGCCGGCGGCGAGGTGGCCGGCTACGCGGTGGCCGACGACGTCTCGGGGCGCGACCTGCAGGGGCGCGAGCCGCAGTGGACGCGGGCCAAGGGAGCCGACGGGTTCTGTCCCTACGGGCCGTGGATCACCACCGCCGACGAGGTCCCCGACCCCCACGCCCTGCGCTTGCGCACGTGGGTCAACGGGGACCTGCGCCAGGATGCCTCCACCTCCGACATGGTCTTCCGGGTGCCCGAGCTGGTGGCGTTCATCGCCGAGACGTGCACGCTCGAGCCGGGCGACCTGATCCTCACCGGCACCCCGAGCGGGGTCGGGGTGGCGATGCACCCGCGCCAGTTCCTGTCCTCGGGCGACGTGGTGCGGATCGAGATCGAGTCGCTGGGCGCGATCGAGCACTCGATCGCCTGATGCGCGTCAGTGGTGGGCGATGACCCGGTCGATCAGCCCGTAGTCCTTGGCCTCCTCGGGCTTGAAGAAGCGGTCGCGCTCCATGTCGGCGTGGACCTGCTCGATCTCCTGGCCGGTGTGGCGGGCGTAGATCTCGTCGATCCGCTCGCGGGTCTTGAGGATCTCGCGGGCGTGAATCTCGATCTCGGTGCTCTGGCCCTCGAAGCCGGCGGTGGGCTGGTGGATGAGGATGCGGCTGTTGGGGAGCGAGAAACGCTTGCCCTCGGCCCCGCCGGTGAGCAGCAACGACCCCAGGGACATCGCCACGCCGACGCAGATCGTCTGCACGTCCGGCTTGATGAACTGCATCGTGTCGTAGATGGCCAGGCCCGAGTAGATCGAGCCGCCGGGCGTGTTGACGTACAGCGAGATGTCCTTGTCCGGGTCGGCCGACTCCAGGTGCAGCAGCTGGGCGACGATCAGGTTGGCGATCATGTCGTCGATCGGCGAGCCGAGGAAGATGATGCGCTCGTTTAGCAGGCGCGAGTAGATGTCGTACTCGCGCTCGCCACGGGCCGTGCGCTCGATGACCATGGGGACCAGGGGCATGGGAGCCGCAGCCTAGCGAGGGGCGCCGGGGGCCCACGCGGTGGCCCGGCGCGGGCGCCGCGCTAGCCTGGCTGGCCGGTGTCCGACTCCTCTGAGAATGGCCGCGGCCGCTCGCCCGAGACCCCGGGCGGGGGGCGAGATCCGGCCCTGGCGCTCGCCGCGCTTACCAAGCGCTACGACGACGGGGTGCTCGCCCTCGACGAGTTTGACCTGACCATCGAGGCGGGGTCCTTCTTCGGGCTGCTCGGCCCCAACGGGGCGGGCAAGACGACGCTGATCAGCGCGGTGTGCAACCTGATCCGCATCACCGGAGGCCAGATCCGCGTCTTCGGCGAGCCCCACAGCACGATGCTGGCCCGGCGCTGGATCGGCCTCGCCGAGCAGGACGTAAACCTCGACCGCTTCCTGGACGTGCGCGAGACGCTGCTCTACCACGGCGGCTACTACGGCCTGACCCGGGCCGAGGCCCAGCGGCGGGCGCGCGAGATGATGGACGTCTTCGACCTGTCGGCCAAGGCGGGCACCCGCGCGCCCAAGCTCTCGGGCGGCATGCGCCGGCGGCTGCTGCTCGCCCGCGCGCTCATGCACGAGCCGCGGCTGGTGATCCTCGACGAGCCGACCGCGAGCGTCGACTTCGAGCTGCGGCTGGAACTGTGGAGATACATAAGGCGCCTACACGGCGCCGGGACCACGATCCTGCTCACCACTCACTACCTCGAGGAGGCCGAGGAGCTATGTGAGGAGATCGCCTTGATCCGGGGCGGACGGCTGATCGCGCGCGACACCGCCGCCGGCCTGCGCGAGGCGTATGAGGCCGACTCGCTGGCCGACGTCTACGTCAAGGCGATGGGGACGGGATGATCGCCCGGACGCTCGAGCGCCACCGGCCGCTGCTGTGGCTGACCGCCCGCGAGGTGCTGCGGGTGATGAAGCTGTGGACCCAGACCGTGGCGGCCCCCGTGGTGTCGGCGTTCCTGTTCATCCTTGTCTTCGGCCTGTCGCTGGGGGGCCGGATCCGCCACATCGACGGGGTCGACTACAAGGCGTTCATCGTGCCCGGGCTGGTGGTGATGGCGATGGTCCAGGCCGCCTACTCGAACAACTCCTCGTCGGTGTTTCAGGCGCGCTTTGACCGCTACATCCACGACGTGCTCGCCGCTCCCATGCGCAACTGGCAGGTCAACCTGGGGTTGTCGCTGGGGGGGGCAGTGCGAGCGCTGTTGATCGGGCTGTGCCTGCTGGCGCTGGCGGTGCCGGTGACCGGCGTGCCGGTGCACCAGCCGCTGGAACTGTGCCTGGCGGTGGCGCTGGCCCTGGCGCTGTTCTCTTCGTTGGGGCTGGTGGTCGGGATCTACGCGGAGAACTTCGACCACCACATGTTCGTCAACAACATCGTCATCCTGCCGCTGACGTTCCTGGGCGGCGTCTTCTACTCGGTCAACCGCCTGCCCTCCCCCTGGCACGAGCTCTCGCACGCCAACCCGATCTTCTACCTGGTGCAGGCGGTGCGCTACGGGTTCCTGGGCACGGCAGACGTGCCGGTCGGGCTGGCCCTGGGGGTCACGGCGGCGCTGGCGGCCGCGGTGGTGGGCTGGAGCGCGTGGCTGTTTGGAACGGGGCGGAGGCTCAAGGCGTAGCGACGGGCGGGCGGGGCTTGGCTACTGCGTAGGTGCGCCCGAGCCCGGCACCAGCCGGGCGAAGTAGCCGACCCGCGGTCCGACCCGGCGCTCGAGGCGCAGGCCGGCGGCCTCGGCGCGGCGAAGCAGGGTGGCGAGGGTGACCATGTGCGGGTCGCCGAGCACTTCGCCGACCACCAGCCGCCCGGTCGGCTTGAGCACGCGGGCCAGTTCGGCCAGCGCCCGGTCCTGGTCGGGAATCTCGCCCAGGACGGTGACCAGGAAGGCGGCGTCGAAGGTGTCCTCGGCAAACGGCAGCGCGGTGGCGTCCCCCTGGGTGGCCGAGACGTTGGTCAGCCCCGCTTCGCGCGCGCGCGCCAGCGTGTGGTCGAGCATCTCCTGCTGGATGTCGAAGATCTCGAGCGCGCCCTCGGGCTCGATCGCCCGAGCCACGTCCAGGCGGTAGTAGCCCGTCCCCGGCCCCACCTCGAGCATGCGCTCCCCGGGTACCGGCTCGAGCGCCTCGACCAGCCGCCCGCGGGTGATGATCGGGTGGGGCGCCTGCACCCAGAAGCGCTGGCTGTAGGGACACGCCGATGGGTGGCGGCGCCACCACAGCGCTACTCCGAGGACCGCCCCGCCGGCGCCGAGGACAAGCCTGCTTGGTCGCATCGTCAGGCGGGCAGTCTTCCAGGCGCGAGGGTCGGCGGAGTCTCCGACGCGGAGCCCCCCGCATGGACAGATGTCAGGTCCCTACACGTACTCCTCCGCCGGCACCGGCTCTGGCTCCCGCTCCATGTCGCGCTCCTCCTCGGCGTCGGGCAGGAACCAGCGCTCGGCGATGGCCGTGGGCAGCACGGCGGACAAGACCACGACGGTGATCAGCAACGAGAACTGGGTGCGGTTGATGATCCCGGCGTTCAGGCCGTACAGCGAGGAGATCGTTCCGAACGTCAGACCCGTGTCATGAGCAGGGTCGTGAACGTCGAATGCCGCGGCACGAAGCGGCGGGCCATCGGATAGATCATCCCCAGCTTGGGCACGATCTTGGCCGCGAACAGCAGGGCAAGTAGCCCCAGGTTCGCCACCACCGCGTCGAGCGACACGTTCAGCCCGCCCTTGAGGAAGAAGAAGGGGGTAAGGAAGGCGAAGGCCACCACCCGCAGGCGCTGCTGCTCGAGCCGGTGCTGCTCGAAGTGGGTGCCCATCGCCAGCCCGAGGATGAACGCGGGCAGCACCGCGTGCCCCTTGGCGGCGTCGGCCAGCACCATCAGCACGAACAGGCAGGCGAACACCAGCTTGATCTCCGGCTCGATCACCCGGTCTCCGTAGCGCCGGAAGAACCACGGCGCCACGCCCGGCAGCACCAGGATGAACACGATCGAGACGACCAGGAACGCCGGGAACCACAGGTTGGGATGTATGAAGATCGCCGACAGCGCGATCGCCGTTCCCAGATCGGTGACGAACGTGGCGCTCATCAGCAGCTTGCCGATCGCCGTCTCGTTGAGTCCCCGCTCGACGAGCACCGCGTAGACCACGGCCAGCGACGTCGTCGAGAGCGCCGTGCCGGCGATCAGCGACGCCTTGAGCGTCTATCCCAGCACGGCCAGCGCCACCAGCGAGGCCACCACGAACGGGCCGATGAACGAGACCAGGCCGATCCCCGCCGAGGCCGCGAACTCCTCGCGGTAGACGCCCGCGTCCACCTCCATCCCGGCCAGGAAGGTCAGCACGATCGAGCCGAACCCGGCCACGAAGTCAAGCCACTGCTGGGAGTGCAGCGAGAAGACGTTGCCCAGCACCACCCCCAGCCCCAGCTCGACCAGCGCCACGGTCACGCCGAGCTCGACCGAGACCATCGAGGCCAAGAGCGCCGCGGCGGCGAGTACGGCGGCGAGTTCGACCGGCGACACAGCGGACCTCCACGAGCAGGGGTTGACGGATCTCGTAGAGGCCATCAGCGGCCAACGCCGCGGTTATGGAGCGAGCCTCATCGCTCGCCCGGCAGCCTATTCGACTGGCCACACGCGCGGATCGCCCCTAGGCTTGCGCCCAACGTGTTCACGCTCAACCTGCCCAACCTACTCACGGTGGTGCGGATCCTGCTCGTGCCCGTGCTGGTGGTGGCGCTGCTGGAGAACACCACCGAGGCGGACCTGCTGGCGGCGGTGGTTTTCGCCGTGGCCTCGATCACCGACGTCCTCGATGGCTATCTCGCGCGCGCGCGTAACTGGGTGACCACGTTCGGCAAGCTGATGGACCCGGTGGCCGACAAGCTGCTGGTGGTCGCCGCCCTGCTGGCACTGGTCGACCGCCACAAGCTGATGGCCTGGGTGGCGATGGTGATCATCGCCCGCGAGTTCGCGGTCACCGCCACCCGCCTGGCCGCCACCCAATCCGGGGTGGTGGTCGCGGCCAAGTTCTCAGGGAAAATAAAGACAGCTATTCAAGTGGCGACCATCTTTCTGCTGATCGCGGTGTCGGGGTCCCGTCCGCTCTGGTTGGACGTACTCGTCTACGCGATGGTGGTGGTCACGGTGGTCTCGGGCGTCGACTACTTCTTCGGGCTGCGCCGTCAGCTGGGCCAGGCGCAGGCGCGGCGCGCCGAGACGGCTCGCTCCTAGCGGCGCGAGTGCTCTAGCCGCCCAGCGTCAACTGTTCAACCACTCGCGCATGGTGGTGTGGCGCGCGGCCACATCCCCCGTGCGTAGCTCGTCGCGCAGCTCGCCCATCAGCCCGAAGCGCTCGGCGACGACGTTGTGCTGGTGGATCGACTCGAGGTTCTCCTGGCGGGCGGAGACGAGGTCGGCGTCGGGCAGCTCGGGGTAGCGTTCGATCACGCCGGCGATCATCTCCCGCACGCAGTCCTCAACGAAGCGCGGCCGCCGATGGGCCTTCTCCACCACCTGGGCCTCGTCGGAGCGCTTCATCAGCTCGTAGATCTCCGAGGACATCGAGCCCTCGACGATCTCCAGCAGCGTCTGGGCCTCGATCTGCGTGTCGCAGTCCTCGACGCAGCCGATGTGAAGCGTGCCGATGCCGCGCTGGTTGTGGGTGGCCACCGGCACCGCCTGCAGGATGCGCTCGACCTCCTCGGCGTCGAAGTCCTCGGCCAGCAGACGCTCGCGCGCACGGCCGGTGACGAGCTCCTGCGCACACGGGCAGGCGGTCATGCCCTGGGCGGCGACTCCGACCAGCCGCCGGGTGCCCCGCTCCGAGGCGACGGCCGAGCCGAAGAGGGTGTAGATCTCCTGCGTCTGGGTACCCGAGGCCGGGGCCGGCTTGTGCTCGGGGTAGCGGGCGGCGATCGTGACCTCGGCCCGGCGCGCGCGCTGACGGTCGCGCACGAGGACGGCGATGTGCTCGGCCAGGGTCTCGGCCTTTAAGGTGGACTCGCCCAGGATCACCTCTCCGAGGGCCTCGTTGACCACCTCCTCGAAGCGCGACATGTGCGCGCCCTTCTGCGCGGCGCCGAGGTCGACGAAGCACTCGAGCCGAGCGTAGAACAGCTGCTCGGAGTGGTCCTGGCGCAGGCGAATGACCTTCTCGACGCCGGTGACGCCGACCCGCGAAAGCCCCACCTGGACGGTCGGGGCCTGGGCCTGGACGTCGGGCGTGTGTGCAGAAACGGCGGTCGGTTCCATGAGCGCTCCAGGGTAGTGATCGGCCCTGGCCGGCTACCCGCAACTCCCGGTTCTCGCCCCTCCCCGAAACTCTGCTATCACTTCGGAAGTTGGTTGGAGGCGATCCTAGCCACTAGTGGGTATGCCCGCTCAGCCCCGCGCGGTAGCGCCGCGGCTTGGAGAGGAACATAGGGAGAGGTCCCCCCAGCTTGGGGGGAGACACCAGGCTCAGGCGAAGGGGTTGGCGGATTTGGCGGAGAAGGTCGCGGAGAAGGTCGAAACCCTGGAGGATGCTCCGCTCGCCGAGCGCGACGAGCTCAAGGCGGTGATCGCCGAGGGTCAGGAGCGAGGCTCGCTTACCCCGGAGGCGGTCGCCGACTGCCTCGAGGATCTCGAGGTGACCCGCGAGCAGGTCCACGACCTGCACACCCATCTGGAGGATCTCGGCATCGAGGTCGTCTCCAACGTCGACTCACCCATCCCGCCGCTGGGCGACGGCGGGGGGACTCCGGAGCGCCCGGAGGTGCCCGCCGTGCCGACCCGGATGCCGACGATCAAGAAGGTCGAGGTCGACCTGACGGTCGAGCCGAGCCTGGACGCGCTGCGACTGTATCTGCGCTCGATCGGTCGCGTGAATCTGCTTACCGCCGCCGACGAGGTCGCGCTGGCCAAGCGCATCGAGCGCGGCGACATGTGCGCCAAGGAGCAGATGATCGAGGCCAACCTGCGCCTGGTCGTCTCGATCGCCAAGGGCTACCTCGGGCGCGGCCTGACCTTCCTCGACCTGATCCAGGAGGGCTCGCTCGGCCTGATCCGCGCCGTGGAGAAGTTCGACTATCGGCGCGGCTACAAGTTCTCCACCTACGCCACGTGGTGGATTCGCCAGGCGGTCACCCGCGCGATCGCCGACAAGGGACGCACGATTCGCATCCCGGTGCACATGGTGGAGAAGCTCAACAAGGTGGTCCACGTCGAGCGCCAGCTGGTCCAGCAGCTCGGACGCGAGCCCACCCCCGATGAGATCGCCGCCGAGCTGGAGACCACGCAGCGCGAGGTGCGCGACATCATGCGCATGGCCCAGCAGCCTGTCTCCCTCGAGAAGCCGATCGGCGAAGAGGAAGACTCCGCGCTCGGCGACTTCGTCGAGGACGACACCGCCGAATCGCCGTTTGACCGCGCCTCGGAGAACCTGCGCCGGGAGAACGTGGCCCGTGCGCTGGCTACCCTGCCCCGTCGCGAGCGCGAGGTGATCGAGATGCGCTTCGGTCTCACCGGCGAGCGTCCGCAGACGCTCGAAGAGGTGGGGCTGGCCTTCGACGTCACCCGCGAGCGCATCCGCCAGATCGAAAATCACACCCTCAAGAAGCTCGAGGCGCTGCCCGAGGCCCAGGGCCTGCGCGACGCCTCGTAGCTCGCGCTGTGCGGGACCGGCTCAGCACACCGCCACGGAGCGGGCGCACTCTTTCGCTCTAAGGCGCGTCGGCCTTGCCCTGGTCGCCGGGGGCCTCGACGGGAGCGCCGCGCCCGCGGGCGAGGGGAAGCCGCAGTAGGAAGCGGGCGCCCGTCTCGCCGGCGAGCGGAGCCTCGAGCGTGACCGTGCCGCCGTGCGCCTGGGCCACGGCCCGCACGATCGGCAAGCCGAGCCCTGAGCCGGCTGCCGCGGCCGTCGAGCCGCGGTGGAAGCGGTCAAAGATCCGCTCGCGCTGGCCAGGAGCGATGCCCGGGCCGTAGTCGATCACCGCTAGCTGGGCGCGGCCCTCGCTCGCCGCTACCGCGAGCTCGACGCGCCCGCCCGCGGCGCCGTAGCGGATGGCGTTGTCGATGAGATTGAAGACGGCCCGCGCCAGCAGACGCTCGTCGCCGGTTACGACCACCGGCTCGGGCGCGTCGACGCTCAGGACGACATCCGCCGCTGTCGCGGCTTGCTCGCGCTCGGCGGCACAGGTGGCGACGAGCGCATCGAACCGCAACGGCTCGAGCTCTCTGAGCTGCTGACCGGCGTCCAGCCCCGCGAGCTCGAGCATGTCGGCCAGCGTCGTGCCGGCGACGGCGGCGGTGTCGGCGATCAGACGAGCGTCCTCGGGGCGCGGCCCCTCGCGCAGCGCCTGCTCGGCTCGTCCGCGGACGATCGCCCATGGGGTTCGGAGCTCGTGCGCGGCATCGGCCAGAAACGCCTGCTCGCGCGCCAGGGTGTCGCTCGCGGGCCGCACGGCTCGTCCGATCAGCAGCGCTCCCAGTCCGGCCAGCAGCAGCCAGCCGGCCAGGGCGGCGCCGGCCGCCAGCAGCGCGGTGGTGCGGACCTGGTCAGAGATCGTGTTGGTGCGCTGATAGCCCAGCGCGGCGCCGATCGTGCTGTTGGCGCCCTCGACCGGCAGGGCCACCAGTCGACCCGGCCCGCCGTACAGCCGGACGGGCACTGCGGCTTCGTTGCCTGCCGCGGCGCGACGCAGCGCGAGGCGGCGCGTGGCAGGGGGCAGGTTGCTGTCGGCGACGACCGGTTGGGCGTGACTGTCGATCACCGCGGTCAGTGGCCCGCCGCGCCGACGGGGGGTGTTCTGATAGGTGGTCGTGTCGATCCGGCCGGGGTGGTTGTCGTCCTCGCCGATCGTGGCAAGGGTGTCGCTGGCGGCGCCCTGAACGCTCGCGTCCAGTCGGTCGTGGCGGCGGGTGGAATCTGCCAGCACGAAGAGAACGATGGGCACGGCGATCGCGACGGCGAGCGTCGCCGCCAGATACACGCGCAGGCGACGGCGCAGTTGCGCGAGGGAGCTCGGGGTCACGGCACGCCGTCCCCGATCCGGTAGCCGGCGCCGCGAACGGTGTCGATCACGCCGGTCCCCAGCTTGCGCCGCAGCCGACGTACGAGCGCGTCGACGACGTTGGACTCCGGCTCGGCCGCGTGGTCCCAGCAGTGCTCGAGCAGCTCGTAGCGATCCACGACACCGCCCTCGGCGAGCGCGAGATGTTCGAGCAGGGCGAATTCCTTTATCGTCAGGGACACGATGACGCCCGCGGAGCGCACGCGCCGGCGGGCGCGATCGATCTCGAGCGAGCCGACGTGCAGCAGCGGTCGCGGCGCGACCGGTGCGCGGCGCTCGAGGGCCTTGACCCGGGCGATCAGCTCGTCCATGGCGAAGGGCTTGGTCAGGTAGTCGTCGGCGCCGGCGCCCAACCCGGCCACCACCGCCTGCGTCTCATCGAGCGCCGTCAGGACGAGCACGGGCAGCGGGCGATCTTCGGCGCGCCATTCGGCGCACAGGTCGAGCCCCTCTCCGTCGGGGAGGCGGCGGTCGAGCACACAGAGGTCGTAGTCATGCATGTCTGCGAGCAGCCGGGCCCCGGCGAGGTCGGGCGCGAGATCGCACGCGTATCCGTTGTGCCGAAGCGCCTGACAGACGGTGTCCGCTAGAGCGGCCGTGTCCTCGACGACCAGGATCCGCATGACGTCATCTTCGCGTCATCTGCAGCGGCGCACAGTGCCGCCATGCAAACTCATCGACTCACCCAACTCGTTGCAGCCGCCGTGGTGGCCGCCGCGCTCGCGGCCCCCGGCTCGGCGGGCGCGATCGTCCTCGGCAAGCATGACGTGGGCGGCGTCGCACGCAGCGGCGTGTTTCCGTACGTGGCGGCGCTGGTTTATTCCGGACAGTCCGCCCTCGATGGTCAATTCTGCGGCGCCAGCGTGATCTCGCCCGGTGCCGTCCTAACTGCTGCGCATTGCGTGCACGGGATGACGACCGGCCAGATCGCCGTAGTCACGGGCAGCACACTTCTGTCCGACGAACGTCACGGCCAGCGCACGGCCGTCGCTCAGATCGTTATCCATCCGCACTACAGCGACGACAGCATGGCCCATGACGTCGCGGTGCTGTTGCTGGCTCACGACGTCGCCGCCCCGCCCATCGCGGTCGCGGGCCGGCGGGACGCCGGCGTCGACGCTCCGGGGGTGAAGGCCAGAGTCGCTGGCTGGGGCGATATCTCCAACGGCCAGGACGATGGGCCAGACGCATTGCGGTGGACCTCGGTGGATGTCCGCAGCGACCGAACCTGCCGCCACAGCTACGGCGACGATTACCTCCGCAGCACGATGCTGTGCGCCGGTGGCAACACGGCCGACCCCTGCGGCGGCGACTCGGGCGGGCCGCTAGTCGCGACCGGCCGCGACGGAGCCGCCCGCCAGATCGGCATCGTTTCCTTCGGCGGGGACCGCTGCGGTCAGCCCGGGGTACCGGGGATGTACGCTCGGGTCTCCAGCGACGGGGCCTGGATCCAAGCGCTGCTCGCAACGAGCACCCGTGCGACGGGCATCCTCCCCGGAGTACGTCAAACGGCCGCGCGACTCCCTCCCCTGCTCACTCGGCGACGCCGCGCCGGTGACTCATAATCGGGCGCCGCGAAGTCGTCCCGTTGTTCCACCGCCCCGACTACGACTTGGCTCTTCGATTCCGATCGCTGCGATTACCTGTTCGCCCATGTCGGCGCCGGCCGCCAGCGGCTCATTCCGGCAGCGGCTGTGGGGACAGCACGGGGATTTGTCTCGGCGGCCCCAGGTACTCCGAGTGCGAGGTTGAGCGCGGCACCCCGCTCCGGCACAAGACGACCCGGCCGCTAAGACCCAACGGCTAGACTCGATTCCCGCCCCGGCGGGGTACCGAAGCGGTCAAACGGGATCGGCTGTAAACCGATTGGCTCTGCCTTCGCAGGTTCGAATCCTGCCCCCGCCATTTCATCCTGCGAGCGCCCCCCGCGCGATCGCGTCCGGCCCGGCTCATACCTTCTTTACATGCTCTCGGCGAGCGTGCCGGGATGGCCTCTTTGGCTAGCCGGAGTGTTGGTTGCCTTGGCGTTCTACGCCGGGGCCGCCTACCTGGTGGTGACCGGAATTCGCGCTGGGCTGATGGCACTGCGCCGAGTTCGCGCGACGATGCGGGATAACGAGCGCGCGCGCCTCTTTGACGGGGAGTCATACCCCACGCTGTTCGACGTGGCCGTCGCGCGAGCGGCCGATGCCGAGGCACCAGCGTGGTCGCCGGAGCCGGAGCCCGTCGCGGCGGTCCGCTCCCCCGACGCACGCGAGCGCGCGCGGCGCGCGCGGGAGCGCCGCCGAGTGGCGTCCGCCAGCGCCGCGCACGGCTCGTTCAGGCGCGCCGCGTAGGCGCCGCCTGCGGCCGGTACCAGCCTCGCTTCCGCGGCCCTGGCGCTGGGGCCTTTGCGGTGAGATGATCGACGGGTCGAGAGCCAGCCGAAAGGAGCCGCCTTGGAGTCCTCCTCCCCAGTACGCGTCCTGGTCGTGGCCCACAAGACCGCGGCTACACGTCCGCTGATCGAAGCCGTACGCAAGAGAGCGAAAAAGGGACCGTGCACGTTCACGCTGGTCGTACCCAAGGCCGCCCACGGGCTCCACAGGGTCGTCGACCCCGAAGATCAGCAGCACGGTGAGGCGAAGGCCGTTCTCGACCAGGCTCTTCCGCTGCTTAGTGAGGCCGCTGGCTCCAAGGTCGAGGGCCTGATTGGTGCCCACGAGCCCCTGAATGCGATCCAGGACGCGGTCAACATCGAGGGCTTCGACGAGATCATCATCTCCACCCTTCCGGCCCGTGTCTCGCGCTGGCTGCGGCTAGATCTGCCGCACAAGCTCACCGGGCTTGGCCTCCCGGTGACAACCGTGACCCCGTCTGAGGAGGAAGTGGAGCAAGCGGCGAGCTGATCGCCCCAGGGTCGTCGCCGGTGACCACCTACGCGCTCGTCCACGGCGCGTGGCACGGCGCCTGGTGCTGGGATCGGGTCGCCCGGCACCTAAGCGGGGCGGGGCACCGGACGGTGGCCGTTGATCTTCCGTGCGAGGACCTCGCCGCCGGCTGCTCGGCATATGCCGAGATCGTCCTCACCGACGTGGCGAGCGTCGATGACGACCTTGTGCTGGTCGGCCACTCAGCCGGCGGCCTCACCCTTCCCCTGGTCGCCGCGGCTCGGTCGGTGAAGAAGCTGGTGTTTGTCGCCGCTCTGCTGCCCCTTCCGGCGCGCCCATTTGCCGAGCAGAACACCGAAGAGCACATCCTGCTCGACGAATATCAAGCCGGGATCGAGCTCGATCACCTCGGCCGTCGGCGGTGGTTTGACGCGGAGGTCGCCGGGCGGTTTCTGTACTCCGGCTGCACCCCCGCCGACGCCCGCTGGGCCTTCTCGCACCTGCGGCCGCAGGCATCGACGATGTACACCGAGCCGAGCCCATTGCGCGCGTGGCCAGAGGTCCCCGTCATCGACATCCGCGGCACCGACGATCGCCTCATCTCAGCGCAGTGGTCGGCCCGTGCCGTACCTGCCCGGCTCGGTGTCTCCTCCGTCGTGTTCGACGGCGCCGGGCACTCGCTGCTGATCTCTCACGCTCGGGAGCTCGCCGACTTCCTGCTTGGTCTGTGAGCAGTCGCTTCCGTCGTGGCGGTCAGCAAGGTTGGGAGCGGATCGGCCGCGCTACAGTCCGTGGCTGCGCCCAGCTAGCTCAGTTGGTAGAGCACTTCCATGGTAAGGAAGGGGTCGTCGGTTCGAGTCCGACGCTGGGCTCTCGGAAACCGCCTGGTAATGGGCGGTTTTTCTCTTGGCTAGCGACGGTGTACCCAGAGCCATTCCCACCGGTGGGCACCGTATGGACACTGGGTTGGGGCCGGGGGTGGAGCGGCTAGGACGGCCCGGCGTCAGGGCGCCAACCTGGGAGAACCTGAGCTGCTGACCTGACCGCACGTCGCCGTCGGTCGCAGCGCACGATGCGGTCGAGGGTCCGCGAAGGCTCCGGTGACTCTTATCTGTCCTGCGGGGCAGCATGAGGCCCTACGCTGGAGCGGTGGCTGACGAGATCGATCTACGCGCGGCGCTTAACGCGGTGTCAGACGTGGTGCAGAACCGTCCCCGGCCCCTTCGGGAGTTCGACCAGATCTACATGAAGGCCGGCGACATGGTCATGCAGAGCGAATTCGTCGCCCGCTGGGCAGACCGCAAGCGGCTCGCCTTCATCGGAGACGGCGACGCCATCAGCGTCTGCACTGCATATCTCCACCACCGGGAGATACTGGGCTACGGGCCCTCGAAGGTCGTCGTGTACGACTTCGACGAGCGGATCTGCCAGGCGGTCGAGCGCTTCGCCGACAGCGAGCGACTCGAGAATCTCGACGCCGAGCTCTACAACTGCCTCGATGCGTTCCCAGGTCCGACGAACTTTGACTGCTTCTACACGAACCCGCCGTGGGGTGCGAGCAACGATGGCGAGAGCGTCAACGTCTTCGTGCAGCGCGGCATGGAGGCCGTCGGCTACCGGGGCGAGGGCATGGCGGTAGTAGCGGACGATCCAGAGCTCGAGTGGCCGAAGCGCGTGCTGGCGAACCTCCAGTCCTTCGTGCTCTCGCAGGGGTTCTTCGTCCAGAGGATGATGCCCCAGGTGCACAGCTACCACCTTGATGACGCCCCCGACCTGCGGTCTTGCAATGTCCTCCTCAAAGCCATGCCCGGAAACGAGCACTGCGCCGGCAGGAGCCTCGCGATCGACGACTCGAGCCGGCTCGAGGACTTCTATGGCCGCGGCAGCCATCTTCGCGTGCGCTACGTGCGCGAGCGGGCGCGGGTGGACTACGGCAAGGCCCACCAGGACGAGTACGAGCTCGAGTTGGTGGAGCAGCCGTGACCGACATCATTCACCCCGGCGCCGGCGTCGTCTTTATGAAGGTCGGGACGCACGCGCGCGAGCCGCTCCCCGAGATCATCGCCCGCAAGAGAAAGGAGATCGATGACGCTGGCTACGCGTTCTGGGGCTACGGCGGCAACACCTGCCATCCGCTCGCGAGCGTCCAACCGTTCGCACGCAACTTCACCCAACGAGACGGCGTCATCTATCTCGTCATGCAGCCGATGGAGTCAAAGCATTTCGCGATCCCTGATCGCGCGCACGAGTTCTCCGCCGACGGAGTCCGCTGGGAGAAGGTCCCGCCCGCGATCAACGTCCGCGGCTCGCGTTATGCCCTGGCGATCGACAGTCTCGACGAAGATGAGTTCGAACTGCCGCTCGGCCGGACCCGCGTAGCTGTCGGCAACAGCCTCGGCCGGCCCGGCGACCGCTACATCAGGGGCAGAGTCGACAAGGCCTGCCTCGAGGTCGTCGATGATGCTGCCGACGACGAGGCATCGTCCTTGCACATCGGACTGGTGGCGCGGCTCGTCGAGCCCTACGCCGTGCTACTCAGGACGTAGTAGCTAACCCGCAAGAACCCTTGGCGCGGCGGTCCGAAGCGACCCTACGTAGCTCTCGAGCCCCACGAGCACTGCGTCCCGCTCCATCCCGCCGCCCGAGTAACACCCGAAGCAGATGCTCGCGGTCTTGTCGACTGCCGGCTCGGCGCAGACGGCGCGAGCGATCGCCTCGAACTCGCCCGGCTTCTCGTCGAGGACGCGGAGGAAGAGCTGCTCGAGGCAGCGCACTCGTGCGCCGAGCTGTGCACAGGTCTCCGAGAGATCGATCAGGATCTCGAGCCCGCGCACCGCGCGTTTGTCACCGGTGTCGAGCAGCGCAATGTCGCGGCCCGCGGTCATCGCCGCAAGCTGGCTCTCGCCGACGTCCAACTCGAGTCCCGTCAGCTGAGCCAGCCGCTCGAGCTCAGCCGCCGCGCCGACCTCCGCGTTGGTCGGCTCGAGCACCGCTGCCTCGGAGAGGAATTCCGCGAGCGCCTTGCTGGCGGCAGCTTTGTCGCGCACCCTCGAGCCCCGCGCGATCGCGCTCGCGATCACGAAGCGCGCCGCACCGAGAACACCGGCGGCGGGCTCCTCGCCGGCGTGCGGCCAAAACCTCTGTGCGATGCCGTAACAGGCGGCCTTCAGCAGGACATCATTGTCCACAGCGACATCGACTTGCGTGTCACCGTCACGAACGCTCACTCGCCGGCCTCGCCGAGGACGGCATCGAGGAAGTCGACTGCGTCGACAGGTTGATCACCGAGCTCGAGTTGCTGCCTAGCGATCGCGTTTACCTGAGTCCAAACGGGCCGCGCAGCGGCGTAGATGTTGCCGAGCGCCGCGTTCGCCGTCTGCCAATCCCCCGTCGAGTGCCCATAGGCGAGCGCCAGCGTTCCGGGCTCGATCCGTAGCTCCTGCGCAGACTCAAGCGCGGCGTGGGCCAGTGCACGGCCGTGCGCCCAGCCCGGGCCGGTCGCCAGGACCGTCGGCTCCGGCGCGCCGGTGAGAAGCTCAAGCGCGAAGGCATCCGCATCCCGCTCTTCCTCGTCACCACCGTTGGCCGCGGGCGTCTCGCCCTCGAGGTCGACTATTTGCCGGTCCGCTGCGACGTGCTCTAGCGCGATGTGGCCGAGCTCGTGTGCGAGGTAGAAGGCAATCGTCGCCGGATATGCGGAGTCCTTGCCCAGCAGCACAGTCGAGCGGCCCCCGACCCTGACGGTCATTGCCGCCATGCGCTTCTGCGGCCAGGGGAAAACGCGCAGGTGAACAACAGGCACGGCGAGGGCCCAGCTGAGGGAGAGGAGATCGACAAGCGTTACAAACTGCCCGCCGGAGGCGAGAACGTTCTCGCGCAGGTCGCGCGCCGCCACGCCGGCGAGATCGCCCTCGGGCGGCGACGTTGCGCTGACCAGGATCGACGCGATCGCGCGCCCGAATGAGGTGATACCGGCGCGCTCGCGCTCGCTCTCACCCGAGAGATGCTTAAAGCGGGCCTCTTCGCGCCATAGGAAGCGCGGCTCGTCGCGGTCATCGAGGAGCGAGTGCGGATCGAGGCCAAGGCGTCGCGCGATGCCGAACCTGAGTTCGGCACGCGCCGACGCAGACGCCTCCGCATCCTCGGACCACCAATGCGGCCACGCCGCCGAGATCGCGCGGTCACTCAGGCCGAGCCCGCGCAGACGAAACCTCAAATCCCGCCCGCTCTCCCCGGTCACGGCGCTGTCTCCTTCCCGAGCGTGGGCCACAGCTCGCGCGAGGCGAGAATGAGCTTCGCCAATGCCCTCGCGTGCTCCTCCGAACCGTCCCACGTCTCGCGGACGGCGTCCAGCACAGGATCCGTGGGGGCGGGCCTGCTAGCTGCATATTGTTGCATGTAGCTGCAGAGGCGGGCATAGGCCGCCGTGCGCCGGGAGGGCTGACGTTTCAACGCGCGCGAAACCGTTGCCTGGTGCACTCCAGCCCGTTCAGCAAGTACCTTTTGGCCGATTCCCTCGCGCTCGAGGAGATCGGCGATCAAGTCCCTCAGGTCCATCTGGTCTATGCATGATGATGCACGAGTGGCGCCTCGTGGCGATACCCTGCCGCACTCGTTTTGCTGGACCCGCTTCGGGACGGAGGCCGGCGAGACAATCCAGGCGATACTCGCGCGCAAGGAAGCCGAGCGTCAGGCGAGCGGCGGCGTGTTCTTCTGGGGCATCGGGAACTCGATCGCGCCCGCAGTCGCGGAGCTAGTGCGGCGCGCCGATGAGCCGGAGGTCCTGTTCAGCCCGATCAGGAGCCGGCCTCGGCACGTCGACGTTGCGCCCGGGTGCGTCGTGCGATGGACGTTGGCCGAAGCGCTCTCAGGAGAGGCGTTCGAGCTGCCGTCGCACGCCAGCATCACCAGTCGGTGGGACCCGGCCCGGCCGGGAGTGGCACGCTACGCGCTCGTGTGCTCATCGGCCTTGCCGCTCGAGATCGCCGCCGCGGAGCGGCTGAACTTCGGCGCACTGCGCAACCTTCGCAGCGGTGCTCCGCTAGGCGCCTCGCAGGTCACCGCCGTCGTACGTCGAGCAGACGCGTGCCGCGGCGGCAGCGAGTATTCCGTGGCGTTCCGCGCAGCGCTGGTGGCACCGTACTTCGTTCGCTTGCGCCGGCCGATGCCGCTGGACGATCACGTCCACTCCCCTCGATCCCTTCGCAAACATGGCAGCTAAACGGCAGAAGTGTGGGCCCGTCTGGCCGGGCTCCGTAAGCGGTCAGCCGGGGCGCGAGCGCCGCTACTAGCGCTGCCCGCCGACAGGTACCGCCCGCGTTAGCGCTGAGAAGTTCTTGTTGCTGCGGGAACGGCGACGTGCCCTGCTCGAGCGCAGCACGCAGGGCGAGCGCATCGATCGCTAGCTGTGCGTTGGCAGGGTTGCCTCGACCTCGCCAGAGCGCCAGGCCTCGATGAAGTCGCTCGGGCTCCCGCCCGTGAGCTCTTCGAATCTGCCTACGCGATCGCCGAGGCCCGTCGGCTCGTCGTCCTCGGTGATCCTGGTTTTCAGCGAGCAATGGAGGCGCTGCGTGCTGCCGATACATAGAGTATAAAGGCTACATAAGGCATATTGGCGATATCGAACATATACTGGACATTGGCGCTAGGGAGGCGTAACCTCTTCCCCACGCACGTCCTCGAAGGAGGCTTCCCATGGCAGTTGCAGCACCACCGAGTACCTTGCGTCGCGGCGAGGCCGCCGAGCGACTCGGCGTGCACCCGAACACGCTGGCCGGTTGGGTCAAGCGCGGCTGGCTGACGGGAGTGACGATGCCGAACGGAGAAGTGCGCTTCCGCGAAGAGGAGATCAATGCTCTGCGCGAGCGCATTTACGCCCGGTAAGCGCCCCATCCGGCATCTCGCCTAGCGTTACCGGAGGCTCCGCTCGGCGGAGCCTCCGGCATGTCCGAACACGACAACGACGGCCATTACTGGGAGCCTGCTCCCGAAGATGATCTGCGCCAAGGCGACCTGCTGTTCAACGTTCCCATCGCCTTGATGCCCCAGCATCCGCGCTTTGTGCTCGGCGAAGGCGAGGAGGTGCACACCGAGACGTACGACGACTATCCGGAGAATGCGCCCTCGTCGGAGATCGTTGTCGAGGCCGCCTTCGGGGCTTTGGGGATGGTGGTGACGCCCACGTGCCACATCTCCGAGGCCGAGAAGGATGAGGACATCGTCGCTGTGGTGCCGGTGCAGCCTCTGAACCTCGTCATCCCGGATCTCAACCAGGCACGCAGCATTCGGGCCGGCAAGAGCGTGCCACTACACCTGTTCCCGCTGCCGCGCACCGAACTCGGCGAGGGGATCCTTGCGTTCGACGGCGCTGCGCTACTTGACCGACCGGCGTCCATGCTCAAGGACAACCTGCGCGACTACCGCCGCCTCGGCCTGTACGTCGAGGCTCGCATCGCACTCCGCAAGGCTATGGCGCGCTTTTGGGCGCGGGGGAGCGCGGATGAGAGCATCGAGAGCTCGATGCGGCCACAAATCGAGAAGCGGCCACTGGAGGACCTGGAATAGAGCGCAGTGGCCGCAATCGATGAGCTCGGTCGAGTCATGCAGCGCGGGGGCTCACCTAGCCGGGCGACTCAGGGTGGCGGATCGCCCCGGATCGGCAGCAGCGGAACACCGCTGGCGGTGAATCCGTGGCGGGGCCGGCGCCGGCGACGCGGTGACCGCCACGGTGGCGACGGATCCATAGGCTCGTCCGCGCGTGCCAGTGCAAGCGCGACAGCACCGGAATCGAAACGCAGACGTGCGCGCGGCCCGGCACCCAAACGGATGGCACCAAGGGGACCGGCGTGGTCGTAGACCCACGAGCGGGTGACCCCGAATCGCCGGGCCACCTCGGCGGCGTCGATGAACGGTTGGGGCTCGGTCGGACGATCGCGCAGTAGCTCGACCACACGCCGAGCGACGATCTCGGCGAGCTCCTCGAGCTGGGCGTCGGTCAGGTCCATGCCGACGCAGGTGGACTGGAGTAAAGCGCGCTCAACGGGCGGCCCGCCGTGGCACGCTGGAGGCACGTTGAGCGCGGGCGCGGATGATGGCTTCTTCGGCGCTGACCCGGTCGGCCGGGTCGAACTCATCGAAGACACCGGCGTAGGTGTTCAGGCACATCTGGGGGGAGTGGCCGAGCTGGCGGGCGACCTCGATGACGGTCTGGCCCTCGTGGATGAGGAGCGTGGCGAAGCTGCCGCGCAGGTCACGCGGCCGGACGCCCTTGGGCAGGCCGGTAGCCTCGGCCGTGGGCTTGAAGACCCGCCGGTGCCAGTTCTTCCAGTCGTGGCTGGTCCACACGCCCTGTTCGGCTGGGAACACGAGGCCCTTGGATGCCCGCAGACCGGACGCCATGCGCCAGTCGCGCAGGTCGTCGGCCAGGGGCTTGAGCAGTCGCACCGTCCGCTGGCGCCCGCCGAGCTTGGACGCTCGGATGAGCAGCGTGCGCTCGCGCATCTGCGGCCAACAGAGGGTGACCGCCTCTGACTGGGGGCGAAGACCAGCGTAGGCGAGCACACTGATCAGCGTGGCGTCGCGTAGGCGGCCGTGGACGAGCAGGTGGCTGCGCATCGCCTCGACCTGGACGGGCGGGATGACGATCGGCTCGCGGGTGCGGCGCTGGGATGGCTTTCGCACCAGCCGCACCGGGTTGGCGGGGATCTCTTCGTCGCGGGCGGCGCGCTGAAGGATGGCCTGGAGCACAGTCAGGGCCTTGACAATCGTCGGGCCTCGGTCGCCGTCGCGGACGAGCGCGGCGATGAAGTCCTCGACCACCGACGGCTTGATCTCCCGCAGCTGCAGATCGCCGAGGCGCGGACGGATGCGCAGGTCGAGCTGGGTGGCGTACACCGCAAGCGTGCCCTCGGAGAGCCGGGTCTCGGCGTAGCTCTCCCACCATTCGGTCGCGTAGTCGCCGAGGCGCTGGGTGCCGCGGGGGGCGAGCTCGTCGCCCAGAGCGATGCGGCGCTTGATCTCGCCGTCGAAGCGGTTGGCGTCCTGGGCACGATCGAACGAGCGGGCGCGGGAGCGCCCGCCCTGGCGCCAGCGGACCTTGTAGCGGGTGCTGCCGTCGGGCCGCTGGCTGCGTTCGACGCTCATGGCACCCTTGCCTCGCGCCGTCGGCGGACGCGCTCGCGGAAGCTGTAGTCGGGCTTTGGCCGCTCGGGGACGGTGGGGTTGCCCCGGGGGATGAGGTCGATGGGCGACGTCGGCCTGACGCGCGTGCGCTCGAGCCACTCCCTCACGCCGGATTTGGTGACCCGCAGCCTGCCGCAGGGCTTGAACGCCTCGAGCTCGCCGCGGGCGATCGCCCGGTAGATCGCATCCCGCGCCAGGCCGACCATCTCCCCCACCTGATCAACGGTGAACAGCGGCTCGATCGGGGCCTCGCTGCTCTTCGCCCGCACCACGCGCAGCCGGCCGCCAGTGCACGGGCGGCGAGCGGTTCGCCCATCGGGCTCGGCGGGGCTTGTGGCGGATTGGGGCAACGTGGCGATGGCGTTGATGCTCGGTCTGTTCTGCCGTTTGCGGGGTCGGCCGCCGGCCGACCCTAAGTGTCCCCAGGCGCCGGGGGCGGGTTCTGTCAAGGCCAGCCGCAGGCTGGCCGTACCCCGCCCGTGGGCGGGGTTGACGGGTTCCGCCCCCGGTGCCATAGGGCTCGGATGAACGAGCGGCGGACGGAGGCTCATGAACCTTCCCCGGCGCTGTAGGCGATGAGACGGTCGATGCGAAGCTCGGTGGGCGGGTGGCTAACGGCGCGCAGCCAGGCGAACGGGATCGGCTGATCGAAGGGAAGGCCCTCGTTCTCAAGTGACTGGGCCAAGTCCTCTGCGTAGCCGAGGCGAGCGGCGAACAGGTCGGCCTGGTACTCGCGGTGGCGCAAGTAGGCGCCCCAGATCGGCCGAACGAGGAACAGAGCGAGCTCGCCGGTGAGCAGCATCACCAGGAACGCCGACGCGAACCCCAGCAGGCCGGCTCCGCGGTCGGGCCATGTGACGCGGAGCGGGATGACCATTCGATCGAGGGCGACGATCAGGCTGCCGTCGATGCTGTTGAGGTGGCCGAGCTCGTGGGCGAGCGTGGCCTCGAGCCAGCGGCTCTCGATCGCCCCGCGGTGGAGGATCAGCGTTCGGCCGCGAACCCGGGCATTGACCTCGGGCGAGTCGAGCACCCACCAGCTCCCCGGCCGGCGGATGCCGGGGCGGCTCTGGATCACGGTGTCCAGAGCATCTTCGACGGCGATGCGCTCGCGCTCGGATGGCCGGCGCGCACCGGTGCTCTGAACGAACCACCAGCCGCTTCCGATCGCGTACGGGAGCGCCAGGACCGACCAGGCCAGTGGTGCGAACCACGCGACCAGGCCCCAAGTGCCGGCGCCGGGGCTGGCGTGGTGGCCGCTGAGCAGCAGGACGATCGCGGCGAGCAGGTAGACGAACAGCCCGCGGGCGAAGCCCAATGCGACCTGGAGCGCGAGCGTGAGGACGTAGAGCACCACCCAGCCCAGCGGCCGCTCCTTGGGCACGACGGAGGCGATCGGCTGCGCGGCGCTCAAAACGGAAGCCCTCCTCCCCGCTCCGACCTACACCGCCCGGCCGGGACATCGTCGCCACGCTCGGATGACGTGGGCGCCTCGCGCGCGTGCGCGCGCGAACCCGTAGGAGTGGCCGCCGAGTACTGAGGCACCGCGTCCTCGAGGGGGGCCGAGACCGTGGGCGCCTGGGCGACACGGACCTTCATCGCGCGCCCCTGGGCGATCACGAACGCCTCGCCGCGATCCAGGCCGCGGACCTCGTTGGGGTCGACCTTGAAGTGATGGGCCCGCCAGGCGGTCCCGTTGCCGGTGGGCCCAGCGTCGGCGATCTCGTGGGTGCGCTCAAGGGCCTGGCGGGTACCGGCGAGCGCCACCACGGCGTCAGGGGTGTTGACCCGGTGACAGACGACCGTCTCGACGCTGGCCAGGATCCGCGCCGCCTCCTCGGCCTCGCCCATCCCGGCTGCAACCTGGGGGGCGAGGATCAGAGCCGTGTTGAAGGCGCGGGCCTGCTCGATCCGGGCGGCCATCGACCCCGACGAGGCCAGTGCGCTGAACTCGTCGACAATCAGCACGCAGAAGCGCTCGCGGGCTTTACGAGCGGTGAAGTAGTGGGCGAAGTCCTCAAACAGGAAGCGCGCCAGGCCCCGAGCCTCCTCGCGCAGCGCCAAGGTGTCGAGCAGCAGATAAGCGGCCCGGCTGTCGTCCCAGCCCCAGCCGCCGTCTAGCCGACCGTCGAGCTGCCCGAAGAACGCCTCATAGCGCAGGCGCACGCCGCGGACCTGTTCGGCGGTCAGCGCCACGGCCGCGCTTGCGGGACCGTGAACGGAGCGCAGGTGGCGCAGCTCCATCCGCGACAACGCCTCCGCCGAGCAGCGCGGGGGCCCGTCCGGATGCCGGCAGACCAGGGTGAGCACGGCCTTGGCCACATCCCGGTACCAGGCCGCCGGACCCTCCGCGGCGTAGTCGATGACCTCGGTGAGCCGCGCCTGGACATCGCCCGCTCCACCGCGCCAACCGTCGAACGGCTCGTCCGGGAACACCCGTGCTGTGCGGCCCGCACACTTCATCAGCCCCACGAAGCGCGCCGCGGTCCGGCGATCACCTTTCCCGTCCAAGAAGAACACGGGCGCGTCGTTGACCTGGGCCAGGCAATAGGCGATCCGCAACGCCGTCTCGGTCTTGCCGGCGCCGGTGGCCCCCATCACCAGCAGGTGGTGGGTCATGCGCCGCGGTGAGAGCACGACCAGACCGCCGTGGCAGGGAAGTGCCGGCTCGCCTCGCAGCCGGCGTCCCAGGACGATGCCCGCTTCCTCGCCGTCATACGCCCTCAGCGGCACGTCTACCTCCGGCCGCGGAAGGACATTCGGGCGACCGCGCCACCCCCGCGCGCGCCAGGGGAAAATCCCGCGTACTGCCGGCCTTGACGAGGCCACGGCGCTCACCGTGCGCCTCCCAGCGGCGGGAGCTCGCGGAGGTGGAGCTTCGGCCACTCGCCGCCGGCGGCCAGGCGCTCGAGCTGGCGGCGCGCCGCCGGCGCGCAGAAGTAGACGAGCGCATCGAAGCGGTCGGAGAGGTCATCGAGGATCTGGATCATGCGCGGCTGGGACTTCTGCGTGAGCTCGACCTCGACCGCGTGGCGCTGGCCGTCGAGCGCGATCACCGCGTCGGGCAGGTGCTCTCCCCGACGCGCCGTCCGGCCGAGCTCCCGCTCGCACACCCACTCGGCCGCGGGTGCGAGCCGATCGATGTGAAGGCGCACCTCGTTGACCGCGGCGACGTGCGCCAGCAGCCCGACCCGCGGTCGCCAGACCCGAAACCCGGTGCCGGCCAGGCGCTGCCCCGCCGGCGTCAGCCACACCCACGCGGGATGATCCGCGAGCACCGGCCTGGCCTCGATCAGGCCCGCCTCACGCAGCCGCCGGACCAGGCGCTGCGTGCTGCGCCGATGATGCCCGAGAAGAAGATCAAGGTGATCCAGCCGCGCGCCGTACTGCTCCGAGACCCAGGCCAGCGCGCCTAGATCTGATGCGAGGGGCATCTGCCCCGCCTCGTGGCGAGGGCCAGATACGGCTGCGCGTGCGGCGAGCGCTGACATCAGGCGTCTTCCCCAGCCTCGGGCTCACCGCCTGGCAGGAGGTGCCAGCCATCCTCGCGGCGCTCGAAGCGCGTCCGCTTGCCGCGGTGCAGGTGCTGGGAGATGTTGACCAGCGGCGCGTCCAACGCCCTAGCGATATCTCCCGCGCGCGATCCCGGATGCTCGACGAGGAAGGCCGCCACCTCATCCTGCGACAGCCGCGGATGTCGCTTCACGACGTCCCCTGTCAGGGCCGCCCGCGCCGCCTCCAGCCGACGACGCTCTGCCACCAAGCCCTCATAGCCCTGCAGCCGCTCATCCAGCGCCCTCAGCTGCTCGTCGATCTGACGCACCAGCCCCAGCGACGGCACCCTTGGGCTCCTCTCGCGGCCCGCCGCGCGCCCCTGACCTCGCTGGCCCCTACGGCCTCCCATGGACGTAACATAACGTTATGTCTGTCTATTGTCAACCTCTCTCTTGCTACTCCTCCTCGCTGCACTACCTGCCTACGCCTCCCTCCGATCTGTACTTCGGTCCGGTCCGTGCCCGAACCGTCCACCTGCAACTGCTACTGCCGCCCCGGTGGTTGACCACCCCCACGACCCTTCAATGGGGAGGGGGGGTGGTCAACCACGCCGAGCGCAGCGAGGCGAGGGGCGGCGAACGACCGAACGTGCATATCCAGGGGAATAGGGCGCGGGACCGGGCCCCGGTATCAACCGTAGGTTGACGCGGTCGGCGACATCAGCACGACATGGTGAGAGCTGGTGCGCCGAGACGCCGGTAGAGGACTGTGTTGGCCGCCATCGCGCGCCGCGGCCTTAGGCCGTGGGGGCCGGCGCTCCAGGCTGCCCTGGTTGCCCCGCCCGCGGCTCAGGCTCATACGCCGGCGACGCGCCCGTGAGACGCCTCGGCACTGCCGGGCCTGCTCTGAACGAGACCAAGTTCGAGTTCGTGATCTTGTTCGAGTTCGTGATCTTGTCAACGACGCACCGCCAACCGCACGGCGGGCTAGTCGGGAATCTTCCCCGCTCCGGCCTTGATTTCCGGGGCCGAGGCAGGCGTAGAATGACTCGGCAAGGAAGCGGGTCCCGAGGAGGGCATGAGGTGACGAAGGAAGGGCGGAAGAAGCGCATCAAGGAGGCGCTCGCTGCGCTGGACGAGACGCCAGAGGGCCAGCGCGAGAACCTGGCCATGCAGTGGCGCGGTAGTCCGCAGATCCTCCCGGTGGTCAAGGTCGACGTCGACGTTCCGCTGCTGAACGCCACCAGCCACCGGATCAAGGCCAAGCTCGAGGACCACAAGGACGGCCAGACCGTCAGGGATGACCCCTGGGGCGAGGAGTCCCAGCGCGTCGTGGCCGAGATCCTGCGCGTGCGGCACAAGCGCTTCGGGCCCCTCAAGGACGACCTGCGCGACAAGGGCCAAACCG
The DNA here is from genome assembly GCA_005883215.1 of Actinomycetota bacterium. Lineage (GTDB taxonomy): Bacteria > Actinomycetota > Thermoleophilia > Solirubrobacterales > Solirubrobacteraceae > AC-64. The sequence continues at coordinate 48,955 of VAYS01000016.1, forward strand.
ATCCCGGCGTCATCACTCGCGACGGCATCCTCCTCAACGCCAACACCCGCACGGTGGGCCTGCGCGACCTCGACATGCCGGATCGCCGTTGGCTGCGCGTCGCCGTCCTCCCCGCCGACGCCACCCCCCAGGAGCTGGCCGAACTCGAGCTGCACCTCCAAGTCCAGGAAGAGTTCAAGGACGACTACCGCCTCCCCGAGGAGCTGCTGTTCATCGAGGAGCTGGCCCGCGAATACGGCAAGAGCGACGAGCAGATCGCGCGCGACCTGAGCTGGGCCACCGACGATGGCCGCAGCCTCCGGGCCGGGGCCGAGAAGGTCGCCCAGCGGCGACGCATCCTGATCCTGATCCGCGAGATGCAGCAGATGACCGACCCGCCGATCCCGCTGACCGTCTTCGACGACAAGCTCGAGCAGATGCGGGCCCTGGAGCAGAAGTACAACGCCATGGTCACCAGCGATCCGGCCAAGGCCGAGAAGTACCGCATCAACTGGCTACTGGCGTTGCTAGGCGGAACCTCGAGCGTCCATGACCTGCGCAACGTCGACGAGCACTACCTCGACTATCTGAAGCCGCGCCTGCGCGAGGACAAGCGGCTCGGGGAGCACGCCACGGCGCTGTTGCGCCCGACGCCGAGCGAGAGGGACAACGCTGACCCTCCGCCCGGCGTCGACGTCCTCGATCCCGGCCGTCCGGCCGACGGTAATGGCAGCGGCGAGCGCGGCGTGCCGCCGCTACTGAACATCCTCGCCAAGAACGCCAACGGGGACACGGTGACGGTCACCTTGCCCGGCCGCAAGAAGGAGGACATCGACGGGGCCGCCTTCCGCGAGGCGGCCAAGCTGGCCAACAAGCAGGCCATCAAGGACCGCAAGACCTCGGCCAAGGCCGCCGACGAGCTGGATGCCCCGAGCACCGAGCTGCGCAGCGCCCTGAAGCACCTCGAGAACGCCGAGAGCACCTACCGCGGCGTGCGCGGCTCGGAGGCCTTTGACCAGAGGCGCCGCAACCAGTTCGCCAAGCACCTCGAGAAGGTCGAGAAGCAAGTGGCCAAGCTGACCCGGCTCAAGTCCGAGTAGGCGGAGCGCGCAGACCATGAGCCCGGCAGGGATGCTGCAGGCCCGCCTGGTCGGGAGGCCCCCCGTCGTTGAGTTTTCGCGCGCCGCGGCCGACGTCCCCGATGACCTGTGGTTCGCGCTACCGGTGCAGCTCGGCAGCGCCCGGGGCAGCCGCAATGGGGCCCAGCGCCTGGCTGTCCCCGTCGAGCGCTTCCTCGGCGGGCGGCGCTGGCTGGCCGAGGCCTGCACCCGCTACGACGTCGGGCTCGACTTCAACCCCGAGCTGTTGGAGCTGCTGCAACGCAGTCAACTCGAGAGCGCGGCGCTCGACGAGCGCCTGGCGGCGACCCCCAGCGTCGCCGCCGCGGCTCAGGCCGCCGTCCCCGATGTGCGCGTCGCCGCTGACTCGCGCTACATCCGCGACCTGCGGGCCTTCCAGGATCGCGACCTGCGCAAGCTCCTGACCCTCGACCACGGCGCCAACTTCTCGGTTCCCGGCGCCGGCAAGACCTCGGTCGCCTACGGCATCTACGAGAGCGCCCGCGTCGCCGGCCAGGTCGATCGGCTCCTGGTCGTGGCCCCGCTATCGGCCTTCGAGTCCTGGGAGGTCGAGGCCCAGAGCTGCTTCAGCACCCCACCGCGCATCCAGCGCTTCGCCGGCCACATCCCCCACGGCACCGAGGTGGTCCTCGTTAACTACCAACGGCTCGAGAACCACCTCAGCGCCCTGGCCGGGTGGCTGCTCGAGGGCCGCGCCCACTTGATCCTCGATGAGGCCCATCGTATGAAGCGCGGGCGCAGCGGTCAGTGGGGCACGAACTGCTTGAACCTGGCCCCGCTGGCCCGCCGGCGCGACATCCTGACCGGGACCCCGGCGCCTCAAGGCCCCCGCGACTTCATCGCCCTCGTCGATTTCATCTGGCCCAATCAAGCCCGGCGCATTCTCCCCGGCGCGGCGCTGGTCTCCGACCCAGCACCGGAGACCATGGGCGATGTCAGCCAGGCCATCGAGCCGCTGTTCGTGCGGACGACCAAGAGCGAGCTGGGCCTCGACGAGCCCCACCTGCACGTCGAGCCAGTGACGATGAAGCCCCTCCAGCGCAACATCTACGACGCCCTACGCTCGCGCTACGTCGGGATGTTCGACCTCAGCCGCACTGACCAGTCGCTCCTGGCCCAGATGGGCGAGGTGACGATGTACCTGCTCGAGGCCGCAACCAACCCTCGGCTGCTGGCCCGCCGCGTCGGCGGTGATGACGCCGTGACCTTCCGCTACCCGACGCTGGCCATCGCCCCGGGCTCGCCGCTGAGCGAGCTGATCGCCCGCTACACCGATCACGAGATGCCGCCGAAGTTCGAGAAGCTGGCCCAGGCCGTTGCCACCAACGCCGCGGCCGGGCGCAAGACCCTGATCTGGTCGAACTTCATCGGCAACCTCCTCGATCTAGAGCGCCTCCTGGCCCCGCATCAGCCGGCCCTGATCTACGGGGCCATCCCCCACGAGGAGGAAGCCGGCTCCCTGGCCGGGACGCGGACGCGCGAGAGCGAGCTGGGGCGCTTCCGCAACGACGCGCGCTGCCAGGTCCTCCTGGCCAACCCGGCGGCGATGGCCGAGGGCGTCAGCCTTCACGAGACCTGCCACGACGCCATCTACCTCGAGCGGACCTTCAACGCCGGCCAGTATCTGCAGAGCCTGGATCGCATCCACCGCCTCGGCCTGCCGCCGGGAACCGAGACGCGGATCACCTTCCTGGAGTCCGAGAGCAGCATCGACGAGGCCGTCGACGCCCGCGTCGGCCTCAAGGCGCAGCGGCTGGGGGCGATGCTCGATGACCCCGACCTGGTGACGATGGCCCTGCCCGATGACGATGACTACGGCCAGGTCATCGAGGACGTCGAGGACCTGGCGGCCCTCTTTGCCCACCTCGAGGGTGCCGAGGACCAGGTCCCGGCGGCCTGAGGTGAGCGTGGTCGCGCCACGCCAGCCCTGATGGCCCAGCCCCTGGAGAAGCCGGAGCTGTGGGCCGCTGTCGGCGGGCTACCGCCGGGGCACCTGATCCAGGCCGCGCTCGAGGTCGCCCGCTGGCTCGACGCCCATGGGGCGCCGGTCCAGGACGCACGCCACACCTACATCCGCCAGCCGACCGGCGGCATCTACCCGCCGGACGATCTGCGCCGGGCCGAGCGCCTCCTGGTCGAGGCCGGCTTGGTCCGCGAACAGGACGAGACCCTCTACCCGCTGCCGGAGCTGACAACCCTGGCCTTCCTCGACGACGACATCGCCCATGAGACTCTGCTCTCGCACTGCCTGCTGGCAGCCCCACCGCCTTGGCTCAATCAGGAGCCACTGGTCATCCCGCCCGAGGCCGTGCCGGTCCTCGACGCCCTCCTGCCCGACGCCGAGCGCCGCGAGGCCTTCCTCATCGCTCTCGGCCGCCGCGTCCAGCCCGAGGCCCTCGAGGCCCTCGGCGCCGTGGGCGAGGACTGCGTCACGGCGGCGGCCCGCGCCGAGCTCGAGGAGCTGGGCCGCGAGGACCTGGCCGCCGCCGTGCGTCGCGTCAGCCTGCTCTCCGACCAGCTCGGCTATGACGTCGTGGCCCCGGGCCCAGACGACAAGACCCGGCGCCTGGAGGTCAAATGCAGCGGGCGGCGCGCTGATGGGCTGGCCCGCTTCTTCCTCAGCCGCAACGAAGGCGAGGTCGGCCGCCGCGATCCCGACTGGGCCCTGGTCTATTGCCAGGTCGACGCGGCGACCGGCGCCGGCGCGGAGGACGTCGAGATCGTCGGCTGGTGTCGCGCCCGCAACCTCGAGTCCTACTTGCCGACCGACGCCCCCGGCGGGCGCTGGCGCACGGTCGAGATCACCATGCCGCTGACAGCGCTCTTCGACGGGTTACCGCCGGCGGTCTGAACATGGCCAAGACTCGCGCATGATGGCGACCTATAGCCGCACGCGCAGCAGCTCGAGTTCGTGGCGCTCGAGCTTCCACATCCCGTCGCCGTAGGGACGACGGGCGTGAGCGAGCTGGGCCATAAAGCTCGGACGTTGCAGCGCCGCCCAGAGGGCGTCGGCGTCGACGCCGTCGGCGGGCTCGATAATCAGAAAGGTGTTGAGGGGGACGGCCCCGGCGCGATTGCGGATGAATCGCGGGCGGTCGACGTTGAAGTAGGTAAAGATGATCGGGCTCGGCCCACGCTGTTCGAGGGCATACCAGGGGGTGCGGTGCTGGGCCAGGTGGGAGTCGTCAGCGCCGTGGGCACGACCAACGCGTAGGTAGCGTCCGTAGGCGTCATCGGCATGCTCGGCCTCGGGCTCGCGTCGATCGAGGATCCACCGTGGCGCGCCCTCCGGCAGGGCTGCGAGGTCGGCGCTTGAGACCTCGAGCCCGGAGATGTAGCGCGGGTTGGCCAGACAGGGGCGCAGATCATCGCGCCTCCGTTAGCTCGGCCTCCTCGACAGTCAAGCTGGTCGAGCGCCCGCACAGAGCCCGCAGGACTTCGCTGACCGCCGGCAGCTCGGCGCCGAGCTGGACCGCCGGCGCCGTTGCGGCCGGCTTCGCGCCCTTGGTCAGGAGGGTAATTAGGGCCGTGGTCTTGGCGCCGGCAAAGAAGGAATGGCTTTCGTCGAAGAAGACCAGGCCGTCCACTCGAGCTTGGTTGCGGACGTGATGCTCGATCTGGCGCCCGTAGTTGGCATCAAGCCACCAGGAGGTCGTCAGCACGGCCAGGCGGCCGCCCTCAGCGACGACGTCGAGGGCTCGGAGGAGGAAGAGGACGTGCAGAGGCGCGAGGCGACTGACTTTCAGCCCCCGCTCCTCTAGGCCGGCATGGATGGCCGCCTTGGCCGGCGCCGGGATGGCGTGATGGCGCGAGAAAGGTGGGTTGGCGGTGATGGCCGTCGGCGCCGCTGGCACCGCGTCGAGGAGAAAGTCCCCGCAGCGCAGACTGAGGTTCTCCAGCCGGCGCAGCTTGGCGTTGAGACGGGTCATGGCCAGGGCCACCGGGTCGCTGTCGAGGCCCAGCATCCGTTGCGGCGGACGGGGCTGCGCGGCCGCGGCAAGGAGCAGGCGCCCGGAGCCGACGCCGGGGTCGAGGAGCAGCTCGATCGGCTCCTCTGTCAGCCAGGTCGCCATTAGCTGCGCAGCCCAGGGCGGGGTCTGAAACTGCCCAGCGGCGCGGCGCTGGTCGGCCTTGACGAGGCGCTCGTAGGCCGTGCCGACGACGTCGACGCCATCGGCCCAGGCGCCCCAGCGACTGGGGTGGGCGCGGACCTGGCGCCCGAGGCGGCCCAGCTCGCGCTCGAGGGCCGCCCGCAAGGCCGCCGGCTCGGGGCCGGTGGCACTGGCCCGGACGCGCTCTACCAGCTCGACGACGGCGCCCTCGGCAGTCACGCGATCACCATAAGCCTCGAACCGGACCGGCAGTTCGGTGGGCGAGCAGACGCGAAGGCATCACGGCTCCTTCCGACGCCAGGACTCAGCCGTGACAGGCGAGAGCGCGGCGCCAGGCCGGCGATCTGCCCTGAAAGCGGGGCGGCACGAACGGAAATGGTCTAGGCAGGGGGTGCCTGGGGATCCGGACCGATGTCGACAACGGCGTCCGCTGGTGCGTGACTGTATGCCTCGGCGGAGCCCACGAGCTGGTCAGCGCGACGGCGGTTACGTTCGCCAAGACCTCGCGCCATGAGTGCGCCCTCCTCCCCCGCCAGGCTGTAGGCGGTGTACCGCTCGCGCGGCCAGGTGCGCAGCTCAACCCCCGGAAGCGGGCCGAGCGCGACCCGATGCGCACCCATTGTCTGGTACTCGATCGACTCCCACCGCGGCGCCGAGAACTCCCACGCGGGCGGAGTCGGCGGTCCGTCCAGTCGGTGACTGGCGGCGCCTTCCTTGTCGACCACCACCAAGGCATGGCCGGTGGGAGTGCTGGCACCCTGCGGCTCGCGCGACGCTGCCCGACGCCTCCACCATGCACGAGCGCGGCCCGAGCGTGCCATGCGCACAAGTGCGAACGTCGGCGTCTGTTCGCCGCTGACCTGGTCGGGATGGTGCTCCACGAAGTCGAAGCGCCTGCCGTTTGGGAAGTACTCCTCCTGTACCGCCGCGGCGATCCACTCGCACGAATTTGTGATCGAGCGGGATCCGATCTCATCGGTGAGCCCGCCCACGATCACGACCGGCCGCGCTCGGCCTCGCGTGCACTCGAACACGCGGAGGTGGCAGAGCCCATCGAGACCGTTCGGTGCCGGATAGACGAACAGCCGATCGGCGACCAGCCGCCAATCGTCCGATTGAGCCGCACCTCCCCGCTGCCGCCTGCCGTCGGCCACGAGCCAATGATTGCGCGAGCTTGAGGCGAACGGCAAACGGACGAGCTAGATCGCACATGACGCGACCGGCTCCTGGCAACAGGCGACCCGCAACAGGCGCGGCCGTGCCACCAGGATGCTCGTCTCGGGTGGACACCGCATGGACACATCTGCCCTGAGGATGGCCTCGCACGAACCGGCGTGCGAGACCGTCAAAAGCGGCGTCTTTGCAGGGGTTGCGATGGCCCGGGCGGAGCCGCTAGGACCGCCCTGGTCACCATGGTAAGGAAGGGGTCGTCGGTTCGAGTCCGACGCTGGGCTCTAAAAGCCCCGCAAATGCCGGATCACGAAGGCCCCGGCGCGACGTGGCACGATCTCGCAGGTGACCAGCAGACCCGCCGCGGCGCAGCACCCGCGCGACCCTGCGCGACGGCGCCGGGCTCGATCCGGGTTGGAGCTCCGTTCACCTAGGCGGCCCCCTGCCCCCTGGGCTCACCCACCCCGCCTCAAATCCCTTTCGGTCGTCTTACGGCCCCGGCCGCTGGCCGGCTGAGGACGTGTTCAGTGCCACCGCGGCGCGAACAAGCGCCTTCAACGCCTTTTCATCGATCTTGTCGCCCTTATGGACATCGATGGCACGCCTGGTGTTGCCTTCGAGGCTGGAGTTGAAGAGGCCTGAAGGATCCTCCAGCGAGGCGCCCTTGGCGAAGGTCATCTTCACGACATTCTTGTACGTCTCACCGGTGCAGATCATCCCGGCATGGGACCACACCGGAACCCCTCTCCACTTCCACTCCTCGACCACTTCGGGGTCGGCCTGCTTGATGAGAATTCGGACCCGAGCGAGGGTCTCGCCCCGCCAATCACTCAGCTCATTGATTCTCGCATCTATCAGCTGAGAGGGAGAGTCTCCTCTTCCTTCCTTCGAGCCGCTCTTCCTCTTCGTCATGTTCGTTGTCGCTTTCTTCATGGTTGTTGTCGGATCGTCGCAGACTGGCTGAGTAAAAACGGGTTCAGCGACACCTCGCGAACCGCGCCATAATCGACGCGCGGACCGCGCCATAGTCGACGCGCGGTTCCCGGCAAGCCCGCCTCGCAACCGGCCAAAGCCCTGCAAATCGCGGCGGCCCGAACGAGGGCGGGTGGACCCGTTAGCGTCCTGGCCATGCGAGCGGCTGAGGAGCAGGTCAGAGGCCCCGGACGGCCGGCCGCGGCCAGCCGCGAAGACGTCCTCGACGCGGCGCTATATCGCTACCTCCGCGGGCAGCGAGTGGACGTCCAGGCGATCGCGGCCGAGCTGGGCCTGGGCCGCTCGACCATCTATCGCTGGTTCGGATCGCGCGATGGCCTGATCGGCGAGGCGATCGTGGCCGCCACCCGCCCGGTCTTCGCGAAGGCGCGCCGCGGTGCTCGGGGAAAGGGTGCCCACTTGCTGCTGGACATCTTCGACCGCTTCAACCGGCGCCTGGCGGACGCACCGGCCCTTAGGTCATTCCTCGAGCACGAGCACGACGCAGCCCTGCGGATCATCACCACGAGCGGTGGGACGGTGCAGCCGCAGATGGTGGAAATGATCTGCAGCGTCATCGAGGCGGAGATCGAGGCCGGCAGCTATGACCCGCCGGTCGATGCCGCCGACCTCGCCTACGCGATCGTCAGGCTGGCCGAGGCCTTCCTGTTCAGGGAGCCGATCGCCGGCAGGCGCGGCGACGTGGACCGTCTGCGCAACGTGGAGGCAGCTCTGCTGGGAATCCCCCGGCCCCGCCGGCGCTCCTAGCCGGTTTCTCATTAGCCGGCCCAGGCGGACCCTAGCGAGACAAGAAGGACAATTTTGGGAGCGGGCGAAAGCCCGGTAGGGACACGCAAGGGTCGATGTCCTATATTCAACGCGCACGCTCCGCGCACCCCTCAAGGAGGAGACCATGCCCCGCCCCCCTGCCGCCCGTGCGCTTCCCGCGCTGCTTTTGGCCGTACTGGTGCTGGCGGCCTGCGCCGCCGGCGCTTCGGCCGCGATCACCTTCGAGCGGCTGCCGGGCTTCAAATCCCCGGGCACGCCGGCGCAGTACGACAAGGTGGGGGTCATCAAGGTCGGCTCGAGCCGGGCCCGCAATGTGCTCGTCCTCAATCCCGGGACCAGCGCCAGCGCCGCGTACTTCGTGCCCCTGGCCAAGGCGATCGTCTCCCAGGCCAAGGGCTGGCAAGTGTGGTCGGTCGAGCGCCGGGAGAACCTGCTGAAGGACCAGTCCATGCTCAACCGCGCCAAGGCAGGGCTCGCCACGGTCAGGCAAGTCTTCGACTACTACCTGGGCTGGCTCAAGGACAAGTCGATCACCACGCACCTCCGACTGATCCCAGACAGCGAGGTCGCCTACGCCAAGCAGTGGGGTCTCAACACCGAGATCCAGGATCTGCGCCGGGTCGTCCTGCGCGCGCAGCACCTGGGCGGCAAGGTTGTCGTCGGCGGCCACTCGCTCGGCGGGTCCATCACGACGGCCTATGCGGCCTGGAACTTCGCCGGCAAGCCCGGCGCGCGCGGGCTTAGCGGCCTGGTGTTCATCGACGGCGGCAGCAGCCCGCAGCCGCTGACCGCAGCCGCCGCACGCACGCAACTCGCGGCCCTCAATGCCGGCTCGCCGTGGCTTGCCTTCGGAGGAATCCCGACCCCGCTTGCCGGACTGTTCAACTCGACCGGCTCTCTGGCCGTCAAGCTCGCGCCCAACGCGGCGTCGGACGGCCAGGTCTCGGGGCTGCTGCCCGCCAGCATCGTCGCGCCGGTACGCGCGACCACCTCCGGCCAGTACGGCTACGCCCTGGACACCAAGACCTCGCCGCCGGGGCTTAGGCCGGCGCAGGCCCACCTCGGCCACCTGGCGGCTTCTGGCGACCCGCGCGCCTGGGATGACGCCAACGAGCTCACGCCTCTGAAGCGCTACGCCGACATGTTCTCCGGCTGGGGCCTCAGGGGCCTCGACGGCACGGCCTGGTACCACCCCCGGCGTCTGACCCTGGACTCGGGCGCCGTTGCCGCCGGCAACGCCAACCCCGCCCAGAAGGTGCTCGATGTCCACGCCACGCAGGGCCACCATCTCCCCAAGCGCCTGCGCATCTACGCCTTCGGCGCCGCGCTCGGCGGACCCCGGGTGCTCGCCGCCGCCCGTGTCCTGGCGCGACAGTCCGGCATCCCCCCGAGCCGCCTTGTGCTGGTCGACCGGCACACCACCTACGCCCACAACGATCCGAACTCCGCCAGTCCTGCCCGCAACGAGTTCCTCAAGCGGCTGCTGCCCTTCCTCAGACGCGTGGCCCGGGGCTGAGCCGGGGGACGAGCGCCGCCAAGCTTCGGGCCCACCCGGCCGGCAAGCCCCCGACGGACATCCCTGGGGACTGCGCTTCGCAGGCGAGCGCCCGCCAGGAGCTCAAGCAAGCCTCCTGAACACCTGCGCGATACGTTGAGCCGGTGTCGGAGAAGAACATCGAGCTCGTGCGCCGCTCCTACGAGTTCTACAACTCGGGCGACTGGGATTCGCTCCTTGACACCTTCTCGCCCGACGTCGAGGTGTGGCCCGCTCCGGGGTTTCCCGAAGGCGGCCCCTTCAGAGGACGGGAAGAAGTCCGCCGCTTCTATGAAGGGCTCGGCGAAGGCTGGAAGCCGGGCGCCATGGTGGTCCCGCAGGAACTCCTCGGGGTGGGCGACAAGGTGCTCGTCGCGTTTGAGTGGCGGGGGGTCGGCGAGCTCAGCGGTATCGAGGTGACGTCGGCCTGGAGCTCCGTGGTGACCGTCCGTGACGGCCAAATCGCGCGCGCCGACTACTTCGCTGATCGGGACGCCGCGATCACCGCGGCCGGGCTGAATAAGGCGGCAGGGCGAGAACCGGGTCGGGGTGGCCCGACGTACAGCTCGGCTGGGGTCGACTACGGGGCGCTCGACGCCGGCAAGCGAAACGCCCTGACCGAGGCGCTTGCGACCTCGCACTTGCTCTCATCGCGCGGAGGATCGGCCGTCGAGGAGTCTCGCGGTGAGCCGGCCTTCGTCTTTCAGTTCGGCGGCCAAACGTTCGCCTTCGTGATCGAGGGACTCGGCACCAAGTCGATCATCGCCGGTCAGGTGCTCGAGGACCTGGGCGAAAACCGCTTCGCAGATGTCGCCTACGACACGGTGGCGGCAATCGTCAACGACCTGTGCTGTGTCGGCGCTCTCCCCCTGGTCGTAAACGCCTACTTCGCCACCGGCACTTCCGACTGGTACGCGCACTCCGATCGCCAGAGCGAACTCCTCTCCGGCTGGCGAGCGGCGTGCGAAGACGCCGGGGCGACGTGGGGCGGGGGTGAGTCTCCGTCGCTGCCAGAGCTGGTCAGCGTCCCCGAGATCGAGCTGGCCGGGAGCGCCGTCGGCGTGGTGCCCGACGGCAAACAGGCAATCCTGGGATCTGAACTGGCGTCCGGCGACCAGATCGTCTTCGTGGCCAGCAGCGGGCTGCACGCCAACGGCTCCTCGCTGGCTCGGCTGATCGCCGGCCGTCTCCCCGACGGCTACGGCGCACGCCTGCCCGGCGGCCGCACGTTTGGGCAGGCGCTGCTCGATCGCTCGGTCATCTACGCGCGGCTCGTGGAAGCCCTGATCACGAGCGACGTACCGGTCCACTACCTCAGCCACATCACCGGCCACGGGCTGCTCAAGCTGATGCGACCGGCGCGCGACTTGACCTACCGCATCACCTCGCTGCCGGAGGTGCCCGAGGTGCTCGAGTTCCTCGTCGAGCAGGCCGAGATGTCGCCGAGCGCCGCCTACTGCACCTTCAACATGGGCTGTGGCTACGCCGTCTACTGCCCCCCGGGAGCGGGCCAGGAGGTCGTGGACATAGCCGGCCGGCTGAAGCTCGGCGCCCACGTCGCCGGGGTAGTCGAAGACGGTCCCCGACGGGTGATCCTCGAACCCAACGGGGTCACCTACGACGCCGACGCGCTGGACCTGACGCCCCGCCGGACGCCATAGGCCGCCCAACCGCGCGCGCCCAGGCCGGCCGCGAGCTCCGAGAGCGTGCTCGCGCCCGCAGCTTCGCGTCGGCTCCGGCCGATGAGTTTCCCGCCTCGACCCGGTCTCATGCCCGTGCAACCGAAACAGGAGGCCGCCGTGGCAACCGCAGAGAACTCGAGGAACCTAGTGCTGCAGATGTCGATCTCGGTCGATGCCTTCGTGGCCGGGCCGGAGGGCGAGCTGGACTGGATCTTCGCCGATCCGGACCCCGAGCTGACCGCGTGGACGGTGGACTCGGTGTGGCAGGCGGGCGTGCACGCGATGGGGAGCGCGACCTACCGCGAGATGGCGGCCCACTGGCCGACCTCGACGGAGCCATACGCCGCTCCGATGAACGAGCTGCCCAAGGTGGTGTTCTCAAAGAGCCTGACTGAGGCCCCGTGGGGCGAGACCCGCATCGTGCGCGGTGACCTCGTCGAGGAGGTGGGGCGCCTCAAGGCCGAGCCGGGCAATCCGATCATGGCCCACGGCGGCGCGCGCTTTGCCCGTGCGCTCTGCGCCGCCGGGCTCGTCGACGAGTATCGCCTTCGCGTCCACCCGGTCGCCCTGGGCGCCGGGCTGCCGTTGTTCTCGGACCTGCCCGCTCGCCAAAGGCTCGAGCTCGTCGACGCCAAGGCCTACGGTTCGGGCGTCGCGGTGCACATCTATCGCCCCACCTGAGCAGGGAAGCCGGGCTCGCCGCTAGCCGTCCTCGCCGATCACCAGGCAGGTCGTGGTGGCGTGGGCGAGCAGCTTGCCGGTCTCGAGCGCGGTCGCCCGCCCCTCGGCGGTCGCCAGCTTGCGCCCGACGTGCACCGCCAACCCCTCCGCCCGCACCACCCCGGTGGCGACGCTCAGCGGGCGCACGAAGTGGACGTTGACCTGGAGCGTGGTGTACGCCTGCCCGGCCTCGAGTGTGCTCTGCACGGCGCAGCCCATGGCCGAGTCCAGCATGGTCATCGCGATTCCGCCGTGGACGACGCCGAGCGGGTTGTAGTGAAACTCGGCCGGGACGAGCTCGAACACCGCCCGGCCGCTCTCGACCCCGACGAGGTCGACCCCGAGCGTGGCCGCGAACGGCGGCGGCGGCAGCTCGCCCGCGGCGATCGCGCGCATGACCTCCAGGCCCGACCGCGACCGGCTCGCGGCCGCGACCACGGCGGGATCCTCCCAGGAGATCGTCCGGGTGCGAGCCCCCTGCAGAACCGCCTCATCGGCGCCGCCGCTCATGCCGGCGCCTCCGCCGGCTGCATCCCGGCCGCCGGGAGGGGCCGCCCCGCGCGCCCCATCACCGTGAGGCAAAGCCCGGCGGCCAGCGACGCGATGATCATCAGTACCCACGCACCGTTGAAGTCCTGACCCGTGCCGGCGGCGCCGCCAAGCACCGCCACCAGCATCGCCACCCCCAGCGCCGAGCCGATCTGGCGCCCGGTCGTCTGCACGGCGATCCCGGTCGCCAGTCGCGCCGGGGGCAGCGCGGCGGCGGCCGCCGAGGTAAGCGAGGGCAGGATCAGCCCTACCCCTGCTCCGCCGACCAGCATCTGGGGCAGGAAGTCCGACGCATAGTGCACGTCGGGCCCTAGCCACGCCAACCGCATCACGCCGCCGAGGGCGAACACCAGCGCCCCGGCGATGCCGACCCGCCCGGGACCGAAGCGGGCGCCCAGCCGGGCGCCCGGCACCGCGAACGTCGCCGCCATCGCCGGCCCGGGAAACAGCATCAGCCCGGCGGTGAGGACGTCGCGATGCCAGACCTCGGTGAGGAACAGCACGCTCGACAACAGCATCGCTGCGAAGGCGACAAAGAACAGCGTGGTGGCGACCGTGGCCACGCTGAACGCGCGGGCCCGCAACAGCACCGGCTCGAGGATCGGCGCCGCATGCCGCGCGCTGCGCCGCACCAGCGCACCCAGCAACGCGAAGGCCAGCACCAACAGTCCCACCACCTGCCCACTGATCCAGCCCCAATCGGGGCCCTTGACGATCGCCAAGATCGCCGCGCCCACGCCGAGCGCCAACAGCCCGGCCCCGGCGAGGTCGGCGCGCGCGCGGTCGGGGTGGCGGATCTCGCTGAGCACCCGCCACCCGACCACCAGGGTGATCAGACCGACGGGGACGTTGACCAGGAACACCCAGCGCCAGCTCGCCTGCACCAGCAGCCCGCCCAGCGGCGGACCCGCCGCCGCGCCCACGCCGCCCACCGCCGCCCACAGCCCGATAGCCACGTGGCGGCGCTCGGGCGCAAACGAAGGCAACAGCAGCCCCAGCGACGCCGGCGTGAGCAGCGCACCCCCAACCGCCTGCGCCGCGCGGGCACCGGTCAGCAACCCCGCCGAGGGCGCCGCCGCGCACACCGCCGAGGCGGCGGTGAACAGCCCGATGCCGAGCAGGAAGGCGCGCTTGCGTCCCATGTGGTCAGACCAGCGCCCGGCGGGGATCAGAAGCGCCGCGAACACGATCGCGTAGGCGTTGAGCACCCACGACAACGACCCCAGGCTCGTCCCGGTGAAGTCCTTGGCGATCTGCGGAAAGGCGATGTTGACGATGAACAGGTCCAGGACGGACATGAACACCCCCACCACAACCACGCCCATCACCAACGATCTCCGCCGCCCGGTCACTGCCCGCTCGTCGCCCACCGCCTGCCTCCTCTAGTCCAAGGTTTCATGAAGGGACTCAAGACCATATACAAAAGGGTTGCTTGAAGCAACCCAATATTGCTAACCTGGTCTAGAACCCGTGCTAAGGCGTGATTACGAAACCCAGGTCTGCTCGATCGCCCGCGCGCTCGAGCTGGTCGGCGAGCGCTGGACGCTGCTGATCCTGCGCAACGTCTTCCTCGGCGTCCGGCGCTTCGACGACCTCCAATCCCAGCTCGGGATCGCGCGCAACGTGCTCGCCACTCGCCTCGAGCGGCTGGTGGACAACGGCGTGCTCGAGCGCCATCCCTACGGCGAGCGCCGCGTGCGCCACGAGTACCGCCTGACCGACAAGGGGCGCGCGCTGTGGCCGGTGCTGGTCGAGCTCATGCAGTGGGGCGACCACTACTCCCCCACCCCCGGCGGCCCGCCGACCGTGCTGCGCCACGAGGGCTGCGGCGGCTTTATGGGCCCGCACCGCACCTGCACCCGCTGCGGCGCCCTGCTCGAGTTCGACGACGTGCGCGCCGAGGTCGGACCCGGCGCCTCGCCCGAGCACCCGCTGCGCACCCGGGAATACGCGCGGGCCTAGGCTGCGGAGAAGAGAAACCCGATCAGGTCGAACCCGGCGGTCGGCTAGGGTCGGCTCCTACTCCATCTCCGACCAAAGAGGCAGGCCATATGCACGCAGTTGTGACTCACGTGACCGTCAAGGACCGCGATAAGGCGATCGAGACGCTGGGCAACGAGGTGGTGCCCGGGGTCTCGCAGGCACCGGGCTTCGTCGCCGGCTACTGGGTCAGCCCCCAGCCCGACAAGGGTGTGGGGATCGTGGTGTTCGAGTCCGAGGAGGCCGCCAAGGCCGCGGCGGAGCGGGTCGGGGCGCGGCCGGGCGACGAGGTCACGATGGACAGCGTCGAGGTCGGCGAGGTCGTGGCCAACGCCTGACCGGGGCGGGCGTCAGGTCGGCGATGGCGCGGGCTCGGGCGGTCGCGCGGGCTCGGGCAGCACCCGCTCGACGAGCGCGCCCGCCGGCCGCTCCGCCATCTCCGGGTGCAGATCGGTGCGGTAGTCGATCAGCGCGAGACTGGTGACGAGCATGTAGTCGGCGGCGTTGAGCGACTCGCCTCCCAGCACGCCGGCGTCGATCCAGGAATCGATCCGGTCGAGCATCGCCGGCAGCGCGGCAAGCAGCTCGCGTTCCGTCTCGGGGTTGGCGCCGAACGTGAAGCGCGCCAAGCTGTGCACGAAGGCGAAGCGGACGGGCTCGCGCTGGAACAGGAGCGGCCCGAGCCGTCCGTCATTGCCCCGGCGGCGCATGGCATCGCGGCCGTGGAGCCCGGCGGCAAGCACCAGCCGCCGGGCGGCCATCTGGAAGACCTCGTCGCCCCAGCGCTCGGCTTCCTCGACCGCTCGCCGCAACTCGGGGTCGGCCGGGAACAGCGGTGGATCGGGCTGCAGCCGGTCGAGGAAGCGCGCGATCTTGCGGTTGGACTGGACGCGTTCGCCGCCGATCGCCAGCGCGGGCACCGTCCCGAGACGGTCCGCCATGGCCAGCGAGGCGGTCCGCCGGCCGTCGACGTCGCGCACGGCGCCCGCATTGCCCGGAAACCCCCGCAGCCGCACGCCCACCGGATGCAGCCCGGTGACCAGCTCCACCGTCCGGTAGGAGATGCCCTTGTGCTCGAGCAGCAGCATCCCGGTGCGGCAAGCGTGGGAGCCGAGAATGACATAGAGCGTGGGCGTCGGGGGTGCTGTGGCCATCGCGCTCGGACGGTTGGGAGCAGGACAAGTTCTACTCCGCTGCGCGCCGCCCTGCGCGCCGCGCAGTCGTGACGCCACGCCGCCGCTGCCGGCCGCGGCGTGACAGGCTGTAGGGATGAGCTACCCGCCCGGCCCCACCGAGGCGCCCGCCGTGCAGACCGCGCGGTGGATCGCGCGTCCGATCGCCTTCCTGGAGGACTGCCGGCGGCGCTTCGGTCCCAACTTCAGCGTGCGCTTCATCGGGTTCACCACCCCCACGGTGATGCTGTCCGATCCCCAGGCGATCCGCGAGCTCTACCGCGGAAACCACGACCTGCCGCCCGGGCGCACCTTTGCCCTGCGCCCGATCATGGGCGCCCGCTCGATCCTCTTGCTCGAAGGCGAGGAGCACCTGGCGCGGCGAAAGCTGATGCTCCCCCCCTTCCACGGCGAGCGCATGCGCGCCTACGAGGACACGGTGCGCGAGGTCGCCCAGGACGAGATCGAGCGCTGGCCGCTCGAGCAGACGTTTCCGCTTCACCCCTCGATGCAGGCGATAACGCTCGAGGTCATCCTGCGGGCGGTCTTCGGGGTCACCGACCCCCACCGCCGGGCGCGCCTGCGCGAGATGCTGCCCCGCCTGCTCAACGACACCGCCTCGGGCCGGCTCCAGCTGCGGGTCCTGGTCGCCCGTCGCCTGGGGCGCTCCGATCCGCTCGCCGACCTACGCGAGCTTGCTCGCGCTATCGACGACTTGCTGTTCGCCGAGATCGCCGAGCGCCGCGCCGCAGCGGACGGCGACGGGCACGAGGACATCCTCTCCCAGCTGATGGCCGCCCGGTTTGAGGACGGGTCGCAGATGGCAGACCAGGAGCTGCGCGACCAGCTGATGACGCTGCTGCTCGCCGGCCACGAGACGACCGCCACCGCGCTGGCGTGGACCTTCGATCTGCTGCTGCGCAATCCCGCGGCGCTCTCGCGCCTGACCGCCGAGGTGGACGAGGGCGGCGACGACTACCTGCGGGCGGTGATCTCCGAGTCGCTGCGGCTGCGGCCGGTGGTCCCGCTGGCCGGCCGGCGCCTGGTGCGCGATCTGCGCACGGACGGCCTGGAGCTCGAGGCGGGGAGCGACGTCACACCGGCGATCTGGCTCACGCACACGCGCGGGGACCTATACCCGGAGCCGTACGCCTTCCGGCCCGAGCGTTTCCTCGAGCAGCCGCCCACCACCTACGGCTGGATTCCCTTCGGCGGCGGCGTGCGGCGCTGCCTGGGCGGGGCCTTCGCCGAGCTCGAGATGCGGGTGGTGCTCGCGGCGATCCTGCGACGCCGGGACGTGCAGGCCGCGAGCCGGCGGGCCGAGCGGATCACGCGCCGAAACGTCACGTTCTCGCCGCGGAAGGGGACGCGGGTGCGGGTGAGGCGGCGGGCGGAGCCGGCGGCGGGCCCCGGCGGCGTTGGCGGCGCCGCGGATGCGGCGGCGGGGCCGGACGAGCGCCGCCCCGCCGAGCGCCAGCCGGTCTCGGGCTAGACCCCGCCGCCCGCCCGAGCCCCAACCCCCTCGCCGGCGCCGCCTATGCCGCCCGCTCGTGCATCGGCGCCGGCGGCTTGGCCAACCACCCGCGCAAGCGGTCGTAGACCTCGGGGTGGTTGAGCAGCGCCAGGTGGTGGGCGGGGCCAACGTGGTGGCCGTACTCGGCTTGGAACGGGATCCGCCGGGTGCGGCCCTGGCCGGTGGCGCTGGGCACCAGCACCAGGACGTCGCCGAGCAGCCGGCCCACGGGGTGGCGCGGGCTGCGGGTCACAGTGGCCGAGACGAAGCAGTGCGTCGCCCCCTCGAGCAGGGGCACCTCCCGGCACGCGGCCGCGCGCAGGGCGTCGGGGTCGCGGCCCCGCCAGTCCTCGTCGACCAGCGAGCCGTGGCGCAGGTCGCGGATCCCGGCCGAGCGCCGGCGAAGGAACGTGCCGAACATGCGCGTCTCGGGCAGGGCGGACAACGCCGCGGCGGCCAGATGGGCGCCCTGCTCGAGCGGCGCACCCAGGTGCGGCGTTCCCAGCGAGACGACGTGGCAGACGTGCTCGGTCCAGCGCTGGCCGCTCTCCGCCGCCTGATAGCAGGCGCTTCGCGCCACCAGGCCGCCGATCGAGTGACCAACGAGCGCGACCTCTGACACCGGCACCGGCCAGGCCTCGACGAGCTGCTCGAGCAGCTCGGCGACCGAGCGCCCGTTCTCGGAGACGTGGCGGCCACTGTTGTAGCGCAGGTACACCGGGGTGAAGCCGAGCTCCTCGGCCAGGCGCGCGCCGTAGGTGTCGCGCGCGTCGCTGGCGTTCCACTGCCAGTAGAACTCGCTGCCCATCAGGCCGTGGAGGAACACCACCAGCCGCGAGGTCGCCTCGGGGAAGGCGGCGCCCAACGAGTCGGGGTCGATGGCCACCGGCTGGCCGTGGAGGCGCACCGAGGTGGGCTGGTGCAGGTCGCTTCCGGTGCGCTCGAGCCGGTCGCCGATCAGACCGTTGAGCGCGGCGATCGCCGCGCTCCCCGGGCGCGTGCTCGACAACAGCGCGTCGCGACCGATCCCCCCCGTCTCCATCGCCGCGTCGGCGGCTCGACCGAGCAGCGCCGCACCGGAGCCGATCGCGTCATAGCCGCGGCGCGAGAGCGCGTCGTGGATTATCTGGACCGGGCGGGCGGCGGGTCCCACGCCCCGGAACGCCCGCTGGGCGATGCCCAGGTGCATGTCGCGGATCGCGCCCGGAAAGGCCCGCAGCTCGCCGAAGGCCAGCGCGCTCAGCGCCCGCACCTCGTTGGGCTGGCTGCCGGCATCGGGGTCGGGGCCCCGTTGCCTACCGGTCGGGTCCGGGGCGGTCACCTGGGTCATGCGGTCCCTCCTTGCGTCGGGTCGATTCCGCTTCGCCCAGAGCCTACGCCTCGTCCCGGTCTGCTCGGCGCCGGCTCAGCTGGGCCCCGTTTTGCCGTCGCGCTCGGCCAGATCGGCGCCGGTCTTGGTGGTCAGCGCAGCCCCGGCGCCGCCCGAGGCCAGGCGCCGCATCAGCCCGGGGACCAGCAGCCGGGCCACGCCGATGAGCGCGTAGGGACGGGGGACGTAGCGCTCCGCGCGCCCCCGCAGCCCGGCGTCGAGGATCGCCTCGGCCGCGCGCTCGGGGGTGGAGACGGCCCGGCGGGTGAGGCGTCGGGAGGTCAGCTCGGCGGCGGGGAAGCCCTCGGTGGCGATGAACCCGGGGAGCACGAGGCCGACGTGGACGCCGTGGGCGCGCTCCTCGGCATACAGCGAGTCGGTCCAGCCGGCCAGGGCGAACTTGGAGGCCGAGTAGGCGCCGGCACCGGGACGGGCGACGCGCCCCGCCGTGCTGGCCACGTTGACGATCGCGCTCGGCGCCGACTCGCGCAGGAGCGGCAGCAGCGCCTCGGTGAGCCGCACGACCGCGTCGAAGTTGAGCTCCATCGTGCGGCGCACGTTGGCGTAGCCGCCGTCTGCAAACGTCGCTCGCCAGGACGCGCCCGCGTTGTTGACCAGCAGGGTCAGGCGCTCGCAGTGCCCGCCCACATGCTTCACCACGCGCGCGGGCGCATCATCGTCGGTGAGGTCGGCGGCGATGTAGGTGGTCGGCACGGAGAGGGATTCCGCCAGCTGGCGCAGACGGTCCTCACGCCGGGCCACCAGCACCAGCCGCGCGCCGGGCTCGCGCGCCAGGCGGTGGGCGACGGCCTCCCCGATGCCGCTCGAGGCGCCCGTGATCACCGCGGTCACCGGCTGCGAAACGGCGCTCATGACAGGGCAACGTAATGGGAGACCGGGAAGCAGGCCAAGCCGCATATCCTCCGCGCGTGGCCCAGCGGGAAGCCGATCTGCACGGCAAGACATTTCTCATCACCGGCGCCAACGTGGGCATCGGACGGGAGACCGCGCGGGGGCTCGCCGGCCGCGGCGCCCGGGTCTACATCGCCGGTCGCTCAGAGGAAAAGACCAGGGCGGTGATGGACGACATCACCGCTCAGACCGGGGGCGCCGCGCTGGGGTACCTGTCGCTCGATCTGGGCGACCTGGAGTCGGTGCGCGCGTGCGCCGATGCCTTTCTGGCCACCGGTGAGCCGCTGCACGGGCTGATCAACAACGCCGGGCTCGCCGGCCGGCGCGGAATGACCGACAGCGGCTTTGAGCTTCACTTCGGCACCAACTACGTCGGCCCGTTCCTGCTCACCGCCCTGCTGCTCGACCGTCTCCGGGAGAGCGCCCCGTCGCGGATCGTCAACGTCTCAAGCGAATCGCACTATCGAGCCCAGGGCATCGACTTCGAGGCGGTGCGCCGGCCGACCCGAAGCATCACCGGACTGCCCGAGTACTCGGTGTCCAAGCTCGCCAACCTCCTCCACGCCCAGGAGCTCGCCCGGCGCCTGAATGGCCGCGGCGTCACGACGTATGCGGTGCATCCGGGCGTCGTCGCCTCGAACATCTGGCGCCGGCTGCCGTGGCCGGTGCGGGGGCTGATCACGCGTCGCATGCGCTCCCCCGAGGAGGGCGCCAGGACTCCGCTCTACTGCGCCACCTCCCCCGAGGTCGCCCGTGAGAGCGGGCACTACTACGACGACATGCAGCGTCGGGAGCCCGGCGACGCGGCGCAACCGCCGCTCGCCGCCGAGCTATGGGAGCGAAGCGTCGAGTGGGTCGGCTTGCCCTCGTGAGCGAGCCGGGCGGCGACCGTCGCGGCGGGTCGGCGCGGCGGTCACGGAGGGGCCGGAGCCCCCTTGGTTTCCACCAGGCGTAAGATCCGACCTGCGCCTGGGGGTCGGTCGGAGAATGGGGACCCGTCGGCGCGGGGGCCTCGGGCGCATCTATGCTCGACGGGGCGCAGGGCCGGTGCGCAGCCGCACGCCCAGAGCGACGCCCCCCGGCCCTAGCTCGGGCCGGCCACGAAGGCCAGCACCCCGATCGCCGCCAGCGCCAGCAGCGCGCTGAGCAAAAGCCAATGGGCGAGCTCGATGCCTCCCCGGGCGGGGGCCCGCGGGGGCCGGGTGGAGAGCTCAGAGCCGGTTGCCGAATACCTGCGGTCTGGCATTTCTGCACCTCGCAAGCGTCGTGGGCGAGCGGCGGCCTGCCTTCGGTCGCCTGGCACACAGTTAGAGGCGACGCCGGACGGATCGAGCGGGGGCTTGCAATCTGGGGAGTAGCCTCGATGCGGCGGCGCAGATCAAGGGGCCCAAATACCCGCGCCTCGACCAGACATCGCCGGCGCCGTCGTGATGCTCAGCGGGCTGCTCTCCTACGCGGTCCTCACGGCCCGCGCGGCGCGCCAGCCGTAGGGCTCAGGCGAGTCTGGGGCCCCTTGGGACCCTGGTCTGCCGGGAAGTCGCGCCCGATTCCCGCAAATTGCGCTCTTTCAGTACCCGCAAGGGCCCCCCCGAGGACTTCGCAATACTCGCCGCCCAGCTCGGGCACACCTTCACCCAAGAAGGGCAAGAAAAAGAAGAGCTCCAACAAGGTCACGATCAAGGGCTCGGGCGGCAGCTATCGCTTTAGCCCGAGCAGCTCGCACATCAAGAAGGGCTCGACCGTGCACTGGTCGTGGAGCTCGGACGCCCCCCACAACGTGACCTTCTCCAAGCCGAACAAGCACTCGAAGACGGGCCGCAAGGGCTCCTACAGCCTGAGCTTCAGCAAGGCCGGGACGTACAGCTACCACTGCACGATCCACGGCTTCACCGGCAAGGTCGTCGTCAAGTAGCCGGCGCCGCGTTGGCCGTTCGCTAGCGGGCCACGCGCCGCTCGCGCACCACGGTCCGCGTGCCGCCAAAGCCGGTAGCGCTCGCCGTCAGGCGCACGCGCAGGCGGCCATGCCGACCCGAGCGCGCGAGCGCCCGCGCCAAGCCGGGGAGGCGCAGCCGCACGCGCGCGCCAAAGACGCCGAAGCCCAGCTGCCGGTGGCGCTCGATGAAGCGGCGGCGACCGTGGATGCGCGCGCTGAGGCGAAAGTCCAGAGCGCAGGGGCGGTCACACGAGGCCGAGGCGGCCAGCGCGCCGCGCGACGCGCGCGCGGGCAGGCGCCCGACGCTCAACGTGGGCGGGCAGGCGGCGGGCGGACCCGCGGTCCCGAACACCTGGATGCGCTCGTTGTCCTCGTCGCTGACGAACAGGTCCCCCCGGCAGTCGAAGGCCAGCCCGTAGTCCCCACGGAACTCCCCCGGCCCCGACCCCGGGCTGCCGTCGCCGCCGTTGTGGCCCAGGCGCGACAGAAACGCGCCGGTGGGCGTGAACGTCTGGAGGCGATTGTTGCCGGTGTCGGCGACGTAGACCTCGCCGTCAGGACCGACCGCGACGCTGTAGGGGGAACGCAGCTCGCCGCTGCCCACTCCCGCCGAGCCGTCGCCGCCGTTGCGGCCCCACTTGAGCGCGAAGTGTCCCGCGGGGTCCAGGCGCTGGATGCGGTTGTTGGCCTTGTCGGCGACGAAGACGTCGCCGGCGGTGTCCAGCGCCACGCCGCGCGGGTTGTGAAACTCGCCCGGACCGGTCCCCGCCGAGCCGTCGCCGCCGTTGCGGCCCCACACCGCCAGCACCCGTCCGGAGGGATCGAGCTTCTGGATCCGGTTGTTGCCGTGGTCGGCGACGTAGAGGTCGCCGCGCAGGTCGGTGGTGATCCCGCGCGGGTCGTTGAACTCGCCCGGGCCGGTGCCCGCCGCGCCGTCGCCGCCGTTGCGGCCCCGCCTCGACAGCAACCGTCCCGCGGAGTCGAACTCCTGGATTCGGTTGTTGGCGCTGTCGGCCACGTAGATGTCGCCCAGGGCGTCGACGGTCACCCCGCGCGGGGCGTGAAACTGGCCCGGGCCCTTGCCCGAGCCGCCCAGGACGGCGAGCACGCGGCCGGTGCGATCGAACTTCTGGACGCGGTCGTTTTCCCGGTCGGCGACATAGACCTGCCCGCGGGCGTCGACCGCGACGTTGTCGGGGCCGTGAAACGTGCCCGGGGCGGTCCCCTTGCTGCCGAAGGCCATCAGGAACGGCGGGACCGCGCCCGCGACCGCGCCCGCGACCGCGGCTGCGCCCAGGGCGAGGGCGAGCAGCGCCAACCCGGCCAAGGTCAAAGCGGATCGCCTCATGTGATGTCCGGATCGCCTCATGTGATGTCCAGGGTCCACACGCGCATCCGGTGTGACGTCGCGGGCGGCGAGAACTCACGGGCCCGCGCTGTCAGCCCCGTTACGCTCGGATGGTGGACGAACGGGTGCTTCGCAGCAGGGGGCGTGGGCCACGGCGGGCGACCGGGGCCGCGGTCCTGCTCATCGCGGCGCTGGCCTCCGCGGCGCCCGCGGCGCCCGCCGCGCCGGTCACGTTCTCGGGACGGATCGTGTCAGGCAGCGGGCGCTACGCCGGCGCCTCCGGCGCGGTCACCGTGGTGGTGCGCTCGTCGGTGCGCCGCAACCCCCGCGGCCTGCCGGCCCGCTTTGCCATCGTGCTCGACGTGCGCTGCCGGCGGCGGGGGCGAGCGCGGCGGGCGGCGGCCGGGGCGCGCTCGTCTTCGGCGCTGTGCCTGCGGGGGAAGCTGCGCGGCAGCGCCGAGCAGACCGGGTCGCGGCTCCCCGACGTGGGCCTCCACTACGCGATCGCCGCGCACGGACGGGTCAAGCCGCTCGGCGCCGTCGCGGCGCGCGGGAGCGCATCGGGCACCGGGTTCATCGATCGGGCCCGCATGGGAATGGCGCTCAGGCTCTCCAACCGCCTGGGCAGCGTCTCCCTGGAAGCGCACAGCGACCTCGTATCCGGGTTCTCCTCGCCGTTTTGAGCCCCGACCACGCCGCCGGCCCCGCCGCCCACGGGCTACTTACCCACTTTTACTAGCCGGATGTGCGATTGCGCGCGAACCGTGGGGGGAGCACAGTCGTATCTGTGGGCGGGGCCGGCTCGGACGAGTCGGTCTGCCGCTCGCCCCAGCCGCGAGCGGCGACCGAAGGAGGCCGCGTGGGACTGATCAAGGGATTCAAGGACCTAAAGAAGACGACCGAGGCCGCGCCGGGCATGATCTCCCAGGCCCAGCAGATGGCGGCCCAGGCCCAGGAGATGCAGGCGGCCCAGCAGGCCGCCGCCCAGCAGCAGGCCGCCGGGGCCCAGCAGGCGATGCCCCCGGGTCAGCCGGCGGCGGTCCCGGGGCAGGCGAGCGGCCCCGACTTCGAGCCGATCGCCAGCGTCTCGCTGGAGCAGTACGCCAAGATCTCGCGCGGGCTGGCCGACTACCGCTATGACCAGTCCAAGACGCCCGAGGTGGCGGCGTCCAAGGGCGTGGGCCCCGACAGCTGGGACCAGGCGATGGCCGGGTGGAACGAGCGCATGACGCGCAATCCGGCCGTGGCCCAGGAGTTCAACCGCATGTACACGGGACGCTGAGCCGTGGGCTTCATCAAGAGCGTCCACCAGCTGCAAAAGCAGTCCGAGGAGATCCAGAGGAACCACGACGTGGGCGCGCAGCTGGCCGACGCCCAAGCGAAGATGGCGGGCGCCAACCAGCTCATGGCCCAGCAGACGGCGGCGGCCAACGCGGCCGCCACCGGGCTCGACGCCCACGCCACCGTGGTGGCCTCGCGCGACGCGGGCGCCATGATCAACATGCAGCCGCTGATCGAGCTCGATCTCACCGTGCTGCCCCCCGGCCGCCCGCCCTACCCGGCAACGGTCAAGCAGGCGGTGCCCCAGGTCAACCTGGCGATGGTCCACCCCGGCTCCAGCCTGCGGGTAAAGGTGGCCCATGAGGATCCCAACTCGGTGTGGATCGACTTCGTGGGTTCTAGCCTTCCCACCGGTGCGCCGCCCGGAGATCCGCCGCCCGCCGTCGCCTGAGCGCTCGCGGGCCGTCCTCCCGCCCCCGCGGTGGTCCGCGGCGGGCGGTCGGCGGGACGGTGGGCGGTGTGGCCTCCCCTGAAGGGGGGATCGTGCCTAGACGAATGTTGCCCTTGCGCCAACGGGCGCCAGGCGCCAGTCTTGGCCCCCCGGGGGCGTCCCGCCCCCCAGAAACCCAGGAGACCTTCTGAATGAGCGCTTCTGACGCCGGTGCCGGCCGGGCCGCAGCCGCCCCGGCCGCCGTCCCCGGCCCCGCGGCCGCCGCCGACCACTATCCGGTCCAGCTCGAGATCGACTACACCCGCAAGCACAGCCGCATCATGCTGTTCCTGCGCCTGCTGCTGGTGATCCCTCACCTGGTCGTGCTGACCGTGCTCTACGTGATCAGCTCGATCCTCACGCTGGTGGCGGCAGTGGCGGTGCTGATCACCCGCCACTACCCCAAGGGGATCTTCAACTTCAACGTCGGCGTGGCCCGCTACGGCTGGCGCGTGACCGCGTACATGCTGATGCTCACCGACCGCTTCCCGCCCTTTGCGCTCACCGCGCACGAGAAGTACCCGGTCCGGTTTAGGATCGAGTACCCCGGGTCGGTCGCGCGCTGGCGGGTGCTGTTCGCGTGGCTGGTGGCGCTGCCCGTGCTGCTGATCGTCTACGTGCTGATGGCTGTGCTGGAGATCCTGACCTTCCTGGTCTTCTTCATCCTCTTGATCACCGCTCGTTACCCCAAGGGGCTCTTCGGCCTAAACGTCGGGATCCTGCGCCTGAACGCACGGGCGGGGGCCTACGCCGGCTTCATGTGCACCCAGTACCCGCCCTTTGACCTAGCGGGCTGAGAGGTTGGGGCCGGGCGGCGTGACCGCCCGGCCCTCTGACCCTTACACCGTGCGCGGCGGCCATGGCGGGCGGGCCCCGGGGCGTGACGGGTGCTGCCGGTGGCTCTACGGGTGCACGGCCGCCGAGGTCCCCAGTGTCCTGCCCGAGCTGTCGAGCGCCCGCACCGCGTACAGCGGCCCCGGGCTGGTGGTCGGGATCACCGTCTCAAACCCGGAGCGGGCCACCGGCGAGCCCGACGGGCTCAGGCTCGACGCGCTGGCGCCGGTGAGCACCTGCCACTGGGCCACGCGCGTGGCGCCGTTCCAGCTGGCGTAGAGGTTGGTCCCGCCGCCCGAGACCGCCACCGCCGCGGCCGGAGCCTGGGCCGGCGTGGCGGTCCACGGAACGCGGAACGTCCGGTAGGACTCGTCGGGCGAGGGGAAGCGGGCGTCGAAGACGATCGTGCCCGCAGAGTTGAACTCGGTGAACTCGTTGACGCTGCCGTAGCCGAGCAGCCAGTTGCCCCCGGGGAGGCTCTGCATATTGCCCTGGCTGCCCGCGATCGGACGAGACGGGTTCAGGAACTGCTGCACCAGGCTGGCGGTCCTGGCCCGCTTGTCGATGTGGACGATGATCCCCCGCGACGGCGGCTTGACCGGCGGGCCGGCCTCGTCGTCGAAGATCGAGATGTTGCCGTTGGGGAGCAGGCGGGCGTCGTGCTGGAAGGCGAAGGCGACGTTGGGCCCAAGCGTGTAGGTCGAGCGCTTGCCGCCCAGACGCCACAGGATCCGGCCGGTGCGCTTGTCGATCTCCCACACCGAGTCGGTGTTGCGCGCCGAGATCAGGTAGTTGCCATTGCTGAGGATGTCCACCGAGTTGACGTGGAACGGATCCCAGGTCACACCCAGGGGCGCCGGCGAAGCGATCGGGGCGACGTAGGTCTCGCCGAAGTCCAGGTGGCCCAGGTTGTGCCACTCCCACATCACCAGGCCGGTCCTGAGGTCAACCTCCTGGATGATGCTCTCGAGCAGCGTGCCCTGGGCGGCGCCGCCGAAGCGGGTCAGGTTGGCGGCGATCACCGGGTAGACGGTCATGACCGCCGTCCCCCGGTTGGTGAGCTGGATCTCATGCAGGTCGCCCTTGTAGCCGTTGCCGGCGCGGATGGTGGCGATCTGGCGGTAGGAGTTGTCGTAGACCACGAAGTTGCCCTCCCCGTAGCCCAGCGTGGACAGCATCCCCTGGAACCACACCAGCGCCGGCCTGCCCAGATAGCGCTGCTGGCCGAAGGCGAACGCCAGCTGGCCGGGGGGCAGCGGCTTGCTCCAGATCAGTCCGCCGTTCTGGTCGAGGATCATCGGGCCGGGCAGGCCGACGATCTGCTTGGGCGGCTGGCCCGGGGGCGGGGGCCCGCCGATCGGGGCGGTGAAGATGTCGCCGCGGGCGGCGCCGGAGTTGGTGGCCACCGACACCGACGGAGGGTGAAGGTCGGGCCGGGAGACGAAGGACAAGGCGCCGTTGGGGTTAAAGCCCGGCCTGACCGGCGAGGGCGGGGTGGTGGAGACCCCGGGCGTGGCGACGGTGAACGACCACTGCTTGGCGCGCGCGCTCTTGAACGCCACCCGCACCCGCACATTCTCGCCCGGCGTGAACGACTTGGGCATGACGAAGCTGGCGCCGCGGTTGCCCGAATAGCCACGGAGCTTGCCCTTGTGCCGGCCGGTCCGGCTACCGCGCACGGTCACCGCCTGGATCTGCTTCTTGGGCGGCCCGAGGAGGCTGATCTGGGTCGTGGGCGAGGCGTCCGGCGTCCCCGGCTCCGGGGAGACGGTCACCGCCACGGCCCGGGCGGCCTTCTTCTTCTTGGGCTTGGCGGCCATCGCCGCCGGGGCGGCGAGACCGACGAGCGCCGCGAGAGGCAGCGCCAGAAAACGGCCATAGCGAGTGGGCATGCGGTGTCTTGGGCTCCGATGGTCGGGGGTCGACGAGCGGCGGGACCCGAGCCACCGCCCCTGCGCGCAGCGGCCGGGCATGGTACCCCACCTGGCGGGTGAGCAACTGTCCCCCTCGAACACCCTCGGGGCGGCGGGGTTGCGGCCAGTCGAGCTTCCGAGCCCAGGCGCAGCGCGGGGATAGCATGTCTAGCGCTGGATGCCCGCGGGCGATCGCCGCTGGGGTTACCGGGAAAGGCGAGGGAACGTGACGGGGCACACGCTGGCGCAGGCCAGGTTGCTCGAAGCGCTCATAGAGGCGAGCCCGGACCCCATGTGGGTGTACGGGCCCGACCTGCGCTTCCTGTTCGTGAGCCCCGCCGCCGAGCGCCTGAGCCCGCGGGCGCCGGGCGAGATGATCGGCCGCTCCTGGCAGGAGCTCGACATGCCCGCCGGGCTGATGGAGCCGTTCGAGCGCCAGGTACGCCGGGTGTTCGCCACCGGCGAGCGCCAGGTCGACGAGGTCGGGGGCATGAGCGGGCGAATGTGGGAGTACATCCTCACGCCGGTCCACGACGAGGCCGGCGAGGTGGCCGCCGTGCTGGCCACCGCGCGCGACATCACCGAGCGCCTCCAGCACGCCGAGGAGCACCTGCGCCTGTTGACCGCCGAGCAGGAGGCGCGCGAGCGCCTGACCGTGCTCGCCGCCGCGGGGGAGAAGCTGGGCAGCTCGCTCGACTACCGCACCACGGTCCAGCAGGCGGCCGAGGTCACGGTCCCCGCGCTGGCCGACTGGTGCGCCGTAGACGTGGTCGGCGAGGAGGGGGAGATCTTGCCGGTGGCGGTGGCCCACGTCGACCCCGACAAGCTCGCGCTGGCGCGCGAGCTCCAGGAGCGCTACCCGGTCGATCCCCGTAGCGACAGGGGTGTGCCGGCGCTGATCCGCGAGCGTGCTCCGCAGATCGTGCCCGAGATCAGCGACGAGATGCTCCGGGCCGGGGCTCACGACCCCGAGCACCTCGAGCTCCTGCGCGCGCTTGACCTGCGCTCCTATCTGGGCGTGCCACTGGTGGCCCACAACCGGGTGGTGGGCGCGCTCGGCCTGGTGATGGCCGAATCGGGGCGCCGCTACACCGAGGCCGACATCGGCCTGGCCGAGGACCTGGGCCGTCGCATCGCCTTCGCGGTCGACAACGCGCGCCTGTACGAGCTCAACCGCGCGGTGGCGCGCACGCTCCAGCGCAGCCTGTTACCGCCCGCCCTGCCCGACATCGAGGGCATCGAGCTGGGAGCCAGCTACCGCCCGGCGGGCAGCGGGACGATCGTGGGTGGCGACTTCTACGATGTCTTCGAGCTGCCCGGGGGCGGGGCGGTGGCGGCGATCGGCGACGTCTGCGGCAAGGGGGTCGAGGCCGCGGCGCTGACCGGACTGGTGCGCCACGCGCTCCGCGCGGCGGCGCTGCGCGACCCCGACCCGGTGCACGTGCTGGACACGATCAACGAGGCGATCCGCGCCGAGCACCGCTCGTCGACGTTTTGCACGGTGGCCTACGCCGTGCTCGAGCCGGGTGAATCCGAGCTTGAGGTCCGCCTCGGCTGCGCCGGCCATCCGCTGCCGCTGCTCAGCCGCCGCGACGGCCAGCTCGCTCCCCTGGGCGAGCCGGGCGTGCTGCTCGGGGTGGTCGACGACCCCACCTGGGTCACCCGCGCCGAGAGCTTGGGCCCGGGCGACGCCCTGGTTCTGTACACCGACGGCATCACCGAGGCGCGCTCGCCCGCCGGCCAGATGTTCGGCGAGCAGCGCCTGCACGACGTGATCGCCCGCCACCCCGGGATGGGAGCCGTCGACCTGGCGCAGACGATTCAGCGCACGGTCGCCGAGTTCAACCCGCGCGAGCCGCGCGACGACAAGGCGATCCTGGTGGTGCGTCGAGCCTGACCCCCGCGCCGGCCCGCGCAAGGGCCGTTGCACGGGCGCGGTTGCAAGATCCCCTGCACCGGAAGGATTTTGGGCGTGCCGTGGATATGGTCGCCGACGCCCGGCGTCGCCGTGCCGGGCCCCCGGGATGCTTCGCCGGACTCGCCACATCGGCTTGGCGCTATCGGTCGCCGGCCTGACCCTGACGTGCGCCGCGCTCGCGCTCGGAGGCCCGCGGGCTCCGCGCGCGCGTGCGGCTAGCGCCGGCGCACTGCGTTCGGCGGTCGCCGGAGCGCGCAGCCGCGAGCGCTCGCTCTCGGCGGGCGTGGCCCGGCTGGGGGCGCTGGTCGATCGCCTGGACGCCGGGCTCGGCGTGCTCGAGCGCCGGGAGGCCGAGGTCCAGTCAGAGCTTCGCCAGACGCTCGCGCAGCTGGCGCTCACGCGCGCGCACCTGGCGCAGTCGCGCGTGCAGCTGGCGCTGCTGCAGGCCCGCCTGGCGCGCGATCGGGCGGCGCTCGCCCACCAGCTGCGCGCCCAGTACCAGGACGGCAGGCCGGAGCTGGTCGACATCCTGATCAGCTCGCACAGCTTCTCCGACCTGCTGGACCGCGTGAGCTTCCTGCGCCGCGTCTCCGAGGCCAACGCCCGGGTGCTCGATCAGGTCCGCCGTGACCGCGACGACACCCAGGCGCAGATCGTGCGCCTGGGTGCGCAAGAGCGCCAGCTGGGAGCGACCGCGGTGGCGGTCGCTCGCCAGCGCCAGGCGCTCGCCGTCATGCAGGCCGCCGCGGCCCGGCGCCGGGCCCAGGCGGCCAGCGCCCGCGCCGCCCAGCAGGCGGTCCTGCGCCGCACCGCCGCCGGGCGACGCCGCGCCGAGCGCGCGCTGTCGGCCCTGGAGGCCGACCGCCAGAGCGCGGGCAGCACCTCCGGCCCCAGCGGGCCATGGGCGATCCCGTGGTCGGTTGTCCAGTGCGAGTCCGGCGGCCAGGACCTGCCGCCCAACGGCGCCGGCGCCTCGGGCTACTACCAGTTCCTGGACTCGACCTGGCAGCAGCTGGGCGGCAGCACCCCCCACGCCTACCAGGCGCCCAAGTCCGAGCAGGACCGGCTCGCGGCGAAGCTGTGGTCCGGGGGCGGGGGAGCGGGTAACTGGGTGTGCGCCGGCCTGCGCCACTGAACACCGACCGATCCGGGCAGCCGCGGGGGGGTAGGGCCGGTCCAGTGCGGGCCGCAGCGGCGTGGGGCAGGACCGACGCCGGCGCTCGGGCCCGGCCTGCGCTAATCTGACGTTGACGTGAAGATCAGCTTCCCCTCCCCCCCTCGGCCGAGCGCTCCCGCCGCGAGCCCGGTGGCTCAGCGCCCAGCGCCGAGCGACGGCCGCCGGCGAGTGGGGGTCGAGGCCGGTCACCACAACTACAAGTGGTGGGCGCTGTCGTGCACCAGCCTGGGGATGCTGATGGCGACGATCAACTCGGGCACGCTGCTGATCGCCCTGCCGGACCTCGAGCGCAGCCTGCACACCACGCTGCTTCAGCTGGTGTGGGTGATCCTCGCCTACATGATCGCCTCGACGGTGCTGGTGCTCAGCGCGGGCCGTCTGTCGGACCTGTTCGGGAGAAAGCGCGCCTACGTGGGCGGCTTTCTCGCCTTCTCCGCCGCCTCGCTGGGCGCCGGCTTTGCCGGTAGCGGCACCGAGCTGATCCTGTGGCGGATTCTGCAGGGGATCGGCGGCGCCTTCCTGTTCGCCAACTCGGCCGCGCTGGTGACCGACGCCTTCGAGCGGCGGCAACTGGGTCTGGCGATGGGCACCAACACGATGGTGGCCGCCGTCGGGCTCGTGCTCGGGCCGGTGCTGGGCGGCGCCCTGGTGGCGATCTCCTGGCACTGGGTCTTCTGGTTCAACGTGCCGCTCGGGCTGCTGGGCAGCGCTTGGGCGTGGCTGGTGCTGCGCGAGCTGGCCAAGCCCGACGTCAACCGGGGCTATGACCTGCGGGGCACCGCCGTC
This sequence comes from Actinomycetota bacterium, assembly GCA_005883215.1. Classification (GTDB taxonomy): domain Bacteria; phylum Actinomycetota; class Thermoleophilia; order Solirubrobacterales; family Solirubrobacteraceae; genus AC-64. Next base: position 80,227 of record VAYS01000016.1, read on the forward strand.
TATGTGGTGGGGCTCACCGGGCTTACCCTGGGGATCTCGCGCGGGGGCATAAACGGCTGGATCGACCCGGTGACGTTGACCAGCCTGGCCGCGGCGGCGGTCTTCCTGCCCCTGTTCGTGGTGATCGAGCGGCGCGGTAGGGCACCGATGCTTGACCTGAGCATCTTCCGTGACCGGCTGTTCTCGGCCGCCACGGCCGCCGCCTTCATCAACGGCATGGCCCGCTTCTCGCTCCTGTTCGTGTTCGTCTTCTACTTCCAGGGCGTGCACGGCGACGATCCGATCACCGCCGGGGTCAAGCTGTGTCCGATGGCGCTGGGCATGCTTGTGTCCTCGCCCCTGGCCGGGGTGTGGGCAGATCGGCGCGGCTCGCGCGGCCTGGCCGCCCTGGGAATGCTGGTCACGGCGGGGGCGCTGGTCGGGATGACCTGGCTCGGAGGACGCTCGCCCTACTGGGAGAGCGCGCTGTGGCTGGGGCTCACCGGCATCGGCTCGGGCATGTTCAACAGCCCCAACACGGCGGCGATGATGGGCGCGGTGCCGGCGTTTCGCCGCGGCGTGGCCGCCGGCGCGCGCACCATGCTGCAAAACACCGGCGCGGTGATCTCCATCGCCTTCGTGCTGGCCGTGGTCACCGCCGCGGTGCCCAAGTCGACGCTGTTCAAGATCTTCTCCGGCCTGGCCAAGGGACTCTCGCCCCAGAAGCTGGCCCCGTTCATCCACAACATGCACACCGCTCTGTGGGTGCTGGCGATCACCTCGCTGATCGGCGCCGGGGTGTCGCTGCTGCGCCCCAGCCACGCCGCCCGCGCCCAGCTCGACGAGGCGGCCGAGCCCGGCGGCCGGGGGCGCGGGGAGCCGGGCGACGAGGAGCGGGCGAAGAGACGCGAGGCGCAGGCCTTCGGCGCGGTGGGGTCGCCATGAGCGCCGCGGTAGCAGAGCGTCCGCTACGCATCGGCGAGGTCGCCCGCCTGGTCGGCACCACCCCGCGCACCGTGCGCTACTACGAGGAGATCGGCCTGCTGCCTGCGGGCGCCGCGCGCACCGCCGGTCAACATCGCCTCTACGGATCCGAGGACGTGCACCGTCTGCGCGAGCTGTTGCGCCTCAAGGAGCTCCTGGGCGTCACGCTGGACGAGCTGCGCCAGCTGGTTGAGGCCGAGGATGCTCGCGCCGCCCTTCGCGATGAGTGGGGGCGGACCGAGAGCGACCGTCGGCGCGGCGAGATCCTGTTCGAGTCGCTGGGGCACCTCGCACGACAGCTCGATCTGGTGCGACGCCGCCAGGGCGAGCTCGCCCGCCTTGAGCAGGAGCTGACCGCCAAGCGCCGTCGGGTCCAGGGCAAGCTGCGTCGCTTGCGCGAGCGCGTGGCGGCCGAGGAGGCCTAGCCGGTCGCCGGACCGGCCTCGCCTGGGTGGGCGGGGGCGCCGGATCGCGGCCGCGGGCCGTTGTCGCCAAAGCGCAGGATCGGCAGCAGCGCGAGCCCGGCGAGGAGTGACAGCAACGAGCACCAGAGCAGGCTGAACAGCAGGTTGGCGTCGCGGTCCACCGCAAAGCTGATGAAGCCCGCGGCCTGAAGGACCACGACGCCGCCGATCAGCCCCAGCGCGGCGCGCAGGTTGGGCGGCCGCCGCATATAGACGAAGCGCCACAGCAGCCAGCCGAGCGGCACGATCGTCACCCACAACAGAAGCAGCCAGACGTCGACCGTGACGTTGAGCGACCGCAGGTGCACGTGGTGGCGCAGGTGGGGGTGAAACAGACGGTGAAACACCGTCGTGGCCATTTGAATGTCGATCGAGAGCCGCACTATCGCCTCAGCCTCCCATCGCTGCCAGGGACTCTACCCGGCTCGCCCGCTGAAACCGCCGGATGGCCGGACGCGGCGTCTAGAAGCAGGGAAGCGGCGCGGGCAATGTGCACACGGGCTGAGTGCCGCCGCCGCCCGAGCCGCCGCCCGAGCTGCCTCCCCCGCCCGAGCCGCCCCCCGAGCTGCCGCCGCCGCCCGAGCCGCCCCCGGATCCGCTACCCGAGCCGCCCCCGGATCCGCCGCCCGAGCCGCTTCCGGATCCACCGCCACCGCCGCTCGGCGGCGGGCCGGGCGGGGGCGGGGACGGTCCGGGGATGGGCTTGATCGGCCGGGGGGCGGGCGGGGCGGGTGGACGAAAGCCGGGGGGAAACCGGCTGCCGTGGACGAGGTGGCGCTGGACCACGAAGTAGGCGGGCCGTGGATGCCCGGTGGGGCCGGTGAGGCCGGCGTCAAAGCGCGCCCGTCGGCGGGCGCCGCTCCACTGGTAGATATACAGGCGGGTGATGCGCGGGCTCAGCCCCGCCAGGCGGAACATGTACGAGGTAGCCCCGGCGGCCCGGCGCGGGCTGTACTTCCAGTGGCCGAACTTGACGATGCCGCCGGTCTCGGTCAGCCACACTTGGCCCGGGACCGTGCGCAGCATGGACCTGGTGTCGCGGCTGATGTGGTGGTTGGTGTCCTCGTAGTTGTGCAGGCCCCAGATGCTGGGGCGGCCGTGCGCGTAGTGCCGGAACCGGCGCAGCCACTTGACAAAGCCGGGCTGGTCGAGCACGTCGGCGGCGACGATCTCGCAGCCGTGGCAACGCTGGCGCACGACGTTGTAGAAGGCGGCGGCGCGATCGGGACGGTTGGCCGTGGGTTGGGAGCGATGGTTGGCCTCGTTCCAGACCGAGAACGCGCGCACCTCCGGAAACCGCTGGTGAAAGGCCACGAACGCCCGCCGGTACTTGCCGACGCTGGGGAGCCGACAGCGGGCGCGGCGCGAAACCCGTCCCCGCGAGTGGGCGCCGCCCACATAGCACCCCCGGGCATAGCTGAAGGCGATCAGTGGTTCCACCTGGGCGGTCTCGGAGACGCGGACCCACTGCGTCACCCACGCCATATCACGCGTACGGCGCAGGAACGTGTCCCAGGGCACGATCAGGCGGGAGATGTGCACGCGCAGCTTGCGGAAGGCCAGGCTGTAGAACATCCCCACATGCTCGTCGGCGATGCCGATCAGCGCCCCGGCGCGGGCGGTCCGGGCCTCAGGAACGCGGGCGGTGGCGGCGCCCGATGAGGGCCCCGGCGCCAGGGCGAGAATGAGCACGACGCCGAGCAGGCCGGCGCGCATCACTCGCGGGCGAAGGACAGCGCGTAGGCGATTGGGCACAGGCACGGTCTAGCAGAGCGGGCCCGCTCCGACGTCGACGCCGGCTCAGCGCGCGCCCGGGCCCGGCCGAAAACCTCCCGGGTCCCAGGGCCGCGGCGCAAGAAGGCAGTCGGCGATGAACAGGAGCAGACGCAACGGCGCGAGCAGCACCCGCTTGGCCCCGGAGGTTCCGGCGGCGGCGGGATCCCGAGCTGTGGTCGTCATCCTCACCCCCTCTGCATCGGACGTAGCTATGGTGCGCCATCTCGTCCCGGGTATCACTCGTACATTCGTTGACGGCGCCGAGCGTCGGGACGCAGGCAGGTAGGCGACCCACCGCGAACCGCGGCGGGCGCTTGACGCACTCGATAACCAGGTAACTAACGAACAATGTCTTCCCCCCAGCGCCTACGGCGGGCCGGAGACGCCTCGCTTCCGGGCTCTAGCCGCCGACAACTGGCCCCCGGGGCGTCCGCACTGGCCGGCCTGCTTGGCGCCGCGGCGCTGGTAGCCGGATGCGGGTCCTCGGGCGCCCGGGCGCCGGGCCTGAGCGCCAGCCAGGCGCTTCGCCTGCACTCGCATATGGACGCCGCCTGGGTCGCGGCGGGTAGCCGCGATCGCCTGGCCACAGTGGCCGCGCTGTCTGCGCTACGAAGCGACGTGGGCGTGCTGAGCCGCAAGGGACGTCTGAGCCAGGCCCAGGCCCACGCCTTGATGGTCGAGGTCCAGCAGGCCCAAGCGCGCGCGGCGACCGAGCTGCCCGCTCCCGCCTCGCCCGCGGCTCCGGGGATGCCTGGGCCAAAGCCTGCACCCACCCCCGCGCCCGCCGCACCCGTGGCGCCAACGGCCACCGGGGCCCACCCGGCCCCCGCCTCGCCGGCGACGCCGCCGCCCGCCGACCTTCCCCCGGGCCTCGCCCGCCACGGCAAGGGCAAGGGCAAGGGCAAGGGCAAGGGCAAGGGCAAGGGCAAGGGCCACGGCAAGGGCAAGGGCCACGGCAAGGGCAAGGGCGGAGACGGCGGCGATGGCGGCGATTGAGCTCGCACCCGGCGCTGGCCTGTGCGGCGGGCGCTATCGGGTCGAGTCCCTGCTCGGCTCGGGGGGAATGGCCACCGTCTGGCAGGCCCACGACGAGCGGCTCGATCGCCCGGTGGCGATCAAGGCGCTGGCCGACAACCTGGCCGTCGACGAGGGATACGTCGCCCGCTTTCAGCGCGAGGCGCGCCTGTCGGCCAAGCTCAGCCACCCCTATCTGGTCCAGGTCTTCGACTACGGCACCGAGCAGGGACGACCGTTCCTGGTCATGGAATACGTGGACGGCCCAACGCTGGCAGAGAGGCTGGCGGAGGGTTGGCGCGCCGAGGACACCGAGGCGCTGGCGCTGGCGCGCCACTTGCTCGGGGCGCTCGCCCACATCCACGCGGCCGGGATCCTGCACCGCGACGTCAAGCCGGGCAACGTCCTGCTCGACCACGAGCGCATCGCCAAGCTCACCGACTTCGGCATCGCCCAGCCGGCCGAGGCGACGCGCCTGACCGAGGTCGGCCTGGTGATGGGTACCGCGCGCTACATGGCCCCCGAGCTGAGCGCGGGCGAGCGACCGACGTCGCGCTCGGACCTGTACGCGTGCGGTGTCCTGCTCGAGGAGGCGACCGGCCCCGACTCGCCGGCCCCACTGCGAGACCTGATCGCGGCGCTGACCGCGACCGAGCCGATCGACCGCCCCCTCTCGGCCGACGATGCCCTGGCGCGCCTCGAGACACAACCCACTGCGCCCCCCGAGCCGCCCGCGACCGAGCCCACCCAGCAGCTGGGGAGCCGCGCGCCCGGCGCCTCGCGGGTTAGCCGGGGGCGCGGGGAGCCCGGCCGCCGCGGGCCGGGAGCGCCGCTCGCGCGCCTGCCGCGCGGACCCCGTGCGGCGCTCAGGACACGCCGCCGCGAGCCGCTGTCCTCCCGGCAGACCACCGCCGCAGAGCCGGCCGGCGAGCGGTCCACCGCGCGTCCCGGGCCCGCGCCTGGCCTGGGGAGCGCTCGCGTCCAACGCCCCCGCCCCCGGCTCGTCTACGCGCTGCCGGGGGCCCTGATGGTGCTCGTGCTGGTGGTGGTTCTGGGCACCTCGGGCGGTGGGAGCCCGAGAACCCCGGGGCCCGCCCCCGCCGGCGCTCCCCTGCATCGCCAGCTGGACGCGCTTCAGCACACGCTGGACTCGGTCAAGCGTCGCTGATCGCGCCGGCCCCCGGCACACTGTGGCGATGATCGGCCACGGCTGGCCCCGCCGCACCTCGCTGCCGCCCCCGCCACCCGTCGTCCGGTCCGCGCTGGTGCTCGCCATCCTCACGCCCGCGCTCGGGCTGCTGGTCCCCGCCGCACCGGCCGGTGCCTACGCCGGGCCGGGGCTCCCCACCGCCGTCCAGGACGACGCCCATCTGCAGTACGCGCGCCCCGGGCAGGTGCACAGCGAGGTCGGGCACCTGCGCGCCCTCGGCGTCGATCGCGTGCGCCTGACCGCCAGTTGGGCGAACCTGACCCGCAGCCCGAACTCCCGCCGGCCACCGGACTTCGACTCCTCCGACCCGGCGCAGTATCAGCAGGACAAGTGGCGGCACCTGGACACCGCCGTGCGCGAGGCCGACCAGGCGGGGCTGGGGGTCATGATCGACATCGGTTTCTGGGCTCCGCGCTGGGCCGCGCGCGGGCCCGGTCCGCGCTTTCGCAGCCACGTGGACTCCGTGGAGTACGCGCGCTTTGCCCAGGCGATCGCCCGCCGCTACAGCGGCAGCTTCATCCCGCCCCCGGAGGCGATCGACCCATTGGAGACATCCGACGTGACGCTGCCCGCGGCCCAGAGCTTCGAGCTGTGGAACGAGCCCAACCACCCGGCGTTCCTGGCCCCGCAGTGGTACGCGCGCGGGTCACGGCGCACGCCCGCCAGCCCCGTGGTCTACCGGGCGATGGTCCAGCGCGCCTATCCGGCGATCAAGAGCGCCAACCCCCACGCCGCCGTGCTGATCGGCAACACGTCGAGCCGCGGGGGCTTCGGGGGCCCGCACGACTCGGTGCCGCCGCTGCGTTTCCTGCGCGAGCTGGCGTGCGTGGACTCGCGCCTGCGCCCGGTGCGAGTGGGAGCGTGTACGCACTACCGGCGGCTGGAGGGAGACGGCTGGGCGCACCACCCCTACTCGCTCACCGGGGCCCCCAGCCAGCACCCTCGCCGGCCCGACGAGGTGCTGGTGGCCAACCTCTCCGACCTAGCCGCGACGCTCGACCGTCTGGTGTCGATGGGACGTATCGCGCCCGGCCTTCGCAACATCTACGTGACCGAGTACGGCTATGAGACCAAGGCCCTGCCTCACCGGCCGTCGATCTCGGAGTCCACCCAGGGCCGCTACCTGACCTGGGGCGAGTACCTGGCCTGGCGCGTGCCCACCGTGCGCTTGTTCAGCCAGTTCCTGCTGCGCGACCAGCCACCCTCGCGGCAGGTCACGAGCGACAGCCCCCAGCGCCCCCACGGACAGTTCTACTCGGGCCTCGAGCACTCCGACGGCACGCCCAAGCTCGCCGAGCGCTCTTTCCTGGCCGGCCTCTTCGCCCGGCGCACCAGCTCGGCCCGGGTGCTGCTCTGGGGCCGACTGCGCTTGCGCGCGCGGAGCGTTCGGGTCTCGGTCGAGAGCCACTTGCCCGGCCAGGCGTGGCAGACGCTGTCGACCTCGGATTGGCCGAGCCGAAGCGCCGAGGCATCCTTTGCCCTCGGCGGCCACGGCGTCTTTGAGCGATGGGTGCCCTACGTCGCGCGCGTGCGCTACCGGTTGCGCTATCGCCTGCCCGACGGCGCGCAGGGGATCAGCCTGCCCGTGCCCGTGATCTGGGCGGCGTCCTGAACGCGGAGCCGATTAGCCGGGCAGGCGCTCTTTTGGTGCGCCGCCCGGTTTGCGGTAGCGGATGTTCCATATCTGAGCGGGCGCGCGAGGTGTAGCTTCGCCCCCGAGGCCAACGCCGTGCTCGCCTGGAGGAGCCATGCCCCTTCCGTTTTGCCGTTGTCGCCGCTTCGCGCGGCCAGCGAAATCGATCGCCGTGGTTATCGCGACCCTGGGCGCCAGTGGACTGCTCGGCTGGAGCGCGAATGCGGTTGCGACCCCTTACATCCACGAGGTCGCGCACGCGCTGCACCAGCGCAATCCAGGCACCGAGGGCAAGGTGTGGTGGATCTCGCATGGCAACGCGCTTTCGGGTGACTGGCTGCTACAGACGCCGGACTGCTGGGGAGAGCGGGTTTGCGCCGATGACCCTCCGCGCGGTGGCCATGGGATTCTCGTCCGGATCGTGCAGATGATCACCCACGCCCAGCGCAGCGTCGACTTCAGCGGTCTGCTCCCGCCTCCAGACCACGCCTTTCGCCAAGCGATCCTCGAGGGGCTGCGCCAAGCCGTTGCGCGCGGGCATCACCCGCTCGTGCGCATACTGGTCGGCTCGCCGCCGTGCGGACACAACGGCACCTGCATGGACGTGCACGGCTACCTCCATAAATTCGAGCGCGACCTGGGGCATCAACTTCCGGTCCAGGTGGCGGCGGTATCCACGCACCGTCAGGGGCTGTTCCCGGGGGTGGCCACCTCGTGGAATCACTCCAAGGTGATCGACGTCGATGGTTCCAGCGCGATCGTCGGCGGGATGAACTACTACAGCAATGACTACCTGCAAACGGCGGATCCGGCCAACGATGTCTCGATGGCCGTCCGGGGGCCGGCCGCGCTCGATGTCATGAGCTTCGACGACGTGCTTTGGAGGTGGACATGCGCGCACCGCTAACAGTCCATCCGCGTCCACTTCGCCGAGAGCAGGATCCCCGGAGGCTGCAGTGGCAACAGCGTCGCGCTCGCGCCTCCGCATGCCGGCCATGTCGCGATCCTCACGCTCGGACGTCTCGGGAATGGAATCGAGGTTCCCGACCACCCGGGAAGGCACTCACCCCCGATCCCGGTCGCACGGGTACGGGGCAGCGCGTGCCATAGGCTCCAAGGACAGCGCTCGGACACCAATACCAACCCCGAATACGAGTATCGCAACCCCGGCGAGACGGGTCTGCGGGCGCTGATCGCCAGCGCCCGGCACTCGATCTTCATTTCACAGCAAGACATGCTGTCGTGCGTGTTCATCGTCGAGGCGCTGTTCGACGAACGCGTCTTCGCGGCGCTGGGGAACAAGGTCGCCCACGGAATCCCAATCAAGATCGTGCTCTCGGCCGAGGACGCCCGAGCGGGGGGCGACTCCTACAGCAACAAGGGGCACTTCCTGGTGGCCCCGGTCAAGCAGACCGCCGAGACGCTCAAGAAGGTGGTGGCAAAGCAGCAGCACATTCGCGAGGACCGGGCGAGAGCAATGGTCTGCAACGACGTCTCCCTGGCCACTATCCGCAACAGCGCCTTGCCTACCTGGCCCAACGGAAGCGGGTACGCAAACCACGCCAAGGTCGTCTCCGTCGACGACGCGGCGTTCTACATCGGCTCGCAGAACCTCTACCCGGCACGCCTCCAAGAGCTCGGGCTGATCGTCGAGAACCCGTCCGCGTCGGCGACGCTCAAGCACCAATACCTCGACCCGCTCTGGGGCCAGTCGCAAGGACTCGCCTACATCGACCCCGGGCGGGCGTGCGGCCCGTTCTGAGCGCCACTGTGCGCCAACCCCGAGCGAACGCTCGCGGTCGGCCGCCGCGCCGGTCGTCCGGCTAGCCGCCAGTGCGCAGGATCGGACCCGACTGAACGGCCTCAAAGGCGTTGCCCGGCACGCTCTTGATCGTGTTGAGCTGGTCATCGTTCCAGCGGCTGTCGGTGGCCCCGGTGAAGTACCAGTTGGAGCCGTTGTCGGCCACGATCAGGCCGTAGGTCTTCATCGCCTGGAGGATCACGCGGGCGTCGGGAGGAAAACCCGAGATGTCGAACGAGGCCTTCAGCCGCAGGCGCAGGCCCATCGGCGGAAGGCCGGGGTCGGTGGAGCTGGAGGCGAAGTGGGTGGCCGGATGGATGTAGCCCTTCTGGGTGCGGTCGAACGTCACCCGCAGGGCGTGGTGGATCGCCCTGCCCCTGACCTCGTCGAAGCGCACCAGGCCGGGCAGGATCGGCAGCCCGGCGGCGTCGGCCGACGTGAAGCCGTCGGGGCGCAGTGCGTTTGAGCGCAGGTCGAACCTGGCGCCCGAGTCGGCGTTCCAGTGCTGGTCGCCGGCACCGGAGAAGCTGGCGTTGAACATCTCATAGAGTTGGCAGGCGCCCTGCTGGAGGACCAGCACGTGGTGGTCGGATCCGGCCTCGACCGGGGCGTCGGGCGGGATCGGATAGGGGCCGGGGTCGCTCTCGTCGCCGTAGGCGATGAAGTTGATCGGCACCTTGGGCTGGGACGCGGGCACGGCGACATAGGGAATTCCGTAGCTGGGGTTCGAGCCGAAGTCGGGGTGCAGGTGGCCGCCCAGCCGCGCCAGGTAGGCGGCGGAGTTCGGGTCGACAGGATCGCCTGAGATGTCTCGGTTCCAGGCGTTGTTGGCGGGAAAGACCGGGCAGCCCCCGATCACCGGCCCGCCCGCGCCGAACGCCGGCGCGGGCTGGGCGGGCGAGCGCCGGCGGCGGGGAGTGGCCCGCAGGGCGCGCGACCAGCGAGAGCAGCGCCGGCCCGAGCACGCGCGCACCTCGATCGACACCACGCGCCCGGTGCGCAGGCCGCCGAGCACGAACCGCGTGCGCCGCCCCACCCGGCGCCGGCGCCAGCGCCCACGTGCGCCCGTCCGGTAGCGCAGCTCGAACGCCCTCGTGCCGCGGGCCGCCGTCCAGGCCACGGTCAGGCTCGTCGCGTTGTACCCGGTCAGCCGCAGCCGCGACGGTGGGCGCAGCGCGGCGTGCGCCGCCCCCGGCCAAAGCGCCAACCCCAGCGCCAGCGCGGCCAACGACGTGGCGATCGCCGCCCGGCGGGGCAGGCGGATTGGGGCGCCCCGAGATCGAGCCATCCACCCTTCTTAGCGCATAGATGGGCCCGGAGCCGGTGCTTTGTCCCCCGTCTGGACGGGTAATTGAGGCCTAGGACAACCACGAGAGGAGAGGGATACGGATGCGTGGCCAGCGAAGCGAGTACGCGGAACCGGAGACCGAGGTGGACGCGCCGCCCACCCGAGGCCCGCGCTTTCGCCGTCGACACACGGCGGCCGCCGACGCCGAGGTGGCGGGCGAGGGCGCCCCGTCGACCACGGAGCGCGCCCAAGGACGGCGGCTCGCCTGGCGCGAGCGCTCGGCGCTGGCGATGGGCTCCGGCTTCATCGCGATCGCGCGGCTGGTGTCGCTGATCGCCGCCATCGTCGCGCTGGTGATCGCCGCGGCGGTGCTGTTCGTGGTGCTGGGAGCGAACCCGAGCAACACGATCGTTTCGGCCATCCACGACGCCGGTCGAGCACTCGCGGGACCGTTCGACGGCATGTTCAAGATCAAGGACGCCAAGGGCGCGATCGCTCTGAACTGGGGCATCGCCCTGGTCGTCTACCTCGTGCTCGGGTCGATCGTGGCCGGCATCTTCCGGCGCATGGGAGCCACGGCCGCGGACACGGCTGCGGCCGGACCGCGCCGGCGCTCGACGGGCACGCGCGCTCGGGCCGCCTAGCCGGCGTAGACGCGGCTCGCCGACCGGGCGAAGGGAGGCAAAAGCAGCCGGACCGGCCGGGGCCTGGGCCCGGCCGGTCCCGGCCCGGCGGGGTGTCGCGGCGGCCACTTCCGCTATGACTGCCGCCCATGCATCGCCTCGCCCGCCCCGGCGTACCCGGGCCCCGCCGCCCGCGGCCCCCGGGGCTCACCCTGCCCGTCGCGCTGCTCGTGGCTGGCCTGGTGGCGGTGCTCGCAGCGCCGGCGAGCGCGGCTCGGCGGCGCGTTCCCGCCGGGTTTCTCGGGGTGGACGCCGGCGGGGTGCTGGTCGACCCCAGCCTGGGTGACCGGCGGCTGAACTCCGAGCTCGGCGAGATGGTGCGCACCGGCGTGGAGAGCGTGCGCATCACGATCTACTGGAGCCTCACCCAGCCCTACTCCAACGCCTTCGCCGTCCCCCCCGGCCAGGGCTTTCGCTACCAGTACCTCGACGGGGTCCCGACCGACTGGTCGCTCACCGACCGCATCTACCGGGCCGTCGCCGCTCGTCACCTGCAGGTCCTGCCCACGATCCTGGCGGCCCCCATCTGGGCCCGGCTCGATCCCCGGCGCGCGTGGTCGCCGCCGGCCGACCCGGCGACGTTCGGGCGCTTCGTGGGCCGCGTGGTGCAGCGCTACGGAACGGGCGGCGCCTTCTGGCGCGCCCACCCCGAGCTGCCGGCGCAGCCCACCCGGCAATGGCAGATCTGGAATGAGCCCCTGGGCGGGGTCCCGGGCGCTCCCACCGTGTACTGGGATGACCCTGGCCACCGGGCCGAGCCGCGCTACGTGGCGCTCCTGCGCAGCGCCCGAGCGGCCATCAAGTCGGTTGATCCACGGGGCAAGGTGGTGCTAGCCGGACTGTTCGGCAAGTCGTGGGTGTTGCTGGCCGATCTGTACCGGTTCGGCATCCACGGCCTGTTCGACGAGGCCGCCATGAACCTGTTCACCAAGCACGCCAGCGACCAGGTCGGCGGAGTCAGCTACGTGCACTCGGTGCTGTCCCAACACCGCGATCGGCACGTGCCGATCCTCGTCACCGAGTTCTCCTGGCCCACGGCCCGCGGCCACTTCCCCGGCTATGCGGTCAGCGCCCAGCAAGCGGCGCGCAACGTGGGGCGAGCCATGAGGCTGCTGGCCCGCTCGCGCCGGCGCTACAACCTCCTCCAGATCTACTACTACACCTGGCTGACCCCGGACAGCGGGCACAAGCTCTTCGACTACGCGGGCTTGCGCCGGCTCAAGAACGGGCGGGTCGTTCCCAAGCCCGCCCAGGCCGCCTACCGCAATGAGGCGCGGGCACTGGAGGGCTGCGTCAAGACGCAGGTGGCGACCGCCTGCCGCCGGGGCGCACGCAGGCGCTGAGGACAAGCGCGGGCGCCGCTCACGCCGCGCGCAGCGCGTCGGCGATCTCGGCCACGCCGGCGTTGTCCGAGGCGTCCTCGGACATGTGGCTCCAGGCGACGCTGCCGTCGGGCCGGACCACCATCGCCCCGCCCAGCTGGGCGGGGTCGCCCACCACTCGTCCCTGGACCACGCCCGAGCGCCTGCCCGCACGCACGCCGCGCATCACCGAGCGCGGTCCCACCAGCTCGCCCAGGGTGGCGCGCTTGGCCCCAGCCGCCGCGTAGCTGCGCCGGTCGCGGTCGGCGAGCACGGGCAGCTCGATGTGAAGGCGACGGCGAAAGTGGGCGGAGTGGCGAGGGCTGGCCTGTCCGATCAGGACCAGCTCGCCCTCGGCGGCGATCTCCTCCCGGGCGCGGTGCAACTGCACCGCGTGGTCGCGGCAGTGCACTCAGCCGTAGTGGCGCAGCCACACCAGGGCCGCCGGGCGTTCGCTCCACAGGTCCCCCAGGCGCACGTCGTCGCCCTCGGAGTCGGGAAGCACGATGTCGGCCAGGGCATCCGCCCGCGCCGGCGGCGCGGTGTGCTGTCTGGACTTCGCGGTGCGCAGGATGCCGGTGTCCACGGTGCGGTCAGCACGACTGTACCGCCCCCGGGTCGGCCGCCGCCCGCCGCCGGCCCGCCCGCCGCACACGGCCGGCCAGCCGCCGGTCAGCCGGCCGCGGGCAACGAGCCCAGGAACCCGGCCAGCGCCGGGGCATCCGGAGCGGGGTCAAGCGCCAGCCCCGCGGGCTCGTGCTCGGCCCGCCACGCCGAGACGATTCGCACCTCGTCCACCTCGCCCGGGGCCAGGTGGACGCCGGGGCCGCGTACGGGGGTGGCGGGTAGCGCCGCGCGGCTGCGCCGCACCAGCTCGCCCAGGAGCGCCGGCTCGCGTCCGCCGCGGACCGGAAGCGGCCCCCAGTCGCGGACCCGGCCCTCGATGACCCAGAACCCCTCCCACGAGCCGCCGCCCGGATGGGGCGCGGCGAGCAGCGCTGGCTCGGCATGGGTGGCCCGGAGCACCCCCCCGAGCCGCTCGAGCAGCGCCCGCAGTCGGGCCAGCCGGCGCTGGAGGCCGGCGGCCCGCTCATAGCGCCGCTCGACGGAGGCGGCGAGCACCTGGGCCTCGACGTGGGAGAGCAGGCGCGCGCGCCCGTCGTCGGCGCCGCCGAACAGCTCGAGCGCCGCGTCCAGGCGCCGTCGGTAGAGGTTGGGGTCAAGATCGCCCAGGCACGGCGACAGGCAGCGGCCCATCTGCCCGTAGGCCGAGGGGAACGGGCGGCGGGCCAGGCGCCGGGGGCAGTGGCGCAGCCCGAACAGCGAGTCGAGCTGCTCGATCAGCTCAGCCGCGGCGCGCCTTCCCCGCACCGGACCGACGTTGACCGCGTGGCCGGCGGCCGGCTCGGGCGCCAGCTCGAGCACCGGGAAGGGGTCCTCCAGGCGACAGCGCAGGTAGATCCATCCCCGCTCGCGCGGCGCCAGCGCGATGTTGCCGGGGGGGCGCAGCCGTTTGATCAGGCGGTTCTCGAGCACCAGCGCACCGAGCTCAGAGCCGGTGACGCGGTGGTCGACGGCGGCGGCGTGCTCGGCCCAGTCCGGCCGCGGCGCCGACGGGGCAAAATGCGAGCGCGCCCGGGTGGCCAGGCACACCGACTTGCCCACGTAAAGGGGCCGGCCCGCCGCGTCGCGGAAGATGTACACGCCCGGCTGGCGGGGAAGCGAGCCGAAGTCAAGCGCCGGCTGAGACCGCGCTCGCCCGCGTCGCGGCCGGCCCCCGGCCCGGCGCTCCGACCCCCGCCGCTCCGACCCCCGCCGCCCCGACGCCCCCCGCTCCGCCTCTGGCCGCTCGCGCGCGCGCCGGCGGCGCCGGGCACCCGAGCCCACCAGCTCGAGCGCCTCGCCGATCGTGCCCGCATGGGCGGCGAGGCGGGGCAGCAGGGCGCAGAAGACCCGCGCGCACGTCTCGGCATCGGGCAGCGCGCGATGACGGGCGCCCACCTCGATGCCCAGCGCGTCGGCCAGGGCGCCGAGCTCGCGGCGGGGCTGGAGGGGAAGCAGGCGGCGGGCCATGCCCAGCGTGCACAGCGCGGGCGGGTCGGGCCAGGGTACCCCGGCCGCCGCGCACGCCTGATGGAGTACGCGCCGGTCAAAGCTCGCGCTGTGGGCGACCAGCACCCGGCCGGCCAGGCGCGCCACCAGCTCGCCCAGGACCGCCTCCGGCGGGGCGGCCGCCGCGAGCATGTCCTGGCGGATGCCGGTGAAGCGCTGGATGCCGGCCGACAGCGGCCGGCTGACCGCCACCAGCGAGGAGAACGTCTCGTGCAGCTCGCCCCCGCCCACCAGGACGGCCGCCACCTCGGTCACCTCGCACTCCTCCCCCGCGCGTCCATTGGTCTCGCAGTCGACGGCCAGGTACTCGGCCCCGCCAAGAGGTAAAGAGAGGAGGTCCACGACGTTTGTGGGTACCGGGCGCCCCGGACGGGGCGCAGGCCGCCTTGCAGCGCCGGCGCCAGGAATCGGCGCACCGCCCCCGAAGTACCCGCCATGGGCCCGCCGCGCCGGCGCCGATCCCCGCTGCCCGCCGCCCTGGGCGCCGTCGCCGCCCTGCTGGCGACCACCGCCACGGGGTGCGGCTCTAGCTCCTCGAGCTCCCACACCAAGTCGACCGCGACGGCGGCCACCGGCCCGACGGCGGCCACGACGGCCACCGGGCCCACCGCCCCGAGCCGGCCGCACACCACCCCGACCGCCCCGAGCGGCGCCGGCACTGGCGGGACGCCGGCCCCGTCGACGGGCGGAGGGGCGGTGGCCCACGGGCGGTCAGCGGCGATCGCGCTCGTCGCCCGGCAGGGCTACTCGGTCACCGACCCCTCCACCTACCGCAGCGATCAGACCCTGCGCGTGCTGGTGGGCGCTACGGGCAAGAAGATGACCGGTCGGGTCCAGCGCGCGTTCTTCTTCGTCAACGACCGCTACCTGGGCACGGACACCAGCGCCCCGAGCGCCGGCATCACGGTGGCGGGCCAGGACGACACCAGCGTGACGCTCTCCTATCGCCTGTTTCGCCCCTCCGACCCGCTGTGCTGCCCCTCCGGCGGCCGAAGAAGCGTGCGCTTCGTCCTCGACAACGGCGAGCTCGCCCCCAGCCGGCCGATCCCCCCCGCCGACCCCCGCGCGGCGCTCAGCCGCCGCTGAGCTCGGCCCACCGCCCGCCGCGGGGCGGGGCCTCAGCCGACGCGCGGGATCTCGTAGGCGCGGGCGGGCAGGCGCGCCGACGCCGGCGCCGCCTGGCGACGGACGCGGCGACCGGCGGCCGACCGCGCCCGGGCCGAGCGGGCGCTGGCCGACCGCGCCCCGGCCGAGCGGGCGCTGGCCGAGGTAGCGCTGCTGCCGGTCCAGTCGACGACCACCGGCGTCAGCGCGAGCAGTGCCTGCCAGGTGGCGGGATCGGTCGCCCCGCTCACCGGCAGGTGGCGGTCGGACTGAAACGCGCGCAGGGCGGAGTCGGTGGTGGAGTCAAACGTCCCGTTGGTCGGAGTCGAGGGGGCGACCGAGGCCAGGTGCTCCTGCATCCAGACGACCTGGTCGCCCTTGGCGCCCCGGCGGAGCGTCGGCCACGAGGTGGGCACGGTAAAGCCGGTCACCGGGGCGACCGGATCCCCGAGCGAGGCCCAGCCGCGGGCGCTGGTCTCCTGCCAGTCCCACCAGGACAGACCGGCAAAGCCATAGGCGGCCGCCAGGGCCCGGAAGCGGTGGATCTGGCTGGGCGCGGGATCCTGGTAGGTCTGACCCAGGGGGAAGATCGGCCGGTCATAGACCCGGTTTTGCACGAAGGTGTGGGCGTAGACGGTGTCCACCGTCGTGCCGATGTCCTTCCAGTACATCTGGGGGGCGTTGTACTGGGCGCCCTGGGGCCCGAGGAACACCGAGTAGGGCAGCGAGGGGTGGTAGTCGACGTAGGGGAAGGACGCCAGGCCGATCGGGTAGGCGGCGCCCACCTTCGCCCGCAGCTCGGTCATGTAGCGCTGGGCGGCGGCGTAATGGCCCTCGTACTCGGACTCGGCGTCGATGACCAGGCAGTCGGCGCCGGCGGTCACCGCGCGGGCCCCCAGGTCGGCCTCGCCGATCGGGTGCGTGCCGTAGACGTACTGCCACGCGCACACCTTCAGGCCCTGGGCCTTGAGCGCGGCGACGGTGTCCGAGGAGAACTGCGACCAGTAGTTGCTCGAGCCGTCCGAGCTCTTGACGTACAGCGTCTTGATCCCGGCCGCGCGGGCCTTGGCGACGATCGCGCTGAGGTTTCCGCCGTTTGACTTGGACAGGTACCAGATCCACATTCCGGCGCCGTCGAAGGCGCTGTGGCTGGGCTTGGTCACCCCCGTCGCGGGCCGACGCCCCAGGTGGCGGATCACGTAGATCGGGCCGAAGGGCAGCGAGCGCACGCCGCGGCGGCTGACCGCCACGATGTGCCCCGAGACCGCCCGGGTGGGGACGGTGACGATCAGGCCGTGGGTCTTGGAGCGGCGCAGGTGGGCCGACGTGCTGGTGGGGCGCCCGGGGCCCTTGGCCTGGGCCCGGAAGACGACCAGCATGCCCGACCCCAGGTGCTGGCCGCGGAACACCAGGTGCCCCAGGCGCTCGACGTGGCGCCCGTCGGGCTCGCACTTGCCCGGGGGCAGACAGCGGGCGTCGAGGATCACCGGCCGCACGCGGGCCCGGTGGGCCCGTCGGGCGCCGGCCCCGGGCGCGGACGACAGCGAGGCCGCGGCGGCGGCGACCAGCGCCAGCGCGCCCCAGGCGTGGCGGGAGGGGCGGCCGCGGCGGCCGACCGGCCGCCGGGGGGCGGAGTCGCTGGCTGTCATCAAAACGTGCGGCACAGCGGGCTTCGCTACCGAGGACACCGTCGGGCCGAATCCGAGCGGGCGCAGGGCGTCGCTACCCTGCACCCGACCCACCGGCGTTCCCCGTACGATTGGGGTCCGCGGGGCAAGCTCGGGCGACCCCGAAACGGTGATTCGCTCAGGGGGCTCCAACCGCAGGGTGCGGGCCAAGTTGCGGACTTTGCGGGCAATTCTTATGGACCGGGAGGCGGCCGGTTTTGCCGACCGGGCAGTTTCGACCACCGTAGCCGTCACAGTCGAGCAAGCGCGATGAGACACCAGATCTTCGATGGCCAGTCCAACGAGCCGCCGGGCGGGGCCCTGGGGGCCCGGTCTGGGGCGACGCCCGATGCCCGCCAGGCGCAGATTCGCCGGCGGCGCACGGTGGCCGGGGCCAGCGCACTGCTGCTGGTGCTGCTCCTGATCGCCGTCTCCTCGGGCGGCGGCTCGTCGTCAAGACCCAAGTCCGATCCCGCCCAGGCCGCCGCCCAGATCCACGGTCGCGGCCTGGCGGGCATCGTCCCCCCGCCCCCCGACGTGCCCTTCGGTGGGATCACCGCCCAGGAGGACGCCGCCATCAACCGGGTCATGTCCTACACCCCGACCGTGGTGCAGGGCGGCAGCCAGCGGCGCGAGGTGGCGCTGACCTTCGACGACGGGCCCAGCACCTACACGCCCGAGATCCTCTCCGTCCTGGAGCGCGAGCACGTCCCGGCCACGTTCTTTCAGATCGGCCAGCAGTCGCGCATGTACCCGGATCTGGGGACCACCGAGCTGCGCGAGGGCTTCCCGGTCGAAAACCACACCCGCACGCACCCCTTCCTCGCCCGCCTCTCGCCCCAGGAGCAGCAGGGCGAGATCACCGACGCCTCGGCGGCGATCGTGAGCTTTGGCGGACCTCCCCCACGGCTGTTTCGCCCCCCCTACGGCTCCTACGACAGCGCCACCCTGCGGATCCTGCGCGAGCAGCGCATGCTCAACATCCTGTGGACGGTGGACACCCGCGACTTCGCCCAGCCCGGCGTCGACCGCATCGTCATGACCGCCCTGAGCGGGGCGGTGCCGGGGGCGATCATCCTCATGCACGACGGCGGCGGCCCCCGCACCCAGGAGCCGCTGGCGCTGCCCCGCATCATTCGCGGCCTGCGCGAGCGCCACTTCCGCCTGGTCACCGTGCCCCAGATGATGCTCGAGGACCCGCCCGGCGCCGGCCAGGCGGTCCCCCGTGGGCTCTCGGGAGTGGGCTGATCCGGGGGATCGGGGCGCCCGCCGCCGGCCCGCCTGCGGTCAGCAATCGAACATCGATTGGGCGCCAGGCTCCAATTTGCCGCCGGACGCAGGAGCGCTTGCTCTAGCCTAGGCCGCAAGTCCGCTTGCAGCCCAAGGTTGCAGGACGGCAGCCCACCAGCCAAACTGCGCGCACTGCGGCCGGAGGATGGAAGCTCTGGCCGCGGGCGGGTGATCAGGAAGTGGCCCACCGCAGCACAGTCATCGACGAACCGTCCGGTCCGCCGGGCACGAACGCCTTGCGACTTCGCAAACGCGACGAGCCCCCCGCCAACGGGGGGGGCCGCTCGACGCTGTGGATCGTGGGCGGCATCGCGGTGGGGCTGGTGCTCGTGCTGCTGGTCGCCGCCTGGCTCTATGACCACAGCCGCGACAACAAGATCACCCGCGGCGTCAGCGTCGCCGGCATCGACGTCGGCGGCCTGAGCGTCTCCCAGGCGCGCGAGCGTCTGCGCCAGCGGCTGCGCACGCCGCTGGACTCCCCGGTGGTGGTGACCGTGGGCGAGCGGCGCTTTAGGATCTCCCCCCGCGCCGCCCACGTCTACGTGAACATCAACCAGGCGGCCTACCAGGCCCTGGCGGCGGGGCGCAGCGGCTGGTTCGTGGGCCGGGTGCTCGACGACATCCAAGGCCGGGACCTCAACCGCGACGTCACGCCGACGGTCAGCTACAACGAGCCCGCGGTGCGCCACATGGTGGCCCGCATCTCCACCCAGGCCCACCGCCCGGCGCAGGACGCCAGCGTCCACCCCACCCCCTCGAGCCTGCGGCGCGTGCCCAGCCACAACGGGGTCTCGGTGAAGACCGGGCACCTGCTGGCCCGCGTGCAGGAAACGCTGTCTCACCCCGGTGGCTCGCGCACGATCGCCGCGCCGGTGACCATCCTGCGCCCCAAGGTGACGATGCACCAGCTCGCGGCCAAGTACCCCTCCTACATCGTGATCAACCGCAACGGCTTCGAGCTGCGCCTGTACCAGCACCTGAAGCTCAGCCACACCTACACAATCGCGGTGGGCATGCAGGGACTGGAGACGCCGGCCGGGCTCTACGCCATCCAGGAGAAGCAGGTCAACCCCTCCTGGCAGGTCCCCAACTCCTCCTGGGCCGGGAACCTGGCCGGGCAGCTGATCCCGCCCGGACCCGAGGACCCGCTCAAGGCCCGCTGGATGGGCTTTAACGGCGGCGCCGGGATCCACGGCACCGACGACACGGGCTCGCTGGGGAGCGCCGCGTCGCACGGCTGCATCCGCATGTCGATCGACGACGTCATCGCGCTGTACCCCAAGGTCAAGGTCGGCACCCCGGTCTACGTCATCTAGACCGGTCCTCGGAGTCCGCCCAATCACCCGCCGAGCCCGCCCGCAGCGCCACCGCGGGTGCGGGGCGGGCGTCGCCCTGGCGCTGCTCGCGCCGGGGCTGCTGGCGCTGGCCGCGCCGTCGGGCGCGGGCGCCGCGACTGGGCGCTGGTCCGAGGCGGCCAACCTGCCACCGGCCACGGCGAGCCCGGGCTTCGACGAGCGCGTGAGCGTGCTCGGGGATGGACGGCTCCTGGTGGCCGGCGGCTACGCCGGCGACTTCGGGGGCGGCTATCTGGCCAGCACCGCCCTGTATGACCCGCGCACCAGGCGCTGGTCGCGCGGCCGGCCGATGACCGCCCGGCGCGACGGGCAGGGCGCCGCCGCGCTGGCCGACGGGCGGGCGCTGGTCGCCGGGGGCTATGACGGCGGGTTTCTCGCCGGCGCCGAGCTCTATGACCCGGCCACCGGCCGCTGGCGCCGGGTGCACCCCATGCCCACCGCGCGCTGGGGGCAGACCGCCACGACGCTCGCCGACGGGCGCGTGCTGGTGGTCGGCGGGGTGGGCGCCGGGGGCTACCTGTCGAGCACCGAGCTCTATGACCCGCGCGTCGATGGCTGGACGCGCGGGCCGGCGCTGCCCGGGGCCCGCGACGGCCACACGGCCACGCTCCTGGGCGACGGCTCGGTCCTGGTCGCCGGCGGCTACGAAGCCTCGGGGCCGACGGCCAGCGCCGCCCGCTATGAGCCGGCGACCGGGCGCTGGGTGCCGGCGGCACCGATGCACCACCCTCGCGACGGCCACACGGCCACCCCGCTGGCCGACGGAAGCGTGCTGGTGGCCGGCGGGGCGGGGCCCGCGGGCTATCCGCGCGAGGCCGAGCTCTACCTGCCCGCCGCCGACCGCTGGGTCTCCGCCGGCCAGCTGGCCCGCGGGCGCGAGGGCCACGCTGCCGCCCGCCTGGGCGACGGGCGCGTGCTCCTCACCGGCGGCGCCGGACCCGCCCGCGGCAAACAGCTCCCGACGCTCGCCTCGTCTGAGCTCTATGAGCCCGGCACCCGCTCCTGGTCGCCCGCCGCGTCCCTGCCCGACGAGGCCGAGCGCTGGGACCACGCGCTGGTCGGCGTGGGCGACGCCAGCGCCCTGTTCACCGGAGGCAACAGCGCGATCTTTCGCCCAGGCGCGTCCGGGGGATCCCGGATCGGTGACCGCCTGGCGGCGGCGGCCCGCAGCCGGCGCAGCCGCCGCCCGGGATGCGGGACGTTCTGTCGCCAGGCGGGCAGCGTGGGCGGTCGACCGCCGCCCGGAGAGCCGCTGACCATCGGGCGCCAGGCGGTGCGGATCGGCCGCCAGGGCGTGGTCGGCGTGCGCGTGCGCTGCCTGCGTGCTCGCCGCTGCCGGGGGGCGCTGCTGCTGGGGGTCGCCCCGGAGCTGGGGCGCGCCGATCTGGACATCGCCCCCGGGCGCCGGGGCACCGTGCGGCTGGGACTCTCCCCCGCCGGCCAGCGCCTGGTCCGCCGCCAGCGGCGCCTGACGGCGCTGGCCCTGGGGCTGGTCATGGAGGTGCGCGAGCGCGGGCACGGCGTCCCCGTCCGCAACGTGGTGCGGGCGATCGTCCTGCGCTGGCCGGCGCCCGGGCGGTAATGAGCGTCGCTGGCCGGCGGGTCGGCGGAGATGAGCGGCCGGGCCCGGCGGGTCAGTTGCGCATCAGGCGCTTGGCCACGGGCAGCGCCACTCCGGCGGGCATGAAGCGGTTGGGGCCGAACGCGGCCCGGGCGCCCAGGCCGGGGATGATCGTGCGCTTGCCCTTCTCGGCGGCCCGCAGCGCCTTCTCGGCCACCTCCTCGGGCGCCACCCACACCATCCCGGGCAGCTTGTCGGCGAAGCGGGCGTCGTTGGCTTCCTGAAACTCGGTCTTGACCGGGCCGGGGCAGACGGCGGTGACGGTGACGCCGTGGTCCTTGCCTTCGGACCACAGGGCTTCGCTGAACAGGAGCACGAACGACTTGCTGGCGGCGTAGGTCGAGTTGAAGGGCAGCGGCTGCAGGCCGGCGGTGGAGGACATGTTGATCACCGTCCCGCGCCCCGCCTGGCACATCGCCGGGAAGTAGCGTTTGGTCAGGTCGACCACCGCCTCGACGTCGAGCCGGACCTGCTGGAGCTCGCGCTCGCGCTCGGAGTCGACGAACGCCCCGTAGACGCCGAAGCCGGCGTTGTTGACCAGGATCTCGACGGTCAGGCCGAGCTCGGCGATACCCCCGACCAACCCGTCGCGCGCGCTCGCGTCGGCCAGGTCGCAGCCGATCGCGTGGGCGGCGACGCCGGTCTCGGCGGCGAGCTCGTCGGCCAGCGCCTTGAGCCGCTCCTCGCGGCGGGCGACCAACACGACGCCGTGGCCCCGCGCGGCCAGGGCCCGGGCATAGGCCGTCCCGATCCCCGAGGAGGCTCCGGTCACGAGCGCGGTCGAGCTGGGGCCGGGCGCGGGCAGGGCCATGGCCCGACCTTTTACCACTTGCCCGCCCGGCGCGGTGGCTCGCGCGCCGCGACCGGCGGCGGCTCCCGCGCGATGCGCGCGAACTGGAGGCGGTTAGCCTCCCTCTCCAGATGAACCAGGGGCCGCGCGGCAGCGACGGGATCACCGGGTACATCGGGCTGCGCTGGATCAGCGCCGAGGAGGTGCGGGTGTCGGTGCGCCCGGAGCTGATCAACCGCGGCGGGCTGCTCTCCGGGGTCGTGGCCTACACGATGATCGACTACTCGATGGGATCGACGCTGTGGCAGCACATCAGCGACGAGGAGGCGATCGCCACGATCAACATCGCCGTCAACTACATCCAGACCGCCACCGAGGGCGAGATCGTCTGCCACAGCCGGCTCGACCGCCGCAACCGCCACATCGCCGTGCTGCGCTCGGAGGTCCACCACGCCGACGGGCGGCTGCTGGCCACCGCGGTGGGCAGCTACTCGATCTTCGCCCGCAAGCGCTGAGCGCGCGAGGAGATCGCGTCAGGGGCCGCCGAGGGCGGCGCCGCCGCCGTCGATTCCGGCCGCGGTCTCGAGCAGGCCGCGGCGGTGCAGCTCGTGCAGAGCCTCGACCGCCTCGGCGCAGAACTGCTGCCCGAGCAGGGAGGTACATTCGGCGAGCGCCTGCTCGGGGGTCTTGCGCCGGCTGTAGGGCCGGCTGACCGTCATCACGTCCCAGCTGTCGGCCACCGTGAGCACGGCCGCCCCCAGCGGGATGTCCTCCGCGGCCAGGCCGAACGGATAGCCGCCACCGTCGGGGCGCTCGTGGTGGCAGCGGATCCACGCCACCTGCTCGGCGGTCAGGACGTCCTCGACGATCTGGGCCGAGAGGAGGGCGTGGAGCTTTACCTGCTCGAATTCGGCGGCGGTCAGCGGACCGGGCTTGAGCAGCAGCGCGTCGGGCACGCCGATCTTGC
Source organism: Actinomycetota bacterium (assembly GCA_005883215.1). Classification (GTDB taxonomy): domain Bacteria; phylum Actinomycetota; class Thermoleophilia; order Solirubrobacterales; family Solirubrobacteraceae; genus AC-64. Next base: position 103,326 of record VAYS01000016.1, read on the forward strand.
CCACGTCGTGAACCAGTGCGGCCTCCGAGAGCAGCGCCACCCGGTCAAAGCCCCAGCCGAGCACCCCGGCCAGGCGCGCGGCCAGTGCCGCCACGCGGTCGGAGTGCTGGCGGGTGGAGGGGTCCTTGGCGTCGATCGCGCGCGCCAGCGCGCGCAGCCCCACCAGGGCCTGGGACTGCTGGAGGTGCTCGGCGCGCTCGGCCGCCGAGAGCTCGCGGATGGTGGAGGGGTCATAGATCCAGGCCACGTCGCGGCCGTGGGCCTTTGACCAGTACAGGGCGCCGTCGGCGAAGCGGAACATCGAGTCGGCGTCGTGTGCGGTGGCCAGGTCGCAGATGCCGGCCGACACCGTGACCCGGACGCCGACCAGGTCCGACGCCGACACGGCCTGGCGGGCTCGCTCGATGGCGGCGTAGGCCTCGAGCCGATCGGTGTGGGGCAGCAGCAGCCCGAACTCGTCTCCCCCGATGCGGGCCAGGACGTCCTCGTTGCGGGCCATCTCGGCCAGGCGCTCGGACACCTCGGCCAGCACCCGGTCGCCGACCTGGTGGCCGCGGGTGTCGTTGATCTGCTTGAAGTGGTCGACGTCGATCAGCGCGAGCGCCAGCGGGTTCCCGTGCCGGCGCGCGCGGCTGACCTCGCTGGCCAGGCGCTCGTGAAACACGCGGTGGTTGGCCAGCCCGGTCAGCGGGTCGGCCCCGGCGCGCGCGAGCGCCGCCTCGCGGTCGCGCTCCACGCGCTTGAGCGCCGTGATGTCGGTGAAGATGTTGACGGCCCGCACCGGCCGGCCGGCGCTGTCGCGCACGGCCCTTGCCTTGGTGATCGACCAGTGCTCGTCGGGGTCAGAGCGCGAGCGCGAGCGGATCACGCGCTCGGGAGCGGGCTCTCCCCGCAGGGCCGCACGGCCGGGGAGGTCGTCGGGGCCCAGGCGCCGGCCGTCCTCGTCAAACATCTCATAGGCCTGGGCCACCTCCCCCGGCTCGGTGGACATCAGCTCCTGCGCCGATCCAAAGCCCAGCACCCGCGCGGCGACGTCGTTGGCGTAGACCAGGTGCCCGTCGGGGTCCTGGACGGTAATCCCGTCGGCGATCCCGTCGAGGATCACCCGCAGCTCGTCGTGCGAGGCGCGCAGCTCGTGCTCGGAGCGGCGCATGTTGGCGTACCAGCAGGGCCACGTGGGCCTCGTCGCGCGCGCCGCGCCGAAGATCCTTGCGCGTGACCTCGGAGATCAGCCGGTGGGTGCCGGTGCGCACCGCGCTCGCCACCCAGGAGCGAGTGTCGGCGTGGGCCGGGCCGCGCTGGATCAGGTCTTGGGCCTGGCGCTCGCGCAGCGCATCGGCGTGGGCCGCGGCCACCTTGCGCAGCGACCCGTCGGCATCGACCATGTCGATCATGCACAGATCGGCCAGCTCGGGCACCACCGCGTGCACGAGCCGGCGCAGGATCTCCTCGTAGTCCAGCGAGGCCTCGAGCAGGGCCTCGATCACCACGTCGGTCACCATGCGCTGGGGATCGCGGGCGCCGGCCGGGCGCCTGTCGTGCCCTGGCGCGGAGGCAGGGCTCTGAGCTGACGGATGGGGTCGTGGCAAGCCGTACATGCCCCCGCTGGGGCATCGGCAGGTCCGAGCGGTGACTTGAGCCCGACAGCCGCCCGGGCGTCGGGTCGGGCGGGGGGCGGCGGCGGGGGTGCGGATGCGGTCGGCCCGCTCCAGCGCGGCGATCAGCGCCGGCGCACGCGGACCCCGATCGAACGGCTGACCGCGCCAACGTGGTCGCCGTCGGCGACCACCGCCAGGGCCCGGAACGAGCCCCCGCGGCGCAGGCGCAGGCGGCGCGTGAACACCGCCGTGGTGGTGCCCCGCCCGCGCCGGGTCAGCGTCCCGCCCAGCGTCACCCAGCCGGTCCCCTGGCGGCGCTGGATGGCCACGAAGGTTCCGTAGTGGGGCGGGGTCACCGCGCCGGCGAAGCGCACGGCGCGGCCCCGGCGCACCCGCACCCGGTTGACCGTCAGGTCGACGATCACGCTCGAGCTGAGGACGAGGACCGGGCTGTAGACCTTGGTCTTGCCGGTGCTGCGCACGCGCACCTGGGTGTTGCGCGGCACGCTGAGCACGGTGAAGGCAAAGCCGCCGCGCGAGTCGGTGACCTGCGGGTTGCCGTAGGAGTGAAACCCACCCGTGTAGGGGAACGGGTTGCTCTCGAGGACCAGCTCGCGGTGGGCGGCTTTGCTGCCGGTGACCAGACCGCCGACGGTTGTGGGCGCGCCGTAGCGGACGGGGTTGGGCACCGCCGAGATCGAGATCGCGGTGGGGGGAGTGGTGGCCGCGCGCACCAGCGCGGCCCCCGGGGCCAGGGCCGCGGCGCACACGGCTACGAGGACGAGCGGACGGCGGTGCAAGGACACGGTCCTTGTCTTCCCCGGCTGGCGGTCCCTCATGCGGTCGCTTCTTTAGCGCTCGGCGTCCGTGGCGTTAACGGTTTGGGTGGGCGTCGACGAGCGGGCGCCGGCGGACCGGCGGATCAGCACACGGGCTGGCGGGCGCCGGCTTGGTCCCGGGCCGGGGCCGGGCGCAGGCGGGAGATCGCCTCGCCAATGTGCTCGAGCAGCAGGTCGGCGAGGTCGCGGCTGAAGTTCTCCTTGACCACCATGCGCAGCACGGAGATGTCCTGGGCGTCGGGGGGCAGGGTGTAGGCGGGAACGATCCAGCCGTGGCGGCGCAGCTCGTCCGAGAGCGCGTAGACGTCGAGCTCGGCGGGGTCGGTGGCCCGCAGGGCCACGATCGGGAAGGTGTCGCCCGCGCCGATCGCCTGCAGGCCCTCGACGCGCTGCAGCCCGGCGCGCAGGTAGCGGGCGTTTTCCATCACGCTCTCCATCACCCGCCGGTAGCCATCCCGGCCCAGGCGCAGGAAGTTGTAGTACTGGAGGATCACCGTGTTGGCGGGGCGGGAGAAGTTGAGGCTGTAGTTGGGCATGTCACCGCCCAGGTAGTTGATGTGGAAGACCAGCTCCTCGGGCAGGTCCGAGCGGTCGCGGAACACGACGCTGCCCATGCCGGGATAGACCAGCCCGAACTTGTGATTTGACACGTTGATCGAGCGGACGTGGCTGAGGCGAAAGTCCCAGGCCAGCTTGGGCTGGGTGTAGGGGACGATGAACCCGCCGCTGGCCGCGTCGATGTGCAGGGGGATGTGCCAGCCGTGCTCCTTCTCCAGGTCGGCCAGCAGATCGTTGATCGCCTCCAGCTCGTCCATCTGCCCGGTGTAGGTGGTGCCCAGCAGGCCGGCGACGGCGATCGTGTTCTCGTCCACGCGCGCGGCGACGTCGTCGGCGCTGAGCACGAAGTCGCCGTCGCCCATGGGCGCCACGCGGGCCTCGACCTCGAAGTAGTTGGTGAACTTCTCCCAGCAGGTGTGCACGTCGGCGCCCATGACCAGGTTGGGACGCTCAACCGCCGCGCCAGCCTGCCGGCGCCGGTTCTGCCACGCCCGCTTGTGTGCGAGCAGCCCCAGCATGATCGCCTCCGAGGACCCCACCGTGGCGGTGCCCACCGCCTCGGAGCCCGAGGGGGCGTTGAACAGGTCGGCGAGCATGCTCACCACCCGCATGTGGATCTCATGGCTCTGCGGGTACTCGTCCTGGTCGACGAGGTTCTTGTTCAGGGCCTCCTCGGCCAGGCGGTTGGCCTGGGGCTCCATCCAGGTGGTGACGAAGGTGGCCAGGTTGAGCAGCGGGTTGGCGTCCAGCTCGAGCTCGTCGTGCACGAGCTGGTAGGCGGCGTCGGCGGGCATGCCGGCCGCGGGCACGCGGTGCTTGGGCACCTCCCGGTCGAAGTAGCGGCCGGCGTAGGTGGGCGTGTGGCTGTCGTCTTGGGCGGAGAGGTGGTGCACGGGCGCATCATCTCCCATGCCGGGGGCGATCGACAGCCCGGGGCCTCCCGGGCACTGGGTGGCGGGTCGGGTGGCGCGCGGCGCAGGCTAGGATCGGGGCGTTCGTCTCGGTCCGCATATGTCCCAGCCCGACCGTCTGACCGCCGCGCCGGAGTCCGTGCCCTCTCGTCGGGGAGGCGAGACACGCACGCTGGGCGAGTGCTGGGCGGCGTTCTGGAAGCGCCCGTCGCCCCCGATCCTGGCGGGCGGGATCTTGGTGGCGGCCGCCCTGCGAGTCCTGGCCGGGCCGCTCACCTGGCGCGACGCCGTCGTAGCGGTGGGCATCGCGGCGCTGACCCCATTTGCCGAGTGGGCGATCCACGTCTACCTGCTGCACGCCAAGCCGCTGCGCGTGGGACACGTGCGCCTGGACCTGCCCACCGCCTACGAGCACCGCGCCCACCACGCGGCGCCGGGCGAGCTGGACGGGGTGCTGCTGCCCGTCTACGGCGTCCTGATCTTCCTGCCCATGATGGCGGTGACCGTGTGGGTGCTCTCCTTCCCGGTGCACCTGGTCCTGGGGGGCGACCGGCTGGCGGGGGCGGCCACCGGGCTGCTGGTCAGCTACCTGATCCTGGGGGCCTATGAATGGGCGCACTTCCTGATCCACACCCCCTACCGCGCCCGCGGGCGCTACTACCGCTCGATCTGGAAGAACCACCGCCTGCACCACTACAAGAACGAGCGCTTCTGGTTCGGGGTGACCTCGACCGTGGGCGACCGGGTGATCGGCACCAACCCCGATCAGGCCCAGGTGCGCCGCTCGCGCACCGCGCGCTCGCTGCATCCCAACCCCCGCTAGTGCGGAGCCAGGCCCCACCACGCGCCGGCCCAGCGGGCCGCCGGGGCCGGCGTCGGGCGCCGGCGGCGGCGCTGGCCTGCGCCGCGGCGGCGCTGGGGGCACCGGCCGGCGCCTCGGGCGACGCGAACTTCGGCAGCACGCTGTCGGCGCCCGCCACGGTGGCGATCACCCAGGGGGCCGACTCCGCGTTCTGGCCCACCAAGGTGACCGGTGGGGCCAGCCCGGTATCCCCGGCTGCGGGGCAGATCGTGGCCATCAAGGTCAAGGGGTTTGCCCGGCGCTCGCGCACCGGGGCCACGCCGTTGCGGGAGATCCATTTTCAGGACCTGCGCCCCCAGGGCGGCGGGAGCGTGCAGGTGGTCTCCTCCAGCCAGCCGTTCAACCTGCCGGTGGGAGGCAGCCCCAATCGGATCAGCACCTATCGCCCCACCAACATGTTCATCGCGGCGGGCGACTACATCGACTTCAACGACGAGGGCGGATTCGATCCTCGGCACGGCTTTCCCGCCGGGGTTCCCTTCCAGGTCTTCGCTGCCGTCGCGGGCTCGGTGACCCAGCGCTACACCAAGGACAACGGAACCAACAACGGCGACCTGCTAGCCGGCACCCCCCACGCCGACACCGAGCTGCTCATGCAGGTACAGCTGTCGGTGGAGACGCCGGGGCCGGCCGCCGTGGCCCCCACCCAGACCGCGCCGGTCACCCGGGCCATCGCCCATCCGCTGATCGCCTGCGAGGGCGATAACACCTGCATCGGGCACCTGCTGCTCACCGCCCACGGCGCCGACGCCGCCGCGGTCGGCCCGGGCCATGCGGCGCGCACGGTGATCCTGGGGCGGGGGTCGTTCACGGTCGGGCCCCACTCGCACAAGAAGGTGCCCGTCCGGCTAAACCGCTTGGCTCGCGCCCTGCTGCGCAAGCACCACGGGCGCCTGAGGACGGTGATCACCGTGGCCAGCGGCACGGGTGGGCCGGCGCACAGCGCCAACAGCACGATCCGCCTGGCCCTCAAGCGCAGGCGCCGCTAGGCCAGCCGCTGCTCCAGGCTCTCGCGCTGGCGGCGCTCGATGTCGGACAGCGTCAGCGCCGGATCGCGCAGGTGGGCCAGCGTGACCTCGGCCGAGGTGGGCAGCGCGTCGGGGACCGGCCAGCTGTCGGGGTCCCATAGCCTCGAGCGCACGAAGGACTTGGGACAGTGGGCGTATACCTCCTCGGCCTCCACCACCACCGCCGTGCGCGGCGGCTTGCCCACCGGCTCGAGCGCGGCGAGCAGGTCCGGATCGGCGCTCACGCACGCGCGGCCGTTTACCCGCAGCGTGGTGTCGCGCCCGGGGATCAAGAACAGCAACCCCGCCCGGCCGGTCTCGACCACGTTGGAGAGCGTGTCCAGACGGCGGTTGCCGGTGGCGTCAGGGATCGCCAGCTGGCGGTCGTCGAGCACGCCGACGAATCCGGGCTGGCCCCCGCGGGGGGTCACGTCGCAGCGGCCCTGCGCCGAGAACGAGCCGACGAGAACCATCGGTGAAGCGGCGATCAGCCGCCGGCACACGTCGTCCAGGCGGCCGATGTCCTTGCGCAGAGCCTGCTCCATGGGAGCCTCGTAGAGCTCGCGCAGTTGCTCGTGGGTGCTCAGGGCACCGGCGAACGGGTCGCTGTCCATCGCCTCCATGGTGACAGGCCGGCCACGCATCGCGGCGGGGGTGGCGGGGTAGCACGCCGAGGATGCGGCGAGTAGCCCCGACGATGGTCCTCGCCGGCGCCCTGCTCGCCGGCCTGGCCCAAGCCAAGGTCAGCCACCGGGGCTGGCCCCCGCGGATGCGACTGTGGATCGCACCCAACCGTGGCGGACACCGCGACGTGCACCGCTCACGGCGCAACTGGGAGCTGCTGGGCAGCCACGGCGATGACTACATCGTCGGCGGGCGGGGGCGAAACGTAGTCTGGGGGGATCACATCCCCGGCAACCTCACCCACCAGCGCGACGTGCTGATCGGCGGCCCCGGCAGGGACTTCATCTACACCAGCCACGGACGCAACACCGTGCTCACCGGTGCCGGCCGCGACGTCGTTCACGCCGAGTACGGACGGGGAAAGCGCCGCGCTCGCCCTGGCGCTGGGGGCGGCGGCGGCGGCGATCCTGCTCCTGGCCGGCGGCAGCCGCCACCTGGTCCCTGCCGGCGGCAACCACGGCGACGGGTTTGACCCGCTCGCCTACCGCACCCAGGACGCGCCGTCGCTGCAGGCGGGGGCCGCCGCCTCCCTGGCCCACGTCGTATACGTCAAGAGCCCGGGGGGGATCGTGGCCAGCGCCGCGCGCACCGCCGCGCTGCGCCCCCAGATCGAGGCCGCGGCCCACGACGGACCGATCGATGCCGACACCCTGGAGGCGATCGTCCTGCTCGAGAGCGCGGGGCGCACCGACGTCATCGGGGGCACCGACCCCCGCGACGCGGTCGGGGTGACCCAGATCGTGGCCGACACCGGCAGCCAGCTGCTCGGTATGCGCGTCGACCTGCCGGCGAGCCGGCGACTGGGCCGCCAGATCGCGGCCGCCCATGCCCGCCATGACGCCCGGCGCGAGACGCGGCTGCGCGCCCGCCGGGCGCGCGTCGATCAGCGCTTTGACCCCGCCGCCTCGCTGGCGGCGACCGAGCGCTACCTGTCCGTCGCCCGGGCCCGCTTCGGGCGCGAGGACCTGGCCGTCGAGTCCTACCACATGGGCATCGGCAACCTCGAGCGCGCGGTGCGCCTGTTCGCCGGCTCCCCCGCCACCGGCGCCCCGGTCGCCCGCCTGGTCGCCGACGGGCGCCTGGACTACGCGCGGCTGTACTTTGACTCGAGCCCGATCGATCACCCGGCGGCCTACCGCTGGCTCTCGCAGCTGGGCGACGACTCGGCCACCTACCTGTGGCGTCTGCAGGCGGCCAAGGCGATCATGGCCGCCTACCGCCAGAGCCGCGCCCAGCTGCAGCGGCTGGCCGCGCTGCACGCCGGCGACTTTGCCGAGCACGTCCTGCTCCCGCCCGGATCCCCGACCTTCGACAGCCCGCAGGCGATCTCGGCGGCGCGCGCCAGCGGCCGGCTGGTCGCAGTGCCCGGCGCGCCCCAGGCCGCCCGCGGCGGCCTGGCGGAGGCGGGCGATGCGGCCCTGCGCCCCGAGGCGCTGGCGTTGGCGCTGTACCTGGCCGCCGGGGTGCGCGCGATCGCCCCGGGCGCGACGCCCCTGAACCTGACGTTCGGGGCCGTCGATAGCGCCGACGTGGGCTCGGCGGCGCGGTCGGCTCACGGGCTGTTCGACGGCGATCCGATCCACGCCACCGGCGATGCCTTCGACGTCGAGCGCCGGTACTCGACGCCGGCCGAGGCGCACGCGTTTCAGTTCATGCTCGACCGTCTGGCGGCCCTGGAGCCACGGTGCTGGCGCTGGCGGCGATGGGCATCGCCGTGGTGGTGGTGGCCAACGACTTCACCGCGCTGAGCGTGGCGCTGCCGGCGATCGAGAAGCAGTTCGACACCGACGTCTCCACCGTGCAGTGGGTGATCAACGCCTACGCGCTGACGTTTGGCGTGCTGATCGTGGTCGGCGGCCGGCTGGCCGACATCTTCGGCCGCAAGCGGATCTTCATCGTCGGGGCGATCATCTTCGCCGGCTTCTCGCTCCTGGGCGGCCTGGCCCAGGAGACCTGGTGGCTGATCTCCGCGCGGGCGCTGATGGGCATCGGGGGCGCGCTCATGTGGCCGGCCATCCTGGGCATGACCTACGCGGTCCTGCCCGACAACAAGGCCGGGCTCGCCGGCGGGATCATCCTCGGCGCTGCCGGGTTCGGCAACGCCATGGGGCCGCTGATCGGCGGGGCTCTCACCGACGCGCTCAGCTGGCGCTGGATCTTCTTCCTCAACATCCCGATCGCCGCCATCGGGGTGGCGGCCACGTGGTACGCCATTCATGTGGCCGAGCCCAAGGTCGCGGATCGCCGGATCGACTACGGGGGGGTGGCCACCCTGTCGATCGGCCTGGTGGCGCTGCTGGTAGCCCTGGATCAGGTGACCGACTGGGGGTGGGGCGATTCGAGGATCATCGCCCTGCTGGCCATCTGCGTGGTCCTGCTCGCCGCCTTCGCCTTCGTCGAGCGGCGCATGGGGCTGACCGCGCTGGTCCCCCGCGACATCCTGCGCAGCCGCAACTTCAGCGCCGCCGCGCTGGCGGTCCTGATGATGTCGGCGACGTTCTTTGCCGCGCTGCTGTTCCTGCCCCAGTTCATGCAGAAGATCCTCGGCTACACGCCGATCAAGGCCGGCGTGGGCCTGCTGCCGATGATGGTGACCTTCGCGGTGGCGTCGTTCGTGGCCGGGCCGCTGTTCGAGCGCCTGGGCGGCAAGCTGATCGTGTCGCTGGGGGCCGTGGCGATCGCCGTGGGCATGTTCCTGCTCTCGCGGCTGGGCGAGGACTCGGGCTATTCGGAGCTCGTCCCCGGAATGGTCACCATGGGCCTGGGCATCGGGATCTTCTACTCGTCGGTGACCACCGCGGCGATCACCGCGCTCGCGCCCGAGCGCTCGGGCCTCGCCGGCGGCATCGTCTACATGTGCCAGATCGCGGGAGGCTCCGTCGGGCTGGCGGTGAACACGACGATCTTCTCCAGCCGGGCCGACAGCAACCTCGACGCCCACATCGCCAGGTTGGCCAAACCCCTCACCGACGCCCAGGCCGACCTGGCCCACGGGATCCTGGTGGGGACGAACTCGGCGAAGGCGGTGCTCGCCCAGGTCGGCCCCTCGGTCGGGCACGAGCTGACCACCCTGGTGCGCCACGCGTTCGTCTCGGGGATGAACACGGCGTTCACCCTGGACGCCGCGCTGGCCGCCGCGGCGCTGGTGATCTCGGTGGCGTTCGTCGGCGGGCGCGTGGCCCGGCCGCACCTTCACCGCCCCGGGCCCCACCACCATCACCTGGTCCACGTGCGCTCGGAGTAGCCGCCCGCACCTCACGGCCTCGACTCCGGGGGCGGCAGGCTTCGCCACCCTCCGGGGCGGGAATATGCCCCGCAGATGCCCTCGCAGCTCGCCTACTCGATCCTGTTCGTCTCCGAGCTCGAGGCCTCGATCGCCTTCTACCGCGACGTAATCGGGCTGCCGTTCAAGTTCGCCAGCCCCAGCTATGCGGAGTTCGCCACCCAGGGCGCCAAGTTCGGGCTCTACGCCCGCGGGGACCTTCCCCAGCTGATCGGCCGCGCTGCTCCGGCCGGCGAGGTCCCCTGGCCCCAGGGCGAGGTCGCCTTCTTCGTCGATGATCCCGACGCCGAGCACGACCGCCTGCGCCGGGCCGGCGCCCACGTCCTGGCCCCGCCCACCGACCGGCCGTGGGGCGAGAGGACGCTCCACGTCGCCGACCCCGACGGCAACGTCGTCGAGCTCACCCGCCCCACGCAAACCGAGGACTGAGCGGTGAACGAGGGCGAAACGGTCAGCCTCGGCCGCTACGGCACCGCCATGCTGGTGCGCACGGCGCCCGACCCCCAGGCCGATGCGGTCGAGTTCGAGTTCAGGCTGGGGCCCCGCTCACCCGGCCCGCCCCCCCATCGCCACCCCCATCAGGAGGAGCGTTGGGAGGTCCTGGAGGGGACCCTCGACGCGCGCGTGGACGGGACGCCGCGCCGCCTGTCCGCCGGCGAGTCAATCGCGATCGCCCCCGGCACCGCCCACGGCTTTCGCAATCGGGGCGAGGAACCCCTTCGCTTCCGCGACGTCCACCTGCCGGCACGAGGCTTTCAGCGCTACATCGAGCAGCTCGCCGCGATCCTCGGCCAGGGGCGCGCACGCGACCCTCGCACGCTGCTGCGGATCGCCCGCCTGGTGGCCGCGCAGGGCGACGACCAGCGCCCCGCCACCCGGCCCGGCCGGATCGCGCTCTCCGCCGCCGCCGGGATCGCCCGGCTGCTCGGCCTCGGCGTCCCCGGCCCGGCCCGCGACTGACGCCGAACCTCAGCCCCGCGACAGCAGCCCGCGGCTGACCACCCCGCCGCCGCGAAACTCGTAGCGCAGGCCCGCACCGGCCCGGGTCACGCTGACCGCGCCCACGCCCTTGCACGTTTTGCTCTGGCCGCTGTCGATGACCTCGCGGAAGCGGACGGTCTGACCCGAGGCGCCCAGATACGTCCAGTGTCCGCCGCAGTTGATGCCGGTGTAGCGCACCGGGTTGGCCGCGCGGTCGGTGAGCGAGCCGACAGTCACCGAGATGTCGAACGGGGCCCTGCCGCGCTGGTGAAGCTGCCCGTGCCAGCGACCGAGCACGAAGCTCGCCGCCCCCGAGCTCGGCGCCGGCCCGGACCGGGCCGCCGAGGAGGACCCATGCGAGGAGCTCCCGCACCCGGCCCCAAGGCCGCCCGCGGCCAGGAGCGCCGCCGCGGCCACGAAGGCCGGCGCGCGACGTCCGCCCCACCCACGGCGACAACGCGTCCGCCGCCTCACCGCCGCGACCCCCCGCCGGAGACCGCTTCCGCAGCGTCCGCCGAGCCCGCCCCGCCCGACTCCACCGCGCCGGCCGCGCCCGCCCCGGCGCCGGCGCCGGACGCCCCGAGACCGAAGGCCTCGGCGATCAGCTCGTAGGAGCGCCGCCGCGCCGCGTGCTCGAAGGTGATCGTCACTACCATCACCTCCTGGGCCCGAAATCCAGCGGCCAGCTCCTCGATTCCCGCGCGGACGGTCTCCGGGGACCCGATCACCCCGCGCCGGGCGCCACGGCCCGACGACCGCCCCTGCTCCTCCACATAGCGCAGCGCCTTGTCCACCGGCGGAACGGGGATCAGGCGGCCCCGGCGCAGCATCGAGTAGGTCATCCGGCTGCTGGCCGCCAGGCGCTGGGCCTCGGCGTCGGTCTCGGCGCAGATCACCCACGCCGCCACCATCGTCCGCGGCTCGGCCAGCCGGCGGCCGCCCTCAAAGCGCTCCCGGTAGAGCGCGGCGATGTCGGCGCCGTCGGGGTTGATGAAGGCGGCAAACGAGTACGGCAGCCCGAGCTGCGCCGCCCACACCGCGCTTTGGGGCGAGGAGCCCAGAAGCCACGGCTCCGGGGCCGCCGGAGCGCCGGGCAGCAGCGGGGCCAGCCGGGCGAAGGGATGCTCGGGGGGCAAATCGTCCTCGAGGAGGGCCAGCACCTCCGCGAGCTGCGCCGGGAAGTCGTCGGGCGCCGCCTGGCGGCGGTCCCGCTGGAGGGCGAACATGGTGACCGGATCGGTCCCCGGCGCCCGCCCGAGGCCGAGGTCGATGCGCCCGGGAGACAGCGCGGCCAGCACGCTGAACGTCTCGGCCACCTTGAGCGGGCTGTAGTGGGGCAGCATCACCCCGCCGCTGCCCAGCCGGATGCGCTCGGTCTCGGCGCCCAGGCGGGCGATCATCACCTCCGGGGTCGAGCAGGCGAGCATCGGCGTGCCGTGGTGCTCGGCCACCCAGTAGCGCGCATAGCCCAGTCGGTCCGCCAGCCGCGCCAGGTCCAGCGTGTTGGCCAGGGCCTGGGCCCCGGTCATCCCCTCGGAGATCGGGGACTGGTCGAGCACGCTGAGCACCGGCACGGCCATCGGCCGATCAGCTTAGGGCTTCGCCCCCAAGGGGCTTCGCCGGTTTGCCGGCGCCGGCAAAAAGCCGGCGGCGTGCAGCTCGCGCGCGCCCGCTCCGTGCACCAACCCCCTCACGAAGGCCCGCGCCTGGACGGGGTGCGGCGCGCCGCGGACCACCGCCGCCCCGTAGGCGACCTTGGGCAGCAGGCGGGCGGGGAGCTCGATCGCCCGCAGGCGTCCGTCGGCGGCGGCCACGTCGGTGGCGTAGAGGAAGCCGGCGTCGACCGCGCCGTTTACGAGCTTGCCCACGATCCCGGTGACGTCGGGCTCCTCGGTCCTGACGTTGGCCAGGATCGCCGCCTTCTGCGCCGGCGCCAGTCGGCCCAGGAGCGCGAGCGTGTAGGAGCCGACCGGCACCCCACCCGCCCCGATCGCCACCGTCACCCCGGGACGCGCGAGGTCGGCCAGCCCCATGACCTTGCCCGATCCCGCGGGCACGGCGAGCACGAGCCGGTTGCCGGCGAACACCACCGGGCGTTCGACCAGCCCCTGGACGTACAGGGCGTCGGGGAGCATCGTGTTGGCCGCCGCGAAGACGTCCGGCCGCACCCCCTCGCGGATCTGGGCCGCCAGCGCGTCCGATCCCCCGAACGACAGCCGCACCCGCGCCGCGGGGAACTCGTGGCCGTAGCGCGACAGGGCCCGCGTAAGCGAGCTGGCCGCCGAGACGATCAGCGTCGGCCTTCCCCCGCCCCCACAGCCCGCGACCCCGCCCAGGGCGAGGGCCGTGACGATCGCCAGGCGGGCTACTGCGAGGCGGACGGACGCGAGGCGGACGGGCGCGAGGCGGACGGGCGCGAGGCGGCGAGCGGGCACGGCCGGGCAGCCTGACAGCCCGGCGCCGGACCCGCGCGGCCCAGATGGCCACGCGGGTCCGACCGAGCCGGTGTCAGTTGCCGGTCGCGCTGTGAGCGGCCGAGGTCACCGTGGACTCCGCCCCACTGGCCCCGGAGGAGTCAGAGGACGAGTCCTTGGCCGAGCCGCCCTGGCCCTGCGATCCGTCGCCCGATCCCTGGTGGCTCGAGGCGTCGCTACCGCTGCTCCCGCTGTCCTGCGAGGAGCCCAAGCCGCTGTCCTGCGAGCCCGAGCCGCTGCTGTCCGAGCTCGACGAGCTCGAGGAGCTTCCCGAGCCCGACCCCGAGCCGGACGAGCCCGACCCCGAGCCGGACGAGTCCGAGCTCGAGCTGGTCGAGGACGAGCTGTCGCTCTGGGAGCTCGAGTCGCCCGCCGAAGTGCCGCTCGACCCCGACTGCGAGGCCGAGGACCCCGACGAGGAGTCCGAGGACCCCGACGAATCTGCGCTCGCGGACGACGAGGAGTCCGAGGACCCCGACGAATCTGCGCTCGCGGACGACGAGGAGTCCGAGGACCCCGACGAATCTGCGCTCGCGGACGACGAGGTGTCCGAGGACCCCGACGTGCCGACGCTCGAGCCCGATGAGCTGTCCGACGAGCCGCTGCTCGACGAGTCGCTACCGCTCGAATCCGACGAACCCGACGAGCTGCTGGTGTCGGCGGACGAGCTGCCCGTATCGCTCGAGGAGCTGCCGGTGTCGCTCGGCGAGCTCGAGCTCGTCGTGTCCGACGCCGAGGCCCCGGAGCCGCTGTCGCCCGAGGACGTGCTCCCGGCCGGGGACGAGCTTCCGCCCGAGGAGTCGCCAGCGGACGAGCTGCCCCCGCCGGCACCCGATCCCCCACCCGACGAGGGCGAGCTCGAACCGGTGCTCCGGTTGGGACTGCTGATCGAGCCGTCCGGGTTGCGCGTCGACGTGCCCGCTCCCGCGGCGCCGTTGCGTTGGGGCGAGTTGGGCGACCCGGGCGCCTGGTCGCCGCCGGTCAGCCCCGAGGTGTGGACCCGGTGTCCGCGCACCCGGGCGATGTGCGCCCGAGCGCTGCGCCCCGCGCCGAGCGGGACGTGCACGACCACGAAGCCGGAGCGCGCCGACCCGTGGAACCAGCCCGCCCCGCCGCCGGGGTTGGCGTGCGAGGTCCCGAAGTACCGGCCCCGAATCGACATGTACACGTGCGACGGGCTGGCGTAGATGGTCACCACGCCCGGCCCCGGCTTGCCCCAGTGCATGAAGTCGCCCGAGACGAGCGGCTCCTTGAGCAGCCCCGCGGCGTGCAGGACGGCGGACACCGCACCCGAGCAGTCGTAGGGACCCGAGAACCTCGAGTTGTGGCCCCCGCCCCACGAGTACTCGTAGTGGTGGCTGGTGATCTCGGTGGCCTTGGCCACCATGGTGTCCACCACGCCCTGACCGGTGGAGCTCACCGGACCCGTCGAGGGACCCGTGCCGGTGGTGTCCGGCGACGAGGGCGGCGACGGGGCGCTCGGCACCGACCCGCCGGCGCCGTCTGAGCCGGCGCCCGAGGTGTCCTGACCCGAACCGGTGTCCGAGCTCGGCGGCGTGGTCGGCGTGTCGGAGCCCGACGGCCCGTCGGTCCTGACCTTGGCCAGACGCTCAGACGCGTTGGTCACCGGGTTCTGGGTCGGCTGGGCGCTGGGCGTCGCCACCGGCGCGGCGACGGCCGCGTGCGCGGTCGCCGACTGGGCCGGGGGCGTCGCGACGACTGCCTCGCCGCCGGGGGAGGCGGTGGGCGCCGCGTCGGCCGCGCCGACGCCGCTCCCCGAGGAGGACGTCACGACCGAGGCCGAGGGGTCCGAGCCGCCGGCGCCGGGGTCCACCGGGGGACCGACGTCAACGGTCAGCTTGGAGTGAAACAGGGCGACCCAGGTGGTCATGTCGATCACGCCGGTCGCGGCCATCCCGTGCTGGCGCTGAAAGCTCCGCACGGCCGAGCGCGTGATCGGCCCGAAGATGCCGTCGGCGATGACATGCACCTTGCGCTGGAGCTCGCGCACGGCGTCGCCGGTGGCCCCGAACTGCATGAGCTCGACGGCGTCGCGCGCCCGCAGCGCGTCCAGGCCGGTGGGGGTGGCTCCGTGCCCGGAGCCACGACCGCCCTTGGCGCTCGCGAGGCTGGGGATGACTGGAGCGGCGGCCACCGCCGCGCTGACGGCCAGCGAGGCTCCCCGGCGGCGGGGCGCATGCCGGCGGTGCAGAGCGGCGATCTCCCGCCGGTGGCGGGAGCGCCTGAGCGAGATCTGCCACAGCTCGGGCGAGGCTAGGTCACGGATTTGAGGCACGGCTTGACCCCCTGCGAGTGAGCGAGGGCCGTCGTGCGAAACGGCGGCTGAGCGCACGGGAACAACTCCTTTGCTTTTCTCTCCGGCGCCTACGGGGTTAGCTGACGGGCTCGCGCGAGAGATGCGCTAGGCCATCATCAGATGGCCATTCGCCCCAGCGGCCATTCGCCGCTTGGGTCCCCCGTTCCCCGACCACCAGAGCGGACGAGGATTCGGCAGTGCGCCCGGCAAGGTAGCGCATTTGCAGGACTTATGTCTACAAGGGCGAAAACCCGGGGTTCGGCGCGTCCCGCCCGGACGGCGTCCGATCGGCCCTACGGCCAATGGGCACAGCGGATTTTCGCCCTCGCCGAGCCGGCCCCGCGCGGGGCAGCAGTGGCGCCGGCGGCCAAGACACCGACCCGGCCTGCGCTCAGCGTCCCCCGGGAAGGCGCCTTGGCCGCCGCGCCCGCCCCGGCGCTGGCGAGCACGCGCGCGGGCACGTCTCCCGGACCGCGGATGCGGTGGTTGGCCACGAAGCGCTCCCCCAACGGGCAGTACGGCGGATGGCATATGAGCTGGTTCTGGGGGTAGGGGTGACCGAGGTCGGGATAGGGAAGCCCCGACCCCGGCCCGCCCCCGGCCGGCGGGTACTGCCACCAGTTGCCGGTCCACACGATCGCCCCGCGGGGCCGACAGCCGCCGCCGTCGCGGCCCCACTGGATCGCCGAGAACGGGGGGGTCGGACCGTAGTAACCGGGCGCGTTGCCGTAGCTGACGTTGCCCGCGATCGTCACGTAGCGGGTGCCCGCGTCGGTGTAGAGCACGTTGCCGCCGTGCTGCGGGGCCTTGCCAAACGCCAGGTTGCCCGCGATCACCATCCCGTCCCGCGCCTCTCTGCCCTGCTGGCCCAGCACGTAGACCGCGGCCCCGTCATACAGGGTCTGCAGGTAGTTCCACACGCGGTTGGAGAGCACGCGGTTGCCCCGGCTGGTGCTCGGCGCGCGGTACTTGGGCCAGGGAAGGCTCTGGCAGCCGAAGCAGCCCGGAAAGCGCCCGGGCACGCCGGGGATCCGGCCGGGGTCCATCATGCCGAAGCCCCAGCCGACCGAGATCCCGTCGTAGGGCAGGTCGTGAAGGTCGTTGTGGGCGATCAGCGACCGGGTGGTGAACCCCACGAAGATGCCCGCCGAGTCCAGGTACTCGCGGGCCACGTTGGCCACGACGTTGCCGAGAACCTGGTTGTCGCGCGTAACCTGGGCTGGGTGACGGGGGTGGTGGTCGCGTACCGCTACCCCGCCGAGCACGATCGCCGCGGCGGAGATGTCGTCGAAGCGGCTGCCCACCACCCGGTTTCCCTGGCTGCCGGTGTCGAGCTGCAGGCCGGCAGCCCCCAGGTGGGTGAAGTGGTCGCGGGCGAAGAGCACCCGGCGGGCATAGGCTAGGCGCACGTTGCCCGGGATCGGGGTCGTGTTCTGGGCGTGGGAGGAGGCTGGGAGCTGGCGGGGCGCCACCACGCGCAGCCCCGTCTGATCGTCGGCGTAGCCCACGCCGCTGCTCGGCACGAGCCAGGTGGCGTAGGCGAAGGTCAGGCCCTCGAAGGCCAAGTCGTGGATCGGATGGCGGCGCGTCCCCTGGGCGACCACCAGGCCCTGGGCGACCGGCAGCTCGACGTCGGCGCGGCGAGGATCCACCGAGGCGGGCGGCTCGTAGTACAGCCACCCGCCGGTCCGGTCCAGGTACCAATCCCCCGGGCCGTTTACCAGCTGGTAGGAGTTCTCGATCCAGCTGGGGTCGTTCATGCGAAACAGCGAAGCGAACACGTTGGCGTTGTGCCAGCAGGGCTGGGCCATGACCAGGCTCGTGGTGACCGGGCCGGTGCGCACCGAGGCCACCGGGCAGCGGAAGCTCTTCCACCCCCAGTTGCTGACCACCTCCATGCCGGCCCGATAGGCGAGCGCGTCCGGGCCGGCGACGCTGGACACGTCGTAGCCGACCGCGGTCTTCACGGCGCCGGGCGGCGGTCCCGCGCTGCGCGCGCGGGGAGCCCGCTGTCCGTCGACATAGAGCTGGCGCGAGTTGAGGATCGGCGACACGCGCGCGCGCCAGATCCCCCGCCCGGCGTCGAACACCGTCCAGCCGCGCACAGGCAAGGAGCCGCTGATCGTCGCCGTCTGCCCGGGCTGGCCCATCCACACCACCCGGTGGCCTTGGCGCCCGGAGTCCTGGGGGCCCAGGCGCAAGGCGAACGCCAGGCGGTACGTCCCGGCCAGCAGGCGGATCTGGATATCGCCCGTCATGCGGGGGGTCAGACGACGCACGGCTGCGCGCGCGCGACGCAGCGAGCGAAACGGCCGCGCCGCCGTCCCCGGGTTGCGGTCGCTGCCGCCCGGGGACACGTAAATGCGCGTCGTGGCGGCGGCCACCGGGACAGCGGCGCCGAGCCCGAGCGCGACCGCCGCCAGCGCCAGGGCCCCGCCCGCCGCCCACGATCGCGGGAGGATGGCTGCTTCGGGGCGGCGACGGTCGGCGATGTCGCCGACCATATCCCCCGCGCGACCCCGCCCACGAGGTCCGCCCCCCCGTAGTCTGCCGCCCGTGAGGGTGGCGGTGACCTCCCGCGTGCGCGCGCTGGGTTTCGGCGGCGCCGTCAAGGCGCTGGTCGCCTTCGAGCTCGCGGTTATCGCGGTCAGCGCGATCGCCATCGTCGCCCGCTTTCCCGTGTTCGCGCTCGTCGACGAGCGCGCGCACTACTCCTACGTGCAGGTGGTCTCAGAGCAGCAGCGGCTTCCGGTGCTGGCGCGCGACCGCACCTCCGCGGTGGTGCAGGCGGTGGGTGAGGGCGTGTATCCCCGTCGGTCGCGTCAGGAGCCGGCGCACCAGTCCGGTCTGGCCGCGTTTAGCTATGAGGCCTTCCAGCCGCCCGCCTACTACCTCACCGCCGCGCCGCTGTTCGCGCTGCTGCCCGACTATCGCGACAAGGTGCGGGTGCTACGCGCCTTCGACGCGCTCCTGCTCGCCTGCGCGCTTTTGCTCCTGTGGCGGTTGGCCCGCGAGATCGCGGGCCCCCGCGCCCTGGCGCTCTTCGCCTTTGCCCTGACGGCGATGATGTGGCCGGGGGTCGTCGTTCGCTCGGTCACCATCTCCAACGCGGCCCTGGAGATGGTGGCGGCCCCGGCGGTGATCCTGCTCCTGTGGCGCGCCCACGCCCGCGGCGACGGGCGGCTGCTGGTAGCCGGGGGCGCCGCGCTGGGCGCCGCCCTGCTCACCCGCCTGACCCTGGCCGCCCTGGCGCCGGTCCTGATCGTCGTCGCCGCCCTGGCGGTGCGCTCTCGTGGCCGCCGGGCGCTGCCCGCCTCCGCGGCGGCGCTGGCCCTGCCGGTGCTCATGCTCGTGCCGTGGCTGGCGTTCAACCTCGACCATTTCCACGCCCTGACCGCCGAGCGCGTGGTGCGCAGAATGCAAGAGCCGCTGCTGAACCCCACCCGCCGCCTCTACGGGCTCGGCGACCTGGCACACGGGCTGCGCATCCTGCTGCGCGGCGTGCTGCCCGAGGAGTGGTGGGTGGAGTACCTCTCCACCCCAAAGCGCCTGCTCAGCGAGGTCTTCGGCGCCCTGTTCCTGCTCGGGCCCCTGGTGTTCGGCTGGGTCGCGCCGGCCGCTGATCGCCGCCGCCTGTTCGGCTTTCTGGTCGCCCCCGGGCTGGTGGTCGTGGCGGGGCTGGTGTACGCGCTGGTGGCCGCCAACTGGGCGGCGTTCCTGCTCCCGCGCTACCTGTACCCCGAGCTGGGGGGCTTTTGCTTGTTTGCCGCGCTGATATGGCGCCGCCTGCTGGGCGAGCGCGGCCTGGTGTGGTTATCGGCGCTCCTGGCCGGAGCGCTGGCCGCCGTGTGGATCCACCTCGCCACCGTGCACCCGTTCGCCGGGCCGTGAGGTCTCAGCTCGGCAGCGAACCGACGGCGTCGGGCACACCCTCGGCGGCGGTGGCAAAGCGCGGCCGCCAGCCCAGCTCGCGCTTGATCTTCGCGTTGGACGAGCGGGCCGAGCGGGTCACCGCCAGGACCGGATCGCGCCCCGCCACCAGCCGAGCCAGCGGCGTCGGGATTCGCCGCGGCGGGCCGACCCCCAGGGCGCGCGCCGCCAGCGCGACGAAGTCATAGAAGCTGATCGGTTGGTCGTCGACCACGTGGTAGACGGAACCGGGCGCGGCCCGCTCGGCGGCCAGGGCCACGGCCGAGGCCACGTCCTCCACGCGCACGACGTCCCACAGGTTCTCGCCGCTGCCGATCACCGCCAGCCGCCCGGGAGCCGATAGGCGCTTTACGAACTCCTGAGCGAACCACCCCCCGGGTCCGTAGACGTGCGATGGGCGCACGATCACGGCGTCCAGGCCAGATGCGAGCACGAGCCGCTCCCCCTCGCGCTTTGAGCGCCCGTAGGCCGTCTGGACCGGCAGCTCGCTGTCCTCCTCGAGCAGAGAGCCATGGGCGTCGCCGGTGACCACGGTCGAGACGAAGACGAAGCGCGGGCGCGAGCCGGCCAGGCACGCCTGAAGCAGGCGCTCGGTACCCCGTACGTTGACCTCGTCGATCCGGTCCGCCGAGCGCTGGGAGGCGATCTCGGCCGCGAGGTGCACCACGCAGTCGGGGCGCGCGTCGGCGAGCGCGGCCGCCAGCGAGGCGCCGTCGGCCAGGTCGCCCGGCACAGACCGGGTGCCCTCCGGTTCTGATCCCGGCCGGCGCACGAGCGCCGCCACCCCGTGCCCGCGCAAGAGCAGCTCGGCGCACACGGCATGGCCGAGGAAGCCGCTGGCACCTGTCACCAGGAGCTCGATGCCGGCCAGCCTATTGCTCGCGGCACCGCCGCGAAAAGGCCGCTGCAGTACCGTGGCGGGCCGGGCGTCCCGCCCAGCGCGCCCGCCGACGCATGCCCTACGCCACCTCCGGACAGGCCCGCATCGCCTACGCCACCCACGGGCCCGAGAGCTCGAGCGACGGCGCCGAGACGCTGCTGCTGATCATGGGGCTGGGGGGCAGCGGGGCGATGTGGTGGCGGCTGCTCCCCCACCTGGCGCGCGAGCATCGCGTGATCACGCTGGATAACCGCGGCACGGGCGAGTCCAGCGCCGCCACCGGTCCGCTGACCATGGGGGTGATGGCGAACGACGCGATCGCGGTACTCGACGCCGCCGGGGTAGCGCAGGCGCATGTGGTCGGCGCGTCGATGGGCGGGATGGTGGCCCAGCACGTAGCCCTGGACCACCGCGACCGCGTCCGGTCCCTGGCCCTGGCCTGCACCACCGCCGGCGGCCCCAGCGGCCCGCCCAACCTGCGCCTGTTGGCGGCGACCTTCCTGCGCCCGCTGGTCGGTCCCCAGCGAACGTCACCGCTCGTGGCGCCCGCGCTGTACTCCGACCGCACCCGCCACCAACGGCCTGCCCTGATGGCCCAGGACCTGGCCCGGCGCCTGCGCGATCGCGTCGGTCTGTTCACGCCCTGGGCCCAGATGGCGGCCATCGCCCGCCACGACACCCGCGCCCGGCTGGGCGAGCTGGCCGATCTGGGGGTCCTGGTCCTGCACGGCACCGAGGACCGGCTCGTGCCGGTCGACCGCGGGCGGGCGCTGGCGCGCGCCATCCCCGGGGCGCGTCTGGTCGAGTTCCCCGACACCGGGCACATCCTCAGCACCGACGCCGAGGACGAAGTGGCCGCGGCCCTGCTCGGGCACGTGGCGCGCCACGCTCGTGGCGGCGGGCGCCGGGCGCCCCGCGACCGGGCCGCCGCCGGCTGAGCGCGGACGGGCGGGTGGAGGCTCGGCCCGGCATCCGGCGGGCGACCCCGGCCGTATAGATCCCGTGGTGCGCTGGAGCGATCAGACCGACGCGATCCTGGCCGGCGACCTGACCGCCGGCGTGGGGTATGGGACCCCGGCGGGCGGCGCCGTTATCACGCCCGTCGCCCCCATCGGCCTGCGCGATCGCCAGCGCGGCGAGCTCACGTTCACCACGTCGCTGGGATTCGGCCGCAAGCTCGAGCGCCTGCGACGCGATCCCAAGGTCGCGCTCGCCTACCACGGGCGCGAGCACGGCTTTGCCCATGACCCGCTCTACGTCCTGGCCCAGGGCGAGGCCCGGATCGTCGAGCACCCCGACCCCGAGTATCTAGAGCGGATCGTGCGCCCGGCGTCCACGCGGCACCTGGGGGCGCCGAAGGAGGGGCGCTTCTGGGACCGCTGGCTGCGCGAGTACTACGAGGACCGCGTCCCCGTCCACGTCTCGCTGGCGCGCGTCGTGACCTGGCCGGATCTACGCTGCGCCGGCCCGCCGGCGGTCGAGGGGGCCCCCTGGCCCGAGCCGCCCGCGTCCCAGGCGCCGCCTCGCGGCGGCACCGGCCCGCGCCTGGACGCCGGCAAGGCGGCGCGAGCGCTGGGGGGTACCGACCACCAGCTGCTCGCCTTCCGCGGCGCCGATGGCCATCCGATGATCGTGCCGGTGGAGATCGCGCAGGCCACCGAGGAGGGCATCGAGCTGCGCGCCGCCGACGGGCTGATCCCGGCCGGCGAGCGCCGGGCCGGGCTGTTGGGCCACAGCTATCACCCCCAGCTCGTCGGCTTGACCGTCCGCCAGCACACGGGCTGGCTGAGCGTCGCCGATAGCGGCCGGGCGCTCTATGCCCCGCACACCGAGACCGGGTTTCGGGCGCCGACCAACAAGACTCTGTTGCTGCTGGCCAACGGCTTCATGGCCAAGCGCGGCCTGCGGCGCGCACGCCGCGGGGCCTAGCCGGCGGTCCATGAGCTCCCCGCCCAAGCAGAGCGTCGCCGTGCCCGGCGGCCAGCTCGCCTATCTGCGGTCCGGAAGCGGGCCACCACTGCTGGTCATCAACGGCTTTGCCGCGACCGGCGAAGACTGGGACCCGACTTTTCTCCAAGCCCTGGCCGCACGCCACGAGCTGATCGTGCCCGACAACCGGGGCATCGGAGCCTCATCCGACGATGGCGGCCCGCTGGGGATCGACCGGCTGGCGGGCGACTGCGCCAGCCTCATCCAGGCCCTGGGACTGGGCCCGGCGTCCATCCTGGGGTGGTCGATGGGCGGCTTCGTCGCCCAAACCATGGCGCTCGACCATCCCGGCTGCGTTGGCCGTCTGGTCCTCCTGGCCACCGATCCGGGCGGACCCGGGGCGCAGCTTGGCGATCCGAACGTGCTGGCGCAGATCGCCGACCTCTCGCCCCCGCCCGAGGAGCAGGCTCGACGGCTGCTCGAGCTCCTGTTGCCCGCCGAGCTCGCCCGGAGGCTGTACTCCGAGGCGGGCGACATCGTCGCCGCCGCTCGCGCCCGGCTGACTCAGGACCTGATCGATCGACAGATGGACGCGATGGCAGCCTGGCACCGCGAGGGGGTAGGCGACCGGCTCGCGGACCTGTCGGTACCGACCCTTATCGCCGCCGGCACCGATGACCGGGTCATCCCCGCCTCCAACTCGCTGTCGCTCACCAACACCATCCCCGGCGCCTGGCTCATCCAGTTCGCCGGCGCCGGCCACGGCCTCATGGCCCAGTACCCGAAGGCGCTGGGACGGCTGGTCGACGAGTTCCTGGCGCTCTGACCGCCGCCGCCCGCTGATCGGGTGAGGAGGCGCTCGAGGCCGAGCTCCCGCCGCAGGAACGACGGCCTGGTCAAGGGACGCGCCCTGGTCTAGCATCGCGGCGGCGAAGGCGAGGCTGACGGCCCGGCCGCCGCCCGCCGCGTCTGATTATTTGGCGGCCGCCAGGGAAGGTGCCGGATTGAACGGCGAAACCGCTCGTCCCGTAGGGCTCAGCGCGAGCCGGTCGACCTCGCGCTCCGTTGACCGTGGCCCGGTGCTGGCGCGGGCCGGGACACCGACTCCCCTGGACACCCTGTGCTCCTCGCACGCATTGCAGGCCCTCTCCCCGGACATGCTCGAGGAGCTGGCCAGCGCCTGCACGGTGCATCGCGCGGCGGCCGGCAAATACCTGTTCCGGCGAGGCGACCCCAGCGACAGCCTGTTCGTCGTGCGCCTAGGGCGCCTGGACGTGGTTGGCAACGGAGAGGTGGTTCGCGCGCTCGGCCCGGGGGACGTGCTCGGGGAGGTGGGCACCATCGAGCAGGCCCCGCGCTCGGCGTCGGTCATCGCTCGGCGCGACAGCGAGCTGCTGGAGATCACCCGGGCGCGAGTCCTCGAGCTCGCTCGCCGGACGCCCGAGCTCGCTCTGGCCCTCGCCCGAGTGGCCACCGAGCGGCTGCGCCGCGACGCGCAGTCCCCCGGACCCGTGCACACCTTGCCGAGCACGGTGGCGCTGGTCTCGCTCGGACCCGGGCCGGCCCTGGCAGCAGTCGGCGAACGCCTGGCTCGAGCGTGCGCGAGCTTCGGCACCGTCGCGCTGCTCGACGAGTCCGAGCTCGACACCGTGGACGGCCAGGCGCCTGATGCGCTGTGGGCGTCCGTCCTCGACCGCGCCGAGCGCGGTCACGACCGCGTCGTGCTCGTGACAAGCGCCACCGAGAGCTCCCAGGACTGGACGGAGTTTTGCCTGCGCTCGGCCGACCGCGTGATCGCCCTCGCCGGTCGCGAGCACTCACCGGAAATGCTCACTCCAGCGCTGCGCGGGCAGCTCAACGGGTGTCACCTGCTGACCGACGCGGATTCCCGCACTGCACCGGCGCTGGCGGCATGGCGGACAGCGCTGGAGCCAAGGACCGCCCACCATGCCGCCTCCCAGCCCGACGCCGCGGCGGAGATCGCGCGACGTCTCTGCGGCCGAGCGGTTGGCCTCGTGCTCTCGGGGGGCGGCGCCCGCGGCTTGGCCCATATCGGGGTCCTTCACGAGATCCGTGCCGCGGGCATCACCATCGACCGGATCGGCGGAGCGAGCATGGGGTCGGTGATTGGGGGCATGTATGCCATGGATATGGCCCCCGAGGAGATCGAGGCCCGGTGCACCGAGGACTGGGTCCGTCACCGACCGTTCAGCGACTACACCTGGCCGCGGCACGGCCTGATCCGGGGCGAGCGCATCGGTCGATTGCTGGATCGCCTATTCGCGGGTCTAAGCCACGAGGAGCTCGCGCGCGAGTTCTTCTGTGTCAGCTGCGACCTCAGCAATGGAGAGCTGGTCGTGCACCGCCACGGGCCGGTAGCGGACTCGGTCAAGGCCAGCATCTGCATCCCGGGGTTTGCTCCGCCCCGGCGCCTGGACGGCCGCCTTCTCGTCGACGGCGGCATCCGCAACAACCTGCCGGTCGATGTCATGGCCTCCAGCGGCGAAGGCCCAATCATCGCCGTAGACGTGACCGCGCTACGGTCATCTAGCTCACCGGCTCAGCAGCTGCCCAGCCTGCCCGAGACGCTCGCCCGATTGGCCGTGCTCGCCAGCGAAGACACGGTCGCCCTGCGGGAGCGCTATGCCTCGCTTGTTATCCAGCCGCGCACCGAAGGGGTAGGGCTGCTCGACTTCCAACGGCTCGATCAGCTGGTGGACGCCGGCCGCCGGGCCGGGCGCCAAAGCCTGCAGGCCGCGGAGCAAGCCCTGAGCGTCTTGGCGGGCTAAGGCATGGCCGGGCCTCCGCGGCCGGCCAAGCCGACACCCGACCTCGAACCGGGGCCGCCTCATCACCAGTCGCTCCTGGCCGGGCTCTCGAGCGGCGATGATTTCTGCGTCCGGGATGGGTCTAGGGGTGCGAGCAATCGATTCGAGTTCACCGCACCATTTCAGGAGATGATCATGGGCAAGATCGTGGTACATGAGTTCATGACGCTGGATGGCGTCTTTGAGACACCGACGTGGACGATGGACTACCCGTTCGATCCGAAGATGGGTGAGGCAATCGGCGCGTTGATGGGATCGTGCAAGGCGCTGCTCTTGGGACGCCGCACCTACGAGATGTTCGAGCCGGCGTGGTCGAGCCGGACCGCCGAGGACGACCCCGGCGCCCCGTTCATGAACGAGTCGCCCAAGTACGTCGTCACGGCGACGCGGCAGAGCGCAGAATGGAACAACTCGACGATCCTCGGCCCGTATGACACGGACGCGATCCGTGACCTCAAGGACCGCATCGACGGCAACCTCTACGTCAGCGGCAGCGGCACCCTCGTTCGAGCCATGCTCGCCGACGGCCTGGTGGACGAGTTGCACCTGTTCGTCTTCCCGTTGACGCTGGGCTCCGGTCAGCGGCTGTTCGCCGACGGCGGCCCCAAGGCCAAAATGACGCTGGCGCAGACGGATGCCTACGACAGTGGGGTCGTTCACCTGGCCTACCGCTCGACCTAGAGCAGCTGCCGCCTCAGTCCACAAAGGCAACGACCGACTTCAGAAAGGAGCACCAGCTGGAGATCATCGCCCGAATGAGCATGAGTACCGACGGTTACGTGACCACGCCTGACGGGTGGCCAGCGCTACTCGCCGACCCGGTGTTCACCTCCGGCCAGAGCCACGGTATCCAGGAGTTCCTCCAGGACAAGGAGGCGGCACTGATGGGCCGCACGACATTCGAGCCCGCCCTGAGCGCCGAAAGATGGCCGTGGCCGAACCTAAACGTGTTCGTGCTTGGTTCGCATCGGCCTTCCGGCACGCCGGATGGCGTCGTCACCGACAGCGATCCGGCGCGCCTACTGGAGCAGCTCCGGGCGACCAATCGGGGCGGCAACGTCCATCTCGTCGGCGGCCCTCGCACGATCGAGACCTTCCGCGCCCTCGGAGCACTCGACAAGCTCGAACTGGTCGTGCTGCCGCTGCTGCTTGGAGGCGGAATGCGCCTGACCCCGTCCCTCAGTCCCGACACCGGGCTTCGGTTCGAGGGTCAACGGACCCTTCCCGGCGGCTCGGTCGAGATCGCGTACGCCCTCACCAATGGTTGACGGATTAGCGCGGCAGGGCGCGGCGCTTGGGCTCAGGAGGCTTGGGTGTTGTTGTCCTTCCGCGGCGCCTGTGGGCGCCTGACCTAGTCTGGCCCAGTGCCACCGTCACCTCCCGGCGACAGCGCGAGCCCCTGGCAAGGTGGGGGCGAGCCGATCACGCCCGCGGGCCTCGAGGCGCTCGAGCGCGAGCTCGAGAAGCTCCAGACCGAAGGCCGCCGGGCGATGTCCGAACGCCTCCTGGCGGCCCGCCAGCTCGGCGACCTGAGCGAGAACGCCGAGTACCACATCGCCAAGGACGACCAGGCGCATCTCGAGACGCGAATCAAGCGTCTCCGCGAGCGCCTGCGCGCGGCGGTGGTGGTCGAGGCGAGCGCCGACGAGAAGCGCCTCGCCTTCGGCCGCACGGCCGAGGTCCGCGACGAGGACACGGGAAAGCTGCACACCTGGACGGTCGTCGGCCGGTCCGAGGCCGACGTTGCCCGGGGCATGCTCTCGGCGGAGTCGCCCATCGCCAGCGCGCTGCTGGGCCGCGCTCCGGGCGAGACCGTCGACGTTCAGACCCCGCGCGGAGCGCGGCGCTACCGGATCGAACGGCTCGTCTCCTGAGAGCTCGGGTCTCCGGGGCCAGGCGCCGAGCGGCTCTGGACGAAAGCCGACGCCCGGACTCGAACCGGGGACCCCTTTTCATTACGAGCGCGCTAATCGAGGTCTGAATAGCCAGATTGCAGGGAGTTCTTATCGGCTTGATTGCCTTAGATCGGGTCAGGTCTGCTGAGCTGGGGACACGGTTGGGGACACGAAACCCGTTTCAGACGATCCGGAGGGTCGAGCGCCGCTCGCGATCGGCGGAACGGGCAAGACCCCCCGATCTCATCGGCGAGGTGTTGGCGTCCGTGCGTCCAGATCGTGCGTGAGGGGTGCGGTTTCTGGACGGTCTGGAGCTTCCTTACGGCGTGGATGTTGCGCCGCGCTGTCACAACCGCAGGAAGCGCCCAGCAGGCAGGGAGCTCCTGCCAGTAGTCCACCGAAGCGAGCGATCGTCGGCACCACGACGGCTGCGTTATGCCGATCATGCGAGCGAGGGTAATACTCGGTACAACGTCGAGGATCGGTCGCTGGCGGTGGAGACGAAATAGACCCCTGCGGTTCGCTCCCGTAATCAATCCCGAGGCAAGGGTTGCAGTCAACTCTGCGACTGGAGAACACGGACTTAGTGCCGACCGTTGTGTGGCTCACAGGTCGGCCCTGCGCTGGGAAGTCAACCGTGGCCTTGCTCGTTGCTGACTCGGTGCGGGCCCATGGCCGCTCGGCGCGGATCTTGGACGGCGACGAGCTACGGCGCACTGTGTCAGCCGGTCTCGGTTTCTCGGCCGAGGTCTACGTCGACGCCCCGGTCAGCGTTTGCGCGGCGCGGGACCTCAAAGGCATGTATGCGCGCGCTCGGCAGGGCGCGCTGCGTGAATTCACCGGCGTATCCTCACCTTACGAGCCGCCCGATGCTCCCGATCTTCATCTCGACACCGTCGTCGAGGAGCCGACGGAGTCGGCCCATCGTGTAATGACCATGTTGAAGGCACGCGGGGCGTTGTAGCTTCGTACATCGTCCGCTCCTTACCGATCTGTACCGCTGCGAGCGGAGTTATCGGATTATCCCGCAGAGATCTAGAGGCGCTTCCGGAGACGGTGCGCGCGGCGGTGCTTCAGAGCATCGTCGCGATCGGCTCTGACCCCGAGCAGGCGGGCAAGGAGCTCGTGTGGCGGCTGCGCGACCTGTGGTCGGCGCGCGTGGGCAGCTAGCGGATCCTCTGCACGATCGAGCGGGGCGGAGTCATCGTTCGCGCCGCCAGACACCGCGTCGCCGCCTACCCCAGGCCTGTTTACAGGCACTTTGCTAAGCCGACGCCCGGACTCGAACCGGGGACCCCTTCATTACGAGTGAAGTGCTCTACCAGCTGAGCTACGTCGGCGGGGGCCGCCCAGCGTAGCGCGGGCGCAGCGGACGATCAGTCGGCGCCCGCCAGCGCCTCGGCCTGCTCGAGCTGGACCTCGATGAGCCGCAGGCCCCGGTCCCAGAAGCCGGGGTCGGCCAGGTCGATGCCCACGATCGCGGCCAGCTCCTCCGGCGAGCGCGAGCCGCCGGCGGCGAGCATCTCGAGCAGGCGGGGCACCAGCTCCTCGCCGCGCTCGCGGTAGGCCTGGTAGACCGACAGCGCCAGGAGCTGGCCGTAGGCATAGGCGTAGACGTAGCCCGGCACGGCGATGAAGTGCGAGACGTAGCTGTGCCAGTCGGCGTAGCCCCCGGTGAGCTCCACCGAGTCGGCCATCATCTCCCGCTGGCTCTCGAGCCACAGCTCGGCGAAGGCCTGGACCGAGAGCTCGCCCCGCTCGCGCCGGCGGGTGTGGCAGAGGTGCTCGAAGCGGTTCATCGCCACCTGGCGAAAGACCGTCGCCACCGAGTCGTCGACCGCCTCCCCGAGCAGCCGCAGGCGCGCGGCCGGGTCCGGGGTCCCCGCCAGCAGCCGGTCGAAGACCAGCTGCTCCCCGAAGGTGGACGCCGTCTCGGCCACGGTCAGCGGGGTGGAGAAGTGAAAGATCCCCTGGGGTCGCGCCAGCGCCGCGTGCACGCCGTGGCCCAGCTCGTGGGCGAGCGTGAGCACGTCGCGCCGCGTGCCGGTGTAGTTGAGGAGGATGTAGGGGTGGGCCGAGGGCACGGTGTAGGCGCAGAACGCGCCGCCGCGCTTGTTGGGGACCACCGGCGCGTCGATGTAGGCGCCGCCCAGGAACGCCTCCACCAGCTCTCCCAGCCGAGGCGAGAACTCGTGGTAGCTGTCCCGGACGAGCTCCTGCGCCTCACCCCATGCGATCTGGGCTTCGGGCTCTGAGCCCAGCGGGGCGCTGCGGTCGTAGTGGGCCAGGCGGCCCAGTCCCAGCAGGCGGGCCTTGAGGCGGTACCAGCGCTGGGGCAGGTCATAGCGCGCGCGCACCGCCTCCAGCAGCGCCTGGACGGACTCGTCGGAGGCCTCGTTGTCGAGGTTGCGCGAGGCCAGCCAGTGCCGGTAGCGGCGCAAGCGGTCGGTGGTGGCCTTGTCCGCCATCAGCGTGTTGAAGATGTAGGTGCGCACCCGCAGCCCGTCCTGCAGGGCCACTGTGATCGCGTCGGCCGCGGCCCGCCGGGTGGCGCGCTCGGGCGAGAGCAGCCGGCTGAGGGCGATCTCCAGCGACAGGGGGCCGTCGGGGTCCCCGGGCTGACGCGCCTCCTGGGGCAGCTCGACGCGCAGCGAAGAGACCTGCTCGGTGTACAGGCGGGTCCACGCCGCCCGCGCGGTCAGCTCCTTCTCGGACAGGATGCGCTCCTCGGGCTGGGAGAGCAGGTAGGGGCGGTAGCGCCGGGCCGAACGCAGATAGTGGCGGTAGGGCTCGAGCTCGGCGGCGCCCAGCAGCCGATCGGCGGCGTCCTCCTCGATCGCCGTCCACTCCAGCTCAAAGAACAGCAGCCGCGTCTGCAGCGCGGTTCCCGCCTCCTGGGCGTGCTGCAGCAGCGCGCCGCGCTCGGGATCGGCGGTGTCGATCGAGAAGCTGAGGCTGGCGTAGGAGTCGGCCCGCCCCTCGAGCTCATAGATCGCTTCCAGCTCGGCCATCGCCGCGGCCACGGCGCCGGCGTCGAGCTCGGCCACCTTGCCCTCGTAGCGCTCGGCGAAGGCGTCGGCCCGGCGCAGCGCCTCGGCCAGCCGGGTGCGCGCGCCCTCCCCGTTGGCGCCCTCCACGAGCGGCTCCAGATCCCAGCGCGCGCGCCGCAGGTCGCCGTTCGAGCGGGCGGTGGGCGCGGCCGGCGCGCCGGCGGATCGGGGGTTCTTGGCGGCGGCCACGGGCCCGCCACCATAGCCGCCGGTCGGCCCCTGCGGGGCCTGTCATCACCCCGACGAGCGGGTGGTGATTCGCGTCGGCACGTGGGTAGGTGATCGACGATGGCCGAGGTCCTGGCTGAGCCCGATCTTGCCCTTCAACTGGCGCCCGAGCCGCAGGCCACGCGGGTCGCGCGCAATGCCGTGCGCCAGCTGAACAAACCGTCTCCGGACCTGCGCGACGTCATCGGCCTGCTCACCACCACTCTGGTCACGCGCGCCCGACGGGTGTCCGGAGCTGACGACCTCATCGACCTGCGGGTGTGGATGCCGCGCCGCGTGGTGCGGATCGAGCTGCGCTGCGCCGGCGAGCTGCTCCCCCAGCCCGCCGGGGAGCCGGCCCCAGCCGCCGTCAGGGCGGCGGAATCCGAGCTCGAGCTGGTCGACGGGCTCGCCGATCGCTGGGAGGTCGAGCACGAGGGTGAGCGCAGCCTGATCTGGCTGGAGATCGACCGCGTCAAATCCTCGGCCGGGGAGCGGCCCGACTCAGCTGGGGACCGGGGCGGCAGAGCCGCGCAGGGCCGGTAGGACCCGCTCGCCGTAGAGCCGGATCATGCCGGCAGGGTCGGCGCCGGAGTTGTTCATGACCACCACCGTGCTGGCGCCGAGCTTCTCGACCTCGCGGATGCGCTCGGCGTGGACGCCGGGGTCCGAGGAGATGATGAACGCCTCGCGCAGATCGTCGTCTGACACCTGGCGCTCGCCGTGCTCGTACATCTTGTTCGGCTCATGCCAGTCATCGCGGTAGAACTCGTCCGGCTGGGCGCCCTTCCACACTCGCGCTCCCTCGAGCGCGGAGTCGTCGTCGCCGGCGTAGGAGGCGCCGATCTGGAGCAGGATCTCGCCGGGCTGGCGGCCCGCCTCCTCGGCGCCGGCGCGATAGGCGTCGATGACCCGGGGCGCCTGCTCGGGGTCGGCGAGCGTCCATACCCCGTCCCCCCAGCGGCCGGCCACCGCCGCCGCCCGGGGGCCGAAGGCCGAGACGTAGATCGGCGGGCGCCGCTGGGGACGGGTGTGCAGGACGGCGCCGTCGGTGGCGAAGTGACGTCCGCGCTCTGAGATCCGCTCGCCGGCGAACAGCCGATGGATCAGCTCCAGGGCTTCCTCCATGCGCTCGATCTGCTCGCCGATGGACGGCCACGGGGCGCCCAGCGGTGATTCGTTGAGCGACTCGCCCGAGCCGAAGCCCAGGTAGGGGCGGCCCGGGAACATAACCTCCAGCGTTGCCCACGCCTGGGCGATCAGGACGGGGTGATAGCGAGGGCCCGCGGGCGTAACGCCGGTGCCCAACGGCACCCGCCGGGTGGCCTGGCCCGCGGCGCCCAGCCACACCCAGGCGTGGCCGGACTCGCCGGGCTCCCACCAGGGCTGCAGGTGGTCCGAGCAGCCGATCCCGTCAAAGCCCGCCTGCTCGGCCGCCACCGCCTGGCGCAGCAGCTCGTCGGGTGGGAACTGCTCGTGGGCGCAGAAATGGAAGTAGCGCACGTCTAGCCGTTCCTCATCGCCCGCTCGGTCGCCTCCAGGACCTGGCGGCGGGCGCGGTGAAAGCTCTCGTACAGGCGCACCTGGGCCACCACCTCGTCGGTCTCGGCCACCAGGCGGTCGGCGATCTCGCCGGCGCGCAGCTGGTCATAGCCGGGCCAGGGAGGCTTGATCTGCAGCTCGGCGTGCGCCCCCTCGGCGGCGGGCGGGTCGGCCGACTCGGCTACCAGCTCGACCCCGGTGTCGACGTGCTCGGCCCTCGTCTCGCCGGCGCCTCCGGGGCCGCTGGCCGGCGCGCCCGCATGGTCCTGGCCCACCGCTTGGATCGAGGCCTCGGCCGCGGTGGCCTCCGGGCCGGGCCCCCGCGTCTCCCGGGCATCCCCGCCGGGCTCCCGATCGGCCGAGGCCCCCCCGTTCTCGCCCGCCGGTCGGGCCGCCGTCGGCCGGGGGCGCTCGGCGGCCGGTTCACCCGCCCCGTCGGCGCCGCCGGCCCCCGCGGTCGGCCCGAGCGCCGCGCCGGCCGCCTCGGCCAGCTCGGCCTGGGCCGCCTCGACGGCCAAGGCAAGCTCCTCGAGGTCGGGCACGGCGTCGAAGTCGCCCACCAAGCCGAAGTTCAGCGTCCCGTTGTAGGAGACGATGGCGACGCCCAGACCCAGGTTGGTGCCCAGCGGGACCAGGGGGAAGATGTCGCGCATCCGGCGGTCGCCCAGGTACAGAGGCTGCTGGGGGCCGGGGACGTTGGTCACCACCAGGTTGATGAAGCGCTGGCGCCCGATCAGCCGCGCTCCCTGGTCGAGCAGGTTGGCCGGGGCAAAGCCGGCCAGCTCGGTGAGCGCCTTGGCTCCCACCGCCTGGCCGGAGTCCTTGACCGAGCGCATGGCCTCGGTGATCTGGTGCAGGCACTCGCGCGGCGACGAGCAGCCGATCGGCAGGGGGGCGATCATGCCGGTGACCTGGTTGCCCAGCTCGCCGTGCTGGTCGGGGGCGCGCACGCTCATCGGCACGAACGCGCGCAGGGTGAGCCCGTCGACGTCTTCGCCGCGGCGCTCGAGGTCGAGTCGCAGGGCGCGGGCGACGATCGCCAGCACCACGTCGTTGACCGAGCCGCCCAGGGAGTTCTTTACCTCCTTGGTCTGGGCCAGCGACCCGCGCACCCACACGAAGCGGCGGCGGGCGCCCACCGGGCGGCGGTTGTAGGGGGTGCTCGGCGCGGGCGCCAGCCCCGCCCAGGCCATCGCCCCCAGACCGATCGCGCGCTCGGCCAGGGCCTCGGCCACGCGCAGCGGGCGGCGCACAAGCGCCCGGGCGGGGCGCACCAGCTCGGCCGGGCGGGTGGCGCGCTCCAACAGGGCTTCGGCCAGCAGCTCGGCCCCCGACGGAGTGGGGCCGGGCTCCCACGGCGCGCGCTCGCCGGCGTCCTCGTCGGGGGCGAAGAGCACCGACAGGATGTCCATGCCCGAGATGCCGTCCACCACGGCGTGATGGGTCTTGGACAGGATCGCGAAACGGCCGTCCTCGAGCCCCTCGACCAGCCACATCTCCCACAGCGGCTTGTCGCGGTCCAGGCGCGAGGAGAACACCCGGGCGGCGAGCACCTGCAGCTCGCGCTCGGTTCCCGGCCGGGGCAGCGCCGTGGAGCGCACGTGATAGCGCAGGTCGAAGTCGGGGTCGTCGACCCACCGCGGACGCCCCTGGCCGAGCGGCACCGACGCGAGCTTCTGGCGGTAGCGGGGGACCAGGTGAAGCCGGGCGGCCACCCGCTCGAGCAGCTCCTCGTAGGGGGGCGAGGGCCCGTCGAAGACCATCACGCACGCGACGTGCATGTGGGCGGGGCTGGCGTTCTCCAGGTGAAGGAAGGACGCGTCCAGGGGGGTCAGCCGAGCGTCCGCCATCCTGCGCTCCGATCGTCGCGTTGACGGGATCCGCCTCCCGGGCTCGCGTGCGGATGCCCGGAGTAGGGGGTCCCACAGGGCTCCTACCCCGTGGGGGCCGCCGAAAACGGCGCGGGGGAACGGGGCGCGGAGCGCCCCCTTGTCTGAGGGGCCGCGCCCCCGCCGGGCGCCCCTAAGCTCCCCAGGCCCATGCCCTCCCCGGATCCCGCCGGCGCGCCGGCCAGCCCGGCCGCGAGCGAGGTCGACTTCGACCTGCAGGCCCACTCGCTGCACTCCGACGGCGCGCTGCCGGCGGCCGAGGTGGTCGAGCGCGCCGCCGCCGCCGGGGTGCGGCTGCTGGCGCTCACCGACCACGACACCGTCGAGGGCGTCGAGGAGGCGCTGGCCGCCGGCGCGCGGCGGGGGATCGCCGTGGTGCCGGCCACCGAGCTGTCGGCGGTCGACGAGCAAAACGAGGACCTGCACGTGCTCGGCTACCGCATCGAGCACCGCGACCCCGGACTGCTCGAGGCGCTAGCCGACTTTCGCTCCGACCGCCGCGTCCGCGCCCAGGCGATGGCCGACGCGCTCGAGGGGCTGGGCTGGAGCGTGGACCGCCAGGCGCTGGCGCGGGCCGCGCGCGCGGGCGGGGACCGGCCGGTGGGGCGACCCCACCTGGCGGCGGCGGTCGCCGAGCACCCCGCCAACCGCGAACGCATGCGGGCCGAGGGGCTGGACGAGCCCAGCCGGCTGCTCGAGGCCTACCTGATCCCGGGGGCGCCCGCCTACCGCCCCCGCACCCGCCCCACCGTGGCCGAGGCGATCGAGCTGATCGCCGCCGCCGGGGGCATCGCGGTGTGGGCGCACCCGTTCTGGGACATCGACGACACGGGGGAGGTGCGGGCGCGCCTGGAGCGCTTCTGCGACTGGGGGCTGCGGGGGGTCGAGGCGTTCTACCCCACGCACAGCGCCGAGCAGACGCGCGCCCTGTGTGAGGAGGCGCGGCGGCTGGACCTGCTTACCACCGGGTCCTCGGACTTCCACGCCCCCGGGCACCGGCTGTTCGACGGGTTCCTGGCCTTTTCGCTGTATGGCTGCCAGCCGCGGCTGGGGCCGATCGCCGCGGGCTGAGGGGCAAAGTTCACAGGGGGCCCTCCGGGCCCCGGGCTGCCCGGCCCGGCCGGAGCCGCGCGCGCCCGCCTCAGCCCCCGGCCAGCTCGCGCACCAGGCGGAAGGCCAGCGCCTCACAGGCAAGCTCCTCGCTTACGTTGAGCGCCAGGCGCTGGCGGGTGTCCTCGACGGCGTCCACGGCGGCGCGCAGCCGGTGGGGGTCGCCGGCGCGGGCGTCCTCGCGCAGCGCGTCCAGGCGGTCGACCGCGTGGACGACCTCCTCGGCCTCGGCCCCCACCGCCGCCACGTCCCTGAACCACAGCCCGACGAGCGCCAGCCCCTGGTCCAGCGACCGGGTCTGGGCGCGGCGCGCGGCGCGCCGGATGCGCTCGGCCCCCTCGCGCTCGTGGCGGCGGCGCTCGCGCTGGGCCAGCAGCTCGCCCTCGGCCACGAGCTGGGCCTCGAGCTCGCTCACCGCCTGGTCGCCCTGGCGCCGAGCGCCCTCGAGCAGCGCCTCCCAGGGCCGGTCCGAGACGTCGCCGGCCAGGGCGGCGCGGGCCAGCGCCTCGGCCGCCGCGCGCAGCGCGGGCCCCTCCCCCACCGCCATCTGAAGCGCCCGGTCGGCGTCGCCCAGCGACAGGCGCGCACAGGCCAGCGCCTGCTCCTCGGGCACCGCCGCCGCGCGCAGGCGCTCGGCGATGCGCTCGCTGGAGGGCGCCGACAGCCGCACCGCCTGACAGCGCGAGACGATCGTCGGCAAGAGGTCCCCCGGGCGGTCGGTGAGGAGCAGGAGGTGGGCGTGGGCGGGGGGCTCCTCGAGCGTCTTGAGCATGCGGTTGGCCGCCTGGTCGTTCATCGCGTCGGCGCGCTCGATCACGAACACCCGCCGGCGGGCCTCGAACGGGGTGTGGTTGGCGGCGGCCACGACCGCCTGGTCGATGTCCGAGACCAGCATCTCGGCCGCCCCGCTGGGCGCCACCCAGGTGAGGTCGGGGTGGGCGCCGCGCCCCACCCGCTCGGCGGCCGAGACGGGGTCGGGCGAGCCCTCGGACAGAAGCACGGCGGCCAGCGCCCGGGCCAGGGCGCTCTTGCCGGCCCCTCCCGGTCCGGTGATGAGGTAGGCGTGCGAGGGCCTTCCGTCCGGGGGCAGGGCGGGCTCGAGCACGGCGCGCGCGTGCGGGTGAGGCTCGAGCGCCCGCGCCAGCTGCTCTCGGGCGGCGGGGGCGTCGGCGGAGGTGGCGGGCACCGAGGCAATCGTAGTGGTGGGCCAAGCGGCCGCATTGGGCCGGTCGGGCGGGCGCAGGCGATACTTAGGGCGGCGTGGCGCGCGGCAAGCTGATCACGATCGAGGGCCTCGACGGGGCGGGGAAGACCACCCTGGCCGCGGGGCTGGTGCCCGCCTTGCGGGCGGCCGGCGCCGAGGTCGAGCTGCTGCGCGAGCCGGGCGGGGTGGCGTGCGCCGAGCGGGTACGCGAGCTGGTCAAGGACCCCGGCCTCGCGGTCGGCGCCCGCGCCGAGGCGCTGCTCTACGCCGCCGCCCGCGCCCAGCTGGTGCAGGAGCGCGTGGCACCGCTGCTCGAGGCGGGGCACTGGGTGCTGCTCGACCGCTTCGTCGACTCCTCGCTCGCCTACCAGGGCGCGGCCCGCGGGCTGGGCCGCGAGCAGGTGGGCGCCATCAACGACTTCGCCACCGGCGGGCTGCGCGCCGAGCGCACGCTCCTGCTGCGAATCGATCCCGCCACCGGTCGAGCCCGATCGGGGGCTCGCGGGGCGCCCGATCGCCTGGAGAGCGAAGACCACCGCTTCTTCGCCGCGATAGTCGCCGCCTACGACGAGCTGGCCGCCGCCGAGCCCGAGCGCTTCCGGGTGCTCGACGCCTCCCGCCCGCCCGCCCAGGTGCTGGATGATGCGCTGGCCGCGCTGGGCAACCTCCTGCCCGCCGCGCAGCCCCGCCCATGAGCCCGCAAGTCGAATTCGAGCTCGAGGCCTTCGAGCAGGTCCAGGCCACCTCGAGCACCGCCCTGCTGCGCCTGTCCGGACGCTGGCATTCACCCTCCCGCGAGCGGCTGACCCCGCCGCTGCTGTTGATCGACGACGGGCGGCGCACGCACCGGGTGGCCGCGCTCCCCGGCCCCGACGACGTCGCCCCGCTGGCCGCCCCCGACGGCCCGGGCTGGCGCGCCGCCTTCTCGGCCCGGCTGGAGCTGCTGGCGGGAGCGAGCGCCGCGTTCGCGCTCGACCTCGGCGACGACTCGATCCTCGACCTGCCGCGACCCACCCGGCGCGGAGCGGGGGCCGAGGAGGCCCGGGCGCTGCAGGCCGAGGAGGCCGAGGCGCTCGAGGAGCTGGCCCGGACGGCGGCGGGTGTCGGGCCTAGCGCTTCGGCCGAGGCCGCGAGGCTGAGCGCCGAGCTCGAGCGGGTGACCGCCGCCCTGGAGCAGGAGCGCGCCGGCCGCGCCGCGGCCGAGCAGGCCGGGGAGGCTCGCCGCCAGGCGATGGTCGAGCTCGAGCTGCATCTGCAGCACGAGCGCGGCGCTCGCTATGAGGCCGACCAGCGGGCCCACCGCGAGGGCCAGGTCCGGGCCGAGCTCGAGCGGCGCGCCGCCGAGGCCTCCACCCGCGAGGGCGCCCGGGTGGTCGAGCTACAAGCCGAGCTCGAGGTCCTCGCCCAGCAGCGCGCCCAGGCCGAGCGCACGCTGGCCGAGGAGCACTCCGAGATCGCCCGCGCCCGCGAGCGCCTCGAGCACAGGCTCGACGAGGAGCGCGCCCAGCTGCGCGGCGCCCTGGAACAGGAGCGCGGGGCGCTGGAAGCAGAACGCGCCGAGCTCCAGGCGAGCCTCCAGCAGGAGCGCGAGCATCTGCAGGGCGCCCTGGCCGCCGAACGCGAGCGCCTGGAGGGCGCGGTGCAGGCCGAGCGCGGACGCCTGCAGGGCGCGGTGCAGGCCGAACGCGAGCGGCTGGCCGCCGAGCGAGAGCAGGCGATCACCAGCACGCGCTCGGAGCTCGAGGTGTCGCTGACCCAGACCCAGTCGGAGCTTGTGCGAGCGCGCGAGGAGGCCGCCGCGCTGCGCTCCCAGCTGGCCGGCGACCAGACGCGGCTGCGCGAGGCGGCCGAGCTGGTCTCGGCCGCCGAGGAGCGCGCCCGGGAGGCCGATGAGCGCGCCCGGGCGCTGCAGGGCCAGGTGCGCGAGCGCGAGGCCGAGCGCGCGCAGCTGCGCGAGCAGGCCCGCGCGCTGGGCGAGCGCGCGCAAGCCCTGGAGCAACAGAGGGCCCAGGCCGAGAACCGGATCAGCGCGCTCGATCAGACCTCGACCCGCGCGCGCGAGCACACCGAGGCGCTCGAGCGGCGCGCGGCCGACGCCGAGCACCGGGCCCAGCGCGCCGCAGAGCAGGTGCGCGCGGCCGAGGCGCGGGGGCGCAAGGCCGAGGCGCGTCGAGTCGAGCTCGACCGCCAGGCCCGGCAGACGCAGACCGCCGCTGCGGCCAGCGCCGATCGCGTCCGCCAGCTCGAGGAGGACGCCGAACGCCTGCGCTCGAAGGTCGCCGAGCATCAGGCGCGCGCGCAGCGCACCGAGCAGCTGCTCGAGCAGCTGCGCGCGCGGGGCGCCGAGGAGGAGGAGCGTCGCTCCAAGCAGGAGGCGCGGAGCGCCGATGAGCTGGCTCGGCTGCGCGGGCAGGTCGAGGAGGCAGCGGATCGCGTTCGGCAGGCCGGGGCCGGTGCGGCCGAGGCCCAGGACATTCGCCGCCAGGCGGAGCAGCGCGCGGCCGAGCTCGAGTCGCTGCGCTCTGAGCTGGCGGCGATGGGCGCCGAGCAGCGCGCGTCGGTGGAGCGGGCGGCCGGGCTCGAGCGCAGGCTGGCCGCGGTGGCCGAGGCCCGGGCGTCTGCCGAGCAGCGCATCGCGGAGGCGACCCGCCGAACCCAGCAGCTCGAGCGACAGGTGCGCGACGCGCGCGAGCGCACCGAGCAGGCCGACCGCGCCCGCGCGGAGGTCGCCGCTGAGCGCCAGGAGATAGAGCGCGCCGGCAAGGAGGCCGATCGCGCGCTCGCCGCGGCGCAGCGCGCGCAAGCGGAAGCCGAGAGCAGGCTCGCCGACGTCGACCGGCGACGCGGGGAGATCGCCTCCGTGCGCCAGGAGATCGAGGCGGTGGTCACCGACTCGACCGACCGAGCCGAGCGGGCCGAGCGCGAACGCCAGGAGGCCGAGCGGATCAGCCGCGAGGCAACGCGCCGCGCCGAGGCCGCCGAGGCGCGCATCCACGAGCTCGACGGGAGCCGCCAGCAGCTCCAGGCGCGTACGGCCGAGCTCGACACCACCCGGGCCGAGGCGCTCGAGCGACTCGAGCGCGCCGAGCGCGAGGCGCGCGAGGCAAGGGCCCAGGCCGAGTCGGTCCGTCACCAGGCCAGCGAACGACTCGAGGCCGAGCGCGCGCGGGCCGAGG
Organism: Actinomycetota bacterium; assembly: GCA_005883215.1. GTDB lineage: Bacteria > Actinomycetota > Thermoleophilia > Solirubrobacterales > Solirubrobacteraceae > AC-64. The sequence continues at coordinate 142,480 of VAYS01000016.1, forward strand.
CCGCCGGCTCCGGCCAGGCCGAGCTCGGGCGCCGACTGGACGACAGCGAACGGGAGCGCTCGGCGGCCGTCGAGGAGCTACAGCGCGCCCGGGCGCAGCTGGCCGACGCGGCGGCGAACGTCGAGCGCGAGGCCCAGGCGCGCGAGCAGGCGGATCGCCGGGCGGCCGAGCTCGAAGACGAGCGCGCGAGCCTGCTGGCCCGGGCCGAGGAGGCCGCCGCCGAGCAACGCGCCACCGCCCGCGAGCTCGCCGAGCTGCGCGCGAGCGCCGAGAGCGGGCGCGCGGAGGTCCAGGAGGTCCAGGCCAAGTACGAAGAGGACGCGCGCCGGCGAGAACTGGCGGCAGAGCAGGCGGCGGCCGAGGCCCAGGCGGCGGTGGCCCGGGCCGAGGAGGCCGCGCGCGAGCGCGAGCTGGCGGTAGAGCAGGCCGCCGAGCAGGCGGCCGAGCAGGCGGCCGAGCGGGCCGCCGCCGAGGCCCAGGCGGCGGTGGCCCGGGCCGAGGAAGCCGAGCGCGAGCGGGCGCAGGCGGAGGCCGCCCGCGAGCGCGTCGAGACCCGGTCCGGGGAGCTCGCCGACCAGGTTTCCGCGCTCGAGCGCTCGACGGCCGAGCTGCGCGAGCGCCACGAGGCGGCGGTCGCCCAGCTCGAGCAGGAGCGCTCCGAGCATGCCCAGGCGCTGGCCCACCGAGACGCCGCGCGCGCCGAGGCCGATACTCGCGCCGAGCAGGCGTCGGCGGCCGCCGTCGAGCTCGAGGCGGCCCTGGAGCGCGCGGGCGTGCAGGCGGGCGAGCTCGAGGCCAGAGCGGCCAAGGCCGAGGAGGAGCTCGCCGCCGCCCGGGCCCACGCCCAGGCCCAGGCGGCCGAGCGCGACGAGGTCCGCGACGAGCGCGGGCAGACGGTCGCCGCGCTACAGACCGCGCGCGAGGAGGCGGCCCGCGGCGCGGCCGCACTCGCCGAGGCCGAGCGCCAGGCCGGCCTGTACCGCCACAGCGCCGAGGAGGCCGAGCGCCTGCGCCAGGAGGCCGAGGCCGGGCGGGGGCGAGCCGAGCACGACGCCGCCGCCGCCCGTGAGGCGGCCGAGCGCGCCGGCGACGAGGCCGAGGCCCTGCGCGAGCGGGTCGGCGAGCTGGACGCGCAGGTAGAGGCGCTGGAGGCAGCGCGCGCCGAGACCGAGCAGCAGCTCGTCGCGCTACGCCGCTCACAGGGCGGCGAAGCCGACAGCGTGCGGGCGCGCATCGGTGGGCTGGAGTCCGAGCTGCGCGAGCGGGAGGATCGGGTGACCGCCCTGCAGCGCGAGCTGGCCGACCGAGCTTCGACCGCCGACCAGCTCCAGACCGAGCTCGCCCAGGCCCGGGCGCAGGCCGAGGAGGCCGAGGGACGGCGCCTGGACCTCGACCGGCGCTTTGCCCAGCTCGGCGGACATGCCGGCGCGCTCGAGGAGCGGGTGGTGGCGCTCGAGCGCGAGGGCGGGCAGCTGCGCCACGAGCGCGACGCGGCGCACACCGGGTTCGCCGAGGAGCGGGAACGCTTGCGCCAGCGGGTGAGCGCGCTCGAGCAGGAAGCCGCCCGCACGGCTGGCGCCGCCGCCGAGCACGCCCAGGCCATCGAGGCGCGACTGCGCGATGTCGAGAGCGATCTGGCGGAGGCCAGCCGGGAGCTCGAACAGGCGCGGGCACACGGGTCCCGGCTGGAGTCCGAGCTGAGGGATCGCTCGGCCGAGCTCGCCGAGGCCCAAACCCGCTTCGAGGAGGAGAGCCAGACGCGTGCCCAGGTCGAGCGCCAACTGCACGAGACCGCGGCGCGGCTGCGGGCCGAGCTACACGACCAGGCCGCTCGCGAAGAGCGTCTCGCCGAGGCCGAAGCGCGCGCGGAGGCGGCGACGCGGACGCGGGGAGAGCTCGAGGCGCGCCTGGGCGAGGCCCAAGCCCGCGCCCAGGCCGAGGCGGCAGCTAGGGCCCAACTCGAGGAGCGCATCGACGAGCTGAGCCGCCTCGGCGACGAGGCCGCCCGGCGAGCCGAGGAGGCCCAGCGCGCCGCCGCCGAAGCCGAGCGCGAGGCCGCCGAGGGCAGCGCCGCCGCGCTCCGCGAGGCCGAGGAGCGGACCGCTCGGGAGGCCGAGGAGGCGGCCGCCCGCCAGCGCCAGGCCGAGCGGGCCGCACACGAGGCCCGCGCGGCAGCCGAGCAGGAGGAGCAGGAGGCGACCGCGCGCCGGCGCGAGCAGGCCCGGCGCGAGCAGGCCCGGCGCGAGCAGGCCCGGCGCGAGCAGGCCCGGCGCGAGCAGGCCCGGCGCGAGCGAGAGCGCGAGGAGGAGCGACGCCGCAGGGCGGCCAAGCCCCCGCCTCCGCGACGGGGCGAGCCCGAGCGCGCGGGCGCGCCCACCGAGTCGCGCCGTCAGCGGCGCCGGCGCGAGCGCGAAGCCGCGCTGCGCCGGGAGACCCGGGCACGCGTGAGCGCGGCCGCCGCGCTGCCCCGCCAGCGTGCGGCACGGCGGCGAGCCGAGTCGCGCTGGCTGCCCTCGGAGACGATCGTCGGCCTCGTGCTGCTGGCGCTGGGCCTGACCGCGGCCACGCTGCTGCTGCTCGGGGTGGTCCGGCTGGTGGTCGCGCCCTAAGGTGGCCGGTCCACCCTAAGGCACGCCCTGGGCCCCGGTGGCGCCGACGCCGGCCGAGGGGCCGGTGGTACCGGAGGCGGGCGGGGTGGCACCCGAGGCGGGCGGCAAGCCGGGCAGCGTGGTGGTCGGCGCCGCGGGCAGCGGCGTGCCGATCGCGGTCGCCGAACCCGCCGGCGGTGCTCGCTCGAGCGAAGTGGCGATCGAGGGGGTCAGCGACTCCAGCCGCAGGGGATCGAGCTCGATCGTCTTTAGCACGGCCTGCAGGGCCCCCTGGCGGTCGCCGATCAGAGTCTCCGCCCCGGCCAGGTGGGCCCACGCGTCGCCGTCCCACGGGTCGCGCATGACCGCCCGCAGCAGGTAGCGCCGCTCCTCGCCGGGCAAGCCGCGCCGGAAGGCGATCGTGGCCGCGTCGATCAAGCCTTCGTCCCCCAATGGGTCCAGCCGGGAGGCGAGGTCGGCATCGGACTGCGCCGCGGCGAGGGTGGCGGGTGTGGCGCGGGGATTGGCGGCGGCGGTGAGCGCGTCCTGGGCCTTGACGTGCGCCCAACTGGGAAGGATCGCCGAGATGGCGATGGCCGCCAAGAGCAGCGTGGCGACGCCCAGAGCCAAGGCGCGCGCCCCGGCCCCGGAACGAAGGTCGTCCTCCCAGGTGCGCGGCCGCGGGCGGGGCCGGGGTTCCAGGGGCAGGGCGAGCACCACCCCGAGAAAGCACAGCGCCGGCAGGGTCACCCCGGGGATGTCCCAGTCCCAGTCGTACAGGCTGTGCACGAACCAGCCCAGCCCGCCGGCGAACAGGGCCAGCGCGATCGAGCGTTCGCCGCCGGGGGCCAGCCGGCGCAGTCGGGCCAGGGCGGCGGCCAGCAGCGCCCCCAGCCCGGCGATGGCGAGCAGCGCGCCGACGAGCCCGTCTTCGGCCAGGAACTGGATCGGCACGCTGTGGGGCTGGAGCACCGGCAGCGGCGGCGGCTTTCGGTACAGCAGGTGGGTCACCGGGAAGGAACCGGCGCCCCATCCGTGGACGGGGCGATCCCACCAGGCGCCGACGGCCTCCCGCCACCAGATCCAGCGGTTGCCCGAGTTGGTGGTGAGCAGGCGCGATGGGTCGGTGATCGGATCCTTGCGCAGGTTGGTGAAGGAATTGACCGCGTGCGAGATCGAGCCGGTCAACCCGCGCGAGGTCTGCGATAGGCCAAAGGCGCCGGCGGCGATCGTCGCCACCGCCAGGCCAGCCAGCAGCCTCCACGTCAGGCGCGAACGCCCGGCGTTCCACGTCACGCGGCGCTCGAGCAGGATCAGCTGCCAGGCGACGAGCAGCAGCCCGGCGAGCGCGAGCAGCACGACGCCCGCCAGCAGGACACCATCGTGCTCGCGCTGGCCGCGGGGAATGAAGTCGTGGGTCAACGCGTGTCGGGTAAACGCCACCGCGAGCGGCGCGGCGGCGGCGGCCAGGGCGAGGGCAACAGTGGCCAGGGTGCGCAGGCGGTCCGGGCCCAAGAGGACGAGCGTTGCCACCACGAGCACGAAGGCCAGCACGCCGCCGCGCGAGTAGGTCATCCCGCCGACGAGCACCAGGAGAAACAGCGCCGAGACCGCGGCCAGGCGCACCCACAGCCGGCGCGCGGCGTCGACGGCCAGGCGGATGGCCACCCCCGACCCCAGCCCGCACACCAACGCGAGCGCGTTCCAGTAGCCGAGCGGCGCCCGCAGGCGGGAGAAGATGACGGTGTGGTTGAGGTGCATCAGATCGCCGACGTGCACCCCGGGCGCCACCTTGCCCCCCAGCGCATAGAGCCCGGCGAGCACGGCCACGAGCAGCCAGCCGATGCCGAAGTACTCGGCCGCGCGGGGCAGCGAGGCGGCGATCACCATCGCCACGGCCACGGCCAGCGCGTAGGTCAGGGCCCGGTTGAACTCGATCCAGGTGCCGTCGGGCGCCACCGTCCAGATCAGCGTGATGCCGTTCCACAGCGCAAAGCCGGCGAGCAGCCCGACGCCGAGCCAGGTCCGGACCCCGGCCGGCACCCGCAGGCGCCCGTACACACAGCCGGCGCAGGTCAGCAGGGCCAGCGCGTCCACCGCGACCTGGGCGTAGGTCTCGTCCGGCAGGCTGGTGGCGCCCTTGGCGAAAACCGCGTATACGAGCACGCATACGAGGGCGACCAGCAGGACGGCGGCTGGCCGCAGACGAGCGCGCGGTGGGCCCGCCGCGACGGCCGCGCCGCCCGCCGCCGGCGAGGCGTGAGAAGTGGCTACGGCCATCGAACGGCGGCTCGACGCTAGCATGACGACTACCCCCAAAGCCCCATGACGACCTCTTTCCCTGGCCCAACTTTGGAGGCGGTTGGCCAGACACCGGCGACGAGCGCGCCGGCTGTCGCCGTCCGCCGCTGGCCGCTGGCACGCGCAATGCTGGTGGCGGCGCTGGCGCTGGCGCTCGCCTTGGGCCTGGCCGCCCAGGCTCGGGCCGACGCCTTTGGCGACACGTTCACCGACTACAAGGCGCACGGCAAGATCGACCCCTGCAAGTTCTCCGAGCAGACGCTCAAGCAGGCCAAGCAGCAGGTCCCGCCCGATATCGAGCAGTACGCGCCCGACTTCCCCGCCGAGCTCGATCGGGCCCTGCAGAACCGCACGCTGGGCGCCTGTGGCGGAGCGGCCGGCTCGGGCGCGGGCGGTGACCCCGTCTCGCCGGGCGGATCCTCGGCCGGTGCTCCGCCCACCGACCCCGCCGGGGGCGCGCCCGCAGGCGGTGGGGCCGCCGGCGGACCGAACGCCACCCCGGCGCCACCGCCGATCGCCAACGCCGCCGGCGGCATCCCCCAGGCGACCCGGTTCAGGAACACCAGCGCGTCGCACACGCCCGTGCCGCTGCTGATCATCGGCGTCCTGGCGCTCCTGATCGTCGTGCCGGCGCTTGCGTTCCACGGCACGCGTTGGCTGGGATGGGAGCCGCGCTGGATCCCCGGCCTGCGCTACTCCGTCGGCGAGGCGGGCTATCGCGCGGGCGGCACCTGGTCGGAGTTCGCCGACTGGCTGCGCCTAGGCCGCTGAGGATTGGGCGGCGACGGACGGCCGCTCCTGGGCCGCCCGTCGCACCAGTCCATGTGTGACATCCCGGTCCCGGGGAGAGGAAAGGACCAGTCCCACCCGCCTACCCGAGGTCGGTCAGCATTGACCGGCCAGTCGATCTTTACCCCGCAGTTTGGGGAAGCTGCTCTGATATCCCCGTGAGCGCCACCTCGGCCCGAGCGAGCGCCGACGCCGCGGCGAACCCGGCCGCCGCCGACGTGCGCCGCGAGGACGCCAGCTTTGACTCGTGGGGAGAGCGGTGTGCGTGCTGGCAGTTCTGGCCCGCGCAGGAGCGGCCCGCCAGCGGATATCCGACCGTCCTGCTCGCCCATGGCTTTGGCGGCATCCGCGAGGCGGCCCTGGACCACTTCGCCGCGCGCTTTGCCCGGGCCGGGCTGGCGGCGGTCGTGTTCGACTACCGCCACTTCGGGGCCAGCGGCGGGCAGCCGCGGCAGCTGCTCGACATCACCCGCCAGCTGCAGGACTGGGCGGCGGCGCTGACCTATCTGCGCGCGCGACCGGAGTTCGACTCCGGGCGCCTGGCGCTGTGGGGAAGCTCGTTCAGCGGCGGACACGTGCTGGCCACCGCCGCGCGCGACCATGGTCTGGCGGCGGTCATCGCGCAGGTCCCGTTCACCGACGGCCTGATCAACCTGCCCGCGCTCGGGCTGGGCCACGCGCTGCGCCTGGTGCGCGCCGGCCTGATCGACCAGGTCGGGGCGTGGGCCGGTCGTCCCCCCTACCCGGTCAAGGTGGTGGGCCCCCCGGGCTCGCTGGCGGTGATGAATACGCCGGACGCCGAGCCGGGGTATCGAGCGATCATCCCCGAGGACGTCCACTGGGTGGACGAGGTGGCAGCGCGAATCGTGCTCCGCGTGGGGTCCTATCGCCCGGGGCGGGAGGCCGGCGCGATCGTCTGCCCGGTGCTTTTCTGCATCGCCTCCCAGGACGCGGTCACCCCGCCCGCGACGGCGCGCCGGGCCGCCGAGCGCGCTCCGCTGGCCGAGGTGCGCGAGTACCCGATCGGTCACTTCGACATCTACCGCGGCGAGCCATTCGAGCGCGCCGTCGCCGACGAGGTGGGCTTCCTGCGCCGCCACCTGCTCGAAGAGCCGCCGGTGAGCGCGTGACGGACGGCGACGAAGCCGCTTCCCGGCGATGAGGCCGGTGGGGCCCGCCGTGGCCGGCGCGCTCGCCGTCGCCGTGGCCGTGGTGGGGTGCTCGAGCGGCTCCACCAACCGCTCGGCCGCCCCGACGGCGGCCCCCGCCAGCGCCTCCGCCGGCGCGACGGGTGCCACCGGCCCCGCCGCGCGCGCCACCCCGATCGCCAGTCCCACCACCTTGCCGGCGAAGGCTCAGCCCCCGCGGCCGGCGAGCGGTCGGGTGCCCCGGCCGCGGATCGTCGACCGGCTGATCCCCTTCCCGGCCAAGCGCAGGCGCGAGATGGTCGCCTACGCGCGGCGCCACTACGGCATCTCCACCTACCGCCTGACCGACCCCCACGTGATCGTCGAGCACTACACGGAGACGTCGGACTTCTCGGCCACGTACTCGACCTTCGCCCCCGACGTGCCCGACTCCGAGCTACACGAGCTGCCGGGCGTGTGCTCGCACTTCGTGGTGGACCGCGACGGGACGATCTACCGGCTGGTGCCGACCACGATCATGTGCCGGCACACGGTCGGGCTCAACTACACGGCGATCGGGATCGAGCACGTCGGCTTCTCCGACGCCCAGATCCTCCACGACGCGCGCCAGATGCGCTCCTCGCTGGCGCTGACGCGGTGGCTGCGCTGCCGGGGCCACATCCGCATCCGGGACGTGATCGGCCACAACGAGAGCCTGTCCTCTCCCTATCACCACGAGCGGGTGGCGGCCCTGCGCGGCCAGACCCACGACGACTGGAAGCGAGCCGACATGGACACCTACCGGCGCCGGCTGGCGCGTCTGCCCTGCTGAGCGGCCGCTGGCGGCCTGGGCCGCGGCTACCCGACGACGACCAGCTGCCCGTGCATGAATGGGTGGATCAGGCAGTGGTAGGGGTAGGTCCCGGGCCGGTCTGGTGTGATCGCCCCCCGCTGGCCCGGTGTGACCCCTCCCGTGTCGAAGGAATGGTCGTCGGCCGTGGCGGTGTGGGTGACCGAGTCGTGGTTGGAGAAGGTGACCTGGGTGCCGGCGGTGACCGTGAGCTTGCCCGGCCCGTAGGCGTAGTTGCCGATCGTGATCGCGTCCGGGCCCGGCGAGGGGACCGAGGTCACCGTCGGCGCCCGGATCGCACCGCTCGGCGGGATCGAGGCGAGCGACTGGATCGATCTCCCCGACGCCTGGGAGACGGAGCCCGAGCCACCGCACCCGGATAAGGCCAGGGCGGCGATCAGGAGCCCGGGCGCCGAGCCGGCCAGCCGGCGCAGGAGCTCGAGCGTGCACGGGGTTGCGGACATGGCGCGAGACGCTAACCGAGCAGTAGCGGGCGCCCGCCGGTCCCAGCCCGGTGTGGCGGGACTTGCGGCTTCCGCGGGCGGCGAGACTACGCTAGGCGACTTGCCGGCCGCCGGTCCCAGGTCACCAGGCTTGCGTCCCGCGCGCCCCGCGCGGTTGCTGGCGCGGGCGCCCCTAGCGCTGGCGCCCGCGTGCGCGGCGGCGCTGCTGCTGGCCGGCCCGCCGACGGCGGCGGCGGCGCGGTCGGCGCCCGGCGCGGCGCCGGGGGCGCCCAGGGTGCCGGTGGCCGCCGCGGCGGCGGTGCCCAGCGCCGATCAGATGGAGCGGAGCATCGCGGCGCCCTGGCCGGGGCGCCAAGGGGCCACCGGCCGCTACCGCGAGTACGTGCCTCCGCTGGTGGGCCACACGCGCGAGCAGGACCGCTACGGCACGGCGATGATGGGCTATGCCCTGCTGCAGCTGGGGGTGCGCCACCACGACCGGCGCGAGATCGTCTCCGGGCTGCGGGCGCTCAAGCGAGCGGCGAAGAACCCGCTCCAGGGCGGCACCCGCGAGGTGTTCGACGACTTCGCCCTGGCCAGCGCCTACAACGTGGCCCGGCTCAACCTGAGCAGGGATCCGGCGTTCAAGGGCGTGGCCCATCCGTGGCGCGAGCGCCTGCGCCACGTCCGGGTGCAGATCCTCACCTCGCCGCGCTCGTTTTACAACTTCCAGCTGGTAGAGGCGATCGAGATCCTCGAGCTGCTGCGCACCGGGCTGCACTCCAAGGACAAGGCCTCGATCCTGGCCAAGCCGGTGGGCGCCCGCCGGCTGGTGCTCGGCCTGCTCTTCCGGCGCTTTCCCGAGGTGGCCGGGTCCGAGGAGACCCTGGGGCCGAACGGACCAATGGCGCTGCTCGGCGATCCCCCCTACGAACCGCTCGCCTACCACGCCTTCTCGCTCGGGCTCGCCGCGCGCGTGGTCACGCTGCTCGGCTCCCATGCCCCCGCCCCGCTGGGCAACGCGCTGGCCCAGGGCGCGCTGGCCTCGGCGGCGCTGGTCGGCCCCGACGGCGACCTGGCCTACGCCGGACGCTCCCAGGAGCAGGCCTGGGCGCTGGCCATGACCGCCTTCGGCGAGCGCGTGGCCGCCGGCCTCAAGGGAACCGCCCCCCCGGTGGCGGCCCAGGAGCGGGCGCTCGCCGGCCAGGCGCTCGCCCGGCTGGCCGAGCTTCACCTCGGTGGCCCGTTCGGGCTCTCGCTCACGCCCGGCCTGCACGCCGACCCGGCCCAGACCCGCGACGCGATGGATCCCTACGTGGCCGGCGTCTCCTACACCGGGCTGACGATCGTGGGGCTGGACTGGGCGGCCACCGCGCCCCACCGTGGCTCGGCGCGGGGGGCGCCCCAGGGGTCGGGCGTGTGGGTGCTCGGGCAGGGACCGGGGCAGATGGCGGTCGAGCGAAGCGGCGATGAGTGGTTCGCGGTGCGCCTGGCGCCCGCCGAGCCCACGGCGACCTCCAGCTTCGCCGGCGACCTGCGCTACGACACCGGCCTGGTGGCCTACAAGCGCCGCGACGGAAGCGGCCCGTGGCACGACGTCACGCCGCTGCGACCCCGCACCAGCCTGCCGTGGGACAGCGTCGGGCCGCTGCTGGCCTCGGGCGGCCACCTGGGGCGACCGGTGGGCCACGACCTGGTGCTGGCGCCCGACGGAGGGGTGGACCTGGTCGGCGAATGGCGCGACCCGGCCGGCGTCGTGGTGCGCCCGGGCGAGCTCATGCGCGTGGCCCTGGTGGGGTGCGGGGTCCAGGTGCAGATCCCCGCCCAGGCCGGTGACGAGCTCGAGTACTCGGTGTTCTTTCGCCAGGCGCCCACGGGCGGAGGACCGGGGACGACGAGCCTGATGGATGCTTCGGAGACGGTCACCACCAGCCTGTCGGCCAACGCGGTCATCGTCCCCGGCTACAGCTCGGGCACCGACCCCACGCTGTTCCGCGCCCGGCTCCAGTACGCGGTGCCCAGCGCCCAGACCATCACGGTGACGATTTGCCCGCGGTGAGGAAGCTCGGGGCCGCGGCGAACCGCGCCCGGTGACCGGCCGCGGCCGCCGCGCGCGCCGGCGGGCGCCGGGGGCCGGCGGCGGGACGGGCATGGGCCGTGCCGCCGGGGGCGGATGGCTGTTCCCGGGGGCCGCGGGGCTCGTCGTCTGGCTGGCGATCGGGGCACTGGCCGGCGCCCAGGCGGCCCGTACGGGGGCGCCCGGGCGCGATCCGCGGGCGGCGTCGGCGGCGGGGTGGGTGGAGGAC
>VAYS01000017.1:0-62438 GCA_005883215.1 Actinomycetota bacterium
GTCTCCCTCGACGTGCTCCTGCGCCCGCGCACCAGCCTGGAGGTGGCGGTGCGCCCGGGCGGCGGCTGGGTGCTCTCGCGCTCGGGGGGGGCCGCGGTCTCGGTCTCGGGCTTCGGCGCCCACGCCCGGCTGCGCGGGCGCCCGTGGCGGTCCGGGGGCTGGCGGCATCTGGAGCTGGTCACCGGGGCCGGGGCCGGGCTGGCGCTCGACGGGCGTCGCGTGGCGGGCGGGCCGCCGGGGGGCGCCACGCTCGCGCTGCGCTCGCGGCGGGGCGCGCTCGACGTGGCGGCGGTGGTGGCCAGCGCGCGCTCGGCGCCGAGCGGGCTGCTGCTCGAGCGCCTGACCGAGGTGCACGCCCACCTGCGGGCGCGGAGCTTTCCCGTCGCCCAGACGGCGGGAGGGCGGCTGGTGCTGGGGCGGGGGTGGACGATCGGCTTCTGGCCCGGGGCGCTGTGGCAGGCGTCTGAACTGGCGCCGACCACGTCGCTGTTCTCCGGGTGGGCGCTGCCGGCCACGCTGTCGGTGATGGGGCACGAGCGCGAAGACACCCACGACCTGGGCTTCATCTACGGGACCTCGGCCCAGGCGGCCTATGACCGGCTGTGCGCCGGCCCGGGCGGCGGCGGGCGCCCGGCGGCGTGCGGGCGGCTGCGCTCCAGCGCGCTGACCGCGGCGCGCTCGCTGGTGGGGCTGGCGGGCACCAACGCCGCGGCCGGCATGCTCCCCACGCGGGCGCGGGGGTGCGCGCAGGGTTGCCGGGGGCCGGGCCAGGCCGACACGATCGTCGACTCGATGATGAACCTGCCGATCCTGTTGTGGGCGCGCGATCAGACAGGAGACTCCCGCTTCGCCCAGGTCGCCTCGCGCTCGGCCCGGCGCGTGGCCCAACTGCTGGTCCGCCCCGACGGATCGACGATCCAGTCGGTGCACGTGGGCCGCGCCGACGGGCGCGTCGTGCTCAAGCACACCCACCAGGGCATCTCGGCCTCCAGCACCTGGGCCCGGGGGCAGGGGTGGGCGGTGTACGGGTTCGCCCAGACCGCCACCGCCCTGCGCGACCCCGGGCTGCTGCAGGTGGCCGAGCGCACCGCCCAGTACGTGGCCGGGCACCTGCCGGCCTCCGGCGTCCCCCGCTGGGACTACGCCGCCGGGCCGGGCGCGCCGGTCGACGTCTCGGCCGGTGCGATCACCGCGGCGGGGCTGTTCGCGCTGGCGCGCGGGTGTGCCGCCCTGCCCGGCACCTGCGCGCAGGGCGAGCGCTGGGCGCCGCTGGGTCGGCGCATGCTGGCGGCGGCGCTGGGGCGGGCTCGCACCGCCGCGCCGATCGGCTACCTGGGCGATGAGGTCTATGACCTGCACAGCCACACCGCTTGGAAGCGCCGGGCCGAGCTGGTGTTCGGCCTGCACTATGCCCTGGACGCGCTAAACCGGCAGAGCGCCGCCGGGCCGTGAGGGCGCGCCTGACCTCGGCGGCGGGCGCCGTGGGCCGCCGGGCTCGCCGGTGGGGGTTCGTGCCCGGGGCCTCGCGCCAGCGCTCGTGGATCGACCTCCTGCTCGTGCCCTGGCTGGCCTGGATCTTCGACGCGATCAACGACCTCGCGCCGGTCCGCCAGGCGCTGGCCGAGGGCCACGGCCACCAGGTGCTCGACTTCGAGCGATCGCTGCACCTGGCGTCCGAGCTGTCGCTGAACACGTGGCTGGCGTCCCACCACTTCCTCAGCCAGATCTCGGTCTACTGGTACGAGAACGTCCACGCCGCGGTGACCTTCGTTTTGATCGGCTGGCTGTGGTGGCGGCGCCCGGACCTGCTCGCGCCGCTGCGCAACGCGCTGATCGCGCTGAACCTGATCGCGTTAGCGATCTTTTGGAGTTATCCCGTGGCTCCGCCCCGGATGCTCGCCGGCGGCTACGTGGACCTGGTCCAGGTCGTCCACCACGCGGCGCCGTGGCCGCTGGGGGCCACCGCGGCGGAGTCCAATCAGCTGGCGGCCTTTCCTTCGTTGCACATCGCCTGGGCGGTGTGGTCGAGCGTGGTGCTGTGGCGGCTCAGCCGGCGCACCTGGGTGCGCGCCCTGGCCCTCGCCTACCCGCTGGTGACCATGTTCTCGGTCATGGCCACCGCCAACCACTGGCTGGCCGACGGGGTGCTGGGCGCGGCGATCACGCTGGTCTGCCTGCCGCTGGGGTCGCGCCTGCGGCTTCGCCGGGCGGTGCCGGTGGCGGCCGCGGTGGGCGCCGCGCCCGCGCCCGCGCCGGTGGGCGCCGAGGCCAGCGGCCCGGGATCGGCGTCGGCGTCGCGGTGAGGCGCGATCAGCGAATCAGGCCAAGGCGAAACGCGGATGCCACCGCGGCTGCCCGGTCGTGCGCGCCGAGCTTCAGGTAGGCGCGCTCGAAATGGGTCTTGACCGTGGCCGGGCGGATGGACAGCTGCTCGGCGATCTCACCGACGCTCAGCCCCTGCGCGCCCAGCCACAGCACCTGGAGCTCGCGCGGAGAAAGAAGCGGTGCCTTCGAGCGGCTGCGGTGCTCTAGGCGGTGCTCGCAGCGCGCCCTTGGACATGCGCATAGAGCGTCTCCGGGGCAACGTCGGCCTGATTCGGCCAGACAATCGTTCCCGCCTGGCGATCGACGCGTAGTCGACGGAAGTAGTCCGGGTCGCGCAGGGGCTCGAAGACGCCACCGTAATCGAGGAGGTATGAGAGATCGATGTCGCCGGTCGTGCCGTCTTCGAAGTCCACCCGCACGGTGTAGCCGCGAACGGGTTCTGCATGGGTGAGAAGGGGGGTGCTGCGCATACAGGCAAGGGTAGTGGCGTCAGGGCAGCGGCTCGACCGGGAGCAGAGGCTCGTGGCGACGTGCGCGTTCCCAATTCTTCCGCAACTCCAGTTGGTGCGCGCTCGCCCATTCGATGACGAGGCGTAGCGCGCGAGTTGGGAGTCCACCAGCAATCGTGCTCAGCTCGTGAAGGTCGATCGACGCTTCGTCGTCCCCATACCGAGCATGGAAGTGGGGTCGTCCCGAATGGTGGCTTTCGTCGTGGTACATCCAGATCACGATTCCATAGAAGGCACTGATTCTTGGCATCGGCGCCACCCGGATTCTGGCGCCCGGTTCGGCCAGGATCCTTCAATCGGCCAGCAGGACGGCGTCGGCGCCTGGCGGGCAGTCAACCCTAGCCCGGGCACCCAGGAACGCCTCGTCGATCAGCAGCGCGATCGAGTCGGGGTCGCTGACCTTGGCCAGGGCGCGGGCGCCGTCGTCGCGCAGCAGCGTGGCCACGCCATAGGAAGCCGACCCGTCTCTCTCGAAGAGCAGCGTGCACGCCTCGGCGGTCCCCCGCGCCGGCTCTCCCACGACGGCGGACCGCGGCGGGCGATCGCGGACCTCGCCCAGGTCGGCGCGGCGGTAGCCGTCGCGCGGGGGCTCGCCGGACATCAGCCCCAGCGCGTGCTTGGTCATGTACCACCCCACCCCGGTGGTCAGGCCCAGGGCGCCCGGCTGCTGGCGCAGGATCTCCACCATGCGCGCGATCGAGTGGGTGACGTAGTTGTTGCCCGGCCCCCCGGCGAAGGCCAGCCCGCCGGTGACGGTCAGCGCGCGATCGGGCTCGGATCCGAGGCCCAGCTCGCGCGCGGCGACCTGCACGGCCGAGGGAAAGCAGGAATAGAGGTCCAGGTGAGCGACCTCGTCGATGTCGCGGCCACCGGCCTCCAGGAGCGCGCGGCCGGCGGCGCGGATCGCCGGGGAGGCGTCGAGCTCGCCGCGCTGGGACAGAAACCACTCGTCGCTGGCCTCGGCGCCGGCGTGGAGGAAGACGCAGCGCTCGGCCGGCACCCCGGCCTCTTGGGCCGCCTGCAGCGAGCACACGATCAGCGCCGCGGCCTGATCGACCAGCGGGTTGGCGTTCATGAGCTTGGTGTAGGGGAAGCTGACCGCGCGGTTCTGGGCCGAGGCGTCGGCGATCTCTGAGCCAGAGTGCACGGTGCGCGACCAGGCGTGGGGGTTCTCCCCCGCCGCGCCGGAGAAGCGCGACCACAGCTCGCCCAGCCAGCGCTGGTGCGCCTCCACCGTCCGGCCGGCCCGGTGGCGCAGCGCGTTCTCGATCAGCGGGTAGACGCTGACCGGCGCGAACAGGCCGACGGACTGCTCGGCGGGGGTGGTCGGCGGGCGGTCGGGGCCCAGCGTCCGGGTCGGCTGGCGCTCGTCATCCCCCGGCCAGTCCAGCTCCACCCCTTCCCGCCGCGCGAGCGAGACGGTGTGCAGCGCCTCGGCCCCGGCGATGGCGGCCACGTCGAGCTCGCCGCGGGCGATCGCCTCGGCTGCGTCGTTGACCAGCAACTGGGGGGTGTCGCCGCCGATGTGGGCGCTCACCGTCTCGGCCGGGCCCAGACCCAGGCGCTCGGCGACCTGGGCGCCCGGATCCCCGTAGGACCAGCACAGGACCCTGGGCACGCGCAGCGACTGCACCCGCCCGAGCAGGGGCTCGCCCGCGCCGCTGTCCTTCGCCGCGGCGCGCAGGGCGCTGGCGATCATCGCGCAGGGGTCGGGCTGCCCGAGCGGATCGTCGGGACGGCGGTCGTGCTGGGCGACGCCGGCGATCACCGGCAATCGGTCGGGCCCGGCGGACATCCCCATGCCCACAGCTTTACGCAGAATTGCGCGTCGGCTAAGACGCCCTTGAGGTGCTGGCGCTTTGGTGTGACGCGTGGCGTCGCCGCCTTTCAACGACCCGGCCCTGCTCGCGGGCTCCCCGGCGTGCCTGGTGTGCCGGCGCGCGATCTCCGACGGCGAGCAGGTCCTGCGGGTGCGCGGGCTCTCGGTGCACGCCCGGTGTGCGGCCTACCGGCGTCGCGCTCGGGCGGGCGCCGGCAGCGCGGGCGGCGCGATCGCGCCCGGAGCGGGGCCGGAGGCGGTCGACGGGGCGGAGGTGGACGCCTAGCCCCGGCGCCTAGCCGGGGCGCGCCAACCAGGGCGGCGCGGCTTTGACATACGCGCGCTCAGACGTGCCCGCCACGAGGGAGGCCGCTGCCAGCGGCGCGGATCGAGCTCGGCGCCACACAACGCGCATCCTGCCGCGAAGGGGCTGACGCGTTCGCCGCAGTTGGGGCAGAAGCCGGGGTGCACGAGCAATACAGATAGCGGCGCCAGGTTGACGGAACATAAAACGTCGAGCCCGAGCGGCGCCGAGCCCAGCTCGGCGGGCGCGGGTCGGTCTCGGCGCGCCGCTGCTACGGTCGCGCGGTGGCGGACGTCAGGACCGAGGCGGCGCGCCGGCACTTCGATCGCCGCGTCGGCGCGCCATGGTTGGCGGGCTACCCGGTGACGCCGGCCGACGAGGGGCGGTGAGTGGGCCCACCCGAAGGGGTCTCCCGGCTCGAGTGGCTGCGCCACCGGCGCTGGCTGGGCAAGATCAGCCGTGGCGCCGAGCGACGGGGCCCGTGGTGGGCGGAGATCCTCTCGGGGGTCGCCCTCAGCTATCCGGGCTGCTGCTACGTCGAGGTCGGGGTGGCGCTGGGTTCGACCATCAACGTGGTGGCGCCGTGCTGTCGCGAGGTGCACGGCTGTGACGTCTCCGAGGCGCACGCATTGCCGCGGGGCGCGCGCTTCTGGCATATGAACTCGGACGACTTCTTCGCGCGCTACGACGGCGCCGCTCCACAGCTCGTGTTCATCGACGGAGGGCACACCTACGACCAGGTCAAGCGCGACTACGAGAACGCGGCGCGGATCCTGGCGCCGGGCGGCACGATTGCGCTGCACGCGACGTCAGGGAGGCAACGGTACGACTCAAGGCCCGGGCGCCGCGCAGCCGATACCCCCGAGGTCTCCCGTCCCTAAACGATCGAGCTTTCAGATGCCCGTCTCCCTTCGTAGCGTCGCACTTGCCGCCTGCGCATTTGTCGCGCTCATCTTTCCCACGACCGCCGGGGCGCGTCCGAGCCACCGGCCTGCGCGCAAGTGCACCGCCACCCACCGGCACGGCCATCGCGCCTGTCCTAAGCCACGACACGCCAGCCACGCCCACGTAAAGGCGGCCAAGCCCGATACGACCGCGCCCAGCGATCCGCCCACCACGCTCCCCGGTCCGCCAACGACGCTCCCGGGTCCGCCGACGACGGCCTCGGATCCACCCACGGGCTCCACGGGCAACCCGGCCCAGCAGTGTCGGGCCGAGCAGGCCGACCCGAGCTTCGCCGACAGCCACGGCGGTAAGTCCTTCGCGCAGTTCTACGGCACCAACCACAACCTGGCCAACGCCTTTGGCAAGTGCGTCTCCTCCAAGGCGCAGGCGCAGGGAGAGGGGGCAGACGACGGGGGCGGCGGCGATGGCTCAGGGGGCGGCGGGGGCTGAGGCTCGAGTCCGCGCGAGCGCAGAGCCGAGGTACAGGCTCAGCGCCCTCCGTCGAAGCGTTGATCGCCGGGAGCGTGGCCCGCGACCCGCGCCGGCACCCCGGTTACCACCGCACCCGCCGGCACGTCGTGAGTGACCACCGCGCCGGCCGCCACGAACGCCTGCGGCCCCACCCGCACGCCGGGAGTGAGCAGGGCGCGAGCGCCTATGCGGCAGGCGCGACAGAGCACGGGTGCATTCAGGACCGCGTCGCGCGGCAATCGGTCCATGGTGTCGTCGTTCATCGTCACCACGCCGGACCCGACGGAGACGTCGTCCTCGACGATCGTCCAGCCGGTCAGCCAGACGTTCGCCCCGGTTCGCACGCGTGCGCCGATCCGTGCCGCCGGGCCCACCGCGGCCCCGCGTCCAATCGACGTGCGCTCACCGATCCGCACGCCTTCTCGCACGTGTGACTGATCGCCGAGGATGGCGTGCGGCCCAATCCAGGCGCCGGCGAACACCACGGCTCCGCTACCGATCGTGGCGCCCGTCTTTACCACCAGCGGCTCGCCCGAGGGCGCTGGGGCCCGGGAGTGAGATCTGGTGACCGGGGCTTTGCCGAGCACCGCACCAGCCTGGACTACGACGCCGTCTTCGAGAACCGTGCCGGCGTGAATCACTGAGTTCGCGCCGATTTCCGTGCCGGCGCCGAGCTGGACGTCGCTGCCCAGCCTGAGGTTGGGGGCCGCACGTGAAGGGCGAAGGGCCGCCTCTGGCATCGGCACGAAGGCTATGCCGCCCGGCGCCCGAACCGCCGGGGCGGGTGTGTGCTGCCCCGTTGCGGGCGCTTCCCCTGCCTGCGGCCTCTGCCTCGCAACCGGTCGGCAGGACGAAGCGCTGCCTGCACCAGGCGCCAGCGGCGGGTCGCGGTGAGCTCGCTCAACGCGTGCCATGCCTGGGCGGCTGCCCCCCGTGCA
Organism: Actinomycetota bacterium; assembly: GCA_005883215.1. Taxonomy (GTDB): domain Bacteria; phylum Actinomycetota; class Thermoleophilia; order Solirubrobacterales; family Solirubrobacteraceae; genus AC-64. The sequence continues at coordinate 7,312 of VAYS01000017.1, forward strand.
CTAGCGAGCTCGTCCTCGAGCTCATGCACGCGGGCGGCGAGTCTTTCCGTCTCGGCGTGCAAGATGAAAGCTCGTCCGTCTGCGCGATGAGCGACCCGGACGAGCCGAGCCAACTCCCGCAACGGGCCGCCGACGTGCGCCCGCCGGGGCGAGACCTGATGCAGGATTCTCACCAGCTCGGCGACGTGCTTGGTGGCCGAGTTGTGGGTGACCACGAGGTCGCGGTTGACCGTTCCCATCCCTGGGTCATAAGCGGCGAGGTCGACGATCAGCCGCTCCCGGTCGGTCACATCCGCTCGAGATTGGCCTCCGAAGTTGTCCGCCGAGAGCGTCGCAAAGCTTGAGGCCGTCACCCAGCCATCGCCGCCGTTGTGGTCGAATACATACGCGGCCCGTCCGCAGGCCATAGCCTCGTAGATCACCCGTGCCTTGCCGAACACGATGTCTGCTTCGTTGAGCACGAGCACTGACGGTCGTTCGCCGGCCGGCGCGAACGCACCCACCTGTAGTAGTTGGATGCCGCGCTCCTCACACGCGCTTGTCAGGAGCGCCATGCGCTGTCCGTGCAGGTAGTTGCTCATCGCGAGCGCGACCAGCGGCCGCTTGCGTAGCGGCCGGGTCGGCTTGAAGCGCTCCACGTCGACGGGCTGAGTAAGTCGCACTATCTCTTGGGGCAGCGCGAGGGCGCGGAGGCGACGTTCGACACGGTCGTACAGAGCGACCACCACCGCCACGACCTCCGGCAGCTGCGGCGGAAGCTGGAGATCAAACAGGTCGCTAAGCGCCACGAACACCTGGGGCACCCGCGGATACCGGACCGCCATCTGGTAGGCGACGACCCCGTCCTGAACGATTAGCGCGTCGGGCCTTTCAGGAAGTTCCCGGTCATTGCGGCAGACCCGTAAGCCCAGCTGCCTCGCCATCGCGCTCCCGGTCCCGTGATCGAGAGCGTGAAGCCACACTTCGTGACCCAGGCGCTGGAGGTGGTCGCCGATCGTGATGACGTAGGTCTCGCTGCCCCCGAGGGCCTCGAGCGAGGACGTGGAAAGCACAATCTCCATCGGCTTTGTGAGCGTAGTCTCCGACGCCCTCGTAAGCTCGCTCTAAGGGTGCGCACGTCTCGCGCTCAGCGCGAGAACAGGATCCCGTCCACCGACAGCGTCGTAGGTGACCGTGAATGCCTAGAACCTCTCACGGAGACGTTTACGCGTCCCCGGCCCACGGCGCACGGCGTGCGCGTGGGCGTCTGTCTACCTATCTATCTATCCGCAGCCGGTGTTGTTGCCGCAGTTGGGGCACGTGTAGCAGGACCCGGTCCGCTGCATCATGCCCCCGCACTGGGAGCAGGCGGGACCGAGGTCGAGCCCGACCATCTTGGCCGGGATCACCGGCGGCGAGGCGGTGAGCGCGGCGGGCGCCGGCTCGGGGTCCAACGGCTCCGCCGTCTTCTCCGCCTCGGCCGCCTCCGCCGACGCCGAGCCGTTACCGCCGCTCGACGCCCCGTCGCCGTTGCCGGCGGCCTTGGGACCTTCGGGACGGCCCGACTGCGCGGCCTCCTCGGCCGCCTTGCGGGCGCGCACCTCGGCGGTGAGGATCCCGAGCTCCTCCTGGGTCTCGGCGTCCAGGAAGCGCGACGCCAGCCAGCGCATGATGTAGTCGGGCATCGACTTGGCGAACGGGATCTCGGGGTTGAGGGTCATGCCCTCGGGCTCAAAGCGCATGTAGGAGAACTTGCGCACCAGCGTCTCGAGCGGGACCCCGTACTGGAGTGCGATCGAGATCGAGGTCGCGAACGCGTTCATCATCCCGCGCAGCGTCGAGCCCTCCTTGCCGATATCGGTGAGGAAGATCTCCCCCACCGAGCCGTCCTCGTACATGCCAGCGGTGATGTAGCCCTCGTGGCCGCCGATCGAGAACTTGTGCGTAATCGACTGGCGCTCGCGCGGCATGCGCTTGCGCTGCGGGCCGGCCTCGGCCAGCGCCCGGGCCACCGCCCCCTCGACATCGGCTTCAGTCCCCGCCGGGGTGCCCTTCTCCTTGTGGGCGTCGGTGCGCAGCGCCTGGGCGGTCTTCGATCCATCGCGGTAGATGGCCAGTGCCTTGATGCCGAGCCTCCAAGCCTGCAGGTAGGCGTCGGCAATGTCCTCGACCGTCGCGCTCTCCGGCATGTTCACGGTTTTCGACAAGGCCCCTGAGATCGATGGCTGGATGGCGCCCATCATCTTCAGGTGGCCCATGTGGGAGATCGCGCGCTCGCCCACGGCCACGTCAAAGACGGGTAGATGCTCGTCGGCCAAGCCGGGGGCCCCGATGATCGTGCCCTGTTCGTTGATGTAGGCCTCGATCTGCTCGATCTCCTCCTCCGAGTAGCCGAGCGTCCGCAACGCCATCGGCACGGTCCGGTTGACGATCGTCATCCGACCGCCGCCCACCAGCTCCTTGAACTTGACCAGCGAGAAGTCGGGCTCGAGGCCGGTGGTGTCGCAATCCATCAGGAAGCTGATCGTTCCGGTCGGGGCAATTACCGTCGCCTGGGCGTTGCGGTAGCCGTGCTGGTCGCCGAGCGCGACCGCCTCGTCCCACGACTCGCGGGCTGACTCGAGCAGAGCGCCGTCGGGAACGACCGCGTCTGGGATCGCATAGGCCGTGTCGCGATGCATGCGCATCACGCTGTTGTGGGGCTCGCGGTTCTCGGCGTAGCGCTCGTACGGTCCCTTGGCAGCCGCCACCTTCGCCGACTCGACATACGCGCGGCCCGTCATCAACGCGGTGATCGCCGCCGCAGTGCCGCGACCAGCATCGGAGTCGTACGGCATCCCGTTTGACATGAGGTACGCGCCCAAGTTCGCGTAGCCCAAGCCCAGCTGGCGGAATGCTCGCGCGTTCCTTCCGATCTGCTCGGTCGGGTAGCTCGACGGGTCGACGACGATCTCCTGGGCCAGGAGCACGATGTCAACCGCGTGCTCAAACGACTCGACGTCGAAGCTGCCGTCCTCGCGGCGGAACTTCATGAGGTTGAGCGACGCCAGGTTGCACGCTGAGTCGTCGACGTGCATGTACTCGCTGCAGTTCGCGACGACGAACCCGTCCACCAGATAAGAGTGGTGAAGCGGCTCGGTGAGATTGTAGACGTGCTCTTGGCCGTCATCCTCACGACTGACCAGCGTGGTCCCAGGCTTGGTGCGATAGAGCTCGCACTCCTCGACAAGCGCCTCGAGGGCCGCCTGCTTCCGTGGAGCCGAGAAACCGATCTCGCTGGCGAAGCGCGCGAGATCTGATCCGGTGATTCTGAGGTCGAATCCCTCACGCGAGAGGTAGGTCACTTCCTCGCCATCAGCACGGGTATACGAGAACTGCCCCTTGCCCCCTTCAGTGATGCGATAGATGCGTCCTCTGATCCCCCAGCTGGAAAGGAGCCGCTGGACGTCCTTGAGCAGGCTCTCGCTTCGGCTGCCCAGCCCGACGTATCGCGATGCCTTTCCGCCTTCTACACGCGACACGCAACCATCGGCCCCGAAGAGTCCGCGCAGGAACGCGGCCTGCACCTCGGATGGAGCAGTGAGGATTGCGCGCGGAACACGCTTGCCAGCGGCCCGGCTCGAGCTGACGCCGAGGCCGCGGAAAAGCCCACGCACCGATTCGCTTCCGGCCCGGAGCTGGACGGTGCCGTTGTCCATCTCCTGGCGCGATACACCGCCGATCAGCTCGCGCAGCAACCCCTCGTGGGCGTCCGCGAGGCCATCTGACCGGTCATCGCCGCCGTAGATCCAGTTCGTCTGAGTCTCAGTAAGGCAGCCATCCCCGACCAGGTGCCCAGTCAGCTCACCGAGACCCTCGGTCCAGCGATCCGGGAGCTCCTGGTAGGTGACGGTCCCACCACGCGTAAATGACTTAGCGGGAGCGGTGACCTTGATCGGAAGCTCCCAGGCATCGTCGGTCACCGGGGTGGCGCTGTCATTGAGCATCACGGCATCCTCGGCTGTCAAATCCTCCGCCGTGACGTAACCGCGGTTCAACGTCCAGATGCGGTGGTTGGGCGTGCAGCGAAGCTCGGCGCCGTTCGCAAAACGCAGCCGAACGATCGGCTTCACGCCGTTGCGCATGACTTCGACAGGTCGGCTCGCGACGATTCCTTCTCCGGGCTCGCCGGATGCCGAGCCGTTTTGGCCGGCGGTGGCGCGGTGCGTGTAGACCCTGATGTCCTCACCGTCCTCGATGCGTCCGACGAGCTCGCCGATCGTCACGAGGCCAGCGGTTGTGTGCACCCGCGCGTCGGCCGGGAAGCAAGGGTTCGAAGCGTTGATCCGCCCTGACTCCGGGCACGTGTGCCACTGGTTGATCGTCGTGTCGTACTGAAGGCCAGGATCTGCACACCTCCACGCCGCCTCGGCGATCTCCTTCATCAGATCCCGGGCGCGCACCGGCTCGCCGATCGGCTCGCCGGTGGCCCGCGCGATCAGGTGCCAATCCTCGTCGTCCTCGACCGCGCGCATGAACTCGTCGGTAACCCGGACCGAGTTGTTGGCGTTCTGGTACTGGATCGACTTGAAGCCGTCGCCGTCGATCGACAGGTCAAAGCCGGCGTCGCGCAGGGCCTCGGCCTTGTCCTCCTCCTTGGCCTTGCACCAGATGAACTCGCGGATGTCCGGGTGGTCGACGTCGAGCACGACCATCTTGGCCGCCCGTCGGGTGCCTCCGCCCGACTTGATCGAGCCCGCCCACGCGTCGGTTCCGCGCATGAAGGACACGGGCCCCGACGCGGTCCCGCCCTTGGACAGCGGCTCCATCGAGCCGCGGATCTTCGACAGGTTGATCCCCGAGCCCGAGCCGCCGCGGAAGATGATCCCCTCCTTGGTGTTCCACTCGAGGATCGACTCCATCGTGTCCTCGACGCTCAGGATGAAGCACGCCGAGCACGCGCAGCGCGGGTCGCCCTCCGGGTGCCAGCCCACGTTGAACCACACCGGTGAGTTGAAGGCCGCCATCTGGTGGAGCAGGATGTGGGTGAGCTCGGCCTCGAAGGCGTCGCCGTCCTCCGCGGAGGCGAAATAGCCGCGAGCCCGTCCCCACCCGGCGATCGTCCCGGCGACGCGGGAGATCATCTGGCGCACCGAGCGCTCGCGCTCGGGCGAGCCCAGCTGGCCGCGGAAGTACTTCTGGGCCACGATGTTGGTCGCGTTCTGCGTCCAGGTCTTGGGGAACTCGACGTCGGTCTGCTCGAAGGAGATCTGGTCGCCGTGGCCGATGCGCGCGTCGCGAAGCTCCCACTCGATCGCGTCGAATGGGTCGGTCCCGGGACTGGTGAAATAGCGCCGGATGCGCAGAGCCTCGCCGGGGACGACTTCCGGTTCGAACGCGGGCTGGTGGGTGCTCTCCATCGACCTACTCCTCTCTTCCTGCCGCCGATTTCACGGTCTTTGCGGCGGCCGTCGGGGGGTCAGGGGGTAACACCGGATCATCCGCTCGCGGCCGGACGGAAGTTCTCGCATACGGGGCCTCCACGCAGGACTCGCAGGGGACGCAAGCGCACTCCCCTATTCTACTGCCCCTAGCGTCTATCTCCTCCTCAAAGCCCTACAAATAGCGGGGATCGCCAGGCGCCCAGACGCCAGGAAAGTAGGCGTAGTGAGTGTAATTGTCGTGCTACGGTCATGCCATGGCGCGCAAGTCGGAACCGTTCAGCATCCGCCTGTCGAAGGGAACCCTCGACCTGGTGGCCCGCGAGGCCGAGCGCACTCGCCGCAGCAAGGGGGCGGTGGTGGAGTCGCTTGCCGAGGAGGCGATGCGGATGCGCAGGTTCCCGGGCATCGCCTTTCGCGAGGAGGACTGGAACCGACGGGCCTGGGTGATCGGGACCGGGCTGGACGTCTGGGAGGTGATCGCCCTCGTGCGCAGCTTGGGGTCGCCCGAGGCCGTCACGTCGGATTACCAGCTGAGCGAAAGCCAGGTCGCCACCGCGCTCGCCTACCACGGGGAATTCCCCGAAGAGGTTGACGCCATGATCGCCAAGAACCAGCGGCCGCTCGAGGAGCTACAACGCGAGTACCCCCACATCACCGACACCCATACCGCCGAGTGAGAGCTGGTGCGGCTCTTGCTCGACGCGCACCTCTCGGCTTCTGCCGTAGGGACACCCCTGCGCGAGCGCGGCCACGACGTACGAGCCGTCGATGAGGAACGCGCGCTCGACGGCGCCGCCGATGAACGGCTGCTGGCCCTCGCTACGGCCGAGGAGCGGATCATGGTCACCTTCGACGCCGATGATTTCGCGCGCCTAACACGGATCTGGGCCGGCGGTGGCCGCCACCACGCGGGCTGCCTGATCTTCGTCGGCATCGACCACTCCGAGTTCGGCCTCACGCTGCGGGTCATCGACAGTGCCCTCGCCGCCCGCCCCGAGCAACAGAAGTGGCGCGATCACGTGGCCTGGGGAACCCGGGCGGCTGCGACCTGATCGCGGGCGATCCGCCAAACGTCGCAATCCAGCTCAGGCCGAGGCCCAGGCCTACGTGGGTTCCTCTTCTCCGTGAGCAATCGCGAGGTCGCGCAGGTCCCACCGGGAGCGGGAGTGGCGCGATCACCTCTTGGGATGCCCCGCAGCGCCTCGGCCCACCCGCGGCCCAGAAGGGTATGTATACTATGCGCATGGCGCGGGTGAACGTGTATCTCCCCGACGAGCTCGCACGGCGCGTGCGCACAGCCGGACTCAACGTGTCGGGTCTGGCCCAGGAGGCGCTGCGCGGCGCGCTGGAGGCCGGTGAGACCGACCGCTGGCTAGAGCGCCTGGAGGCGATTCCCCGCGCCGACATCGCACACGAGCGCGTGATCGGCGCACTGGACGCCGCGCGCGAGGAGCTCGGTGCCAGAGGCTGAGGCCGCTGGCGCCGTCGTCGACGCCTCCGCGATGGTCGAGGCCTTGCTGGGAACCAAACTCGGAATCCAGGTCCGAGCGCGAATGCGAGGACGCGAGCTGCACGCGCCCGCGCACCTCGACGCCGAGGTGCTATCGGCGTTCGGGCGCCTGCACCGCGCGGGCGACCTAGCCGCAGCCGCCGCCCAAGCGGCCCTGCGAGAGCTCGCCGATGCTCCGATCCGGCGACATGCGCTCGCCGACCTGCTCTCCGATGCGTGGTGCGCCCGCGAGCAATTTCGGCTCGTCGACGCTCTCTACGTCGAGCTGGCTCGTTCGCTTGGCTCGATCGCGTTGCTGACTACGGACGCACGCCTGGCCAACCAATGCGAGGTGGCCGAGCTCATCGACGCGCCGCCCCCGTAGACCCTCGCGCCCCAGCCCCCGCCGGGCCCCCCTCGCCAGACCCAGACCGCCCTGAGCGCTCCTCCAGCCGCGCCAGCTCGGCGGCGAAGTCCTCGGGGTCCGAGAAGGCCCGATAGACCGAGGCAAAGCGCACGTAGGCGACGGGGTCCAGCCCCCGCAGCTCACGCAAGACAAGTTCGCCCAGGGACTCCGCACCCAGCTCCCCTCCCGCGGCCAGCAGCGCCCCCGCCACCCGGTCAGCCACGGCCTCGAGCGCGCCCACCTCGACCGGGCGCTTGACCGCGGCGCGCAACAGGCCGCGCAGCAGCTTGTCGCGCTCAAACGGCTCGCGCCGCCCGTCGCGTTTTATCACCACCAGCGCCGCGGGCTCGGCCCGCTCGTAGGTGGTAAAGCGCCGCCCGCAGCCGGCGCACTCGCGCCGCCGGCGCAGGCCGACGGCCGCCTCGCGCGTCTCCAGCACGTGGGTGTCGGGCGACTCGCAGAACGGGCAGTGCACACCCCGATTCTACTGTCCCTAGCGTCGGCATCTTCCCTAAGCCCTACAAATAGGGGATAGTGGCGCAATGCGCCTCTATCCCGATCTCCCCCACCCCAGGCGGCGCACATTCGCCCGCGACGCCGCCGTCGTACTCGTGATCCTGACCTGCGCCGCCCTGGGCCTGTGGGTCCACCACTCGGTCGATCGCCTCGGTCGCCTGGGCCACGGCGTAAAGCTCGCCGGCCAGACCGTCCAGACCGGCTTTCAGAGCGCCGGCGACGCCGCCCAGGGCATCCCGCTCGTCGGCGGCCTGGTCTCCGATGCCCTGCACCGGGCCGGCGCCGGCTCCGGCGGCGCGGTCGCCGCCGAGGGCAGCGCCGGCGAGTCCAGCGCCCACCGCAGCGCGTGGATCCTCGGCGCGCTTGTCTGGCTACTGCCCAGCGCCACCGCCCTGGCCATCGCCCTCCCCGGCCGCCTGCGCCAGGTCCGTCTCATGCGCGAGGCCGAGACCGCCCTGACCGAGGGACCGGCCGGCGCCCGCATTCGGCTGCTGGCCACCCGCGCGGCGCTGACGCTTCCGGCAGAGGCGCTCCTGCGCCACACGCCCGACCCGATCGCCGACCTCGACGACGGCCGCTACGCCCCGCTCGTCGCCGCCGCCCTCGACGACCTGGGCTTGCGGGGGCCGCCGCGGCGCGCGCAGTAGCGGGCAACGAGCTTCGCCGATGGCCGGCCACCTGCCCTGAAGCCAGCTCCACGACGATGTAGGCGAAAAGTAAGCTGCGCCCCGTTGGGGACCGGACCCGCCCGATGCCGCAGTCGTCGATGGGACGCGCTCGTCCTCGCGGCGTTCGCGCTTTGGTCGATCGCTCCCGTGGTCGCCCTGCTGATCAAGGCTCACCGCGATCACGGGGCGTTCGCGGGCGTATTCGCGCCGATCACTCCGTATGACCAGTTCAGGTACTTGGCCTGGATTCGCGACGCCGGCGAGCACGTGCTGATCGCGAATCGGTCCGGCTCGAGCTCCAGCGGCCACTTGTACCTCCACCCGATATTCCTGCTATCGGGGCTCGGCTGGAGGCTCGGGCTCAGCCTCCAGCTCGCCTATCTGGCGTGGTTCCCGGCCGCGGTCGGCTCGATCTTGTTCGGATTCCGCGCGTACGTGCGCCGGCTGCTCCCGGCCCGCAGGTTGGCCGCGACCGCCGCACTCGTCATCGCCCTCTTCTACCTGACGCCGCTAGTGCCCCTGTTGGATTACGGACGCATCGTCACGGCGACCGGCGCCACGGACCTGATTACCCAAGCCGGCCCGCTGGCGCCGTTCTGGGAGCTGTGGGGCTATCTCCCGACGGCCTTAGCCCTCGGACTGATGCCCGTCTACTTCCTCGGGCTCGAGCGCACCCTCGATCAAGTTCCGGGCGGGTCGCAGCACCCACCGCCCCGCCACCTGTTCCCAGTCGCCGCCGCTGGCCTCGCGTCGGCGTGGTTGAGCCCTTGGGGCGGGCTGACGCTCCTGCTGGTCACGATCGCGGTTGGCCTCCTCCAGCGCCGGCTGCGAGCCCTGATCGTCCCGGTCGCGGCGATCTCGGCGCCTCTCGTCTACTACCTGATCCTGTGGCGCGTCTCTCCGGCGTGGGGCTTGACCGCGATTCAGTCCCTGGGCATCTGGGATCCCCACTGGCTGACCACGTTGGCGGTGTTGACCCCTCTCGCGCTGCTCGCAGCGATGGCCCTGCGTGGAGCCGGTGGTGAGCCCCAGGAGCAGATCGTCCGTCTGTGGCCGGTGGTCGCCCTGGCGTGTTTCGTGATCCTGCCGGCCACTTCTCGCATGCTCGCGCTCACAGGAGCGACGCTGCCGCTGGCGGTCCTCGCCGTGCGAGCCTGGAACCGACGAGTACACAGAGCCGCTGTGGGTGCAGCCGGGGTAGCGCTCCTCACCCTTCCCGGCATGGCCTATGCGGCGCATACGTTCCGCGACTACGTTCGCAACGCGGCTACGCCCTACACCCTGGCCCAACCGGAAATGGCGGCCCTGCGCTACGTGGCTTCGTCGAGGCCGGGGCGCACATTGACGACGCCCTATCTGAGCGCAGCGCTTCCGGCGTTGGTCGGCGCCACGTCCAGCGGGGGCTATGACCTGACCGGGGCAAATCTCGTTCTGCCGTCCGACGCGGTCGAGCGCATCTTCAACGGCCATGCGAGCCTGGACGCCACACGCCAAGCGGTGGTTCGCTTCGACGCCAGGACGTTGGTATCTGACTGCCGCCCCGCCAGAGCTGATCTCACTCGGTTGCTCGCGCCCCTCGGCTACGAGAAGCGCTCATTCGGCTGCGCCTCGGTTTATCACTCTGTCCGTCAAGCCTCGACAAGCCGCTGATAGTCGGCTTCGACCCTCTTGAACAAGTGCTTCCGGTCGAGCTGCGACCAAATGATCGCGCCCGCCAGCGCCTCCGCGGAACCGACCGGCACCACGGTGAGCCGAGCGTCGCGGTAGATCGGCTCTGACACCCAGGACAACTCTGAGACGATCCCGGGGTACCGAGCGCCAAGGCTTCGAATACGCTCAGCGGAGCGCTGTCGCTTTCTGGGACAGACGCAAACCCGCACTGCGTGATACCCGAACGGCATCTCTGCGTGAGGAATAGCCGGGCGGAGGCACACTGTGCCGCGAAGCCCAAGCTCGTCGCATAGGCGCAGCACACCGGCCACAAAAGGGCGCTCAGTGACTGGGTCCCTAAACGCCCCACTTTTCGGCCAGGCGCTGGCGATTGCGTCTACGGATCGACCTAAGCGATTCGGACCTGCCGGCGTAGGCGACCCGGACCCAAGGCAGAGCTCGACGCGCCGAGATCCGCGGCTGATGGTGGAAGTCCACATGCAAGACGTAGGACCGTAGGCCAAGCTTCTTGCGGATTGCGAGCGAGAGGTCAACTTCTTCCCAACAGCACGGGGCGTAGTCCTCATCGAAGCCTCCAACCCCTTCGAACGTGTCTTTTCGTACCGCCAATAGAGGTCCCCGAACGGCGCGACATTCCCGTGGTGTTTCGGATGAGTCGGCTCGCGGGGCGTCTTGCTTCGCATCCCAGCTGTCGACGCCTACGATCCCGGCTTGCTCAACCGACTCAAGAACCCCCGCGAGCAGAGCAAGAGAGCGGGGGCCCGGGATTACATCATCGTTGCCAAAGACGAGAATCTCGCCCCGTGCGACGTCAGCGGCCGCGTTCCACCCTGGTCCGACACCGAGGTTCTCTGGAAGGCGCACGGCCCGCACACCCTGGGGGGCCACAGACTCGGGAACTCCGTTGAGAGCCACGACTAGCTCCCCGTCTGTTCCTGCGAGTCCGGCCGAAAGTGCGTCCTGCAGACGTACAAGCCGTTCCGCTCCGCGTAGCTCGTGAACCGGAACGCATACGGAGATCATCCTGACCCGTTTCTGCTGGATCGACCTCCACTTACGCCAGACACACGCGATCTCATCTTCTCAGCACATCGGCCGCCGCACTGTAGATGCCGCTCGAATATCGCTGGTAATGCCCCAGACGCCACTCTGCACTAGCTCTAGCAATACGTCCGGGTAAACGCGCCCGCGCAATGGACGCGCGAGCATGCAAGTGGGTGCGAAGCTTGTCGAGTTGGCACAGGCTCGCGCGCGCGCGTACAGAATCCAGGTGCTCTGACAGGCGCGTACGGAGCAGCTCGATGGCCGCGAGTCTGCGGTGGAGATCCGCTGCAGGGCCCGTCCGCTTGGCCGTAAATGCCCGCTTCAAGCCGTTGCGCATCCGTCCGTTCATACCAGCCTCACGCAGGCCGATTTCCTGACCTGAGTGAACTCGGTATGACATGAGCGGCTGTTTGATAGCGACCGACGGGGCGACTGCCTCAACCAACGAGATCATCCATGCGTCGTGCCTGATCGCACAGCCGGCGGGATCCTGCCCCGCCAGGTCCATCACATGTCCGTCGCTGAACACCCAGCCGGCCGCGGGCTCTGCCTCGAGCGCATTCGCAAAACGCTGGAGCTTCTCCAGATGCCATCGGTCATCTTGGTCGCACAGCGCTATCACGTCGCCGCCGCAGGTGTAGATGGCCCGCTCGAAGGCCCTGGTCGAGCCCTGGCGTGACTGAGCGGGTAGTACGCGCACGGGAAATGGCGCGACCTTCACGAACCGCTCGAGCTCGGCTTGGGTGCCGTCCGAAGACCCATCGTCTGCGACGACGAGTTCGCACGGGAGCCAGGTCTGCCCGGACAACGACTGCAGCTGCTCCCGGAGGAATCGGATCCCGTTGAATGTCGCCAGGGCGATCGATATGCGCGGCGCTGCTGGGTGTTCGGTCACCGTCTTTTCAAAGGAGCTCAGCTGACTCGCCTGGTCGGCCTAGGATATTGGTGTGCCGCGCCCGATCTGCATTCTCGGGATGCATCGCAGCGGCACGTCGCTGGTCGCCGAGATTGTCCACGAACTGGGCGTGGGGCTCGGCCCTGACGACACCATGCTCAAGCCAGACGTCTCCGAAAATCCGCGCGGATATTGGGAGCAAACCGCGATCCGGTCAGTAAACGACCAAATCCTGCGTTCGCTCGGCGGCTCCTGGTGGCGGCCGCCCGCCTGTCCCCCGCGATGGGAGCGCGATCCCGGGCTAGTCCCATTCCGTGACGCCGCCCGTCGTGCCCTCGGTGAGATTGCGGGAGACGCGCCCCGTTGGGGCTTCAAGGATCCTCGCTGCTCGATCACGCTGCCGTTCTGGCAGACCGTGACCGATGACCTGGACTATGTGGTGTGCTTGCGCGATCCCGCGCAGGTGGTCGCGTCGATGAAGCGCCGGTACCAACACGCGCCGCGCGATCAACGTCTACCACTGGGCTCACGTATCTGGCCACCTTCGTGGGCCAGGTTGTGGATCAGGTATACGATCGACGCACTCCGCTACACCAGCGGCTGCCGAGCGATCGTGGTCCGGTATGAGCAGCTATTGGTGCCGGACTCAAGCGAACTCGCGCGTTTGGGAGCCTTTGTCGGCGGGAGCGCACCGGATCGGTTGGATCGGGCTCGGGCCGTTGTTGATCCGGCCCTGTGGCGCCAACGTGATGTCGCATCCTCTCGGATGAGACTGCGACCTAGTATGAAACGAGCCGCCAGGATCTACCGCGAGCTGTCTGCTGGCCTCGGCTAGACGGTCTCGGAGCTTCGCTCCGCCGGATCACGCTCGGAAGGCCCTAATTACGCTCCGGGGCCTGCACGTTTGCATTGCAACCCGCGAGTTCCCCCCGGCCACCACACATACGGGTGGGCTCGGCGCCCAATTCAGCGCGCTTGCCGCTGCGATGGCGGACCTTGGAATCAAGGTGACCATCGTAACTCGGGCCGAGTCGGGCGGCCAGCGAATCGGGGCCTTCGACCTGATTCGTATCCCGCGGCGCGCCGGGCTCACTGAAGATCTCAGCTGGGCGTTCAGCGTCCGGCGAGCCGTGGCTGCTGTCTCCCCGGATGTCGTCTTGGCGGCTGAGTGGCGCCACCCAGCATTGGCCTGTACCTTCGGGGCGCGAACCTGGGCGGTAGTCACCTGCCTTGCGGGCTCTCTCGCCCAACTGCGTCGGCTTGGGAGGGAGCACCGACGCGACCGCCAAGTCTTGCGTGTCGCAACCCGGTTGCTCGGCGAGCGGCTTCAGACCACCCGAGCTGACGCCATCATCGCACCCAGCGAGGCGGTTTTGGATTGGGCATCTCGCCTCTGGCCAATATCGGCAAACCCCACGCGGGTGATCCCTAACTGCGTGGATCTCAAGCTGCTCCAGAAGAACGCACCCGCGGCCCGCCCAGCTGGCTATCCCATTGAGGGTCGATCAGTCGTGTTCGTGGGGCGCCTCGACACGCAAAAAGGCGTGGACGTCCTCGTCGAGGCAATGCTCGGCGTCTGGAATCGGGTCCCCGACGCGCGTGTCGTCCTCATAGGCTGGGGTCCCCGGTCGACCATGGAGGAGATTAGGCACCGCGTGCGTGCGAGCGCTGGTCGTCTTTATATCCTTGGGCCCCGCCCCCATGACGAGGTCTGTGCCGCGCTAGCCCGAGCAGCCGTCGTGGTCGCGCCATCGAGATGGGAGGCGTTTGGACTCTCTGCGCTCGAGGCCATCGCTCTCGGCCGCCCGGTGGTAGCCACCAGCGGGAGCGGTTTTGAATCCTTCCTGGAGAGTGAGCGCAACGCACTGCTCGTGCCGCCGGGCGATGCCAGTGGACTAGCGGCAGCGATCATCCGGCTGCTTCGGGACAAGGGGCTCGCCCAAAGGCTTGGTGATGGCGGCAGGGCGGATGCGCACGCGTATGACTCGCCACTGATCGCTCGCCGGTATCTCGCGTTCTTCCGCGAGATCCTTGCCCTCAGGGATTCCGCCTGAGCAGACGCGGGCGAATCATGTATGCGCGGTCGCGGAGGCTCAGCGCTGAGCGGGGGCGTGGTAGCGGCTGGCCATCGAGCCTGAAGATGGCCATAGGCACCTCGAGGACGCGGGGATGGTTGACGCCATGCCCCCAGTACCCATCTTCGCCGAAGCACTCCCCGTGGTCTGCGCAAAGCACCACCACGGTCGGACCAGGAAGCGAGTCGAACAGGCGAGGGAGTCGGGAATCGAGGAATTCGGCTGCCTCCACCTGATGGGCGAAGTGCGGCGTCGCCTCACCGACTGCACCTTCCTCGCGCGATGGCCACTGCATCGCGTCCGAGGACATCGGCCAGAGATCGGGGGCTGGCTTGCCTGCGTATGTGAATGGAGAGTGGGTCTCGCCGAAGTTGATGAAGCCGAAGAAGGGTCGCTCGGAATCCAGGTTCTGTAACACGAAGTCGATTTGCTGGTCTGCATCTGTTCCCGTGAACTTGAACACTTCAAAGCCCGCAGTCAGCGACGCCTGTCGGAACCAGTTCATGGCTCCGGCGCCGACAGTCTGGTAGCCGCGCTCGCCTAGGCCAGCGGGGACGTTCCAGGTCGAAGCTGTACTTGCCAGCGACCGACGCCCGCCGCCAACCGTGAGTCTCTGCAGGGTGAAGAGCTGCCCGTGAAATCGGTTGAGGTAGGGAACGGGCTCCTCCACAAGCGGAAGGTGTCCCGAGAAAAAGGCTTGGTGGGCGGGGTAGGTGAAGTTGCCGGGAGTCTGAGCCCGATATATCTGACCGCGGGAATCGAGGTTGGGGGTGTCCGCCCGAGATAGTACGTCGTAGCGACAGCTGTCGTAGGTAAGCAGTAGGAAACTCGGATCTCGGCCCATGGCCAATGCCGAACGTTAGGTGCGGTTGGCTCGCGTCCGCCGCAATTGCCCCGTCATCCCACCGAGCCGGCGTCTCCACGCACCAACCGCCTTGGTCTCAACCGGACCGAGGAGGCGCAACGTCATGTACGCGTCAGCAAAGTCGTCGTCATACCGAGCGAGACCGTCGCGGTCTCGAAGGAAGGACCTCGACTTGGAAGCCTCGTCGTAGTGAACATGCCACCCGCGTGCCCGCTCGTCTGGATCCCACCGCGGAACGCGCTCCACCAGGACCTTCTGCTCCCCGTGGGCCTGTGAGCGGATCGGGTAATGCTTGCGGAGAAAACGATACGGATATACCCGCCTTCGCTCAAAGCTCGCGTCGTGGCCTCCAGACGAGGCCAGGCTAGCCCGCCCCGCTGCCGCGTCCCACGCCGCGACGTGCGGCAACGTGGCCGCTGTCGCTGGGAACTCGAACCACCGGAAGTGCGAACCGAAGTCGTTGCCCGGGACGAAGCTGTCATCGACCGGATGGAACGTGGCAACCGAGAAATCGACCGCATTGAAGCCCTGGGTCCCCACCCACCAGAAGGCATCGCGAAGCGTAACGCCCGGCCAGGGGGACTCCCGCAACTCGTCAACGCTTTGAAACAGGATCCAGCCACGCCGCCGGGCGGCAACGTCCTCGACTCGCCGAAGCAGGGACGACCACTCAAACCTCGGTGTCGGCCGCTCGGGAAACCGCTCGACCGTTACCGGTGGGCTACGCGCCATCGCTGACGCGAGTTCAAACGTGCCATCCGTCGACCAGTTGTCGATGATGTGCACCTCCATTCCCTCGCGGAGCAGCGCTTCGATGGAAGCGACCACGATGTCGACCTCGTTATAAGCGGGGATCACGGCGGCAACGCGGAAACCAGCTGGCGCGCTCCGCGGCGGAGCCCTCCCATAAGGCTCGATGATCGCCAGCGCTTCAGCCGCTGCTGGCTGCGACTGCTGGCTTGCCCAACCTACGAATGAGGGCGTCACGTCCACTCTTGCCAACGCGGTCCGTAATTGATCAAGCGAGCTGGGGCGAGGGCCCGCCTCTACGGTGGCCGAGATGACGGTAGCGGCCCGACCTCGTGCGAACTCGCCAACCGCAGCGAGATAGGCATCGTCGTGCAGCTGGGCCAGCTCGCAAGCTACGACGCCGACAGCCGCCCCTCCGTCAACAATCTTCCGCGGGCTCGCTCCAGTGCGAAACTCGACGACTGCATCGGCCTCCCGAACCGTTGCCAGGTGGTCGATCCAGCGGCTTCGATCGGGCGGGGGGGTGCGGCTCCTACTCACGGCAACCGGTGAGAATGTATGGCGTGACGCAGTTCCGCGAGCTGAAAACAGCCCATCGCGCGGTTCCCGACGACTACATGGCCTATGTGGGGCCGGCCGTCGATTACGACCTGCTCGGTGCCGCGCAATTCAGCCTGCTCGTTGCCCTTGGGCTGCGCCACCATCACGCCCTGCTCGACTATGGATGCGGGTCTCTGCGCGCGGGAAGATTTCTTCTCCCGTTTCTCGACCCTGGTCACTATTACGGCTTGGAGCCAAATACGTGGTTGCTCGAGGCCGCTCTCGACCGACAGTTGGGTCGGGACATGCTGGATATCAAGCAGCCGACGTTCCTCAGTCACGACTCCTTTGGCACCGGCGAGTTCGGGCGGCGATTCGACTACATCCTGGCGCACTCGATCCTCAGTCACACCGGGCCGGGGCTTATCGATCGGGTGCTTTCACAAATCGTCGCCGGCCTCGCCGACGATGGGCTGGCGTTGGTAACCGTATGCCAAGCTAGATGGCCCAGGCGCTCAGAGGCAAAATCGCACGGCTGGGTGTATCCCGAGGCAGTGTGGTACCGAGCTTCGGACGTGCGTGCTCGAGCCCGAGCAGCCGGTTTTCATTCGGTGGCCCTGCGCTGGCGACACCCGCGGCAGCGGTGGTACGCGTTGGCCCACCACCCGGCCCGTCTCCCATCGGCGCGCCAGCGACTTATGGCCGGAACCTACCCGCGGGCCAGCCTCAGGAAGACCGCCGGGCGCCAAGTCATCGAGCGGTGCCCGCCCCACATATGGGAACGCGTGCTGGCAATTCGTTGGAGGCGCGGTCGGGGGCGCACAGCCGGTTCCTAGGCAGCGGCGCTCGCTTGCACACTATCCTGCGGCTCTTGCCTAGGAGCGCGGCATCTCAGCGTCTGCGGGAGCTGCGGGTGCCTTCGTCCTATCCCGCGCCTAATCCAACTCCGGGGTTGTCGATCCGCGGCGTGCGCAAGCACTATCGGAACTCTGAGGTGCTCGGCGGGGTTGATCTGGAGATCGCTCCCGGAGAAGTCGTCGCGCTGCTAGGACCAAATGGCGCAGGGAAGAGCACGCTGTTGCGCATCATCGTGGGCACTGTCGCCGCCAACGCGGGGGATGTCATTATCGGCGGCCACGACATGCGGCGCGATCCGCTCGCTGCACGGGCTGCGGTCTCTTGGGTACTCGGCGATGAGCACGGTTGGTACTGGCGGCTCACCGGGATCGAGAATCTCACGTTCTTCGGCATGCTGCGAGGAATGGATCACTCAGCTGCCCGCGCACGCGCAAGGGCCGAGCTCGAGCACCAGGATCTGGAGCATGCCGCCAATCAACGCCTGGGCGAGTATTCGACGGGAATGCGTGCGCGCTTGGCTCTTGCCCGGGCAAACCTGATCCCCACGGCAGCCATGGTCCTCGACGAGCCCGGACGGGGCCTCGACGCGCCGGCGAACGAACGCCTTGTGGCTTTCCTCAGGAGCCTCGAGAGCACCGCTGTCCTCGTGGTGACGCACGATCTGGAGATGGCTTCTCGCATCGCCGGGCGATCACTGGTCCTACGCGAAGGGGTTGTGCGAGAGCAATTCGCAGGCGGCACGCCAGCCGAGATCCTGGCGACAGGGCTGGTGGACGGCCCATGAACTCTCGGCTCGCGGGGGCACTGGTCTGGCGCGACTTCCGGATCGAGCTCTCGTATCGAGTCCCGTGGATGCTGGACGCGATCGGGCTGGTGTCCGTGCTGGCGATCTACTTCTACATCGTGCGCTTCACCCGGGCGCTGGCTCCTGGAGCCAATAACTTCTTTACCTACATCGTTCCGGGGCTGGCGCTGATTCGCTTTCAACTCGGACTCGGACGCACCCTGGCTTCGATGGATCGCGAGCAGTCGTCCGGAACGCTGGAGCTGCTGATCAGCTCACCTGTACGGGCGTGGGCGGTGGTGGCCGCCGCGAGCCTGTACGAACTCTCACGCAGCCTGGTCATGGCCTTAATCGCCCTTGCGCTGGGACGATGGCTGTTTGGCGCCGGCCTAACACTTGGACCGCGGTCTTGGCCAGCACTCGGGTTCGGGCTGGTTGGTGCTGCCGCGTTCTACCTTGCACTGACCGGGGTCACATGCGCGGTGCTGATTGCGTTCAAGCAGGGGCTACCCGTCGCGGGGGTGCTTGGGGCGGTCCTCCCGGTCATCTCCGGGATCTACTTTTCGCCGCACGTCTTGCCGGCCTTTCTTCATAGCCTGACCAACATCTTCCCACTCTCGCTCGCCGTGCAGGTGGTCCGGGCGGGCGTGGTGGCCGGGAGCTTCCCGGTAGGGAAAACAGTGGTGATGCTCGCGACCTCATTCGCCTGCCTCCCGCTGTCGGCCATCGCGATTCATGCCGCTGTGGCCCGAGCCCGCAGGCTGGGTACCCTCGGCCAGTACTGACCGGAGTGCTGACTGGTCGCGACATCGTCCTGATCGCGAGCATCGATTGGGAGCCGCTGTGGCAGAGCCATCACGAGGTCGCTACGCGGCTGGCCGACGCTGGGAATCGAGTTCTGTTCGTGGAGAACACGGGGATCCGGATGCCCACGGTCTCTGACACGTCGCGGGTGGCGAAGCGGGTCCACAGGTGGACGCGCTCTGTCCGCGAGCCCGGTCAGGTTCGACCGAACTTGTGGGTGTATGCCCCAGCAGTGCTCCCGCCGTTTGAACCGCCAGGCATCCGCAGGCTGAATCGCGCTCTGTTCCTGCCAGCGATCTCGCGCGTGGCACGTCGGCTCGGCTTCGTGGACCCGATCATCTGGACCTGGCTTCCGACCGATACGGCCGTGGACCTCAGCCGGCAACTCCGAGGGCCGCGATCCGTCCTCATCTACTTCGACATCGCCGATTTTTCATCGCTCGCGCGCCGCTCGGCGAGCCTTGCGGCCTCCGAGGTGGAGCTCCTTCGCGAGTGCGATCTGGTGCTGGCGTACGACGAGGCGAGCCAGCGGCGGGCCCAACAGTTCGCGCAAAGAGTGGAGCGGGTCCCGCCGCTGGTCAACCTCACGCGCTTCTCCCTGGCGCCAGTAAGGGCTCGGCTGCCTGACCGGCCGCTGATTGGCTACATCGGCGGCCTACATCGATTTCTCGACCTCCAGCTGATCGCGGAGTCGGCACGCAGTCGACCGCAATGGGACTGGAGGCTCATCGGCCCTCACCAGACCGACCTGTCCCAACTCGCTGGCCTGAGCAACGTACGGCTCGACGGTGCCCGAGATCACTCAGAGCTTCCCGCCCTGGTCGCCCAATTCGACGTTGGTGTGGTGCCGTACCGCGTGGCGGCGGATACCCGGTCCCTCGCCCCAACCAAGATCAACGAGTACCTAGCTGCCGGGAAGCCAGTGGCCGCTATTGAGCTTCCTTGGGTAAAGGAGTTTCAGGCTCGGCATCACGTGCTCGAGGTCTCTCCCGCGTCGGTCGAGCTGTTCATCACAGCCTGTGAGCGGGCCCTCCGATCGAGCGTTGATCCCGCGGCGGCGAAGCGACGAAGGCAGGTGGCTGCAGAGTCCGCGTGGGAGACACGGCTCGAGTCGATCTCGGCGATCGTGGAGGAGATCGTCCGAGAAAAGGAGGTTCGGGATCCCTGAACCTCGCGGCCGGAACGGCGCCTGCGCTTCGCATGCGGCTCCGATTCCGACTTAGCGTACGCGCCCGGGGGTCCGATCCGAGCGCCGCGACCTGCTGCCTTGGACTTCGAGAGTCGACGTCGAAGTCGGCTGTGTCGTTGACGTTCGTCGAGCGCACCCCCGTCGCGCTTTCCGAGGGGCGGTGCTCGAAGACGTCGAGCTGCACCGCTCACAGCGACGACTGCCCAACGTGCCGCCGCTACACGGGGACGGCCGTTCGATGCGAATCGACGACATCGCCGATGATGCCGTCTAGCCCCACTGTGGGTTCCCATCCAATCGCGCTATTAATCTTCCGCGTATCCGGGACACGCCGGTGCATGTCCTCAAAGCCGTCTTCATACGCCTCGTCATAGGGGATGAACGCGATCTCCGATTCGGTGCTGCATTCCCGGATCACCCGATGGGCAAGGTCAAGGATCGACACTTCCTCCGAGCTACCCACGTTGAACACCTCGCCACGCGCCTCCTCGTTGAGCATTAGATCTGCCAGCGCCCGCGTTACGTCCTGTACGTGACAGAAGCAACGGCGCTGCTCGCCGGTCCCGTAGACCGTCAGCGCCTGATCCGCGAGCGCCTGGCGGACGAAGCGAGGGATGACCATGCCGTAGCGCCCGGTCTGGCGAGGTCCGACCGTGTTGAATAGACGCGCGACGACGATCGGAAGCTTGCGCTCCTTCCAGTAGGCGATGGCGAGGAACTCGTCGACGGCCTTTGAGCACGCATATGCCCAACGGCCGACGCTGGTCGCCCCGAGCGTGAGATCGCCCTCCTCGCGGAAGGGCAGGGCATCGCTCTTGCCGTAGACCTCGCTGGTCGATGCGATCAGCACAGGCTTCTTCTTCTTGCTCGCCTGGGCTAGCACCACCTCGGTGCAGTGCACGTTGGTCTCGATGGTCCGCACTGGGCTCTCGACGATCAGCTCTACGCCCACGGCCGCGGCCAGGTGGTAGACGACATCGGCGTCGTCGACGAGTTCCGCCACGAGTCTCGAGCTCGCGGCAGTGTCGATTGTGTACTCGAAGGCAGGATGGGACTTCAGATGCCGAATGTTGTCCATGCTCCCGGTCGAGAGGTCGTCGAGGACGTGGACGCGGTGGCCCCGCCCCAGCAGCTCGTCGCTCAGATGCGAGCCGATGAAACCAGCCCCGCCGGTGATCAGGTAGCGCATTGATCCGCCCTCGCGATTCGGCCCATTCAGGGCGCACAGACTAGCCGGCCTGGCAGGTCCAGCGTCAAGACCCCGTTATCGACCCGAGCCCATCGCCGAAACGTCTCCAGGGCCACCTGCGTCAGGGCGCCGACGCGAGCGCCGGCCCGCTCGAGCTTCTGAAGTACTATCGGCCGCCTGCGCGGCCGGTCTGCCAGACGACGCTGGCTCTCCGGGCGAAATCCGAGGAGGGCACATCACGGATGAAGATCCTGGTTACCGGAGGCGGAGGTTTCATCGGCTCCCACCTGGCCGAGGAGCTGGTCCGCGAGGGTCACGACGTCCGCGTCCTGGACAACTTCTCCACGGGCCGGCGCTCAAATCTGGCCCGCCTGGTCGACGACCTCGAGATCATCGAGGGCGACATCCAGAGCTATGAGCGGGCATTCCACGCCGTCCGCGGCTGCGAGGTCGTGCTCCACCAGGCCGCGCTTCCGTCGGTCCCGCGGTCTGTGCAGGATCCCCTGACGAGCCATGCCTCCAATGTCACGGGGCTGCTGAACGTCCTGCTCGCGGCCCGGGACACTGGGGTCTCGCGAGTGGTCTATGCCTCTTCCTCCTCCGTGTACGGCGCCAACCCCGAGCTGCCCAAGCGGGAGAGCATGTCGGCGGAGCCGATCTCCCCCTACGCCGTGTCCAAGCTCGCCGGCGAGGGCTACTGCCGCAGCTTCGGCGAGGTCTATGGCCTCGAGACCGTCGCCCTGCGGTACTTCAACGTCTTCGGGCCGCGGCAAGACCCCCGCTCCCAATACGCCGCGGTGATACCCAACTTCATCACCCTGCTTTTGAACGGCCGGCCCCCGCAGGTGTTTGGCGATGGAGAGCAGTCCCGGGACTTCACCTTTGTGGACAACGTCGTCCGGGCGAACGCCTTGGCCATGCGTGCCGACCACGCAGCGGGCGGTCTCTACAACATTGCGTGTGGCGAGAACGTCACCCTCAACCGGCTGATATCGGAGCTCCAAGACCTGCTCGAGACGGATCTCGAGCCCATCAGTCACGACCCCCGGCCAGGCGATGTTCCGCATTCGTTCGCCGATATCACGGCGGCACGGCGAGATCTTGGCTTCAGCCCGCTCATCGAGCTACGCGAGGGCCTCGTTCGGACCATCGATCACTTTCGCAATGAGCTCGCACTTCAGGACCGCCTGGTGCCGAGCACATGACCGGCATACCCGCGCTCGCGTGGGCACTCGCTGCTCCTGCCGCTGGCGTCTACCTGCTGGCGCCGATGGTAATCGGATTAGCTTGGCGAACCGGATTCCTTGACCACCCGGTGGGCTACAAGCGCCACCTCAGTCCCACTCCTCTCCTCGGTGGCAGTCTCGTCTTCGCCGGCTTCGTGGTGGCGCTGATCCCGCTCGCCGGCACCTACGGCAAGCTCGCGCTGATCCCAGCTGGCGCGGCGGTTCTCTGGATGATCGGAACACGCGACGATCGCCGGCCGGTGGCTCCCGCCTGGCGGCTACTCGCCGAGCTGGTCTTAGCCGCCGGCCTGGTGGAGAGCGGGCTCGGATGGCACTTCTTGGGGTCCGACGTGTTGAACCTACTCCTGACGGCGCTGTGGATCATCGGCGTGGTCAACGCGGTAAACCTGCTCGACAATATCGACGGGGCGGCGGCCACTGTGGGTGGCGTTGGCTCGGCTGGGATCTGCGCCTTCGCAGTGGCTCATGGCGACTACGGAATCGGCGCGATGAGCCTCGCCCTCTCTGGAGCGTGCCTCGGCTTCCTGCCCCATAACCTTGCGCGCCCATCCCGCATCTTCCTGGGCGACGGAGGAAGCATGCCGATGGGCTTCCTGCTCGCAGCCTTGGCGATGAATGCCGTCGACCGCCACATCAGCAACGCCACCGCGCTGCTCGCCGCCGGGCTGCTCATAGGCCTACCGATCCTGGACACCTCGCTCGTCGTCGTCTCCCGGCTCCGCCGGCGGCTATCCATCTTGACCGCCGGCCGCGATCACCTGACCCATCGGCTGCTTTTCCGACTGGGCTCGGCGCGCCGAGTCGCGCTTGCGCTGGCAGTCGGGCAGGCCCTGCTGGCGGGGCTGGCAATCGTCGGCGATCAGGCGGGGGGTGGCGCCCTGCCCGCGATCAGCACTGCGGTTCTCGTGCAGGGCTTGCTGGCGATCCTGGTGCTCGAGACCGCCGCTTGGGCTCGAAAGGCGTTTACCGGCTCAGGGTCAGAGGCGAGCCTCAGCGCTGAGCGCCCAGCGGAAGCCGAGCTGTCGGCGCCGGCATCGACGAGTACGTCGGAACTCGCGCCGGCACTGGAGGCCGGCGTCGGACGGGGACGGTGACCGCCTGTCCTTCCGGACGCGTGCACGTACTGCGCGTCATATCGAGACTGAACATAGGTGGACCGGCAATTCAGGCGATCTCGCTCACGAGGCTCCTCGAACCCCGCGGCTACGCCACGACGCTGGTTCGCGGTGTCGAGGAGCCCGACGAGGGCAATATGGACTCCCTGGCCCAGGAACTTGGCGTCCAGCCCTTACGCGTTCGGTCATTGCGACGCAAGCCCGGCTTGCATGACCTCCTGGCAGTCGTGGCGCTGACACGGCTCGTCTGGAGGCTCCGACCGGCGGTGGTCCATACTCACGCGGCCAAGGGGGGGGCCATCGGGCGGCTAGCCTCCCTCCTTGCACCCGGGCGGCGTAGGCGCGTAGTCGTCCACACCTACCACGGGCATTCGCTTACCGGCTACTTCTCCTCGGGCGCGACCAAGCTCTACCTGGCGATCGAGCGGTTCCTTGGTCGCCGCACTGATCGGCTGATCGCCGTCTCCGAACAGGTGCGTGACGATCTGGTCCGGTTGGGTGTAGCCCCCACCGAGCAGTTCGAGATCGTTCCTCTCGGCCTGGATCTATCGCGTTTCGACGTCCCCGATGATGAGCGTCTGCGCCGTCGGGCGGCGCTGAGACGTCAGCTCGGGATCCCGCCCGACGCGGCCGTGGTGACGGTCATCGCCAGGCTCGTCCCGATAAAGCGGCTCGATCGGTTCCTCCGGGTCGCGACCCAACTCAATTCCGAGCGGTCGGAGATGCGCTTCGTAGTAGTGGGCGATGGCGAACAGCGCGAAGAGCTCCACCACTCCCCCGAGGCCCAGCGCTTGGGAGACAGGCTGATCTGGACGGGCTTTCGCAGTGACATCCCAGATGTCTGCTTCGCTAGCGATGTCGTCATCCTGACCTCCGACAACGAGGGCACCCCGGTCAGCCTCATAGAGGCCCAGGCGGCCGGGACGCCGACCGTGGGCACGCGGGTTGGCGGGGTTGAAGCGGTCCTCGAAGGCCCGGGCAACGGATCGGTCGCCTCCCCCGACGACGAGCTGGGTCTTGCCGATGCGGTCAGACGCATACTCGACGATGCTCCCAGCGCTGGTGCGATGGCGCGCAGAGCGAAGCGCCGCACGATGAGCACCTTCACCGTCGATCGCCTGGTGAACGATATCGACTCGCTCTACTCGAACCTGCTCTCAAAGCGAGCGGCAGGAGCCATCCTGGACAGGGCAAGCGCAGCAGTGGAGCGCTGCTAGTTTCCTCGCCTCCTCATGCCCGACGCCGACCTCCACAACATCGAGACATACCTCATCGCCCTCTGTATCGGGGGCTGGTTACTCGCGCTCGTCTACATACAGCTGAGAAGGTCCCGGCCCGGATTTCAGATCACCGGACCATTGATCGTCGGAGTAGCGGTCCGGCTATCTCTCAGCCTGTTCGTGGCCGTCACTGGACTCGGAGCGAGCTTGCGGGGCGGCGATGAGCCAGGCTTCATCGATGCGGCGCAGCACCTCGGGGCGACGACCCCTTGGTTGCACGCGATCACATCTGACCTCTATGTCGCCGTCTTCGGCGTGCAGCTAAAGCTGTTCAACGCGAGCTTGGAGAGTCTGCGGGTGACCCAGGTATTCATCACCGTGATCGGCTTGGCACTGCTGGCCGCTGCCGTCTATGACCTCACAGACCAACGTCGGGCCCGGATTGCGGCATGGCTTCTCGCGCTTGAGCCCGCGAGCGCGTTTTTCAGTAGCTTGCTTCACAAGGAGCCGCTGATGTATTTGGCGGTTGGCCTGGCGATATATGGGGCCGCTCGCGTCTGGAGGCGCCTCGACACGGCGGGCTTAGCCCTGATGATTGGCGGGTGTCTCGTGGGAGTCGCGACACGCGACTATGCGGGGTTCTTCCTGCTCGCTGGTTGCGCCCTCGTTCTCTCCCACGCGTCCATTCTTCACCTCGGCCGAGGTCAAGCACGCTCGATACCTTTGCTGGTCCTCGTGATAGGCGCACTTGGGCTAGGTGCTGTGGAAGCCGTGAGGGTGACGCAGCCTGGATCTCCGGTGTTGAACCGACTCCGAGCTTCCCAGAGCTTTAACTCCGTCGATCCCAACTCTCATCTCGGACTGGAACCCGTTGATTTCTCGAATCGAACATCGATTCTGGAGAGTCTCCCGGTCCGGATCCGGGACGTGCTCCTCCGTCCGTATCCTTGGCAAGTGCGCAACCTCAGCCAGCAACTTGGCTTGCTCGGGACCGTGGTTGCCCTGTTGACTTTCTTCCTCCTGCTCCGCGTCCTCTGGTGGGCCAGAGGGTCGATCCTGCAAAGAGCAGGACCGATCATCTATCCGTCCCTGCTGACTTTGATCGCGTATGCGTTAACTACAGGCAACGCCGGCACCGGATTCAGGTACCGGACGAACATGATCGGACCGGCGTTGGCACTGCTCGTGGTTCTTTGGCGCGTGCGCGCAACCGCAGGCCTAAGCGACGAGGGCCCTGCCCGAGCCGCAGGGGCTCGTTCGCGTATAGGCGCGCCGCGAATGGCGGCAGGATACCCGTGGTAGTCTGGCAGCCGAGCGGCGTTAGAGTCCGGGCACGTTAGCCAATGTCGCATGCTTCGGTACGCACGGCTCACGTCGTGCCCGACCACAACACACCATGAACTCACCTACCAGCCAGATTGACATCCGTCGCTACCTGAGGATCCT
Organism: Actinomycetota bacterium; assembly: GCA_005883215.1. GTDB lineage: Bacteria > Actinomycetota > Thermoleophilia > Solirubrobacterales > Solirubrobacteraceae > AC-64. The sequence goes on from VAYS01000017.1 coordinate 33,485, forward strand.
CTGGCGCTGGAAGCTCGTCTTCCTAGCCGTTGTGATCGTAGTGCCTGCCCTTGCCTACTTCCTGTCCGCACGGAATCCGAAGGTCTACGAATCCTCTGTCTTGATGCAGGTCTCGGGGGAGCCGGTAGATACCTCGCTCTTCGCGAACACGGCTGTGGGCGCGCGCCCCGCCCCGGCGGGGAGCGAGATCAATGTTGCTGCGCGCCTCATCCAGACGACGGGTGTCGCCCAGGAGGCGGCCAGGCACCTGACAAATCCGCCCGCTAATCCCCGCAGCCTTCTGGGCTCAATCAACGTCAGTGCTGACTCCAATACCGGCTTCCTAACCATAACCGCAAGCAGCAGTGGGCCCCAGCGTGCTGCCCAAATCGCCACCGCCTTCGCTGACGCGGTCGTAGTGCAACGCGGCCAAGAAGCCACCAATCGGGTGGGCCAGGCGATCAACCAGCTCCGGGCCCAAGTCCAGAGGGTGAGGGACCCGGTCGAGCACCGCCAGCTCTCAGATCAGCTGCAACGCTTTCGCGCCCTTCAGGCGGCTCAGGGCGGCAACGCCACCATTATCGAGCCCGCAATAGTTCCGACCTCGGCTGTCTCTCCTAATCCGGGGCAGGCCGCCCGGCTGTCACTGATCATCGCGTTGTTGCTCGGCTTGGCAGCTGTCGCACTGGCCCAGACGTTGGATCGGCGAACCCGCGAGCCACATGACGTCGAGGAGCTTACAGGTCTACCCCTTTTGAGCGCGATTCCTCGCTCCGCGTTTCCAGGTCAAGGTCGTTCACACATGGTAGACGAGGCGTTCTACACACTGCGCGCGAGTCTGTCTTACTTCAATATCGATCGCGTCATAAAGACGGTCTTGGTGACGAGCCCGGCGCAAGGCGACGGAAAGACGACCGTGGCGGTCAACCTGGCACGAGCAATGGCCCGAGCAGGACTCAATGTAATCATCGTTGACGCCGACCTTCGTCGGCCACAAGTTCACCAGCGTCTCGAGGTGGCGCCCAGCGCAGGCCTCGGCGGCGTGCTTGTCGGAACCGCTCGGCTTCAAGATGTCTTGATCGATTCTAAAGTCGAAGGCGCATCGACCGGCAGGCTGCGTGTCCTACCTGCGGGTCCGCCCCCTCCGAATCCTTCCGAGCTCACCGGATCTCTCGCTATGCGCGACACACTTCAAGCACTGGGAGAGATGAGCGACATCGTCCTCATCGACAGCACACCGGTTCTTGTAGTCAGTGACGCGATCCCACTGATGGATCGGGTCTCCGGCTTGCTAGTCGTCTGTCGCCTGAATCACACGTCCAAGGATGCCATGAGGCGGCTCCGTCATATGACCGAAGGTGGCAAGGGCATGGCTTTGGGCGTCGTAGCGACCGGTTCTGTGGCCGGTGGCATGTACGGCTACGGCTACGGCTACGGCTACCGCTATGGCTATGGCTACGCTCCGTCAAACGGAAGTGGTAACGGAGCTGAATCGTCGGAACGTAACGGCTCTGGGCGTCGACGCCTCCGCATCGGCCGGCGCACCGCGCGGGCGCCGACCGCTCCCACGGGTTCGCCCAACCCAGAGGCCTCCGAATCCTCATCCCCCGGCCAGGCTGATAGTTAGCGGCGGCGCGGCGCTCGTCCCTACGCAAGCGCCCGGAGCATCCGAGCCACTTCGGGGGCCCAGCGCTCGTACGAGTACCACCGCCGGACGAACGCCTGTCCTCTCTCGCCCATCTCGCGGCGGGCGAGGGGATCGCTTGCCAAGTAGCGGAAGCTGGCCAGCCAGTCCTTCTGCGTACGAGCAAGGAGACCTCGCTCCGCACCAACGAGTTCGCTATTGACTCCCACCGGGGACGCCACGGCCGGAACACCAGCATTGAAGTAGCGGAGGAGCTTGTAGCCACACTTGCCGCGAGTCCAGGGGTCGTCAGGGAGCGGCATCAGACCGATGTCCATCTCGCTGAGCGCGCGCTCCTCTTCAAGGAGCGACCACGGGCGCGTCTCGACGCCTGGGACCCCAAAGTCTGTATGGGCCCCGATGAGAAGCAAGCGGGCACGCAGGCCATTGCGGTTGAAATCGGAGAATGCCTGTACAGCAGGCTTGAGATAGCCGCTGGTGGACCCCGAGCCGATCCAGCCCAAGGTGAGCAGCCCGGAGTTGCCCTTCGCGCGGGCCGAGTGGCCCCGTGCGTCGATGCACGAAGGGATGACCTCGACATGCTTGTTCCAGACGTACGCACGGTCGGCGAGGTAGCTGTTTCCAGCCAGTACGAGGCGCGCCGATGACACGTACCGCACCCATCTCTCGGCTTCTCGTTTTAGCCAGGCGAATCTTCGGTTCACGGGAAGAATGGACCCGAGGAACAAGGCGTCATCAAAGTCATAAACATCAATCCTTCGGGGGGGATCGATGCCCGGCAGCGCGAACATCATCAGCAGGCGGTGGATCATCACCAGAGCGTCTGGGCCCGCGGGCTTGCGTAGAGCGACACGCGCGGTACTTCGCAGAAGGACAGACGCCTTCGCCCTTGCCGAAGCCATGGATTCGAGGAGCTTGTATTCGGGGACGGTGAGCGATGGGCGAAAGTCGACATCCACCCCTCGGTCTCGCAGGTAAGGCGCGAATCCAGTTATCCGAACCCGAGGACTGGCCGCGGAATCGGGATAGGCCGAGTAAGCCGCGATCGACGTCGAGCTTTCCACGCTATGGACCATGGCGGAATCTCTCGCGGCCGTCCCTGGCGGGACGAGCAACCCTTTCGGCGGCACCCGCCTTCGCCTTTCTCACCAGCCCTCCCTTCGGAGGAATAGCTCGAGGGTCAGCAACGTCCAGAGAGCTTGGCCGTGTTCTCTTACTCCGTCCTCGTGCTCAAAAAGCATCCGGCGTACATGATCGTGGCGCAAGTGGGCTCCCACCCTGGCATCCTTGGCGCCCAACGTACTGCGCACATATTCGCGCAGGTCCTCCCTAAACCACCGATCTAGAGGAACTCCGAAACCTTTCTTCGGTCTAGCGAGGATCTTGCTCGGCAGTAAGTCGGACACCGCATGCCTCAGTACGCGCTTGCGCGCAGGTCCGTACGCCTTGAAACGCGATGGCAGGCTCATCGCGAGCTCGAGCAGCTGAATGTCGAGCAGCGGGCAGCGGATCTCCAACCCATGGGCCATGCTCATACGATCGGTCTTTACCAGCAGATCATCCACCAGGTAGGAACGAAGATTGAGATCGAGCAGCCGATCAAGCGTCGATCCGCCCTCGGACCCCCTCCAGATGTCGTCAAACAGATTGGCCCCGCATTCAGCCGACGCTCCGACGAGCTGGCGCCGATCCCGCTCCTTTACGAAGCTCACTAGGCTTTGCAAAGCCCCGGGCAGACCAACTTCGGCGGCGTCGAAGAACCGCTCCGCTCTGGCTGGATCACCGAGAAAACTCCGCGGCGCGGCGCGGAGCGCCCCGAGGATCGCATGCATCATCGGTGCAGGCATCCGCGACAAGCGGTCCGCGATCAGCGCACCTGTGAACCGCTCATAGCCGGCGAAGAGCTCATCACCGCCGTCTCCGGCCAAAGCGACCTTGACATGGCCCTTCGTCAGTTCAGAGAGGAGAAAGGTGGGGATGGCGCTGGAATCGCCAAATGGCTGGTCGTGATGCCACAGGAGCCGATCCACAAGCTCAATCGCGTCCGGACGCACGACGAACTCGTGGTGCTCTGCGCCGATACGGTTCGCTACAAGCCGTGCATACGAACGCTCGTCAAAACCCTCGCCCTCGTCGAAGCCGACGGTGAACGTGGCTACAGCCCGCGAGGTGTTCTGGGCCATGAGGGCGACAACAGCACTCGAATCTAGGCCGCCGCTCAGGAAGGCACCAACGCGGACATCGGCCACGAGACGTTTGCTCACCGCGCGATCGAGCTCGGCCCTAACCAATGCCGCCGCATCACCGAAGGACACCTCCCGTCGAGGCAGATCGCTCGCCCCGGGGATGCGCGGCTTCCAGAACGCTTCGATGCGAGGCTCCTCCCCTGCGGTCAATGTGAGGACGTGCCCTGGGGGGAGGCTCTTCACTCCGGCAAAGAATGTGCGGGTCTCGGGCACATAGCCTAGAGCCAAGTATGCGGGGATTACTTCGCGGTCAAGCTCCCGGGCAACCTTTGGATCGGCGAGTACGGCCTTGATCTCGCTGGCAAATACCAGTCGTCCGTCCCGGTACCAGTAATAAAGAGGCTTCTTTCCAAGCCGGTCCCGTCCGAGCACCACCCGACGGTTACCGGCGTCGATGAGCGCGAAGGCGAACATGCCGTCGAGCCGCCGCGCGAGTGAAACTGGGTCAGGCTCCTCCTCAATCAGGTGCGCAAGTACCTCGGTATCTCCCGTACTTCTGAATAGATGCCCATGCCGGTGCAGTTCCTCACGCAGCTGCCGAAAATTGTAGATCTCCCCGTTGAGAAGGACGCCCACCGACCGATCCTCATTCTGAATGACCGGATCGCCGGAACTGAGATCTACTATTGAGAGACGGGTCTGCGCCACAACCGTCCCTGGCGCGTCAAACCGCCCCTTGGCATCTGGCCCTCGATGCTGCAGTAGGGCCAGCTGTCGCTCGATGCTGGCATGAACTAGGTCACCGCTGCGTACGACGACGCCCGAGATTCCGCACATATAGGTCGGGTCAGGTGGGGATCAAGTACATAACGCTGGTTAGCCCATCGCCCGGAACGACAGACAGTATTCTGCGGTTTCGCCCCCGGGGACGCGGCCATCCTGAAACCAAGCCTTGCATGACGACCGGGGTGGATTCGTCGTCTATGGCGAGCGAGCGCAGACACCACCCGCCCGAGAGAACGAATACTGGCCGCCGCCGATGGTGCGCCATGCCCTTACCAGGACGCCAGAACGAGGCCAATCAGACCGACGACAGTCCGGCGGACGCTCGACGCCCCGCCTGTCCAGCCTGCGGGGAGCCCGATCAGTGGCATCACACCCGCTATCGGAAGACGGGCCTCGTCCGCTGCCGCGCGTGTGACCTCACGTTCGCCTCTCGCCTTCCTTCTCAAGAGCAGCTAGACGATCACTACGCACGTTATCCCGCCATCGGAGCGGTGTCCAATCTGACCCGGAGAAGATATCGTGAGATTCTTCACGAGCTCTACGCATTCCGCCAGACCGGCCGTTTGCTCGACATCGGCTGCGGCGATGGCCATTTCCTCAAGACCGCACGGGACCAGGGCTGGAAGGCATACGGCAGCGAAATGGGGCCCCAAGCGGTCGAGCGCTGCCGCGCGCAAGGCCTTGACGTGCGGCCCGCTCCCTTCCTGCCTGAGCCGGGCGAGCCAGATAGCTTCGACGTGGTAACGGCGTTCGAGGTGCTAGAGCACGTCCTCGAGCCACGCAGGGAGCTCGAGCGGATGCTCGCCCTCCTCAGACCAGGAGGATGCCTTTATTTAACGACTCCCAACTTCGCCTCCTTGACTCGGCGCGTACTTGGGGAGCGCTGGAGCGTCTTGCAGTACCCCGAACACCTGAACTACTTCTCACCGACCACGCTTGATCGGCTCTTGAGCAACATGGGCCTGCGTCAGATTTACGTCCGCACCACCGGGGTGAGCCCCTATGCCTATCTGAGTGCTATCGGACGCATACATCACCAACTCACCCGAACGGGCGTGGGCACCGGCGTCGACCAGCGGCTGCGGGCAGGAATCGAGCAGCGGTCTACCACCGACTCGGCGGTTCGTGACGTGAACCGCCTGCTCAGCTTGTTGCGGCTGGGCGAAACGATCAAGGCGTTATACCGGCTGTAACTGCCCGGCGGTGCGATCCAGTGGCGTCGGTTGTGTGTCGTTCTACATCGCGGCGCGAGCGCTCCGCCAGGACGCCTAGGCAATCGAAGCGCCGCTTCCAATCGAGGATCCACGGGATGAGCACTTGCAGCGGGCCGGGGTTTGCTCCGACCTAAACTACCGCCGAGTGGGGACGGCTCGTCCTCACGGCGCAGTTCCCTTCGAGCGGGCCCGGCACGCACGCGCGTACGCCTGCCGTGCAAAATCCATTGGGTCCACCACCAGCATGCGCAATCTGTGCGCCCACCGCCCCACGAAGGCGCCTGTGCGCCCAGATCGCTTGAATTCATGCCACAGCGTTTCCGCGGGCAGATGCCCAAAATCGATTGCCAAGCCTTCGTCGCGTGCATATTCCTTGGCGGCACGCGCCCAGCGGCCTGCGTTGACAGCCGTGCACACATAGTGCATTCCCCAGAAATGATCATTACCGTTGAATCGTTTTACGCTTAGGAACGTCGGCCCGTAGTCACGACTTCTACGCGTACCCTCGAGTTCGAACTCCCACGGCGTTTCGCCGGGAACGAGCAGCTCGCGCAGTACCTCCCGGCGCCAGATCGATAGCTGGAGCGAGGTACGGTAAGGCGCGTCAGCTGCGATTACGCCTAGGCGTGTATCCCCCGGAAAATCGCGATCTGGATGTGGAAGCGCTACAAGGCGTATGTAGTTCAGATCGCGGGTGTCCATTAGGGCCACGTACTCCTCAACACGGGTAGTGTCTACTGTTTGGGTTAGCCAGTAATCTTCCTGAAAGTACATGACATAGGGTTCGGCCAGCCGTCCCAATGCAGCGAGCATACGCCGCGACCAATCCATGTCGCCCACCTTGAGCACCGTTATTCTTGGGAGGGCGGGGTCCATCGAATTTGTTATCAGATGGACTCGGTAAGGACAGTCCGGCCAGTACTTTCGGATCCCGTGCGCCAGCGCACCCCAGCAGCGAGAATAACCATCGAATGAGCTCACTAAAACGTCTACGCCGTTCACTGGTCTCTCTCCCGCCGTCGCTCAAGCCGCCGCCCTTGAAACGGTCGCGACCGAACAGGGATCCGACGCGTGGTAGGGCTCAGGTGACGTAAAATCTCGACATTCACGCTCTGGTTGCCCATGTTAGCTCGGTGTGGTGGCCACGAGCGGCTTTGGACCGCGCCCCTCCCGAACTAGCCCGCTACCGTACGGAGGTGAGTTCATGCACTTAGAGTCGTACACATGGCTCCATGGCACGGCGGGTGAAGCTCGCCGGCGTCGTAGATATAACCGCGTCCCATCGCTCTCGAGTTATGAGGCGAGGGCCGCTCGCCGAAAGCGGAACATGCCACAGGCGTAATGGGCGTCCTTGGCCTCGGCTGGGCTCGAGTTTGGGCGAAACCGACCGGAGTCATCTACCAAGGAGAAGTCGACGAGCTGAAGGTCGGCAAAATAGCGGAGGATCTGACCCGGAGAATGGATCCGGTGAGCGTTGAAGCACAGCCGCGGTCGACCAACCGGAACGGAAAACAGTAGCTCGCCGCCGGGCGCCAGGACCCGAGAGAGTTCGCGAGCCGCGAGCTGAGTGCCGCGAGGTTCGAGACCATCGCCGTACCTGCCGAGCCCAATATGCTCCGCTACGTGTAGGCACGAAAGCGAGTGGACTGATCGGCTCTTCAGGGGCAGGCTTAGGAGGTCGCCTGCGATGCAACGCACGCCCTCAATTTTCTCACCAAGCGGTCGCATATCGATAAACACAACCTGCGTCATGCATGTCAGAAACGCTACCCACGGCAGATACGAGCCGACATCAATGTGTTCGGCCGGGGATCGGCGTGCGATGCACTTGGCGCCCCAAGCTCCCTGGTGGACATAATGGGGGTCGATTATCGATGTCTCCGTTCGGTCATACAGCTCTGGCCATAAGTCCCATAGCCTTATTGGTTCTGCCCCGGGCATTCTCCGATATGTCCGAGCAGCATGGAGGAAACGGACGAACTCGCCCGGGAGTCTGCGCAATCGGTCGGGCGCGGCGATAACGGCCATCCACCGCGCCAGAGGAGCCCGCCAGCGTCTATGCCCTGGCTCCGGTCCACCGAAGGCTTGGGTGAACAATGCGATCATGCCCGAGGCGCTTGCGCGGCGAGGTGTGCTCGTACTTGGGTCTGGACTGCGGTAGACGTTGAGCTCCAGCAGCCAGTACTCATTGTAGTTCGCGTTCGCGCTCAGGGATGCTGGCGGAGCTGGGCGAACGTCTCGAAGATAGGATCGCTCTCGAGGCTCCGGATGAGCCTACGACGTGCCGCGGCGCGGCGCACGCGGCGGCGAGGCTCCTCAGCGACCCGCCCCACTGCGACCCGCCCCACTGGCTCCCCACCGCCCCCGCGACTGAGCGCTCCGCCTCGTCCTACGGGCTCGGCTCCGCGGGCGGGACCCCTACCGCAGGCGGGTACGTTTTCAAGCGGCCTGACACGGTCCGAACCGAGGGCCCAGAGATCCTTGCTCAATAGCTACCGCCTTAGTCCAAGGCAACACAGCCGCGCTGTCCTGCGTACGTGAGAACTGAGATTACCTCTACCTGGGCCTTTGCGGGGACACCGATCCTCACAATGCTTACGGCCCGATCGCGGCAAGTAGGACTCGTTCCCCACGAAGAGGCGCGCATGCGATTAGTCTGGCTAGCATTGATCCCTTAAGGACGATCGGCTGGTCTGGGCCCTCGAGTCGCGCGGAGGCTAGCGTCCGCAAGACCTGGCCAGCCCAGTAGCACCAACCTTGCGGGAATGCGCTAAAGCTCGCCTGCGTGGACCAGCCGCCGCATAGCCCAACGCTCGGTGGATCCGGTCCCCGGGCCGCCCAGAACGAGAGCTTGCCGCGCCAGCTTTTCCGGCTCGGGAGAAACACAGGTACGTATCTCGTGACGGATGCGCTCGTCAAGGGCATGGCCCTGATTCTCGCCCCGATCTACACGCGCGTCCTCAATCCAAGCGCGTATGGGATCCTCGCGATCGCGTCGACGGTCACCCTGCTCTTGACGCTAACTCTCGGCCTTGCCCTTAACGCGGCCATCACCCGCCTCTACTTCGAAGCAGAGAGCGCGAAAGACGAGCGAACCCTTTACGGCACGATCCTAATCTTCCTGCTCGTAATACCAGGGGTACTTACGCTCGGACTAGAGCTTGCCGGCGACGCAGGCTACTTGGACTTCTTCCGCTCCGTTCCGTACGACCCGTATCTCAGGTACGCCGTCTGGGCCGCCTATTTGGGCGTGTTCCTCGACGTTCCGCTCGCGATCTATACGACACGCCAAGAGCCGCGGAAAGTGGTTGGAATCACGCTCTTCAACGCACTCACCTTGGCTGCGGTCACGATCCTCCTAGTGGTGGTTCTACGCGAGGGGGTGCTGGGCGCGCTGCGGGCAGCCCTGATCACGTCCGCCGCCGCGGCAGTTGTCAGTGTCCTCCTGACAGCAAGAATGGCGGCCGCACGGTTCTCGTGGATGCTGCTTAAGGCTGCGCTCCTATTCAGCCTGCCTTTGATTCCGCATCTCCTCTCCCAGTGGTCATTGTCAGTCTCGGATCGCATCGTGCTCCAAGGCTACGTTCCTTACGCACAGCTAGGGCTGTACTCACTCGGTGCATCCGTCGCAGCAGCGGCCAGCCTTGGCGTAAACGCGCTTAGCCGCGCATTTACTCCGGCCGTGACGGCGCAGCTCAAACGGGAAGGCCCGCAAGGGCAAGTGCCGCGGATTGGCACATTTTGGTTCGCAGGCGCGACCTGGGCCTGCGTCTTTGTCGCACTCTTCGGCGGTGACATCATCCGCCTTCTTACTCCGTCAAGTTTCCATCAGGCAGCCCGAGTGGTGCCTGTGTTGGTATTTGGCCACTTGGCCTTTGGCGTATACCAGCTAGTCACTCAGGGTACTTGGTACTCAATGAAGACCATTACAATCCCAATTGTGACCTTCGGCGCCGCAGCCGTAAATGTTGGTTTGAACCTAGTTATCTTACCGTGGGGCGGCATCATGACTGCCGCATGGGCAACGCTGATCGCATACGTCGTACTCGCGTTCACGCAGGGCTTGCTTGCACATCGGCTTTATCCCATACCGTGGGAACTCAAGCGCTGGACGAAGCTACTCGTGGCGGGCGCCCTCGCGTTCGTCGCTGGCACCGCAGCTACCGGCGCGCTGACGGTCTCACATATTGCCGTCGAACTTGCAGCTGTGTTTGTCGCTTTCCCCCTCGTTCTTCTCGTGCTGGCCTTCTGGACACCGGACGAACGGCGTTGGCTGCGCTATCGATTCGTCGTTGCTCGGGCCGCCTTGGTCGGACGTGTCCGCCTTTCGCTCGGGCGCTAAGACGATATGAAGGTTCGTCGTATTTTGCGGGCCCCGCGGACCGTCGTTAGGCTGGGTCGCCAGGCACATTGGCGTCGGCAAGCGATGCGGCGCTGGGCTGGGCTTTACCGTGATTTCGTCGGGCCTGGCGACCTCGTTTTTGATGTTGGCGCAAATGTGGGCGAGCGTGTTGTGGCCTTTCTAACGGTGGGTGCCCAGGTTGTCGCCGTGGATCCAGACGAGTCATGCGGGACTCGACTCAAGCGGCGCTTCGCCGGTGACCCGCGAGTGTCGGTTGTAACGGTGGGGGTGGCTGACATCCCCGGGTATCGCCAAATCTTCGTCACCAGCGCGAGTTCGGCACTTACCACGATGTCCGCCGAGTTCATCGAGGCAACCAGGCGCAGCGGGAGATTCAGGGAACACGAATGGCGGCCGGGCGGGACTGTGCCGGTAACGACCCTAGATGAGCTAATAGCTAGTTACGGGCTCCCCGCGTTCTGCAAAATCGATGTAGAGGGTTACGAGGTAGCCGCACTCGGTGGCCTTACGCACCGGCTCCGAGCACTCTCAATCGAGTTCCAACCGGAGCGCTTCGATTCTACGCGATCGGCACTTGCCCGGCTGACGGAACTCGGTTACGAGCAGTTCAATTACTCGCTGGGCGATTCTGCCGCCCTCGCCCTCGAGTACTGGGTCGGTGAGAGGGAACTGACCGCCGCTCTTGAACGCCAACGCGCGGTGATACCGGATTACCACGGGTGGGGCGACGTCTATGCGCGCGGCTCGTAGCTGTAGAGCTCGGGCGAGTAGTAGCCTGGGCTTCCCGATGATTGCCCATTTTGAATCTCCGCGCCGCTAGTCCTATGGGCAGCGGGGGAATTACCAACAGAGGTCCCTTACACGGGAGGCCTAGGGCTCAACCTAGAGATTTGGTGCTTCGCGAAGCTCGTCAGGCTGACGCAGCGCCTCTGCTGCGGTGGCGCAATGATCCTGCCGCGGTTTCTGCGTCGCGTGAGTCCCGCCGTGTCGAGCCCAGCGAGCACGCTCGCTGGTTGGAGCGGGTGCTGGCAGACCCTGATCGCCACCTGCTGCTGGCAGAGCGCGGCTGCAAGCCCGTCGGGCAGGTTCGATTCGACCGCGTCAGGGGCTACTGGTACGAAGTGAGCGTTTCCGTCGAGCGTCAGTCGCGCGCCGAAGGCATTGGGAATGCGCTGGTTGCGGCTGCGGTCGACTGGCTATGGCAGAACACGAACGCGACCGCAATCGATGCGTGGGTGCGCGCAGAAAATGAGCGGTCGCTGCGAACCTTTGAGGGCAGCGGGTTCCGCGAGCTGCCTGGCGAGCATGACGACGTCTTTAGGCTGTTGCGCCTGGAGCGGCCTGACCCCTGGGCGGCAGTTCTCCGTCGATAAGTCGCTTGAGCCAGTCGGCGACTCGCCGCGCGCCATTTCCGTCAACGACGTCACGAGCTCGCTCGGCCAAGGCGCGTCGCGCACAATGGTCGCGACCGAGTGAGGCGATTGTCTCGGCAAGAGCGGATACGTCGCGCGCCTCAACCGGCTTCACGGCGCCGAGCCTAGCCAGCCGTCGAGTTGTCCGGCGCTGGTTCTCCGTCACCGGAATGGCGATCGTCGGCACGCCAGAGCAGGTGGCCTCGAGCACGGTCTGCCCACCGGTGACCACGGCGAGGTCCGCGCGCTTCAACTCACACGCCAGCGAGACTGGGACCTCAAGCGTCCCCACTCCAGCGGGCGCAGATCCGGTTGCGTAGGGCCCGCGCACTACACATATGGTGGCCCGCGGCAGCACCTCCCGCGCGGCAGTGACTGCTGCCTCGGCAACCCTGCCGACATCCCCACCGCCCGTGGCGACCAGGATCGTCACGATTTCGTCTCGCGTTAGTCTCCGCTCGAGGTCCCAGAAGTCGGGGCGTAGGCACGCGTAGCTCGGGCCGCCTAGGAGGGGCGGGAGGTCGGCGTCCTCGGCAGCGGCGTCGATCGCCAGGGAGCAGAAGGACGGAGGGGAGCCGGAATCGTCCATCACGGCGAGGGGCACCGTTGCTGCAATTTCCTCGAGCCGGTCGGTGCCGAGGGTGTAACCGTCGGCGAGCACTGCTCCAGCGTCAACGGCAACCGTGGTGTCGAGCGACGCCAGCGGCTCCCAACGAAGACCGTCGCGTTCGAAGCCGGTGGTCACGCCACATGCAAGGCATCGAGTAGCAACGTCGCGCCGAGCGAGTGCCACCGCCACCGCGCCGGCCCGACTCAGGTGACCAAGCCCCGCTCGCCTGCCAGCGTCTGCGATCGTTACGAGCGCAGGGCTCACACCATGTCCCACGTCAGCACTTCGTCCTCGTGAACGTCGCGGCTCACCGCCCGGCCCAGCACGATGTCGAGATGCTTTGGCGGGATACCGTAGCCCGGACGCTTGGTGGTGACGAGCTCGGGCGTCAGGACGGTGCCCTTTGGGACGTCACGCGTCACGACGAGGCTCCGCCGGGCGAGCACGTACATCTCCTCCCGTTCAGCCTCCGAGGGCCCGTCCTTGCGCCCGTCTCCGAGCGCTTGCTCGACCATCCGAATTCCTTCTACCATCCTCGCAAGCTCAATGGGCTCAAGCGCGAACGGGTGATCCGGTCCCCTTGCCGTGCGATCGAGGGTGAAGTGCTTTTCCACAAAGGCGGCGCCGAGCGCCGCCGCGGCCACCGGCACCGTAATGCCGAGTGTGTGATCAGAGAGTCCCACGGGCACGCCAAACACCCTGCGCATTGTCTCCATCGCGCGAAGGTTCACGCTCTCTGGAGGCGCCGGGTACAAGGAGGTGCACTGCATGAGTCCAACTGCCGGCGCCCCGCCTTCTGCGGCAGCCGCCAGCGCATCCTCGACCTCGCCAAGGCTTGCCATGCCCGTGGAAACGATTAGCGGACAGCCCGTCGCCGCGGCCCGTCGGATCAAAGGCAGATCAATGATCTCAAATGAGGCAATTTTCAGCACCGGCACATCGAGCGCGGCGAGTTCTGCAACCGCGTCGTTATCAAAAGGAGTCGAGAAAAAATGGATTCCACGATCGGCAGCGTAGGCTGCCAGCTTGCCCTGCCATTCTCGCGGCAAGGCGATCTCGTCGAGGAGTTCCGCTGGGGACTTGTCGCTAACTCCCTCGAGATACTGGAATCTTGGAGTTTGCGCGGTATAGATGCGGTGACCTGAGTAGGTCTGGAACTTCACGGCGTCGACACCCGCCTCAACCGCCTCATCGATCAGCGCCCGGGCCATCGCTAGGTCGCGATTGTGATTCGCGCCAACCTCGGCAATGACGTAGGTGGGATGAAACTGGCCTACGGGGCGACCCGCGATCGTGAATTCCGCAGGGAGCCTCACGCGCACAGGTCCCAAAGTGTGTCAACAACGAGTCGCTGGTCCTCCTCGGTGAGCCCCGGAAAGCATGGCAGCGACAGGCAGCCCGCGTAGTATCGCTCCGCCTCGGGGCACAACCCTGGCTCGTATCCGTACAAGCGGCGATACCAGGGGTGGAGATAGACCGGGAGGTAATGCACCTGGACGAGTATGCCGCGTTCGTGTAGCTCCCCATAAAGGCGACGTCGCGCCTCGCGGCCCCCACAGTGCTGAACGATGAACAGGTGGTAGGCGTGTAGCGAGTCGGCTGGGGCCTCTGGCGGTAGCACCAGGTCGCCGATGCCGTCGAGTGACTCACGATACCGGGCGGCGATCACGTTGCGCAATTCGATGTAACGGTCCAGCTTGGCGAGCTGGGAGCGCCCAAGTGCGCTGTGGATGTCGCTCAATCGGTAGTTGAAACCGAGATCCTGCTGCTCCGCGTACCACGCGCCTTCGTCGCGCGTCAGACTCGACCGGTCGTTGGTTAGCCCGTGATTGCGGAACCGCGTCAGCCGCTCGCGGAGCTGAGGATCCCGCGTAGTCACCATCCCGCCTTCCCCGGCAGCGATCGCCTTGACCGGATGGAAGCTAAAGGTCGTCATATGTGAGTGCCGACAAGAGCCGATCTGGGCTCCGGCCCGATGTGCGCCAAGGGCGTGTGCTGCGTCCTCGATGATCGTCACGTTCTCGGCGAGCGCGTCCCGGATGTCCTCAACTGGCGCAGGCAGTCCCGCGAAGTGGACCGGTATTACCACTCGGGTGCGGGGTCCAACGCTGGCCGCAATCGTTTCGGCGGTCACATTCCACGTTGACCGATCGATGTCGGCGAATCGTGGCGTCGCGCCCAAATACGCCCCACAATTTGCGCTGGCCGCGAACGTAAGCGCGCTCGTCACTAGCTCGTCCCCTGGACCGATTCCGGCAGCAAAGGCCGCCGCATGCAGAGCCGCGGTCCCCGACGAGAATGCCACCGCATAAGGTGCCCCGCAGCGCTCGGCAAATGTCTCCTCGAATGCCGCGACTGCCGGCCCCTGCGTCAGCCATTCGCCGCGCAGTACATCGACCACAGCCTGGATATCGGCGTCATCGACGGCTTGGTGTCCATAGGGGACTGCCACGACGGCAAGCGTAGTTCAACGGCCACCCGCCCTTCTGCAGATCTACGATCAGGGCGCGCACCGGACCTGGATTATCATTTCTCGGGATGGCGTCCAGCCCAGAGCTCAGGGACAAGATCGTCCTCGTAACAGGCGGGACCGGGTCGTTCGGTACCGCGTTCATCAGCCAGCTTCTTCAAGGACATGAGCCGGCCGCCGTCCGGGTCTACAGTCGTGACGAGCTCAAGCAGCATGAGCTGCACCGCAAATTGGGAGGCGATCCACGGTTACGTTTTCTCATCGGTGATGTTCGTGACCTCGAGCGCCTCAAGCGCGCATGCCGCCACGTCGACGTAATCGTGCATGCGGCGGCGCTCAAGCATGTGCCTATCTGCGAATACAACCCGTTCGAAGCAGTCCAGACAAATATCATCGGAGCCGAGAACATTGTCAACGCAGCAATCGAGAACCAGGTTCTCCGTACCATTTCGCTCAGCACAGACAAGGCCGTCAACCCCGTCAACCTCTACGGTGCCACAAAGCTCTGTGCCGAGAAGATAGTCACCCAGGGCAATTCCTACGCAGCGGCCGGCCAACATGGCCAGCCGCGCTTCTCGACAGTCCGCTATGGCAATGTGGTCGGTAGTCGCGGAAGCGTAATCCCCCTATTCAAGCGCCAAGCCGAGCTCGGGGAGTTAACCGTCACCGATGAGGCGATGACCCGCTTCTGGATCACGCTCGACCAAGCGATCGGCTTCGTTCTCGCATGCCTTGGTCGGATGGAAGGCGGCGAGATCTTCGTTCCCCGTATCCCAAGTATGCGTGTCGTCGATATTGCGGACGCCATAGCGCCTGACACACCACGCCGTTTCACCGGCGTCCGGCCGGGCGAGAAGATTCACGAGGTGTTGGTCACATCGGAGGAAGCGCGCCACGCCACAGCATTCCCGGATTCCTTTACAATTTACCCATCCTTCCCTTTTTGGCGCACTGAAGAGTATCCGACTTGCGAGGAGCTACCGCCCGGTTTCATATACTCGAGCGACCGAAACGATGCGTGGCTGACACCAGCGGATATTTGCGAGATGAGCCGAACGGTCACGCCCGTCGACTGACACTCAGGTCGACGGTGCGCCAGACATGTCGCCGACCGCAACTTCCTGCCAGGTGACACGGCGGGTCGCCAGCTGCAGCCGATCAAACAGGCCCCGCACCCGCTTGAGATCCTCCTGTGTGTCAACGCTCCAGTCCAGATGAGAAAAATCGTCGGGAGACTCAACCGAACGCGCCAAGAAGAGATCCGGTCGCTCACGGTAGATGAACCAGGTGACATGTTCGCGGGCCTCGGGCGAGCTAGCCAGCCGCTCGACGCGCGAAAGGGTGTCTGTGAACAGCGCCTCCACATCGAGGCCGCGCGGGAATGTTCGCCGCACGACGTTTGAGGCATAGTCGCACGTGCCAACATGCGTGAGCAGTTCCCTTACGACTGTGTCTACAACTTGTGGGTCGATCAGTGGGCAATCACCGGTTAGGCGTACTATCGCGTCGGCATTAGCCTTGCGCGCGGCCCTAAGCACACGAGCAAGCACGTCATGCTCATCACCCCGGAAGCAGCTTACGCCCTCCGCATCGGCCAGGCTTGCCAGTGTGTCATCCTGTTCGGCGTTTGTCGTCGCAAGCACCGTCTCGTCGACACTCGTCGCCCTCCGCACGCGGCGCAATACCTGCACAATCAGGGGAGCACCACCCACCTCCATGAGCGCCTTCCCCGGCAGTCGGCTGGAGCCGGTCCGCGCCTGCACCACTGCGACGACGCGCATGGGGGCCCTAGCGCTTTGCAAAGATCCAGAACGTCACGTCTTCCCAGCCGCCGGCGCTAGCGGGGAGGAAGCCCTGTTCAAGGAGCGTGAGTTCGGGAAACCTTTCTTGGTAGAGCGACCCAAAGTCGCGTTTAAATAGCACTCCCCGCTCGCCGTGGTAGGGGATCTCCTCCGGCGGTTCGGCGCAGTACTCCCCGCAGAGAACATAACGGCTGGAACAGCGCACGATCTCGTCCATCACCCTGTTGAGCGAGTCATGGTCTTGGTGAATAAGTACGCCAGTGGTGAAAACGAGATCAAAAGAGCCATCAGCAAACGGGAGGGAGCGCGCTGATGCGGCCACCGTGCGAACCCCAGGTAGGCGCTCACGCAGAATCTCCAGTGCCCTCTGATTGATGTCCACACCCACCATGTTGGTTCGGTCCAGCATCTCGGCGAGCCAGCGTAGGTTTGCACCCACGTTGCAACCGACCTCCAGAGCGCTTACCACATCGAGCTTGGCGAGTGTCTCCCACCAGAAGGACTTGCGGCCTTCATCCGCGGTGAGATTGCGCCGCACGTAGGCGTCGCCAAAGGTCCCCCTCCATAGGCGTTCGAGCCGGTCGCTCTCGTCTCGGGCAAACATAGTCGTACCCGCCGAGATCGGCGGTAGCAGGGATCTTATAGCGTGCTATGTCTGTGTTCTATGAGCTTTCCGAGATGCGACCAGACCTAAGACGGGCGTGCCGTGGCATTGGGTGAACTCTCCGTCAGTGTGGTTGTTCCGACGTTCGAGCGCGCTGAGCAGCTTCGTCGTACGCTCTCGGCGCTCTGCGCACTCGACTACCCCGCCGAGCTGCTGGAGATCATCGTGGTTGATGATGGCTCTATGGACGACACGCCAGAAGCGTTGCGTGCAATCGAACCCGGGTGTCCCTCGGTCCGCTATGTGCGGCAGTCCAACTTAGGCGTGGCTACTGCCCGTAATCGCGGCGCACGATATGCCAATGGAGACA
Organism: Actinomycetota bacterium; assembly: GCA_005883215.1. Lineage (GTDB taxonomy): Bacteria > Actinomycetota > Thermoleophilia > Solirubrobacterales > Solirubrobacteraceae > AC-64. The sequence continues at coordinate 50,926 of VAYS01000017.1, forward strand.
TTGTCATGTTCGTAGATGACGACATTGTCGTCCCTCCTCACAATGTGCGTCAGCACCTCGCGGCCCGCGCGGAGTACGGTGAGTGCATCGTGTCAGGCCATTCGGAGTTCTCTCCGGAACTTCGCGCCGCGCTTCACCGAACGCCCTTTGGACGTTTTCGGCTTGAACGAGAGGACTACTTCAAGGCCGACCTGGCGGCCCGGTTCGGTTCGCACGGGCGCATTCTGCCTGATGGTTTATCGGCTCAGAATATCAGCATCGGGCGAGACACATTCTGGACACTTGGCGGCTTTGACGAGGAATTTCCCTTTGCGGGCGCGGAGGATCATGACTTTGCACGGCGCGCACGCCAGGCTGGATGCACGATCGTCCACGATTACGACATCCGTGTACTCCACCTTGACGAGCATCGGGACCTCCACGCCTACTGCCGGCGCCAAGAGCGCTCTGCGATCACTGCCGTTTATCTCGCGCGAAAGTATCCGGATCAGCTCAACGAGCCGATAATCAACCGTAACGCTCCGTTACGGCGCGGGGACTCCGTCAGGGTCTCAGCAAGAAAGATCACTCGTGCGCTGCTGAGCCACCGGATCTCACTTGCGATCGCCCATCTGATAGTAGGCGCAATCGAACTGCTACGGCCCAAGGGCGGATGGCCGCTGGAGGTCGCGTATCGGTGGATGACCGGTCTGTATGTGTTCCGAGGCGTGCGCCTGGGCTTCCGCCTGACGTCGGCGCGGTGATTGCTCAGGCTCATGAGACCGCGGGTGGGGCACCCAATTCGGGCGCCTTACCCTCACCCGCCAACCGTATACGGGTTCTGCACTTCATCGCAAACTCGCAGCCGCTTGAGTATTTCCGGCTCCTCGTCCGTTTCACCGATTGGAGCCGCTTTGACGTTTACGTGGGCTCGCTCGATCGGTCGGGCCGACTGCAGGAGGGATTGCACGAGCTCGGGGTTCGTACCCTTGCGCTAGGTGCCGTACGGCGCACGCAATATCTGGCCGCGACCCTCCGCCTAGCATGGTGGCTGCGACATAACCAGATCGACGTGGTGCAGGTGCACCTTCTCGAGGCGTCCCTCGTCGGCCTAACGGCAGCGAGACTCGCAGGTGTTCCGCTCACCATCTTTACTGGCCATCATTCACATGAGGTCCCGCTCCACAAACGGCGACTGCTCCTCGAAGTTGATCGCCTTGCAGCTCGCCCGCTCTGCGATCACGTAATCGCCCCGTCGATGGAGATGAAGGAGACGTTTACCCGTGTCTACGGCTGCTCGCGCGACAAGGTGGAGGTGATCTACCACGGGCTGGATTTGGAGCGCCTCAACCCTGTTATCGCCGATGGATCGCGTTTCCGAGCAGAGTACGGCTTGGAAGGCAGGCTCGTCCTGGGAGCGATCTCGCGTTATTTCTGGGTCAAAAACCTCGAAGCGCTAGTGCGGGCGTTCGCGATGATCGCTAGCGAAGTGCCGAATGCAATGCTCGTGATCGTCGGAGGCGGAGGTGACCCGACGGGATTAGCGAGCCTCGTTCGGTCGCTCGACCTCTCTGATCGCGTGCTCCTACTCCCTCCTCGGACCGATATTGCGGACGTGCTTGCGGCATTCGACCTTTTTGTTCATCCCGCCTTGGCGGAATCATTTGGTCTTGCGGTACTAGAGGCGATGGCGTTGGCACGTCCCGTCGTGACGACACCCGTGGGCATCGCACGAGAGGTTGTTGAGGACCGCGTCAGTGGGCTCGTCGCGCGCGGGAAAGATCCCGAGTCCCTTCGGCGAGCAATCGCCGAGATGCTCGCAGCACGGGAGCGTTGGCCGGAGATCGGGACCGAAGCGCGCCGGCGCGCACTTGCGTTCACACCGGAGAAATGGGTGTGGACCCACGAACAGCGCTATACAGACTGGCTCGAAGCGTCCTCCCGGCGCAACCGTCGCTTGCCACATCTTCGCCCATGAGCGGATCAATCGTCCAGCCGACTCCTCCCGTCTCGGTGGTGCTGCCCGCACACAACGCAGCCATTTTCATCGCCGACGCCGTCAGTAGCGCCCTTCGTCAGACACTCCCGCCGACTGAGGTGATCGTTGTGGATGACGGTTCGACGGATACGACGATGAAGGTACTCGAGCACTTCGGCGGCGAGATCTGCGTCATCCACCAAGAGAACCAAGGTGTCGCGGCCGCCCGCAACGCCGGCATCGCAGCTGCTCGCGGCAGTTTGATCGCCTTTTTAGACGCTGATGATGTGTGGCTACCGAACAAGCTCAAGCGGCAGGCCGCGCGCTTCGCCGCCGATCCTGCCCTCGGTCTCGTGCACTGTGCCATCCGGGAGGTCGACCAAACACTCACTCCGATCTCGGAGCGTACCAGCGGACTGGAGGGACGCGTGGCGGATCTCATGCTCGTAGGTCAAGACAGCCGATTGCATGCAAGCGGCAGTACGATGATGGTCTCCAGGGCAGCCTTGGACGCAATTGGGAACTTCGATGAGCTCCTTCCTCCGGCGGAGGACTGGGATCTAACCTACCGAATCGCGCGGTGCTTCCCGGTCGGCTTTGTTCGCGAGCCGCTGGTTCTATACCGTCACCACCCAGCGAATGCCCACTGGGACATTCCGCGTATGGAGCGCGGAATGTTCCTGGCATACGAGAAGGCATTTGCTGCGTCCGATCCGCAGACGCATGTGCTCAAATCGCGTGCCTACGCGGATCTACACCTCACCCTCGCGGGCTCATATTGGCGGGATGGCGATCTGTGTGCGTTCGCTAGACACTCCTGGGCAGCCCTTCGCGGCCGGCCTGCCCACTTTGCCTACTTCGCTGCCCTCCCCGTGAGGCGGGCACGGCGGCGCTTTGCCCGGACAAAGGCTGGATCGGGTCAGGTGCCATAAATCAGCCGTCGCCTCCGGACACCGGCGGGGTATTACGGCGGGCACTGCTTTCCGCAATAAAGCGATAGAGCTCGTCATAGCGAGGGATGGCCACGTCTTCGAGAGAAAGCCGCTCGCGTGCAGCGTCGCGGCATCGATCCGGGGCGCAGGGATCACGGAGCATCCTTTGCACCTCCCGTGCGGCGCATATGTAGCCATCGTGCGTGAACTGGCGCACAAGGACTCCGGCACGGTACTCGCTCAGCAATTCGTCGACGTCTCCGATTCTCGCCGTCGAGACGACGGGAAGTCCCGCACCTAGATACTCGCCTATCTTGGTGGGCGACGAGGACACCTTCGACGGCACTGGACGCACAAAGGAGATCGCGAAGTCTGCCGCCGCTAGATAGGAACCAACCTTCGTGTGAGGCACACACGTTACCGTGTAATCACCACGGCAAACCCCAAGAGCGTCACACTCGCGTTCGATAAGCCATGCGTCGCTCTGTGTAAGAACAAGGAAATGAAGGTCGCTAATTACCTCGCGCGCCGTGGCAAAGAAGTCGACCATCTCGCGCTCCATGTACCAGCCGGTGAACTTCCCGACGTAGACCATTACTGGGCGATGACCGATCCCGAGTGCCTTGCGGACCTCGCTGCGGCCATCGAGCTGCGCGGCGAGCTGACGAAGGTCCGCGCAGCACGGAATAACCCGATGGGCCATGGGTGTTGGGTGATCGAAGAGGTGTGGCACGACACGTCGAGTCAGGACGACGGTTGCCGCTGCTCGTTCGATGGCCCGCCGCTCTGTCCACTTAGTCAGGCGGTATGGCACGCCGTTCGGATCCCAGCGACCTACGTCGGCGTACTCCTCGGCAAGCAGCCCGCGATGGTCGAAGATGAGCCTACGGCCGGTCAGTCGTGCAAGCGCGAGTCCGATCGCCGCCGGCACGTGTGAGTACGCGTGTATAGCAGTCAGCCGGTGACGGAGGATTAGCAGTACTCCCAGCAAAATGCCACAAGCCACGTCAAACGCCGTGGCCGGCACCGTGGGACGCTTGTGATAGCGCAGCGGGTGCCACTCGATCCCCCGGACGCGCAGTGCAGTCAGGGTTGCGGCGCGGTCGGCGCGTGAGATGCGACGCATCTCCCAGGTGACGAGATGGATGACGTGTCCCCGCCGCGCCAGCCCCTCAACGTAGTTGATGACCTGGGTGTGGACGAGAGGATCGTCCAGCGACATGTAGCAAAGGAACAGCGAGCGCAAGCGATCGGTACGCACCGAAGAGCGCTCGAACTCGCTAATGCTTTCTTGGAGCTGCATCGATGCCAGGTCCACGCGCCCCCTTGATGGGCGACGTGCCCCGCTCGGGAAACCCGTGTCATGATCCTATGCATGCCTGCGTGGCGAGCGCAGGTGCGATGAGCCCATGATCGTATAATCACCGGACTCTGCCCCTGAACCGCGAGCACGTCCTCCGCGTGGTCCAGCCTCCTCAACAGCAGTACTGCGTCCGTTGTGTATATCCGGCATCGGCCGCTGCCCCCCTCGCGTTCACCAACGAAGGGGTCTGCACGGGCTGCCTTGTCAACGATCAGAAGCAGCGGATCGACTGGGACGAGCGCCGGAGGGAGCTTCACGATCTATTGGAGCCGCACCGCTCATTGGACGGAGCCACCTACGACTGCATCATTCCGGTCTCCGGCGGCAAAGACAGCCACTACCAAACCTATGTCATCGTCGAGGAGTTCGGCCTGCGGCCACTGCTCGTCACGTACCACGGAAACAATTACTTGCCCGTCGGCCTGCGGAATCTGCGCAATCTCCGCGAGCGTTTCGGCTGCGACCACATCTTCTTCTCTCCAAGTGTTCCGGTTCTCAAGAAGCTTAATCGACTCTGCTTTCGCACGATGGGCGACATGAACTGGCACGCGCATTGCGGAATCTTCACTTATCCCGTTCAGATCGCCGTAAAGTTCCGTATCCCCCTAATCGTCTGGGGTGAGCATGGCTTCACCGACCTCTCCGGTATGTACTCCCTAGATGACCGGATCGAAATGACTGCGAAATTTCGGCTCGAGCACGCACAGCGGGGGTACGACTGGCAGGACATGATGGAAGAAACCGAAGGGCTGACCGAACAAGATCTCCTATGGGCGAAGTATCCCACCGACGTGGAGCTCGCGGAGGTGGGCATACGAGGGATCTATCTCGGGAACTACCTCAATTGGGAAGCGAACGCGCAGACCGAGTTGATGCATCAGTGGGGCTTTGAGGAATCTCCCGAGCCCTTCGAGCGTACCTACCGCCGCATGTCAAACCTAGATGACATGCATGAGAATGGCATCCACGATTACCTCAAATACGTCAAGTTCGGCTATGGTCGAGCGACAGACCACGCCTGCAAGGACATCCGCGCCGGGAGAATGACACGAAGCGAAGGCATTGCGATGGTTGCTCGCTATGACCACGTCAAGCCACGATGGGATCTCGAGCGGTGGTTGGATTATGTGGACATGACCGAGGAGGAGTTCGAGGAGACAGCCGACGGATTCCGTGACCCCCGTGTCTGGGTCAGGGACGAGCACGGGGAATGGATCAAGGACTCGATCGTCGAATTCGACGCTCGTCGCGCCGCCGACCGCGAGACGGCGGCTACCGGGCCGCTCGCACGCGGCGACCTGTGAGCTCCCCGCTGCGCGAGACCGAGATCCGGCCCGCGGAGTTGATGGCGGAACAAGCCCGGCGCTACCGCGCCGACGTCGACTGGCTGCTTTCCCATCGGGACCGGTTCGTAGCGACGCCATGTCCGGCATGCGGGGCAGACCGCGCGCGTCCGGTCTGGCGCAAGGACGATCTGGACTACGTGCTCTGCGAGGCATGCGAAACGGTCTACATGAACCCTCGCCCCGAACCAGACTTGCTAGGCGAGTACTACCGCGTCTCGCGGAACTATCAGTACTGGAACCAAACGATCTTCTCTGCATCGGAGGACGTGCGACGAGAAAAGATCTTCGCTCCGAGAGCGGAGCGCGTTGCCCGCGTCGCGCGACGGCATGGTGTCGCCAGCGGAACGCTGGTCGACGTCGGCGCGGGATTTGGGACCTTTTGCGAGGAAGTGGTGGGGCTGGATCTGTGGGATCGCATCGTGGCGGTGGAACCGGAACCCCATCTCGCTCGCACCTGTCGTGAGAAGGGTCTCGAGGTCATCGAAGAACGGATCGAAGATGCCCGCCTTGGCGAGGCGAGCGTTATCACGAGCTTCGAGGTCATCGAACATCTCTTCTCCCCCGCCGAGTTCGTGCGCCGATGCGGCGAGCTTCTGAGGCCGCGCGGACTATTGATCCTCACATGTCCGAATGTCAAGGGATTTGACATCGTCGTGCTGCGCGAAGCCGCTTCGGCTGTCTCCGCAGAGCATCTCAATTACATGCATCTCGATTCGCTCGCGGGTCTTCTGGATTCGTTCGGCTTTGAGGTGCTCGAGCGCGAGACGCCTGGTCGTCTTGACGTGGAGTTAGTCCGAAATTGCGCGCTTAGTCGTACGTTCACGCCCGCCTTCGCCAGCACCTTCTTTGCGTGCTGCGTGCTGTGCTCCGTGAAGTGGAAGATGTTCGCCGCCGACACGGCCGACGCGCCAGCATGCACTCCATCGACGAGATGCTCGAACCTTCCCACTCCCCCGCAGATGATGACGGGGATCGTCGTCTCCCTGGAAACCGCCTCGATGAGCGGCAGGTCGTAGCCGCAGCCCTTCCCGTCGCGGTCAATCGAGTTGAGGAAGACCTCACCCGCCCCACGGCGTTCGGCCTCTTTGGCCCACTCGATGACGTCCAAACCAGTGGGCTGGCGACCGCCGTGTACAAAGACCTCCCACGCGCCTGCTGCGTGGCATCGCACATCGATTGAGACGACGATCGCCTGACTGCCGAATATGCGGGCCGCTTCGTTGATGAACTCGGGGAACGCAGCTGCCTGGGTATTGATCGCAACCTTGTCGGCCCCATATGCGATACGCGTACGAATGTCCTCGATGGTGCGGATCCCGCCTCCGAAGGTGAGAGGCACGAAGCACGTCCTCGAGACCTCCTCGATGATCTCTAGGAGTGTCTTCTTATCCTTGATCTTGTGATCATCGCGGCGCATGTCGTACTCGCCCTGGCGTGTGATATCGAGGTAGACCAGCTCATCGACCGCCCAGGTGTTGAAGCGTTCAACCTGGTGGACCGGGTTGCCAACGATTTGGTGTAGCGAAAACTGTTCGCTGCGCACAAGCAGACCGTTCTTCATCAGCAGACAGGGGATGAGGCGGGTCTTTAGCACGATGCCTAGATCGACAGAAAGTTTTTCAGCACTCGTAGCCCGTCGCGCTGACTCTTCTCAGGGTGAAACTGGGCGCCGAATACGTTGGCGCGTTGGACGCACGCCACCAGCCGCTCGCCGTAATCGACAGTGGCAACACTAGCTTGACCCTGCGCGGGGATGAGGTGGTAGCTATGCAAGAAGTAGAAAGTGGGCTCGGCCTCGAGATCATCGAGGAGTGGGCTTGGCTGAATCACTTTGATGCTGTTCCAACCAACGTGCGGCACGCGCAGGCCGTGACCTGGAGCGATGCGTTCAACGCTTCCAGGGATGAGGTCGAGACCAGCGTGCTGACCGTGCTCCGTGCTTTCCGATGCCAGGAGCTGCATCCCTAGGCAGATACCAAGCAGCGGCTTGCCAGTCTTCGCGTGGCCAATGATGGCGGCCGCGAGGTGTGCGCGGCGGAGATTTGCCATCCCATCCCCGAAGGCGCCCACTCCCGGGAGGATGATCTTTTCGGCGTCCCCGAGTTCGGCCGCGGTATCCACGACTCTTGCGTCGGCTCCGAGCGCAGCCAGCGCGTTGAGCACTGAGCGCAGGTTTCCCATCCCGTAGTTGATGACCGCAAGCATCGGCCGACAGGCTAATGCGCGCGCCGTCAAATGGCAGTGGCAGCGCCCCGGTCGGCCTCCAGCCACTTTGCAATATTTTCGGCCGATGTGGTTGTATGGCTGTACAGCCGCCGCGCGAGCTCCTCCGAGAAATAAGTTGGGACTCCATAGATCCTTCGGATCGAGGCCAATGCGCTGGACGCGATCCCCGCGCAGGCCACGATCGAGAACGGGCTGAGGATTACCTCCGCGGGGAGTGCGGAGTGCTCGTAGTCAGCGATGATCGTCAGGTCCGGGAGCTCTCGCTCCAGGTGTGCGACCACCTGCTGCGTTCGCTCAAGCGTGCCACGTGGATGGGGCTTGACTAGCAAGCCGGCAGCGGACGTTGTCTGGCGGAGATACCGAGCGAGGCTTACATACCCAGCAGTCTCGGCGTCGTAGGGGTAGTTTGAGTCGGCGTCGGCCACGTTGAGGAGCAAAACCGCCGCGCCCCCCCCCGCCTCAGCGGCCAAGCTGCGGTAGTACTGTCGGACAGCGTCGTGGAGCGAAGCGAACAGCTCGTCCATCGCGCCGCGGTGTAGTTGGTGCCCAAGTGGCCTAGTCTCCACGCGCCACGGTGCCACGGCGTTGAACGTAAAGACAGCGTCCAGCGTCAGGCTGCGAACAGGCACGGCGTCCGGCCCGAAAACGAAGCCTTTCGTACGGTCGAGCAGGCGGAGCCAAGGCGGCAGGGCGCGCTCGGCCTCGCCGGAGAGCAGAGGCCCGTACTCGAGGATCTCGGACTCGAGCAGGCTCGCGAAGCTGTGGGGAAGGTAATACTTCCTCGCAGATGGCAGGACCTTGTAAAGCGCCTGCGTATCGCTATGCGTGGGCACCGAGAAGTAGAGTTCATCGACTACGTCGTCGAGTCTCATTGCGAGTCGCGGGTCGGTCGGTAGGAGACCGAAAGCCGGAGCAAGGCGCTCCCGCAGCTGCGTCAAGGAAGCAAGTGTGTCCCGAAGCCGCGAGAGCCGAGAAGGACGATCGTCATATCGCAGCCAGTGGTGGGTCATGGGAAGGCTGGAGATGTCGATCACCGCGTTCCATCGATATGCCGCTGCCATTGTCCGTAGGGCGCTTGCGAACCGGCCCGATCGATCATGGCTCTTGTCGGAGCACAGCACCAGCACGTTGGCCCCCGGGGGCAGGGCACCCGCTACGACTGTGGCGCTCGCAACGTCGTGCGGTGTATCCACCCTGAACACACGTTTCTGCATGCCAGATCGGGGCAAGTGCGGAAACCGCTCCGACCGTTCCAAATGCGGGCTCGTGCTCATTTTATGCTTCCTTGCTCGCGCTGATCCAGGCTAGGCCAGCTCGGGTCCCCAATGCGGTCGAATCCGTTTCGCCTGATGCCGAGCTGCCATTCTCTTCATCCGGCGGCCGCAAGCCTGTAGGCAGCCCGGTCTAGATGAGAGTAAGGGAGCGGCTGCGGGCGATCTCTTGCACTTCTAGCGGATACTGATGTTCCCCAAGAAATTCATACTCGTCTCGTTGCTCGCAGAATGCCCGATACGCCCGAGCGTGTCTCTCCGAACCAGCACAAAGAAAGAAGAGGGCCAGCTTCCTTTGCTCCGGCGTCGAGCCTGGTCGTTCGCGAAGCAAGCCTGGCGTAGCTCGGTGGCTAAGGCGCATATCGAAGATGACGGCGTCGCCGGCTTGGTTGGCGATCCGGGTCACCTTGCGATCCCGTATGGGCTCCAGAACGCGATACCGGAAGCTGTGTCCGACCCGGGTCCGGGGCTGATGTAGGAATCTGTCGTGCTTTTCGCGATGGCTTCCAGGTATGACGTCTAGGCCGCCTCCATACGGCCCATTCGGCTGCAAGTAAAGACCTACCTGAACCATCCGGAAGTCCTCTTCGCGGTGGAACAGATGGCCGGCCGCCTCCAGGGTAGTCGTATCCTTGTGCCAGCTCGGAAAACCGGAGTCATGCCCAACGGTATCTAGTAAGTACAAATGTTCTCCGACCAAGAACCGAAGGGTGTCCAAAAGAAGTTGCTTCTCGAGCACGATCCGGGTTTCTGGATAGCGTGATAACACGTCCATGCGCACAACCTTGGTGTCGCTTGCAGCCGGCTGCTCCTCATCAAAGGCTCTTTCGAGCACCTGGCGCAGACGCAGAACCTCCGCTGCGTCCAGAACTCCGGGCACTATGAGGAAACCCTGCTCGCCTAATTGTTGGCGGCGTTCGTCAGCGATCATCGTGCCGCCTGCATTCGGGATCCCGGCAGCCGTGCTTCGGGGGCCGACATACAGCGCACGGCCGATCGTCGCATTCGGGCCGCCGAGTCCCCTAAGGACCTCAAGGGTGGCCGTATGAGCATGGGAGCCTCTTGAGGTGCGGGGGTTACGGCATGCAATCTGCCACTCAAGGGATAGAACAATGCCCCGGAAGGGGTTTCGCCGAGAAAGTCCTCGTGAGGTCTGAGAGTGACCTTCTTGATTATCGTCTTGCCGACCGCGCCCTAGAGGCACGGCTTAGAGTACACATATGCCGCCAATTGCGATTGCCTAACCCCGAACACCGCGTCGGGGTTATCTCGGACCTGCGTCTTGCCAACTACGGCAGGCTCTTCGGCGGAGGACCGGCATGCCCAGCCTCAACTTCGAAACCGCATACGACGAGCACCTGTGGCGTGTGTTCGGCTTTTTCGCCTACCGAGTGGGGCCGAGCGAAGCAGAAGATCTCACGCAGCAGACGTTCGAAAGGGCACTGAGGGCGTGGCGGCGCTTCGACGACCAGCGCTCTCCCGTGGGCGCGTGGCTGCTCGCAATCGCGCGCAATCTCCTCATCGACCACTATCGCGCAAGTGCCTCTCGCCAGGGGAACGTGCCGATCGACGAAGCGCCCGCGGGGGCGCTGCTCGCCTACACGGATCCTGCGCCACCGGGACCGGAGCCGGCCATCGCCGCAGCGTTGGACAAGCTCTCGGATAGGGATCGGGAGTTGATCGCGCTGCGTTACGGGGGCGATCTGACCACACCGGAGATCGCCGCCCTTACCGGCTTGGCCCTGGCGAACGTGCAGCAGATCCTCTCCCGCGCCCAGCGCCGATTGCGGTCCGAACTCGAGGCCAACCCGACCGCTATGTCCTCCGTCGCGTGTCAGCCGAGCGGACCGACTCCAGCGAGTCCAAGCGCGGCGACAGCGAGCAGCAGCGCACCGGACAAGCCGTAGACCACCACGGCGCCAGACGATTTGGCCCGCGACGCCACGCTGAGCCGCCGCCTCAGTCGACTCTCGAACTGCCGCGTCGGACGAGGACGCTCACGCCACAGCCTGCGCTCGAGGTCCCGGTCGGCTCTGCCGAACGATCGCGACTCGTCGGCCTCTTTGTCCGACAGGGCCACGCGCATGAGCCCAGGGAAGCGTGCGAGCCAGCGGTTCACGGCGCGAACAATGGCGATCGAGGGTTGAGCACGCGCGCGCGCCGGTAGTCGTCCACGGCGGCTCGGGCGCGCCCCGACTCGATGTCGAGGCGCGAGCGCACCACCCACAGCCGCCAGTCGCCCGGCGCGCGCGCGATCGCGCTCGAGATCTCGGCAGACGCGCTTCGAAAATCCCCAGCCTGCTCCTGGATCAGGGCCCGCTGCACGTAGGCGCTGGCGGCATACGGCTCGACATCGAGAGCATCGTTGACGTCCTTCAGCGCGGCCGCGCGGTCGCCGGAGCGCGCGGCCGCCTGGCT
>VAYS01000017.1:62476-186720 GCA_005883215.1 Actinomycetota bacterium
GAAGGCGGCAAACCCGGCGGTGCAGGTCGCGAGGGCGACGCGGGCCGTGGGAGGAGCCCGCAGCGCCCGCCATACCCCCAGCCCTAGGACCCCCACAAAGAGGGTGGCGATCAGCACCAGCCCCACGATCCCGAGCTCGGCCATCGTCTCCAGGTACAACGAGTGGCCGTTGCGGATGAACTCGGCCACCGAGCCGTGCTGCGCCCACCAGGACTCGAACGTGCCGGGGCCGATCCCGCGCAGCGGCTGGCTGCGATAGGCGGATAGCGCCGCCTGCCAGTACTGGTATCGCCGACTGCCCGACACCGTACCCAGCCGGGTGTAGAGATTGGTCGCCGAGGAACCAGTCACCTCGGGGCGCTTGAAGTCATTCCATTCGGTCGAGAGTCGGTGCGGGAGTCCCGCCGCCAGGGCGATCACCACGGCTATGAGCGCCGAGGCCACGAGGGCGCCAGCGGCGGTCCGGCGAGAAACGCGCACCCAGCCTGGGCGCCGCGCCGCTCGTGTGAGCAGCACCAGAGAGGCCTGCATGAGACCGACACCTGCACAGACCACCAGCACGTAGGCGATCATCTCCCGCCGCTGGCCGCCCACCGCCGCCGTCGTGAGCCCGTTGCGGAGATCCGACCGCGCGAGCAGTGCGGCGACGAGGATCGCCGACCCGGAGCCCGCTACCAGCCCCGTCGCCAGCGTGGGAAGCCGGCGTGGGATGAGCGCGACGAACACGACCAGCCCCACCACCGCAGTGAGGATCCCGCCGCGCGAGACGGTGAGCACGATGTCCAGCACCAGCAGCGGAGCGGCCGCCGCCGCGGTCGCCCGCCCGAGCAACGTGCGCGCCTGCGAGGCCCGCGAGAAGACGATCGGGACACCGATGGCGATGAACGACCCCAGCCCGTTGGCGTAGTTGAGGGGGTAATTGAGCCGCTCGGTGCTGCCTGGGAAAAAGGTCTGGATGTCGTCGTGGGGAAACCACGCCGGGTGCAAGCGCGAGAGCACGGAGAGACCTGCGAGCACCCCGAAGGCGCAGGCCAGCCCGTTGAGCGTCGGGGTCAGCGCAGCGCGCGAGCTAAGCACCGCCGCCGCAAGGCCGAAGAGGGCGAGGTATCCGCCTAGACGGCTGACTTCCGCCATCGTCCGCTCGACGCTTCCCGACCACCCCGTGGCCAGCGCAGTCCAGACGGCGAAGGCGCCGAGCAGGGCGAATGCCGTCCAGGCGGCGACGCCCAGGCGTTGCCGGGGCAGCACCCCGATCAACGCCCCGATCAGCAGCAGCCACGCAATGGCCAGCGTCGCCTCACCCCGTACGACCGCGTCGTAACCGCCGCCGCGCAATCCCAGGTACAGGACCGGTGCGAAGCCGAGCAGCCAGGTCCCGGCGCGGGGACCGACTACGGCGCCAAGGGCCCAGGGCCGCCGGGCAGGGACGACAGCCGAAGCTGCGGCTTCCATCAGTTGTTTGGTACGGCGTGCCCCCGGCTAACCTGACACCTCCGTGGCCATGAGATCCCCTTGCGGGCGAACCGGCCGCCGTGTGGTCGGATTGATCGGATTCGCCATCGCCTTGTCCGGAGGGGCGTCTTCGCCCACCGCGGCGGCCGCAGCGCGTCCGCTCACCCGCGGCTTCGTCGACAGCACATACCAGGAACCGCCCGCCGTCCGACAGCCATGGCTGGACCGCACGGTAGTCGTTGGTGGACGGGTCGTGCTGCTCAGTGCGAGCTGGGCCGGGATCGCTCCCGCCAGCCCCCGGTCCGACTTCCGGCCGAGTGACCCGAGCGACCCGCAGTACCGCTGGGAGGGCCTGGACGGCGCGGTGCGCGACGCGGCCTCCCGCGGCCTGACCGTGGCTTTGTCGGTCACACAGGCACCAACCTGGGCGGAGGGAGCAGGGCGCCCTGCCGATGCTCCCGCCGGCACGTGGCGGCCCAGTTCAAGCGCCTTCGGCGCCTTCGCCGCCGCGATCGCGCGCCGCTACTCGGGCACCACGGTTGACGCGTCCGGAGCGACCCTCCCCAGGGTGCGCAACTGGCAGGCGTGGGGCGAGCCGAACCTATCCGTGCGGCTGGGGCCCCAGTGGATGCGTCAGGGCAGTCGCCTGCAGCCCGCAAGCCCGGCGATCTACCGGTCGCTGCTCAACGCCTTCTATGGCGGCGTCAAGGGTGTGCACGCCGACAATCAGGTGATCACCGCGGGGACCGCTCCGTATGGGGATCCGCGACCCGGCGGCGCGCGCATGATGCCGGCGCTGTTCGTGCGCACGCTGCTGTGTGTCGGCGCGGGTCGTCGCCCGCGTCCCCAGCCGTGCTCCGGACCGGCGCACTTCGACGCCCTCGCCCATGACCCCTACTCGGTGTGGCTCGAAGAGGCGTTCTACGTCCTGTGGCGCCAGGGCGTCGACACGATCACCTGGTACAACGTGCGCGACCAGGCTCCGATCCCCGACTATGGCTCGACGTACCAGTCGGGGGTGTATCTGCGCGACGGGACCCCGAAGCCCTCAGCCCGGGCGTACCGGTTCCCGCTCGTGCTCGAGCGAGCCCGCAAAGGCGTGCGGGTGTGGGGAATGTCTCCCGCCAGCGGCGTCGTGTCGATCCAGCGGCGAAAGGGCCGGAGATGGGTCGGCGCGGCACGATTTCGTGGGCGCGCCGGTGCAACGTTCTTTAAGACGTTACGGCTCCCGCGAAAGGTGACTGCCCGCGCGGTCATCTCGGGCCAGTCGAGCTTGTCCTTCACCCTGCGCTGAGGGAGCGCACGACCGGTAGCGGGACGCCGACTGTCAGGCTCGCCGGTCCCGGCACGTATACGGACTTGATGAAGGTTCTTGCGGTCATGACTGCCGCCCTCGTCCTTTCAGTGGTCCCCTCGGCACAAGCCGACCGGGTGACCGCTCCGCCCGGAAACTCGGGCGTGGACCAGTACTTCGAGACCGTCCCGTCGGCCACCGGCAACCGCCCACCGGGCGCCTCCGGATCCGCGAACCACGCCGGCCCGGGAGTGTCGGCGCGCACTCAAAGTCGATTGGCGCGGCTGGGCAAGGACGGTCGGGCGGCCGCCGCGCTGGCCCAGCAAACCGCGCCCGGGCCGCTCGCCCGGAGCCATCCCCCGACAGCGCCCGGCGCCAGCGGCGGTAGCCCGTTGGCCGCCATCCTGCGCGCGGTGGGCGGGGGTGAGTCCGGGGGAATGGGATTTCTGCTTCCCGCGATCCTGATCGGAAGCGCACTTCTGGCCGTGGGCTTCGCCATGCTTCGACGCCGTCAGCGGGCATGACCCGCGCCGGAAAACCAACAACGAGAGGGGAAGAATGAAACGCAGAGCAGCAGTACTGGCCGCGGGGGCGGCCACGCTGTCTGTCCTCGCGCTGCCCGCTGGCGCCGGGGCGTCGGTGGTCTGTCCGCCAGGAACGACAAACCCGATCTACTGCACCCAGGCGCCGCCGGTCGTGACGACCGGGCCGGCAGCCAACATCACGACCACCACCGCCAACCTGACGGGGACGGTCAATCCCAAGGGCCTGATGACGACGTGGTTCTTCCAGTTCGGTCCGGGCCTGTATTACGGAAGCACCACCGCCCAGGAGGGGCTGGTCGGCGACGAGATGGACCATCCGGTGACCGCTGGGCTCACCGGCCTCAAGCCCAATAAGACCTACCACTATCGACTGGTCGGCTACACGGCCCTGACGATCGTCTACAGCACCGACCTTACCTTCACCACGGCTTCCGCGAAGGCCCGGATCATCGGGAGTGGCGGCAAGGTGTTCAAGGACGTCCTCGTTCCGTCCGAGGTCAGGCGCGGCGCCCGATTCAGGACCTGCCTGACTATCGTCAAACGCGGGCGGCCCATCTTCACCATCCGCAAGGGCAAGAAGCTGATCTCGCGCGTGCGGCTCCCGCCGCGTCGGGGCAGGACGTGCTTGTCGCTCAAGGCTCCGAGGAGCCCGGGCCTCGACAAGCTGACGATCAACGTCAAGCCGAACAAAGGCAAGTCCAGGCACGTGACGGCGATCTTCCGCGTCACCTGATAGGGACAGCCGAGGCTGATTGAGAGAGCGGCCCGCCATTGGCGGGCCGCTCTTTCGCTCGGCTCCTTCGTTCTAAATCGGGCCGTGCGGTTAGGTCCTCTCGGTCACCTTCAGCAGCAGCTCGGTATGGCCCAGGGAGCCACCGTGGACGCGGGCGCCGTTGCGGTCGTGGCCGGCACCGGTGAAGCGGCCGACGCTCGAGCCGGACACGGTGGCGAAGACCTTGAAGGCGCCGCCCAGGATGGCCATCCCGACGTAGTCGCCCTTCTTGACGAAGAAGTTCATGGGCGTAAACGAATACGACGCGTCGGTCGCCGGCAGCTCGAATGGTTGGCTGGTGGCGACTACCCGAAGCCTCCCACCGCGCGCGGGGCGAAGGTCCTGAAAGAGGATCGTGCGCTCATAGCGCGCCGAGCAGCGAAGTCGGGCGCAGGCGCCGGCGACCGACGAGCCCCGCACGGTGACCATCGTGACCTGGCCCTTGCGCGGAGCGCGGACCCTGACGTGGGCGCTGCGGGTGGACCAGTAGACGGTGTCCACGCCGGCGGCGAGCGCGTGGTCCGGCGCGGCGCTCAGGTCGCTGCCCCACGTGATCGTGGCAGGCCCGGCTGACGCCGACTGTGTCGCGACAGCCAGAAACGCCGCGAGCAGGGCCCCGGTACGTGTGCTGAGGCGCAGTCCTGACACAGCCATGGCGCGCCCCACGCTAGCGATGGCCAGCGGGCCCGGGCGGGATGTCCGCTCAGCCGATCGGCCCGGCTGCGCCCGTCAGCCGAGCGCCCGTCGGCGATCGACGCCGCTTCGCGGCTCGGGATCCCAGGCGCGGTGAAGCCGACCGCCCCGGCGCCGTTCTTCGCTCCTGCGCCGATCCGGGCGTAGTTCGCCCCCGCACTGCTCGCACCGCTCACCTCCGGCCGTGCCGAGCGCCTCGGTCACGCGTAGGCACGCGGCACACCACATGCGCGATACCGACCTGCGTGCTTCGTCCAACATCCCTGCCTCCCCGCTGTCTGCTCGCAAGTGTGCCGTGCCACGAGCCCAAGCGCAAGGTCTGCGGGCGAACCGCACGGCGCCGCGCCCGCCCCGACCACCACGTCCATCGTCCCCGCCGAGACCAGCGCCGGCCGCCCCAACGGGCGGCCGGCGCGGTGATTCGCTACCCCGAGTGCCTGGGGCTTCACACCCCGAGTGCCTACGGGTTGAGGCGGCCCTTCAGGGCACTCGCGGCCGAGAACTTGGCCGCCCGGCTGGCCGGGATCTGGATCGGCTGCCCGGTGGCGGGGTTGCGGCCCTGACGGGCCGAGCGCTGGCTGACGCTGAACTTGCCAAAGCCGGCGAGGGAGACCTCGCCGCCTCGGGCCAGCTCGTCGGAGATTGTCTCCAGCGTCTTGTCGACCACGTCCTTGGCCTGGCCGGCGCCAAGGTCAGCGGTGGACGCGATCCTGTCGGCGAGCTCGTTCTTGTTCATGGCACTCCTTCCTCGGGGTGTCGATTCGCGCCGAGGCTAGCGGCCCCAAAGGACGCAATTACCGCGTTATCGGCGCTTTCCCCCGAATTTCCGGGCTCTACCGGGCAAAAGGGTCAGGAAAAACACCTATTTTTCGGGCCCCGGGCCCGAAAACGGCCGGATTCCCGCTCGTTCTAACATCGGCCCCGGTGCAGTCTTTGTTCCTCGACGTGCTCCGGTGCCCGGCGTGTCTGACCGACCGGGCCTTTGACCTGGTCGGTCCCCGAAGCGACGAGCGCGAGATCCGCGAGGCCATCCTGCGCTGCCGGCAATGCGGTCACGAAGGCCACGTCCAAGCCGGCATCGTCGACCTCATGCACCAGCCGCCGGAGTTCGTCCTGCGCGAAGCCCAGGGCCTGGAGCGCTTCGCCGCCGAGATGCGCTCCGACGGCTGGGACAAAGAGGCGGTGCTGGCCCTTCCCTACCGCCAGGACGGCTACTGGTATGCCCAGGCCACCGCGATGCACCAGGCGCTTCACCAGCACCCCTTCGGGCCGGGGCAGCGCCTGCTCGACGTCGGCTCCAACACCTGCTGGGCGAGCGCCACGTTTGCCCGCGAACGGGACCTCGACGTGGTGGCCCTGGACATCTCCGCGGCGCCCCTTCAGGGTCTGGCCACGGCGCAGTGGTGGATGGACGCCCATCCGATCTTCCTCGAGCGCCTGCGCAGCCTGATGTTCGCCCCCGCCCTGGCGAGCGAGGCCTTCGACTGGGTCTGGTGCTGCGAGGTCCTGCATCACAACCATCGCGAGAACCTCGAGCGCACGCTGGCCGAGCTGTTTCGCGTGCTCAAGCCGGGCGGTCGCCTGATCGCGGTCAACGAGACCGTGCGCTCGCTGCGCCACCCCGGGGTGCGGGGCCAGGGCGCCGTGGAGCGGGTCGAGGAGTGGGCCGGCTATGAGCACTCCTACTTGCGCCGCACCTACCTGCGCGCCGCCCGGCGGGCCGGGTTCGAGGTGGCGGTGAAGGGGCCCTGGTATCTGCCCGCCTTTGAGCAGGGGATGATCGAGATCTCGCCCGAGATGTCGATCGCCCAGGGGCTTCGGGCGGCGCTGGCGCACGCCCTGCGGCGGATGCCCCGGGTGCGGATGCGCTATTTGACCTGGAAGACGTACGTGACGGGCGCGGCGGCCCTGTTCTTCGTTGCCACCAAGCCCGGGTCCAGCGCGTCGCCCCCGACCCCCGGGGCAGTCGCCCCCGCCGACCGGGAGCTAGATCGCGCAGCACGGACTGAGCCCTAGAGCAGATCGCGGCTCCGCAGAGCGCTCTGCAGGCACTGGGCGGTGCGGCGCGGACTGCGCTCCTCGAGGAGCTCGCCCAGCCCGGGCATCGGCTCCCGCAACGCCGCGGCCAGGGCCTGACTGAGCCCCTCGGGACCGGTGTCGGCGGCCAGTGCCGTGATCCATGGGCCACCGCCGCAGCGGTGCCCGACGCTCACCAGGGGACGCTGGGCGAGCAGGGCCCGATCGGCCGACTCGCGGGCAGCGGCGTTCGAGCAAGAGCCGGGCTCGAAAAACGCGTCCGCCAGGCTTGACCACGCGTCGATCTCGTCGTCGCCGGGCCAGGGGGCGATCGCCAGCCCACCCGCTCCGGAGCGGCGGCGTACGGCCGACAGGGCCCCCGCCGCCTCGAAAGGGTAGGTCTCGCCGAGCAGCTGTACGCGAGCGGGAATGCCGTGCGCGTTAAGTGCACCGGCCGCCTGGGCGCAGCGGCGGAGGTCGTGTTCTCGCACAAGCCCGAAGCGCGGATGACGGGCGACGAGGACAAGCGGGCGTCGGCGAGTCGCTCGTAGGCGCCCGCGTGCTGGGCTGGACAGCGACAACTTGTCCAGGTCAGGTGCTCCCCCAACCGGCATGTGCGCCAGCGGTGGAGGAATAACCAACGGTTCGATCCCCGGCCCGAGGGCCAGGCGCAGGCGTCTCGCATCCGACTCCTCGGCGACGACCATCAGCGCGGCCGCGCGCAACGCGCGCCCCAAGTCGCCCTCGGCGAAGGCCGCTGGGGCGACGATCGGTCGCGGAATGCGCGGCGCCAGCTCGTCGGTGGCCCCGGGCGAACCAGCCACGAGCTCGTCTAGTTCCCACGCCAAGACAGCTCCCGGCCGATACTCGAGCGCGGCGGCCGCGGCCGCCAAGGACTGCGGGCCGTCAAGCGCCCACACCGGGGTGCCGGGGAGCAGCGCTTGGGCGCCGGGTGACAGCGCAGCCGGATGGATTGGTAGTCGCTCCACGCGGCCCAGTGGCAGAACGCTGCGGGCGATAACCCGCGCATCGTCGGCCAGCGCACTCGCGGTGAGCAGGGCACCCCAGCTAGGGCCGCTGCGCCCATACCAGGTGGGGCACGTCACGGCCAGCGCCCGGCCGCGGCGATGCGAGCGTCTTCTGCGGTCGGCCAGGGCGGCCCGGTATGCGCTGGCCGTGCGCATGGCGACGCGGTCCCAGGTGAACTCACTCGCCCGCTTGTGTCCGTACGCGCGCAGGGTGTCGGCGAGGCCCGGCTCGGTGAGGAGGTCGTGCATGCGGTCGGCGATCGCCGTGGCGTCGGTGGGATCGAAGGTGGCGCGCGGATGTCGATTGACCTCACCGCAGCCGGTGGTGTTGGAGCTAAGGACCGGCGCGCCATGAGCCATTCCCTCGACTATGGGCAACCCGAAGCCCTCTTCCAGCGAGGGGTAGACCATGGCCGAGCAACCGCCATAGAGATCGCGCAGAGTCGGCTCGTCGACCAGGCCAGGGAGGAGCACCGAATCCGCCAGCCCGGTTGACTGTATGAGCCGTCTCAGCTCGGCGTCGCGTGCGGGAGCGGAGCGCCCGACCAGCACCAGTTGGTGTTCGCGACGAACATCCCCGTCAAGGGCCGAAAAGGCATGGATGAGACCGATCACGTTCTTGCGCGGATCCTCGAGCCCGCCGACGTAGAGAACGTAGGGACGAGACAGACCACTCACCGTCGGCCCCGAACCCAGCCCGGTGGCGAGCGGTGGCCGGAGGTTTCTGCCCTCGCGCGGCTCGACCTGCGAGACCCCCGAGTACACAATATGGGTCCTGGCACGGTCGGTGCGCGCCAGCGCCGCGCTAGACGAGGCGCCGTAGCGCGAGAGCACCAAAAGCCGATCTGCACTGCGCAGGATCGGCGAGCGTGCCAGCCATCGCCGGCGGGCGCGCCCCGCATCGCTTTCATCGTCGGGCCAGCTCAGCGGAATCACGTCGTAGAGCGTCACGACGTTGGCCGCTCGTGAGCGCTCGAGGCCGGGGGGGACAAGATCGACGGTGGGAATGCGCCAGTCGAACGGCGCAGTGAGGTGGAAGACCAGATCCGCCCCGGCCATTCCGGAGCAGTCCTTGACGGACACCACGTCGCCGCGAGCCAGGCGCTCGATCACCGGCGGAAGCGGCCGATCGGAGCTGACCACCCAGCTAATGCGATCGATCTCCTCCCGGTGGGCGAGGGCGATGGCCGTGTTGACGGTGTGGCGCGGGATTCCGCGTTCGAAGTCGATGTCCAGCTGCGCGATGCGCAGGTCGTAGGCGGCGTGGAGAGCCACCGGTCAGTCAGCGGGCCGGCGGGCAGTCACCAGCGCAACTCCGCGGTCAGACCCTGGCCCGTCTGGAGACCCCAGCCGCCAATGCGCGCGCCCATCCGCCCATCCGGCCGAGAAGTCGACGATCTCCCAGCCCTCTAACAGGCCTCGGATCCCGGGCGCGTCGTAGACGCGGTGGGTTGGGGTCTCTGAGCGCGCGCCACCCAGCGGGACCGTGACAATGAGAAGTCCTTCGGGACGCACGCGCTCACGCAGCCAGCCCAGCGCACGCCGGTCCAAATCGGGCTCGCCCCCCTCGTCGGGTCCATACCCACCCAGCCCGAGGTGCCCGATCGTCGACACGGCCAAGGCGGCGTCGAACTGCCCGATCTCATCTCCCAGCTCCTGGAATCCGGCGCCGACGACGTGCAGGTTGGGGTGGGTGAGGGAGTACCCAAGCGGGTCCACGACGGTCACCGAGTGGCCGAGCGCAGCCAGCGACAGCGCGAGCGTGCTGAATGCCCCGCCCAGGTCGAGAACCGTGGCCGTTTTGCTCTGGTGCTTCAGAGCCTGCAGGGCATACGGTATCTCCAGGATCCGCTCGTTGACGTCGCGGGCTTCGGCGCCTTCGCCGGTGAAAGTGATGGGTACCGCCGGGGTGAAGGCCAGGCCGGCCTTCCAGGCGGGGCCACCCATCGCTAGGGCTCGGTTGGCCGCAGAGCCATCACTCGGGGTCGCTCGAGCAAGCTCCTCGTAGAGGTCGCCGACGGCCCGGGATAGCGAGCCCAGCGCCTCGCGCTGCGCCGCCCGGTCGATCCAGTCCCCGTGCAGTTCCGAGAAGCGCAGGTGCAGATCGCCGAGTTGACGCGAGACGTGCTCGAGAATCTCGTCGCGGAGGAGATCGCGCTGCTCGCGCACCACGTGGCTAGTGCGCTCGTCCTGCTCGTGAACACGCTGGACCATGCGCGCGTCCAGGTCTGCGAGTTCTGCTCGCAACGCCGCCCGCGTCTCATCAAGGCCGCGCTGGATACGGGCGTTGACCAGCTGCACGCGCGGGTCTATCCCTGCGCGCAGCGGCCAACCCAGGAATCGCCGGGCGCGGCTCACACGCGTCGAAGGGCCAGGCACGCCGAGGTGAACTCTCGCCAGCCCTGATCGGGAACGTCGATCCCCAGGCGGATGTGCGGATAGCCGAGCGTCCCGATCGCTCGGCCGAGCACCTCGCGCTCGAGCGCGAGCACAGGGACGCCCTCCGGAGGCTCTGAGAAGTCGACCTCGCCCGCCCAGTCCAGACCCTCGACGGACTCGCCCAGGCCCCTGGCCGAGGCCGGGGAGAACAGCTCCAACCCCGGGGCGTGGCCATCGCTGCCGCCATCGACCGTCACCTCGGTGCAGACGCATGCAGTGCCGCCGGGCCTGAGCACCCGCGCCATCTCCACGAGCGCCTCTCGCGCCGCCTCCCGTCCTCCGAAGTGCTCGATCGAGCCAAGCGAAACCACGCAGTCGAACGTAGCGTCCTCGAAGCGCAGGTCCAGCGCGTCCATGTGGGCGACGGTAAGCCGACGCCGTCGGTAGGGATATGGGGCGAAGACGTCGGGGTCGACCAGCATCGCCGCGGATCCCTCACGGCTGCCGAACGGACCCTCGCCGTAGATGTCTACGGCGAACATCCATCGGCACCGATTGGCGAGGTAGAAGACCAGCGCCTCGTGACCGGCGGCCACGCTGAGCCCAATCGCCTCCTCGTTGAGTACTTCGGTCGTCTCGAGCACCTCTAGCGCGGCGGCAAACTCCCACGCTTTGCGGTGGGCACCGAGCTGACTTGGTACCACCGCTTGCATCCGCGCCAGGAAATCTGCGTCGGTCCAGTCCGCGCTGGAGCAGATCCGGCTCAGTGGTCGCGCTCCGGGCGCCATCGGAGCCGGCATCCTGCCACAGCACGGAAGATCTGGGCGGCGAATTCAGGCGCTACGGTTCGCGGCGATGTCCCTCGTTGAGGATCCGATGGACGGTCGCGCCGCGGCTGTGAGCGCCGGCGGACCGCTGCTCGCCGCCGAGGTCATCGATGTCGAGGCCGACGTCGGCCGACTGTGGATGCTTCGCTCCGATGCCCTGGTGGCGCCGGCCATCCGCGCCGCCGAGGGGGTTTGGGAGCCCGACCTCAGCGCCTTCCTACGCCGACGACTGCGCCCGGGTGACACCTTCGTAGACGTTGGCGCCCACGTGGGCTACTTCTCGTTGCTGGCTGGGTCGCTGGTGGGCCCGACCGGACGGGTGATCGCCGTGGAACCCGAGCCGCTTACCCGAACACTGCTTCAGGCCAACCTATGGCGCCACCGGATGGAGGCCGCCACGGTGGTGGCGGCGGCCGCCCTGGATCGACGGGACCACGTCCGTGTGGGCCGGAGTCCGGAGGGCATTGGGCAGGTGCTGGCCGACGGCCAGGGCGGGGCGCTGCTCGTGCCCGCCCTGCCGCTCGACGAGCTGCTGGAGGGCGTAGAGGTCGACGTGGTCAAGCTCGACTGCGACTTCAGCGATCACCTCGCCGTGCGGGGGCTGCGCCGAACCATCGAGTCCAATCCCGGCATCACGATCGTGGTCGAGTTCGTGGCGGTCGCCACCGACCATCGTCCGGGCAATCTCTCGGGGGCCAGCGGCGCCGAGGTACTCACCGAGTAC
The DNA here is from genome assembly GCA_005883215.1 of Actinomycetota bacterium. Taxonomy (GTDB): domain Bacteria; phylum Actinomycetota; class Thermoleophilia; order Solirubrobacterales; family Solirubrobacteraceae; genus AC-64. The sequence goes on from VAYS01000017.1 coordinate 74,207, forward strand.
CGCGAGCTCCCGCTGCGGCTGCGCGTGCTCGACCCTGGCGGAGAGGCGATCTCGTCCACCGATCGGCAGCTGCTCGACCAGCCGCCGGGCGGGCTGCAAACACTGGTGTTAGACAACCGCGAGGGCTAGTGTGAGCGCCGCACCGGATCCCCGGCCGACGGCGTTGGGCCTGAGCCAGGAGGCTGTACGGCTCAGCGCCACCGGAGCCACGAAAGCGCCTACGACGGCCTAGCGTCACCCCTGCTAGGGGTAGCGAAACGGTAGCTCCTCGGCGACCTGCGCCAGGCGCGGGGCGCCGCGATCGCGCTCGGAGACCACCAGCTCGATCTCGGGCCAGGCGATCGCCAGGTCGGGGTCGGCGTAGTGGATGCCGCCCTCGCCGGCCGGGTCATAGTAGGCCGAGCAGCGGTAGATGACGTCCGCCTCGGCGCTCAGCACACAGAAGCCGTGGGCAAAGCCGTCGGGGCAGTAGAGCTGGTGGTTTTGCTCGTCGTCGAGCTCGAAGCTCTCCCAGCGCCCGAAGTCCGACGAGCCGGGGCGGATGTCCACGAGGACGTCGAGGATCGACCCCCGTGCGCAGCGCACGAGCTTGGCCATGCCGGCCTGGTAGTGCAGCCCGCGCAGCACGCCCCGCCGCGACCGCGAGTGGTTGTCCTGCACCCACGCCTCGGCGATCCCCAGCTCGCGGTAGACGTTCTCGCGGAACGTCTCGACGAAGAAACCCCGCGCGTCGCCGTGCACCTGCGGCTCGATCAGCACGGGGCCCGTCAGGCGGGTGGGGAGCGCTCGCACGCCCGTGAGCTTAAATGTGGCCACCCGTTTGTCGCCGGTTCGTCGCCTCCCCCGCGCCGTTCGGGGCGGAGCGGCCGAGAGGTGGTGCCGGAGATGACCAGCGGCTCCGGCGTGTATTGAGCCAAGCCGAGACCCGGCGTCGTCCAGTCCGCGCTCACGCCCGGTAGCGACCGCCGGCGGGCTGGTGCCCGATGTCGAGCGTGAGGATGTGCTCCACGGTTGCTGGGAAGCCGACGCGGCGTCTGGACCCAGACACTGACGTTTGGGGTACCGGCGTTGGTCCTCGAGCGCACGATTACGCTGTGCGCGTGGGTGCGCCGGTGGCGTGGCGCAGGTCGTTGGCGGGAATCAGCGGGGTCCCGGCGACTGCCTACGCGTCTGTCGTCGAGCGGGTCGGTCGCGCGTGGGGATTGTCGGCCCTGGTCGGCAGCATCGTCGCGCTCGATGGGCTGTTCTCCGTGGTGCGGCACCTGACGTATCGCTCGGGAACCGACCTGGCGATATTCGATCAAGCCGTGTGGCACCTGAGCCGCTTCTCGGCGCCGGTGAGCACTATCAAGGGCGAGAACCTCCTCGGGGACCATTTCGATCTGCTGCTGGTCGTCTTGGCCCCGTGGTACTGGGTGTGGTCAAACCCGGTGATGCTCCTGCTCGCCCAGAGCGTGTTGGTCGGAGTGTCCGCGGTCCCGGTATTCCTCTTCGCGCGCTCTCGCCTCGGCGCCCGAGCCGCCTACCTGCTCGCGTCGGCGTATGCGGTGTTCTGGGGCCTACAGGTAGGTGTGGGTTTCGAGTTTCACGAGCTCGCCTTCGCCCCGCTTTTGATCGCCCTGGCGATCCTGTTCGCCGATCAGAGACGGTGGCGCGCGTTCTGGATCGCGCTGGTGCTGTTGCTCTGCGTCAAGGAAGACCTCTCGCTGCTCGTCGTCTTCTTCGGGATCTACCTCATCACCGTGCGCGAGGTAAGGCGAGGTCTCATCGCAGTACTGCTCGGAGTGGCCTGGTTCGAGCTCGCGACGCGGTGGGCGATCCCGCATTTCGCAGGTGGCCATCGCTACACGTACTGGTCCTACACCCAGTTCGGCAACGATCTTCCGGCCGCGGCCTGGACGGCGGCCCGCTCTCCATGGAGGTTGCTCCACGCGCTCGTCACTCCTTCCCAGAAGGCGACGACGCTCACGGCGCTCTTGGGCCCTTTCCTGTTCCTAAGCCTCTTGGACCGGCGCGTTCTACTGGCCGTGCCGCTGCTCCTTGAGCGGTTCCTGTCGAGTAACAGCCTCTATTGGAGTACCCACTTTCACTACTCCATGGCGATAGCGCCCATCCTGGCGATGAGCGCGGCCGCGGGACTACACACGGTGGGCACACGCCTTGCCGCCCGGCGGCGCTGCGCTGCGCAGACCGGCACGTCCGCGAGCATGCTCGTAGCGAGCCTGGTCCTGACGCTGCTTGTTATTCAGGCTCCGACCTTGCGGCTGCTGACTCGGCGTGAGTTCTACCGGGGCACGACCTTCGCCCCCGGACTCTCTGGCGCTGTGGCTGCTGTGCCCCCGGGAGCCTCGGTCATCACCGAGGACGCTGTGCTGCCCCACATCAGCCATCGCAACTTCGCCGGCGAGATCTACACCAATGGCATGGCCGATTACCTCGTGACTAACGTCTCCCAGCCCGTCGAGAACACGGCTCCGAGCGCCGGCGTAACGTGGGCGCAGTTCGGACTGGTAGTGGCCAAGCACCTGCAAGCGATGACCCCGGTTTACTACAACCGCGGGTGGGTCGTGGCACGTCGCCCCCCTGCCGGCCAGCCGCCGAGCAACGGCGTGCTGATCCCACTGGCACGGAGCACGGCCCACAGCCTCGCAGTTACCGACTTCGCCTGGCGCGTTGCGCTGGGGTATGCCTTCGCACGGCTCCAAGCTTGCAGCATCCTCGCGGCCCATGGTGACCCCCGCGCCTCAGGCTGCGTCTCTACCGCACTGAACGAGGCCCGCCCCAAGGAAGTTACGTTGAGTCGCGCCCTAGGGACAGCCCGGGCGGTCGGGGGTTGCCGCGAGTTGCAACGGGTCGCAGCAGATGCGACCGGACAAGTCGCCGCCGACCTGGGGCGGCTTGGCCGAAGCGTGGCGACCCGCCGCACGACCGCCCTGCAAGCCGATGGCGTGCGGCTCAGATACGACTTCTACGACCTCGACCTTCCCGGAAGGCTCGATCGGTTCCTAATCCTTTGCTCCCCCCGGCGACCAGGCGCTGGCTAACAACACGGTCTCGACAAAGAAACCCCGCGCGTCGCCGTGCACCTGCGGCTCGATCAGCACCGGGCCTTGAGGCGGGTGGGCAGCGCTCGCACGCCCGTGAGCTTAAATGTGGCCACCGTGCGCCGCCGCTTGGTCGTCTCCCCCGCGCTGTTTGCCCGCGTATCCAACGTCTCGCTGATCGCGCTGACCGCGATCGTGGCCACCGGCGCGGCCGTGCGCCTGACCGGCTCGGGCCTGGGCTGCCCGGACTGGCCCAAGTGCTATGGCCGCACGCTCCCCCCGCTCGACACCTACGCGGTGATCGAGTATGCAAACCGGGCCCTCTCGGGCCTGGTTGGGGTGCTGGTGGTCGGCGCGCTCCTGGCCGCCTGGCTGCGCCGTCCCCGCCGCCGCGACCTGCTCATCCTGTCCGCCCTGTTGCCGGCGGGGGTCCTGGCCCAGGCGGTGCTGGGCGGCTTTACCGTGCGCGAGCATCTGCGGCCCGGGTTCGTGATGGCCCACTACGGCCTGTCGATGCTCGTCCTCGTCGCAGCGGTGGCGCTGGCCTGGCGCGCTCGTGAGCGCCCGCGCGAGCACCCCCGACCCGCCGACGCCGCGGTCGTGTGGGCCACCCGTGCCCTGCTGCCGTTGGCCGCGCTAGCCGTGTTCGCCGGCACGGCGGCCACCGCGGCCGGGCCGCACGCGGGCGGAAAGCCTCACCAGTCGATCCACCGCCTGACGTTCATGGGCAAGGACACCATGGACTGGACGATCCATCGCCACGGCGACATCGCGGCGCTGCTGGGCGTGGCCGCCGTGGTCGTCTGGCTGTTTGCTCGGCAGCGCGGCGCTCCGCAGATGCTTCGCCGGTCGGTTGGCGCCCTGTGCGTCCTGATCTTCGTCCAGGGCGTGCTCGGCCTGATCCAGTACGCCACCCAGCTGCCCACCGAGCTGGTCTGGCTGCACGTCACCCTGGCCACCCTGACCTGGCTCGGCGTGCTGTGGTCGGTGGCCGCCGCGGGGCGGCTCGCGCCGCGCTCGTTGGGCCAAGCGCGCCGGCTGGCGGCCAGTGGGGAGGCGGCCTGACCGCCTCGGCGGACCGCGACGTCTAGCCACCCGCTCCCGAGCCAGCCCCTTCCAATCGGTGTTCTCGCGACGATGACCCGGGCCAGTGGCTGGCCTGGCATGATGCGGGCTCGGTGGCAGCGAGCCGGTGCAAACGACCACCACCTCACGAAAGGGTGGGGGAGCCGCCCGTCAACGCCTCGCTCTCACACGCGCCGCGCTAGATGTTCGATTTTAAGGCACCGCAGCTGCACCCGGCGCTCGGGTGTAACACGACTTCGCGCTTCACGTTAGGCACACCGGTACTCCAGCGGTGGGGCATTTGCACCGGGGCAGTGCGAGCTAGGCCGTGACGGAGGCCCACCACGCTGCGAGGGCCAACCGGCCGCCCGCGCGAGTTGTGCTGGATTGGGCCGAAGCCGCGGTCGCCAATCCGATCCTGGCCTACGGAGCCATTCTTGTACTGCAGCTTCGCGTCATATGGAACGTATGGCGCTACAAGGACCTGACGCCGGGCGATACATCGTTCTACTTCCTCGACGCCGCGGGCTGGACCCATGGCTTGCACGACAACGTCATCTATTACCCGTTGTACACCGACATTTGGGGCACGCTCCACGCTGTGCTCGGCGACGTGTACGCATCGGGGATGGTCAACCGCGTTGGGATCATCTTTGCCGCTACGGGGCTGATGCTCGCCGTGATGCGGTCGCTGCTCGGTCCGGCAATGGGCCTTCTGATCGTCGTGTGGTGGGTGCTATTGCCGCCGAACTTCAACCTCGTCTACGACGTGCACCTGTTTGGACTCTTGCCGATGCTAATCGCCGTCCTTGTGGTGGCTCGTCGGCCCGGGCGCGAGGCGATGGGGATCGCCCTGGCAACATTGGCCGCCGGCGCCGTGCTCGCGCGCAACGAGCTCATCCTCGGAGCGCTCATCGTGGCCGTTGCGATCCTGTTCCGCGAGTTTCGCGCGCGGGGAGAGGACAGGACCACCATTTGGGTTTACCTCCGTGCCTATGGGCTGCCGCTGGTGATTGCGTTCCTCCTCGTCGGAGCTGCTTACTGGCGCTCGCACATCCAGGGCCACGACGTGCAGGCCTTCCTGAGGGCAAAGCACACGACCAACCTATGCGAGGCCTACGCCGTCAACTACCAGCAGCGCCACCCCACGCGGTTCCTCGGTAATCCGTTCACCGGCTGTGCCCCGCTCATGCAGCACGACTTCGGACGCCCGATGCCGACCTTCTTTCAGGCGACAAGCGCCAATCCGCGCGCGATGGCTGGGTTCGTCGCCTGGAACGGGAGGCTGATGGAGAGCGGTTTGCAGTTGGGGCTCTTCGGCGCTACCGCGACCGGCGATAACCCAACCTACTTCCCGGTCCAGAACCACCGTTCATACGCCCTGGTGCTGTCAGTCATCCTGCTGGGGGCGATGCTCGCGGGGCTCGTGCTAGTGATCCGTGAGCGAGAACAGTGGCTGCGCGAGTGGCCGCGAAGGGGCCCGGCCATCATTGTGCTCAGTGCGGTCGCGGCCACGAGCCTATTCGTTGCTCTGACTCAGCGCCCGCAGCCCGACTATATGTACGGGCTGATAGTGGGCGTCATGGCGTTGGCTGGCGTGTGCACGGCTGCGCTGCTTAGGCAGCTCCGCGGCTATTCGGTCCTCGCTGCGTTCGCCGTAGGCCTGACCGCCGTCCTGATCCTGGCGCTGCCTTCCTACTACGGGTCTGGCCCTAGGCCGCTGCGAGACGGTGTCAAGCGCCTACGGGTGGTCCGCTCGGCACTGCAACGGCCGGGAAGCGTGCTGATCGCGGGAGACAACCCGGATGGCACATCGCTCTGCAATTATCTCGCCTACGACTTCACCCGGGCGTGCCGCAGCATTACCTGGTCAGCGTTAACGACACAGGTCTCCGCACGGGAATCTCTCGCCCAGGTACTCGCCAGCTCCCGGGCAAGCGCGATTTACGCCGAAGGCCCCGTCGAAAACGACCCCACACTCCTGAGGTTACTCGCGCCGTCGCAGCGATTCGGGTGGCGACAGATCGCCACCGGCAGCGGCTCCGGCGGTCCGTGGCGCATCCTGGTTCCGGTTCGCGGAGGCTAGCCGATAGGTGGCGTTAGCCGTGCGCGTGTGCGTGCTGCTCGTGACCTGCCCTGTCAATCGCGCGATCGTCGGCATGGGGCTTGGTCGTTGCCACGCTCCACGGTCCCGGCGGCAACACGGGCACGCTTGCTCGGCGCCGAGGCATTCTCGCTTTGATCCGCTCGACGCTGTGCGCCACTAAGTGGCGGCGCAGGTAGCGAGCGACCCCGATCTCGAGCTCCTCGGGTGAAAGCGTGCGCCCGTGCACACGCCGGCGGAGTCGGTCGCACTCAAGCGAGCCAACCATCCGCTCGCCGGACGTCTTTTGCTCTTCGTGGACACGGAAGGCCCCAAGGAAGCGGGGTAGTCGTGCCATGCGCGCACCCGCGCCTCGCATCCGTAGCAGCAGATCCCAGTCAATCGCGTAGCGGAAGCTCGTATCGATCGCACCACCTGCCGCCTCCCACGCGCTCCGGCGCCAGAACAACGTCTCCTGTGGGATGTAGTCGGTCACGTTGAGGGCACCGTCCTCGTGGCGCGGCATCACCCAGATGCCCAGCTGGCGATCGTATTTGTCAATGATCAGGCGATGGCCGTAAACGACGTCAACCTTGGGGTGGCGGGCAAAGAACGACGCGATGTACGGCAGCGCGCCGGGCAGCAGCAGATCATCGGAGTTCAGATAGCCCATGATCTCGCCGTGCGTGCCGGCAAACCCGCGATTGAGGGCGTCGGCCTGACCGGCGTCGGGCTCGGAGATCCAACGTGCCAGAGCGGTCGCGTAACGCGCTAGCACCGCCTTGCTGCCGTCATTCGAATCCCCATCCTGGACGACGTACTCCAGGTTGGGGTAGTTCTGGCGCAGAACGCTGAAAAGCGTGCGCTCGAGGTAGCGGCCCTGCTGAAACGACGGTGTAACCAAGGTGATAGATGGAGGCTCGCGCGGTGGGGCAGTCGTTAAGTAGTGCCTGGGTACCGCCAGCGGCTCCGGTGCCTGCTGGGCCAAAACGCCGAGACGCGGGGTCGTCCAGTCCGCCAGGACACGCGGCAGCGACCGGTGGCGTGCTCGACGCTCGATGTCCTGCGTGAGGGTGGACTCCACGTCCTCTAACCGACGCTCAACCTCGCCGAGCGAGCGACACAGCCGGTCTCGATCCCCGCCCGATACACCGGGTAGTCGCCCGAGCTCGGTCTCGACCCGGCGAAGTCGTTCCCGGTAGTCATTGAGGACTCGGCACACATGACGCTCATCATCAATCCGCATGACGGGACGAAATGCTAATGCCACCACAGGCCGGCCGACGGCCGACGGCCGACGGCCTCGGCCCTGGCTCGCCCGTCCGCCGATAGCATGAATACGTGACGCCCGTGGTTTTCGTTGGGCACGACCCCCGGTGGGCTCGACGTCGACGGCTCGCCGCGATCTAGGGATCGGCGTGACCAGCAAGCAGACCCGCCCAGCGCCCGAACCCGAGAACGAGGACGCGATGCGACGCGCGTGGGAGGCGCGCTCCCGCGGCCTGCTCGATGCTCGGATCGGGCTGGCTGAAACGATCCAGGCGCTCACCGACGAGCTGCAAGGACGCCGTTCAGAGGCCCAGCTGGCGGCCGCACAGCGGGATGCCGCGATGGCCGAGAGTCAAGGGCTAAAGGCGCGGGCGGCGCACGCGGAACAGCAGATCCACGCTCAGCAACAGCGCCTGGCCGCCCTCGCCGGAGAGCTCGAACGGGCGCTCGCCGACCTGGGCGCGCTGCGCGGCTCGAAGGTCGTGCGCTACACGGCACCCATTCGGCGGCTCGCATATCGGGTGCGGGCCCGTCGGCTGTGACGCTGCGCGTTCCGCCGGCGGCCGAGCCAAGCGTTTCGATCGTGATGGTCACCTACGGCGCGTGGCACCTCGCTCAGACCTCACTTCGCGCCGTGGTAGCTCACACGCCCGAGCCGTACGAGGTGATCGTCGTGGACAATGGCTCGAGCGACGAGACGGTCGCGCGGCTGGCCGAGCTCGAGGGCGCCAAGGTGATCTTTAACCCGGAGAACCGGGGCTTCGGGCCGGCCAGCAACCAGGGCGCCGAGGCAGCTCGCGGCCGCAATGTGGTCTTTCTCAACAGCGACGCGATTGTGTCCGCCGGTTGGCTGGGGCCGTTGCTGGAGACCCTGGAGTCGGCAGCGTGGGTCGGCGCAGTCGTCCCGCGCTTCCTGCACGAGGACGGCTCCCTCCAGGAGGCGGGGGCACTACTCGGCCAGGACGGCACGGTGCTCACCTACGGCGACCGCGACCGTCCGGAGCGCCTGCGCTATCGCTTCCGCCGAGTGGTCGACTTCGGTGGTGGCGCGTGCATGCTTGTCCGACGCGCCGACTTCAAGGCCGTGGGGGGCTTTGACCCCCAGTACGCACCGGCGTACTACGAGGATGCGGACCTGTGCTTCAGGCTCGCATTGCACGGGCGGCTCACTATGTACGAGCCGCGCGCGATGGTGACCCACGTCCGCTACGGGTCGGGCGGCCTCGCTCGAGCGGCCGAGCTCAGCGCGCGAAACCGAGCGCAGTTCGTGAGCCGCTGGCACGAACAGCTGCGGGGCCGGCCGGCCACGCTGGAGCGAGCTAGCGAGCGGGATCGCCTGTACGCCCGTGACGCCCAGGCGACAGAGCGCATCCTGGTGGTCGACGGTGCCGCTGCCACGCGCGGCGGAGAGCCGCCGGGGGCCTCGATGGTCTCGACGCTGGCCGCCGGTTGGCCGCGGGCGAGAATCAGCTGGCTCATCGCCGGCCGAAGCGAGGAGGCCTTCGACCTCGAGCGCTGGCTCGGGCGAGGCGTCGAGCTGGTGGATGAACCGTCCGCGCATTGGCTTGCCGAGCGCCCCCTCTTCTATGACGCAGTGATCGATGCTTCATCCGATGACGCCGGGTTGCGCCGGCAGGTGAGGAGCTCCCAGCCGCAGGCAATGTTGTTCGACTTGAACGACCTCGAGCCCGACGTGGACCTCATCGGCGCGCGTTTGGCCGATGCCGGGATCCCACCATCGCCGGCGACGGATCCACGGTTCGGCGTGCGATCGTTTGGGCCGTGACGAAGGCTCCCGCGATCAGCCCCCAGGCAGCGATCGAGGGTCGCCTGGGGGACGAGTGCGCCGTCGGCCCTTTCGCGGTGATCGGCCCCTCGGCGATAGTGGGCGAGCGGTCGGTGCTGCATTCCCACGTTGTCGTAGGCCCCTCGGCGAGGATCGGCGAAGGCTGCGTGCTGCATCCCCACGCCGTCCTGGGCGCCGGCGTAGTGTTGGGCGCAGGTGTCGAGGTCTTTCCCGCGGCGGTGATCGGTAAGGAGCCCAACGCTGCGCAAGCCACGGCGCGCTCGCCGACCTTCACCCCGGACTGCTCGATCGGAGACGGGTGTTCGATCGGCCCTCACGCGACGATCTACTACGGCGTGGCAATCGGGCCCGGAACCCTCGTCGGCGACTGCGCATCGGTGCGGGAGGGCGGACGCATAGGTGCCCGCTGCATCATCGGGCGATCGGTCACCCTCAACTACGACGTCTCGCTCGGAGACGAGGTCAAGGTCATGGACAACGCACACCTCACCGGCGGGACGGCGATCGCCGACCGCGCGTTCATCTCGATGGGGGTCCTGACCGCCAACGACAACGCGCCCATGCAAGCGCTCGGCGACGGGCGGCGCCTCGTCGGGCCCCGTATCGAGGTCGGCGCGGTCATCGGGCTCGGCGCCGTGCTGCTCCCGGGAGTCGTCGTGGGGGCGGGCGCGACCGTGGCGGCCGGGTCGGTGGTGACCCGCGACGTCGCGTCCAGCGCCACGGTCATGGGCGTCCCGGCGCGGGAAAAGCGCTAGTGCATAAAGCGGATCTGGAGACTCTAACCCCACGCAGGGGCCGAGCGGTCTCCGATCAGATGCCGATCTGCTCGGCGCGGTGGGGTCGGAGGGGGGGCCGGCGCCAGCCTCTCCTGGAGCTGTCGGTGGGAATGGCGGCCTCACGGCGCCCGGCCACCGCGGGCGCCATCGTCAGGGTCCACTGAAAGCCCCGCACGGCCGGACGCGCCGCGTGAACGATCGTCAGACCCGCGTTTCGCGCTTGCCCGCGTACCCAGGTGCGGTCGAAGCTCACCGCATTGGATGGGTCCTCGAGGTTTATGTACAGGGCATTCTGGAACTCCTGCATGTACGGGAAGTCCAGCTTGTCGAAGAGAAACCAGGTGGCGACTAGCAGCCCGCTCGGCACCAGAACGCGAGCGGCCTCGTGCAAGTAGTGGATCGTCTGATCGGGAAGCATGTGCGTGAACACCGAGACGCCGACCACGAGCGTGGCGCTGTCGTCCTCGACCGGCAGGGGCAGCGTGAGCGCCTGGCCATCGGGGTTGAGGCCCACGTTGCGCACGTCGTGATGGCGGAAGCGAAACTGGGGTGCGCTCGGGGCCAGGTTCTGCTCACACCAGCGCACCATTCCCCGATGCAGGTCCAGCCCCAGGTAGCGCTGGGGCTGGGGGCGCTGCTGGATCAGCTGGCGGGCCACCCTCCCGCAGCCGCAGCCGAGATCGACGACCGACTCATACACCTCCGGCGGCAGGTGGGCGAAGACCGGGTTCCCGCGCGGGTTGTCATAGGCGTCGTCCTCGAGGGGGCCGACGAGCATGCGCATCTCGCGCGGCGGAAGCGGCAGGGTGTCGCTGGCCACCCGCGGCACCCTAGCCAAGCGGAACAGCCGGCTAGATCTCCGACGCAGCACGGTTGACCTGCTCGATCACGCGGTCCACCTCGGGGTCCCGCAGGGCGGGGTGCATCGGGAGGCTGAGCGCCGTCCTGGCGTGGCGCTCGGCGACCGGGAAGCTTCCCTCAGGCCAACCGCCGGGCCGGAAGGCCGTATTGAGGTGAGGCGGGGTCTCATAGTGCACGGCGGTGCCGATCCCGGCCTGCTCTAGGGCGGCGGCCAATGCGTCTCGCCGGGGATGGCGAACCGCGAACAGGTGCCAGACCGGCTCGCTGTCTGCTCTGGATACCGGAAGCTCGAGGCCCGCGACGTCGGCCAGGGCACCGAGATAGGCGGCGGCGATCTCTCGGCGGCGGTCGATGTTCTCGTCCAGGCGGCCGAGCATCACTCGCAGAAAGGCCGCCTGCACCTCGTCCAGGCGTGCATTGACGCCGCACACCTCGGCGTCCGCCCTCGTCCGCCATCCGTACTCACGCAGCACGCGCACTCGGTCGGCCACCGCTGGGTCGGGCGTCGTCACGGCGCCGGCGTCCCCCACGGCGCCCAGGTTCTTGGTGGGATAGAAGCTAAACGCCGCGGCGGCGCCGAGGGAGCCGATCGGCTGTCCCGCCAGCCGGGCCCGATGTGCCTGAGCGGCGTCTTCGATCAGCGGGACATCGGCCGCCCGGGCTACCTCACCGAGGGCGGCGAGGTTCGCCGGCTGCCCGAACAGGTGAACGACTACGAGCGCTCGGGTGCGAGGGCCGCAGGCGCGCCGGGCGGCCTCGGGGTCCATGCCTCCGCCATCTGGCTCGATGTCCACCCCCACCGGGACCGCGCCGATCTGGCTGACTGCCATCCACGTCGCGATGGCGGTCATCGCCGGCACTAGCACCTCGTCGCCCGGGCCCACGCCCACCGCACGCAAGGCGAGCGCCAGGGCATCGGTGCCGCTGCTCACTCCGATCGCGTGGGGGACGCCGCACCGGGCCGCCCACTCCCGTTCAAAGGCGGCCACTTCCTCGCTCAGGATGTAGCGCCCACGCTCGAGCACCGCGGCAAAGGCGCCCAGTAGCTCCTCGCGAGCGGCCATCAGGGTGGCGCGAGGATCGGCGACCGCGACGTGGCTCATTTGCTGTCGCGCGCGCTGCGGGCCGCTCGAAACTGCTCATAGTCGCGGTAGTAGTCGTCCTCGCTATATGGGGTGGACGCAAGCACCAGGCACACCGAGCCGGAGGAGAAGTTCTCGAGCTCGCGCCACACCAGGCTCGGCACGTACAGACCGACGTCAGGTCGGTCGAGCGTGAGCGTCGTGCGCTCGCCGGCATATTCGAGCACCACGTCAAAGCTGCCGGACGCCGCGATGATGACCTCCTCGACGGTCTTGCACGCGTGCCCCCCGCGCGATCGGTCACCCGGAACCTCGGTGACGAAGAAGACCCGTTGGATCTCGAAAGGCACGTGGTCTTGGCCCTCAATGAAGGTCAGCTTCCCGCGGTCATCCGGCCTGACCGGGAGGTCTATGAGGCGATGCCGGCTCATACCGCGCCGGGCAACCTGCGTCACGAGTTCTCGAGCACTGGTCGGGTCATGGCGAATGGAGCTCGCACAGTAGAGGCGATGCCTACGAGCGAGCCTCTTGCGAACCGGGCGGGGGCACGCGCGAGGGGGCGCGAACGCTAGCGGCCCCGTGCCTAGGATGTGGTCGTGCACACCCCCGATCGCCAGCTCGACTGGGATCGTACGCTGGCTGAGCTGACGGCCGAGGTGCGCGCGCTCTCCGCCCGCATGGACGGCGTCCAAATGCGCGTCGAGGACGACCAAGCCGGTCTTCGTAAAGAGGTCCTCACGGTGCTCGAGTCCCTCGAGCACCTGCACGACGACGACCGCGACGCTCGTCGCCGGCTCCGTGAGCTCCGGGCCAGTCCGGAGTACGAGGCGCCGTTCGTCACCGACGAGCCGCTGGTGTCGGTGCTGATCCCGACCTGGCAAAGCCTGGACACGCTCATGGACCGTGCGATCCCGTCCGCGCTGACCCAGACCCACCCGGCCATCGAGGTTGTGGTGGTGGGCGACCAGTCACCTCCGGAGGTTCCCGAGGCCATCTCCCGGCTCGACGAACCGCGGGTGAGGTTCCACAACCTGACCGTCCGCGGCCCGTACTTCGAGGATCCGTATCGGTCGTGGCTGGCGTCGGGTACGTCCGGCCTGAACACCGGGCTCGGGCTGGCCCGCGGGTTGTGGATAGCTCCCCTGGGCGACGACGATGCCTTCGAGCCCGACCACGTGGCCCGTCTCCTGGCCCACGCCCGCGAGCATCGGTACGAGTTCGCCTACGGCCGGATCCACCAGATCGCACCCGATGGGAGCGAGACCATCCTTGGCGAATTCCCGCCCCGCCTAGGCGCGATCAACCTCCAGGCGGCGGTCTACCACGCCGGTCTGCGGTTCCTGGAGTTCGAGTTCGCCCACGCGCTGTTCGGCACGCCCAACGACTGGGGGCTGATACGGCGGATGATGCGCGCCGGGGTTCGCATGGGCATGGTGGAGGACGTCGTCGTGAGGTATTGGCCCTCGCCGCGGGGGCTGCCACCGCCGGCGGCCGAGAAGACGCCCGAGCCACCGGCGCTGGCCGCCGAGCGGGCACGCGTGGCCCAGTTAGAAGCGCGGGCTGCGGCCCTCGACGCGCGGGTGGTCGATGAGCGTCGCCGTGGCGATGAGCTCGAGGCCCGAATGGCGGAACTGGCCGGGCGCCTGGACGAGGTCCGGCGGTCGCGCAGCTGGCGGCTCACGGCGCCCCTGCGGCGCCTGCGGTCCCGCCGATGATCCAGTCGATGGGCAAACGGTCATGGATCGTGTTGCTCGGGGGCAACGAGCTCAACGGTGGGCTCGAGGTGGTCGCGCGGCGCTATGGAGCTGGGCTGGTGGTCGTAGATTGGAACGCGCGACCGCAGATTCGCGGCGACGCCCACATCCGGTGTGACATCAAGCATGCCGACGCGGTCCTCGAAGCACTCGAGCCGTTGATCGAGGACGTGCACTTTGCCTGCACGTCGTCCGACGTGGCGACCGAGACGGTCGCCCGGCTTCACGCCCGGCGCGGCCTCAGGCGCCCAGCTTCAGGTGCGCTCGCCCTCGCCCGACACAAGCTTCTGACCAACGCCGCCTGGCGGCGCCATGGCCTGCTGAGCAAGTCCTATCGCCTATGTCGAACCGTCGATGAGCTCGCCGACTTTGACACCACCACGCCGGGCGCCACGATCGTCAAGCCCGCAAGCGGAAGCAGCTCGCGTGGCATAACCGTCCTCCGTCAACGGGACATCGAGGAGGGGGCGCTCGCCGTCGCCTGGAGGCGCGCGGCATCCATCGACACACGCGGCGAGGTGCTCGCAGAGGAGTTCGCCTCGGGAACCGAGTTCACCGTCGAGATGGTCGGGGATGGCCAAGGACATGTGCGCGTATGGGGTATCTCTCGCAAGTACCACACCGTCCACGCCGGCCGCAGCCGCGTAGCGGTCAAGCTGCACTACAACCCGCCCGACGTATCGCGCCGGCGCCAGGTCCGCCTCGCCGCGTTCGCCCGTCGGTGCTACCGCGCCCTCGGGCTGCAAGCCTCGCTGGGCCACCTCGAGGTCATCGAGCTAGCCGACGGGCGTCTCGTCCCGCTCGAGCTCGGGGCTCGCTCGAGCGGCTTCATCCTCAGCCATCTCGTCGACGCCGCGGCGGGCCTGCCGCAGACGATGCTGGAGGAGTACGAGGCGGTGCTTCGGGGCGGCCGCGTAACCGACGGGCTGGTGGTCCCCCGGCGCTCGGCCATGTACTTCTTCTACGACTTCCCCCCCGGGTTCGGACGCCGCAACGGCACGAGCCTGGTCCAGCACCTGCCGCCGGGCGTGCGATCGCTGGCCTGGGACAGATCCCGGCTACTTCGCGGACAGCGCTTCGACCAGATCGACTCCGACCACGAGCGACACGGCTTCGAGATCCTGGTTGGGGAACCGGAGCGGCTGACGATCGACGCCATCAGTCGGGCCGAGGCCGATCATCGGCTCGAGTTCGTCGGCAGCCACACCGCGCGACCGGGCGCCTCAGGAACGCCAAAGCCGCCCCGGCGGATAGCGGCGCATGCCGACAAAGCAGTGTGAGCCTCCCTGCTTTCCACGACAGCCATTGCCATCAACCGGGCGACGCCACGGGCGGCTTTGTCATCGCGCTCGAGTGCGAGCCCAGCTTTCCCGGTACGTTCAACAACCGGGAGATAGGCCGGTTTCACGATCCTGGGCGGGGGCGGATCGCGATCCCGTATCTCGGCGCCCATAGCGAGCTCGAAGGTCGGGTGGTCAAGTACCACCCCCGGTTCGAGGGCTATGACCCCGCGCGGCTCGATTCCGACATTCGTCGCTTCGGCCGGCGCCTCGTCCTGATCGACACGCTCAACGCCCTGCACTGGTCCCCGCGCGCATACCGGGAGCTGGCCCAGGAACATCCCGACGTCGCCTTCGTGATGTGCCACGCCGGTGGCTACGACGTCCTCGAGTTCGTAAAGATGTGCCGCTTTTTGCCCAACGTGTGGTTGGACTTCTCGGTCACCTGGCACGAGTTCGGTTGGGTGTCGGGCGTGCCCCGGCTGCCCTTCGTCGCGGACCTGATCGATCACGCCCTGTCCGAGCGCCGCATCGCCCCCCGCCTCCTGTTTGGCTCTGACTATCCCCTGCTCGAGCAATCCGACGCACTCATGCGCCTGGTGGCGGCGGTCGACGATCCTCAGCCATTCCTCACCGGCAACTTCGAGCGGCTGCTGGACACTGTCGCCCTCGGGTGACCACGCGGCCCTGCGGGCCCTCTTACCGCTGGCTCGCCGCCCGACGGATCAGGAGGGGAACGGGGCGACGGCGGACGAGATGATTGGCCGCCCCCGCCAGCAGGCGCCGACGGCGCAGGCCGATCGGCAGCTTGGAGATGATCGGCAGGGCCAGCTTGAGGGGGGGCGGCGCCGGGGAGCGACGCCAGGCGGTCCGTCGGCGCGCGAACAGCTCGGGATGGCGCCGGCGCAGCAGCTCATAAAGCTGCTCGTGCCGCGTGGCCGCCTCCTCGAGCATACGCACCCCATGCGCCCGGTATTCGTAGGCGACGATCGGGATCCGCCTCCCGCGCTGCCCGCGTTCGGCCAAAGACATCCACAGATCCCAGTCCTCATAGCCGCCACCTAACTCCCACCCTCCGGCCTCTAGCAGCGTCGAGCGCCGAATCAGCATCGAGGCGGGCAGATCGTTCTGGTGGGTGATCTGCCAAGGGTCCAGCGTGTCCGCGGTCTGCTGGCGGTAGCTGCGCTCGCCGAACACCTGGTAGTCGCCCCACACCACCGCCAGGGAGGGATCGCCGTCTAGCGCACCGGCGAGGCGAGCCAGGGCGCCGGGGGCGAGGCGATCGTCGGCATCCAGGGGAAAGACGTAGTCGGCTTGACAGGCACGCACCCCGGTCATCCGGGCTGCCCCCAGGCCGCCATTGTCCCGGTGCACGACGCGGACGCCCTCGTGCTCGAGCTCGGTGAAGATGCGCTTGGTCGGCGCGTCGGTCGACCCGTCGTCGACGACCACCAGCTCGCCGAGGCGCTCCTGCTCCTGAGCCGAACGGACGGCCTCGGTGAGGGTCGGACCATCGTTGAAGCAGGGGACCACGACGGCCACGCCGGGACGGTTGGTTTCGGCACGCACGGCGCCTCCTATCATGCCGCGGATGCTTGCGACCTACGGCGCCGTGGCCGTGCTGGTCGGGACCTCTGCGATCGTCGGTCAGGCCGTATTCGCCCTCTCGGGCCGGCGGCCTTGGTCGTGGGCGGCGCCCGCGGTGGGCCTGGCCACGCTGATCGTCGTCTGCGCGATCGCGATCAAGCTCCCGGGACGCGATGTCACCTCGGTAGCCGTCTGCGCGGTCCTGGTGATCGCCAGCGGCGCGTGGCTCTTGCGCCGCCTGGTCTTCTCCCGGCCGTGGCGGCCGCTTGTGGTGGCCCTGCTGCCCGTGCTCGGCGCATCGCTGCCCTTTGTGGCCGAGCACCGCGTCGGTCTGCCCGGCGTCAGCCTCAACAACGACACGGCCGTTCACCTTCTGTGGGCCGAAGCCCTGCGCTCCCCGGCGATCGCCACCCTGCATCCGATCGCGGCCGGCTACCCACTGGGCCCCCACAGCCTGACGGCGACCGTCGCCAGCGCGCTCGGCGCCCGCATGGACCACGCCCTCACCGGGGTGCTGCTGGCCGGCATGCCGGTCGCCGCGCTCGCCGCGGCGGGGGTGGCCCCCCGCGCGAGCGCCTGGCGTCAGGTCCTGATCGGCCTGCTCGCCTCGCTCGCCTACCTGTTTGCCGCCTACTACTCCCAGGGCTCGTTCAAGGAGACGCTGCTGGCCACCTTTCTCCTCGCCTTCGTCGTGGTGGTGCGCGATCTGGCGAGGACGACTTGGCGCGGGCGCAGCTGGCCGAGCAGCCTGCGGGCCGCCCTCCCATGCGCTCTGCTGGCTGCGGGCGGCGTCTACGGCTTCAGTCACCTGGCGTTGGGGTGGTTCGGGGCGTTTCTCGCCGTCTGGATGGCGCTGGAGCTGTTGGCCTCCCCCTCGCTGATCACCAGCCGACACCGGCTGAGGGGATGGCTGTCGCCGGCCGCGGCGGCGGCCGCGGGAGCCGGGGTCGTCCTGATCCTGGTGCTGCTACCGAGCTTCTCGCGCCTTCACCAGTACTCCCAGGTGGTGGGCACGGCGCCCGTGGGCGGACACGCGGCGGGGATCTCGGTGTCGGACCTGGGCAACCTCGCCGGACCGCTCTCCGGCTATGAGGGGTTGGGCGTCTGGAAGTCGGCGGACTATCGCTTTCCGCCCGTAGATGCGTTTCAGAAGGGACAGCTCACGGCGCTGGCCCTGGGAGCGCTGGTGTTCGGCGTGCTGTTCGCGCTGCGCCGCCGTCGCTATGTCTTGTCGGCGGCGGTGGTGGCCTGCGCGGCGATCTACTGGTACTCGGACCGCACCCAGTCGCCCTATGTGACGGCAAAGGCGCTGGCGATCGGGGCGCCGCTGGTAGGGCTGCTCGCCGGGTGGGCGCTGCTGAGCGGTCCCACCGAGGCTCGTCTTAGTAGCGGCGCGGAGGCGTTGCGGGTGATCGTCGGCCTGGTGTTCGCCGGCTTTGCGCTGTACTCCACCTCCCTGGTCTTGCGAGCGAGCCCGATCCTCACGCCGGCCCAGGTGAGCGAGCTCAGCCAGGTTCGAACCTCGGTCGGCGCCGCGCCCACGCTCTATCTGGGCAACGACGACTACGCACCATGGGACCTGCGCACGGTCCACCTGGGGTTCTTGCAACCCACGACGGCTCCCCCGATCGCGGTGCCGCGCTCCCAGAAACCGTGGGCATACGGGCAGCCGTTTGACTTCGACTCGGTGGACCCCAGCCAGCTCGATCGGTTCTCCTACGTGATCGCCACCAACGCCCCCTTCGCCAGCCAGCCACCGCCCAACTTTCGCTTGGTGCGCAGGCTGCGCCTCTATCAGCTGTGGCAGCGGGTCGGCCCCACGGGGTCGCGGACGAGCGCCGATCCGGGCGACGCGCCGGGGACGGTCTTTGACTGCCGCCGGCGACAGTTCGCCCGCCTGGCTCGTGAGCGGGGTGTAGCGGCGGTGATGACCAGGCCGGTGGTGGTGGCGGCCAGCGCGGCGCTTACCCCGGGCGCCTCGGCGCGGGTGGCCATGCCCATCCCCAAGGGCGACTGGGAGCTCTCGCTGGAGTACACCAGCCCCGACGACCTCAAGGTCGCCGCCGGCGGATCGACCTGGCGCCTCCCGGCGAACGTCGGCCGGCCGGGCCCGTACTTTCGCGTCGGGACGGTGCACAGCCAGGGCGCCGCTCGCCCGACGGTAGTAAGCCTCTACGAAGTCCACCCCTCGCGCCTGGCCTCGCCCAACAGCATCGCTTACCTGAGCAACGTCGCCGCCACCAGTCGGCCAGACACCCGCCAGATGGTTCCGATCGCCAATGCGTGCGGGCGCTATGTCGACTGGTACCGCACCACACGGTGAGGCTGGCGATCTTCAGCCCGTACTTCCCACCGCACGTGGGCGGGGTTGAGCACTACGTGGAGGAGCTAAACGAGGTGCTTTTGCGGACCGGTGCGGTGGAGGCGATCACCGTGCTCGCCCCTCGCCTGCCGCCCTCGGCGGCTGCTCGCGAGCGCCACGGTGATGCCTACCGCGTGCTGCGCTATCCGGCGTTTGAGCCGATACCGAATCTTCCGGTTCCCCGCTTCTGGTCACCGGCCCTTTGGCGGACCGTGCGTGAGGCGCTGGCGCCCCGGCCCGACCTGCTTGTCGGTCACACGCGCTTCTTCCCCAGCTCGGCATTGGCGCTGCTGTGCGCGCGCAGGACGAGAACGCCTCTGTTGCACATCGAGCACGGCTCGGGCTTCATGCATTTGGGAGGACCGCTAGCCACGGCCGCCGGACGCGCCTATGACCTCACCGTCGGACGCTGGCTGCTGCGAGGCGCCAGCGGCGTGGCCGCGGTCTCCCGGGCGGGCGCCGAGTTCGTCCGTCGCCTGTCAGGACGGAGCGCCCGGGTGATCCACCGAGGAATCTGGCCCGAGCGGCTGGCGGGCACGGAGCCTGACGCGGCCGTCATCGCAAAGGCACGCGGCAGACCGATCGTCAGCTTCGCGGGTCGCCTGATCCACAGTAAGGGGGTTGCCGATCTCGTCCAGGCATTCGCTGCGACCCAGGCGCCGGAGTCTGTCCTCTGCCTCGTGGGCGACGGACCGTGTCAAGCGGACCTGGAGAGGCTGGCCCAGCGCCTTGGGGTCGCCGATCGGGTCCTTTTCCTGGGCTATGTGGACCCCGGTCGCGCCCTGGCCGTCTTGTCGGCGTCCGACGTGGTGGCCAATCCCAGTTACACGGAGGGATTGCCAACTGCCGTGCTCGAGGCGGCCGGTTTGGGCCGGGCGGTGCTGGCCACCGACGTCGGAGGCACATCGGAGATCGTCGCCGACGGCGAGAGCGCGGTCCTCGTGCCCCCGCGCGACGTGCCCGCGCTATCGCGGCGACTGGGTGAGCTGCTGGCCGATGTCGGCCTGCGGGAGCGTCTGGGCGCCGCGGCGGCGGCACGAGCTCAGCGGGAGTTCAACTGGGATACCAGCGCCGCGCTCTTCGTCAAGCTCGCCCGGACGCTGGCCGACACGGACCGGACTTCGAAACCATACGCGGCCGATCAGCGCACGACGGGCGCGCGCACCACCTCCTCGAACACCGACTCATAGCGGGGGACCAGATCCTCCCAGCGATGACCTGCCTCCCAGGCTGCTCGGCCCCGGGGGGAGAGCTCGGGCTGGGCCCCGTCGAGAACCGCTCCGGCGACCTTCACCAGGTCCGCGAAGCCATCGACGACGACGCCGCCCGCGAGCTCGGCGACGTTTCCCACCTCGTAGCTGACCCACGGGGTGCCGGCGGCCATCGCCTCGATGATCACCAGCGGGGCGCATTCGACGCGCGAGGTGAACAGGAACAGGTCCGCCGCCGCGACCGCGTCGGGGGCGATCCCCGGGTCGGTCCCGTCGAGGAGTGCCAGGTTTTGCCGCCGGGCCAGGGCGCGGGCGCCGCAGCTCAGCTGACACCCCCGGAGCGCATCCAGCCCGCGCCGGGGCGGGGCCACGATCGCCGCCGTCAGGCGGCGCTCGCGTCCGAGCAACGCCGTGGCCCGCGCGAAGTCGCGGTGGCCCTTGCTCACCACGTGGCTGCCCACGGTCACCACCAGCTGCCGGCCCGCCGCCTGGGCCCGCAGCCGCTCCCCGCCGGCGGGCGGATCGGCTCCGTTTGCCACCACGAAGCGCCGGTCGGCGCCGGCGCTGACCGCGAACTGCCAATCCTGGTAGCGCTCAGAATGAAAGATCAGCCCGTCATAGCGACGCAGGCGCTCGGGCATGGCGGCGAAATAGCCCCGATAGCGCCGGCTGTGGAGTCCCGAGAATCCGCACGGAGCCAGCACCATGGGCGGGCGTTGGCGGCGTTCCAGCAACGCCATGCAGCAGTCGGTCGGCCACGACTGGGCGGCGTAGTTGAAGATCAGGTCCGGCCCCAAGCCGAGGATCGTGTCCAGCGCCTGACCGGCGTCCCCCTTGATCCCCCGGGCCTCGTTGCCCGCCACCGGGAAGCGGTGTACCCGCACGCCGCCTCGGCTCTCGGCACCGAGCGGTCCACCGGTCACCACGTGCACCTCGTGCTCGCGCCGGGCCAGGCCCTCGGCCACGCGTTGTGCGACCCGCTCGGCCCCGCCGATGGCCGGCGCGTAGCGCTCGACCGTCACCACCAGTCTCACGATGTCCCCTACGGCAGCTGGACGCGGTCCGGAGCCTCGGGCAAGTCCTCCTGGCCTCCGGCGTTGCGGCTCTCCTCTGTCTCCAGCGACAGCAGCCCTACCTCCTGGATCATCGCCGTCAGCCGGCGCTCGAGCGCGCTGATCCGAACCGAGAAGTGCAGCAGGAGCAACACCACGAATACCAGGCCAAAGAAGAACAGGGTGCTCGAGGGCACCACGGCACCGATCAGCTTGGTCAGGCCGTTGAGCAGCGAATAGGAGGTGGAGAGGATCAGCAGGACGACCGCGGTCGCCACCCACAGCAGCGAGTACTCCTCCTTGAGTCGCCTCCGGCGCACGAGCTCGATGATCAGCACCAGGATGATCAGGCTCCCGCCGATCGTGACTATGCGGATCTTGGGGTCCACGACTAGGGCTGAGCCGTCGGTTTGCCGTGCATGGTCGGCTTTCGCAGCAGCGTGACCAGGATCGATAAGGCCATCTTGTACACGTAGTACAGGCTGCGGTGGCCGGCGTGCATCGACTTGGCGCTGGAGGGAAGCATCCGCACGCCGGCCTCGCGCACCTTGAATCCCGACCGATGCAGCAGGATCAGGATGTCGGCGTCGGGATAGTCGCTGGGATAGACGTCGGTGCAGAAGAACCGCGCCACCGGCAGACGCATGACCTGATAGCCCGAGGTGGGGTCGGTGATGTGCTGGCGCATGACCAGCGAGGCGATGCGAGAGAAGACGGCGATCCCCGCCTTGCGCGCGGCCGAGGGCCGGTAATGCCCGTCGCGGTCCAGGAAGCGCGAGCCGATCGCCACGTCCACCTGGGCGTCCTCGAGCAGCTCGAGCAGGCGGGGCAGGTGCTCGGGGGGGTGCTGGCCGTCGCCGTCCAGCTGGCCCACCAGGTCATACCCACCTCGGACCGCCCATTTGTAGCCCGCCTGAAGCGCGCTGCCGTAGCCCAGGTTGACGGGCAGCGACAGCACGCGGGCTCCGGCGGACAGGCTCTCGTGACGGGTGCCGTCGGATGAGCCGTCGTCGACTACGAGCACGTCCGCGGAGGGCAGCGCCTCGGCTATGCCGCGAATCACGGCGCCGATCCGGCCCTCCTCGTTGGAGGCGGGCACGACGATGAGCAAGCGCTGAGAGGCCATCGATCCAAGCCCCAGCGCGGCGCGCTTGGCACGCACCCGGGACTGGCGCCTCAGCGTAGCGGGTGGCTCCCGGGCGCCCGCATCACGCCGCCTCTCCGGCGGTCACCGACGGCTCGCGGACCGGCACCTGGATCCAGCGCTCCGGCAGCACACCCCGTGGCTCCTCCTCACCCTTGGCAAACCCCAGCCAGTGCTGGGGAACCAACACCCTGCAATCCGGCTTGCGGTTCAGCCAGGCGCCCCACCACGAGAAGGAGCTCGCGCTGGCGACCACCACGTCGGCATGCATCAGCAGCTGCAGATCGATGATGGCGGGATTGGACTCAAACTGCACGTCGTCGATATCGCCCAGTTCGCCGCGCACGGCGCCCGGGTCGTCGGACACCACGATCACGGGCATCCCCGTGATCTCCGCGTCGGTACCGAGCGCGTCGTAGTAGAAGCTCGCGGGCAGTGCCCACGGCGTCTCCAAGTAGTCGCGGCGTCTGACATGCACGCACGCGTACGGCCCCCGGTCGCCGTAGCGCCGAGTGAACTCGGCGCGGTGCTCGGCTCGCACGGTGAACATCTGCTTGACCTCGTCCTCGTATCCGACGAAGTAGCGCTCGGACTGGTAAAAGCCGGTGTAACGGGCGCCGTCTCGTAGGTTGCTCAGCACCGACTCAGGATCGTCGCGTTCGTTGTCAACGACGACGATCCTGGGACGCGGATGGCGCAGCTTGTATGCGAGCCGGCGGCGACGACGCACGGCCGGGTCGCCCCACTCTCCCAGCTCGAAGTTCTCCCACAGCGATTTGGCGGGTGCCGAGCTCAGATTGAACGTCGTACCCAAGCGCCGGCTGGCCACGTGGGCAAACGCGAGCTGGAACATTTGGTTGCCCAGGAACCCGCCCGTGTCGACAGAGATCACGGCGACTATCGTACCCGGCCCCCAGGCGGCCGGCGACCGAGTCAGGCCCGCGTCTTGACGCCTAGCAGTCAAAGCCATGGCCCCGATCGACATCGTCATACCTGCGCACGAAAAGGACTTCCCCACGCTGCGTTGGGCGGTCCGCGGCGCGCTCATGCACGTCAACCCGATGCGCAGTTTGCACGTGGTCTCGCAGCGGCCCTTCAAATGGCCCGACGAGCGTGTGCGCTGGGTCCCCGAGCCCACCGGCGACGAATTCCCCACCCTCGCCGGCATCGCCGGGCGCCTCTCGGCCCGCAATCCGGAGGCTGCCAGGCGCGCCGCCTGGGTCTACCAGCAGCTGCTGAAGCTGGGCGCTGGGACCTACATCGAGGAGCTGTCCCAGCGCTACCTGGTAATCGACTCCGACGTGATCTTCTTGCGCGATGTTTCCTTCGCCACCGACGACCGCGTGCGGTTTCCGTACTCGCGGGCGTTTGAGTACCACGAGCCCTACCGTCAGGCCTATGAGCGGCTCATCGGCGAGCCCCCCTCCACGGATCATTCGCTGACCGTGCATCACATGCTCTACGACCAACAGCTCCTCTCGGAGCTAATAGACGAGATCGAGCGGCGCTGGGAGCTCGCTTGGCACGACGCCTACGTGGACGCGACCGACCCCGCGGCGGTGTCATCGATCAGCGAGATGGACATTTACGGCTGGTGGGTGCTCGATCGCCATCCCGAGCTGGCAGAGGTGCGTCAGCTCGTCTGGCGCGACGTGCACGTGATTCCGCGCGCGGTCGCTCGCGGGATCTGGGCCCGCGACCACGATTTCGTGGCTGCGCACGCCTACCTACGAACAGCGCGCTGGCGCCGGGCCGGCTACGCGCTGGCGCACATGTATCGCGATCTGCGTGCCCGTCTGCGCTTGCGGCGGCCGAGCTGACGTGGCGCGCACGAGGACCGCGGTCGAGCGGGCCGACCCACTGCCGCTGGTGCTGATCCACCTGGGCTCGCGGCCGCCCCGCTTCCTGTTCAAGTGCGCCAAGCAGGCCACGGCGGTCTCCCACCGGCAGCCCCACGTCGTCGGTCCGCGCGTCGGGGCCCGTTATGACAGTCCGAAGCTGCGCCGGTTCCGCGCTTCTCAGGGGCTTAGCAAGCTCGGGCTTAAGGGCTTTTGGCGTTACGCCTGCGAGCGATTCTTCGTGCTCGAGGAGCACATGGCGCGTACCGGGGTGGAGCGCTGCCTGCACATTGAGTCAGACGTTCTCGTCTATCTGTCGCCGAACGAGTACGACGACTGGCTGGCGAGCGCCTACGGGGACGCGGTGGCGGTGTGTCCCCTGACCGCCGACGAGGACACGGCGGCCGTCTTCTTCGTGGGCTCGCGCAAGGCGCTAGCCAAGTTCAATGATGCGTTGCTCGAGCTCGTTGAGCTTGGCCCCGAGGGCCTGCTCGAGACACATGGTGGCCCCATGGCTAACGATATGAGAATGCTCTTCTTGCTGCGCGCCGCCGGGCTGGCGCGGGCGCTTCCCACCACGATCGAAGAGGGCGAGGCGCTTGACTCGCCGTGCCTGTTCGACCCCGCGTCATATGGACAGTGGCTCGGCGGCACACACGCGGACCCGGGAGTGCCCTTCGCGGGAGATCACCACGCCATCGGTCGCGAATTCATCGGCCGCCGCTACGAGCTGTTCTGGGACGGCCAGCGGCGGATCCCGCTCCTGCGCCGAACCGGATCGGACGACACCGGCTTCTGGCGCCTGGCCAACCTTCACATTCACTCAAAGCGCCTGGGCATGTGGAGCTGGACCGAGCCGGACCGCGCGCCGCGTGTGATCCTGCCGCCCAGCCTGGCGCCCCGCGCCGTGGCGGGACGTGCGGGACAGAGACTGCGTCAGGTACTCCGCTGACCGCGGCTGACGGCGACGACCGATTTCGGCGGGCCCACGGTCTGTTCGATCTCCCACGCCTCGGATCGCTCCAGCTCGGGTCGCAGCCGTCTTGTCTTCTCGGTCTCCCAGTCGTGCGCGAACAGTGCCGTCCCGGGGTGCGAGCGGTCGTCGAAGAACCGAAACTGCTCGATCGTCTGCTCGGCGTCCTCGGCCCCGTCAAGGACGAAGAAATCGACGCCTTCCTCGCGATCGATCAAGCCGGGGAACACGTCGCGGTAGTCTCCGAAGTGAAACTCGACGTGCGGCAGCAGCCGGAAGGAGCTGCTGGTAGGAGTGCACCGCGTGCTCGTAGGTCGGGCGCTCGACCTCGATCGTGTGGATCTTGCCGAAGCCGTTTTGCCTGAGGGCGCGGGCGATGACGAGCGTGCTGCCACCCCCCAGCCAGGTGCCGATCTCAAAGCAGCGGCGCGGCTTGAGTCTGCGGATCGTGTTATGCAGCACCCGCGCGTCTTCGAACCAGAACAGCGCGGGAAGCTTTCGGTGACCCTCGTAGAGAAGCCGATAGGGGCGCGGTATCAGCCACCTTCCCACGAGCCAGAACGGCCTCGCCGGCTTGGGGAGCAGGTGTGCGCTCCGGAGAGGAAACGGCAGCGGAGGGATCTCCAAGGGAACGGGCACTGTAACTAAGCGGGTAAGCGTGTCGGCCGTCCGATCGGCGCCGAGCAGATATCGGCGAACAACCGGATTACCCTTGGCCATCGTGCTGCGGCTGATGCGAAGGCGCTCTCGGACCGGCGGGATATCGCGGGCCGAGATCGTGACCGGTGAGCGCCTCCAGGGCCTCGCTGAGATCTCGATCGTGCCCGGGCACGTGCGCAGATTTCACCGCCACGTGCAGCGCTACGCACGCGACATCGTCACGTTCGAGAGCTATGACGAGTTAGGCCCGAGCGATTTCCAGCGCCTTTCGTCCAAGCGGTCCCTGTTCGTCTACACGCACGAGCTCGAGGGCTTCATCGAGCACATCTGGCCGCGGCTGGAGGCAAACCGATATGTCCTGATCACGCACAACAGCGACTACGAAGTGGGGGGCGAGTACCTACCTTGGATCGAGGCGGCGGGCGCCAAGCTCACGCGGTGGTTCGCCCAAAACGCCACAGTCGCCCACCCGAAGCTGGTCCCGCTGCCGATTGGCGTGGCAAACCGCATGTGGGAGCACGGCGACCTGCGCGTGCTCGAGCGGGCAATCGCCCGCCAGCGCGCGCGACCCAAGACCAAGAACCTGTACATGCACTTCAACACCAAGACCCACCCCGAGCGTGAAGAGGTGCGCCGGGTCCTGACTGGCGCGCTGCCCGACCTCGCCCAGAGCTCGCCTGGCCCCCAGGGATTCGCCGCCTACCTCGATGAGCTCTCCCGCCATCGCTTCTGCGTATGCCCTCGAGGCAACGGCATCGACACCCATCGCGTCTGGGAGTGCCTGTATCTCGAGGTAATCCCGATCGTCGAGCGCTCCGAACATGCCGAAGGGTGGCGTAGTCGCGGTCTTCCTCTCTTGGTCGTCGACCGCTGGGAGGAACTGACTCCCGCCCTCCTCGACGCCGCCGAGCCGGCGCTAACCGCCCAGCCAGCCGTGCGCGAACCTCTACTACTCTCCCACTACGCGGCGCTCATGAGCGCCGCGCTTCAGGACGCGACGCCTTCCAGGACGTGATCGGAGTTCCCGCGATAGGCCGCCGCGACCTCCTGGATCGGACCGACGTGGCGCTGATGGCCGTGTTCGATCCACATGCCGGTGCTGCACATCTCGACGACGAGATCGAGATCGTGGCTCATGAACAGGATCGTGCGACCCTGGGCGTTGAGCTCGTCGAGGGCCTGGTGACACTGCCCCCGAAAGTCGTCGTCGACCACGGCCAGGACCTCGTCGAAGACATAGATGTCTGCGGGAAAGCAGATCGCCGTCGAGAATGACAGGCGCGCCTTCATCCCGCTCGAGTACC
This sequence comes from Actinomycetota bacterium, assembly GCA_005883215.1. Lineage (GTDB taxonomy): Bacteria > Actinomycetota > Thermoleophilia > Solirubrobacterales > Solirubrobacteraceae > AC-64. The sequence continues at coordinate 101,359 of VAYS01000017.1, forward strand.
GCTTCATCGCGGTGTCTAGGTGGCGGTGCACACCGGCGAACTCAACGATGCGGGCGACCGAGGCATTGATCATGCCAATCGGGAGGCCCAGGATCGCGCCCAGCAGATAGATGTTCTCGCGGCCGGTGAGCTCGTCGTGAAAGCCGGCCCCGACCTCCAGCAGCGGAAGAATCTGGCCCCACACCCGTGCCTCGCCGCCCGAGGGTACGGTGATCCCCGAGAGCACCTGGGTCAGCGTCGACTTGCCCGAGCCGTTGGGCCCCACGATCCCGAAGAAGGCCCCGCGGGGCACGGTGAAGCTCAGATCGTCGAGGGCCCCGAAGCGTTCGAGCGGCTGCGAGCGCCAGGGACGCAGCAGCCGGCTCATCGAGCGCTGCAGCGAGAGCTCCTGCCCGATCCGGTAGCTCTTGGTGAGGCCGATGCACTCGATGGCCAAGCCCGACTCGGCGCTCGCGCCCGGTCGGTCAGACGACATCGGCGAACTCCACCTCCAGGCGCGAGAATACGCGCCAGCCGAGGATGGCCACCAGGACCGTCCAGGCGCCGGCGATCGCCACCACGGTCCACTTGGGGTCGGGGATGCCCAGCAGCGCCCAGCGCCAGGCTTCGATGAGCCCGGTGACCGGATTTATCGCCAGGAGCGTGTAGATCGTGCTGGGCGCCCCGTGCAGCGAGTAGCCAACGGGCGAAACGAAGATGCCGGCCTGGATCACCAGCGGTAGAACCGAGACTGCGTCTCGAAAGCGCGCGGCCAGGGAGGCGAAGAGCATCGCCACGCAGAGCGTGAAGAACAACAGCCAGATGACCATGATCGGAAGAAGTAGAGCCTGTACCGGGAGCCCTTTGAGGGCCACCGTCAGACCCAATGTCAGCGCGAACATGATCGTCACTGGGGGAAGATTGCCTATCAGGGAGCCGGACACCAGCGCCGTGCGCGGGATCGGGCTGCGTCGCACGAGCGAGGAATTCCCGAGGATGGCCTGAGCGCCGAGAGTGACCGACAGCTGGATGTAGGTCCATACAGTCAAACCGACCAGCGCGAAGCACACATAGGGGGCCCCGCCGGTGCCGGTCTTGGTCACGCTGGAGTAGCCGATGACCACCGCCGCCAGCATGCCGGCCGGCGCCAAGAGCAGCCAGATCGGCCCCAGCGCCGCCTGCTTGTATTTGGCCTTCATGTCGCGGATGGCGATCATTCGCGCGACGCCGCGACTGGTCCAGAAGTCGGCGAAGCCGATCCTGCACTTCGTCGCGCGATATACGTGCAGGGCGGGCGCGGAGGCGGTGGTATCTGGGCCGTTAGGGGCCATCAGCGAGCGTGCAGTGTAGCCAGCGCCATGCGACCCAGCGGGCGGCTTCGGAGACTCTCAATCGGCGCCCACAGAGGTCCCTTGAACACGATGAGACGGGCCTCGGCCTGAAGGAGCTGCCGGGGAGTCTCAGGACAGGTGGTTCTGGGCGGCCGGTGAGAAACCTACCGCCGGTTTGCCTGGGGGGCCACAGGGGAGAGCTGTGCGGGGATAGAGGTCCTCAGGGATAAGCCCGATCACGGGACAACTAGCATGGCCGGCGTGGGTGGCCTGGTTCCAGCGAGTCTCGTGTCCTCGCTTGGCGCTGCTCTCGACGTGCGACGCGCCGTCGAGACGGGCACGTTTGGGGGAGACGGCACCAGGGTGCTGGCAGCAGCCTTCCCCACGGTGCTAACGATCGAGTTATCGCCCGAGCTACACGAACGCGCGAAAGCCAAGCTCGCCGATCTCGACGGCGTCGCCGTGCTCTGCGGCAACTCCACCGAGCTCCTGTCCAAAGTCGTAGATGCGCAGGTCCCAACCCTCTATTACCTCGACGGTCACTGGAGCGGAGAAGGGACGGCGGGCGCCGAGCAGCAGTGTCCGGTTATGGACGAGCTGGAGTTGATCGCTGCAGGGCACCCCGACGACTGCGTTCTCATAGATGACGCGCGGCTGTTTTGCTCGGCACCGCCGCCCCCTTATGACCCGCGTCAGTGGCCAACGCTGGTGCAAGTCTTCGACGCCCTGCGCGCCGCCCGTCCGGGGTGTCACGTGACCGTGCTCGACGATCAGGTGATTGCCACGCCGCGGGCGGCCAAGCCGGTCGTCGACCGTTACGGCCAGGAGCTCGCGGCGCGACAGGAGGCGGAGGCCATAGCCCGCCAGCGCCCTCCCCTGATCTACCGCGCGCTGGACCGGGTCCGAGCGAGGCTGCCGGGGGGTCTTGCCGGGACGTCGAGCCCCCAATAGCCATCCTCGAGATGCGAATCCTCTACGTCGCCATGCAGCACGACTACGGCGATGTCCGGCGCGGTCCTTCCTTTGAGGAGACCAACTTTCAAAGCGCCCTAGAGGGGATGGGCCACGATCTCGTCCGCTTCGACTTCATGCAGCGCTCCGCCCAGGACGGGGTGCCAGCAATGCGCCGCGACCTGATCGCAACGGCGGCGGAAGCTCGGCCGGACCTGGCGTTCTTCTGCCTGTTCACCGATCAGATCGATACGGCCACGATCGAGCGGGTGGGCCACGCAGGCGGCTGCCCGACCGTCAACTGGTTTACCGACGATCACTGGCGCTTTGACGGTTTCTCGCGCCACTACGCGCCGGCTTTCGATCTGGCGGTCACCACCGACGAGGACTCCCTGCCCAAGTACGCGCAGCTTCCCAACACGCGCGTACATCTCTCCCAGTGGGCGTGCAACCGCTATGGCTATCGACCGGTCGGCGATGAGCTGCGCCACGACGTCACCTTCGTCGGCCAGCCCCACGGCGGACGCCCACGCACGGTCAAACGGATAATCCCGGCCCTCGCAGATCAAGGGCCGCAACTTCGAGGTCCCGGGATGCGGCGGCTTTCTCCTCACCGAGCGCTTGCCCCACCTGGAGCGCTATTTCGAGCTGGACCGCGAGATCGGCGTCTACGACGGCATCGACGACCTGGTCGAGCGAATCGGCTACTGGATGTCTCATCCGAGGGAGCGAGCCGAGGTCGCCGGGGCGGGGTACCGCCGCGTGCTGGCCGAGCACACTTACGACCACCGCTTCTCGGCCATCTTCGCCGAGCTGGGGCTCTCGCGGTCGCCGGTCCCCGATCCGACCGGACCCTCCTCGGCGAGCGCCCGACCCGCTATGGGCGGTTGAGCCGCGCGAGCCGATCGCGGGCGGCCAGTTGGAGCGCGCCCGCGGACTTTCTCGCCGCACCCCAAATCGCCGTCGGCCTCCGAGAGCGCAGCGCGTGCCTCCACGCGAGGCGCGCCACCGCCGCCTGGGTGCGCACACGGGTCGCGCTGATGCGCTGCTCTCCGCTGTCCTCATAGCGCACCAGCGGCTCTCCGAGAACCACGAAGCGCGCTCCGCGCTCGGCCAGATCCAGCCACATCGCATAGTCCTCGACGTTTCGCACGCGGGCGCTGGTGTCAAACCCGCTGGCGGCGTCGAGCAGCGCCCGCCGCACGATCACCGAGGAGGTGATGATCGGGTTGGTCGCCAGGACCTCGCCCGGCGCCGGCCGCCAGATCGGGGCGGGATCGGGAAAGTAGTTCCCTCCGGAGCTTCGCAGCGCGTTGGTGCCCACCACGTCGGCGAGCCCGGCCTCCAGCACGGCCGACTGCCGGGCGAGCTTCTCCGGCAGCCATTCGTCGTCGTCGTCGAGAAAGGCGATCCAGTCCCCGCGTGCTCGTTCGATTCCCAGGTTGCGGGGGGCGGCGGGGGTCCCCCGGTTGGGCTCCAGCCGCAGGTAGCGCACCAGCTCGCTTCGATCCTCCCAGGCGCGCAGGCGCTCGGGCGAGTCGTCGCGCGAGCCGTGGTCGCAGACCAGGATCTCCAGTGGCTGCTCGCTCTGGGCGAGCACCGACGCCAATGCGCGTTCGCAGGCGTCGGCCCGCTCGAACGTGGTCAGGACGACGCTGATCGTGGGCCGCGAGGGGGAGGACAACTCGGGATCGGGTGCCGGGCGCGCCCGCCCGCTCAGTCGCCGCTCAAGCGCGGCTCGGCGACCCGGTCGCTTCCGCCCGAGAGGCCTGGAGTTCCTCGTCGGCGACGTGCTCGCGATACCACTCGACCGTGCGGCGCAGTCCCTCCTCGAGATCGATCTCCGCCGCGAAGCCCATCTGCTCGCGCGCACGGGATACGTCCAGGCAGCGCGAGGGCTGGCCGTCGGGCTTAGAGGTATCCCACTCGATCCGGCCCTCAAAGCCCGTGTGGCGCGCGATCGTGTGGGCCAGCTCGGCGATGCTGGTCTCCAGGCCGGTGCCCACGTTGACCGGCTCTGAGGTCTGCAGATGCTCGGCGGCCAGGGCCAGGGCCCGCGCCGCGTCGTCGACGTAGAGAAACTCGCGCGACGGCTTGCCGCTGCCCCACATCACGACCTCCTCGAGTCCGTCGACCACCGCCTCGTGGAACTTGCGGATCATCGCCGGGATCACGTGCGAGTCCTCGAGCGAGAAGTGGTCGCGGGGCCCGTAGAGGTTGACCACCATCGGAACGACCGAGTCGAACTCGTACTGGCGGCGGTAGGCGTCAGAGAGGACGATCATCATCTTCTTGGCCAGGCCATACGGCGCATTGGTCTCTTCCGGGTATCCGTTCCACAGCTCGTCCTCGGAGAACGGGGTGGGGGTGAACTTCGGATACGCGCACACCGTGCACGCTGAGACCAGCTTGGAGACCCCGGCCTGCCGCGCTTGCTCGAAGACGTTGGCGGCCATCACCATGTTGTCGTAGACCAGCGGCGCGGGATTGCGCCGGTTGTAGCCGATCCCCCCTACGTTGGCCGCCAGGTGAAAGACGTACTGGGCGCCGTCGAGGGCCGCCCGCGCGGCGGCCGGGTCCCTGAGGTCGTGCTGGGCCGAGCGCACGACGCGCACCTCGGCGCCGACCTGTTTTAGGTCGCGGACCAGGGCCCCGCCCACGAACCCGGCTCCCCCGGTCACCACGACCGACTTGCCCGCCCAGAATGCGCCGTTCGGTTGTCTCATGTGCCCGAGCTCCTTTCCGCGCCGTCGGACTCCGCCGTGCCCGGGTCCGAAGACGATGGTCCCCCATCCGTGGGCGCTTCGAAACCCTGTTTCACAGAGACTAGGGTGTCCGCGTCGAGGTCGACGTAGCGACGCTGCTGGGGGTCCGGCGGATGTCCGCCGCCGGCGAGGAAGTAGTTGGGCGCTCGGGCCGGAACGCTATCGGGGTCCGGAAGTCGCGCGCCGGCGAGATCCTCGCGCACGAAGAACGCGTTGACCCCGGCCAGCTCGGTGTGCACCAGGCGGTAGCCCTTGCGCTCGCCGAGCGAGCGCAAGGCCCCCAGCGAGGCCCCGTGGTACTCGGTGCCATCCCAGGTCGCCTCGTCGTCGCGCGGTTGGACGAGCCGCCGAGCGGGATCCAGCGAGCTGTTGTACTCGATTACCACCAGCCGCGCCCGGTAGTTCTCGATCGCTTCCCAGATCCAGTAGTCGTTGCCATCGACGTCGATGGACAGGACGTCGGGCTCGGAGGGCACGCCGGCATCGCAGAACAGGCGCTCGACGTTGTCCGGGGTCACCGTGGACTCCATCGTGCTGATCCGGGGGTTGCCGCTGTACTTCTCCTGCAGCCGGGAGTGGAACCGGGGGTCGGCCTCGATGAACAGCCCCCGCCACGCCTCCACGTCGGCGAGATAGACGCCGTTGCCCTCCCGCCCGTCCTCGATACCGAACTCGACGAAGAAGCGCTCGCCGGTGCCGATCCGGCGCAGGACCTCGGCGATCACGCCGTCCTCCCCGTTCTGGCTGAATGCCTTGAGCTCGGACGCGGTCAGCGAGTCCGCCCCATCGACCGGTTGGCCACCGGCCCGGTAGCGGCGCCTGAGCTCGGCGACCGCGAGGTAAAAACCTCGGTCTGACCCCTGACGTGCCAGGTGCTCACGCACCTCGAAGAGCTGCTGGTTGATCTCGGTGAGCTGTCTGCCGAGCTCGAACAGCGAGGCCTTGGCCGCATCGCCCGACTTGGACAGCGCGGCTACGACCAGCGGAAGCCGCCCCAGGTTCAGGGCGTCCTCGCGCAGCTTGGCCAACACGGTGGCGTGCAGGCGGGTGTTGGCCTGCTCGCGGCCGTCCAGAAGCTGCAGCGCTCCCAGGATCTGGGCGTTGACCGAGTCCTGATAGGCCGTGTAGGGGCGCATCAGCCGCAGGACTCCGCGGCGACCGGCGCGACCGACCAATCCCGCTTTGGAACGTCTCGCCGGCGCCGGCCCGCGCTGGAGCAGCTCGGGTAGGGCACCCGACACGCGGACGCTCGCGCCGTTGGTGGAATCGATGCTCAGGCTCCTCAGGCGCTCCAGCATGAGCAGACCCGCGGCCGGCGGCGAGTGCGTGCGGCGCAGATCGCGCGCGGCCAGCTCTCCGCGCACGGTCGCCTCGCGGCGATCCTCGAAGACGTGGCGCATGAGCTCGGCGGCGTGATCGACGTTGGGCTCTGCCCACTCGCTGTCCGGCGGGTAGGGCGGGGCGTTCTCCCCCACCGGCACCAGGCGGTAATCGACCAGGTAGCTGTTCTCGGCGGTCATGAAGTCCAGGTTGCCGGAGTAGCCGGTGGCGATCACCGGCTTTGCCAGGTGCATCGCCTCGGCCATCGGTAGGCCAAAGCCCTCCGCCCGATGCAGTGACACATAGCTGTCACAGGACGCGGTGAGGGTGTCCTTCTCGACCGGGCTGAGGTAGCGATCGAGGACGTGCACGTCCCGGTGGCCGTCGATCGCCTCCCCCAAGCGGGCCTGAGCGGCCGGATCGACCTCGCCGTTGATGCACTTGATCACCAGCTTGGCGCCGTCGCCGGGGGCAAACGCACGCTTGAACGCATCGACCACCCCAAGCGGGTTCTTTCGCTCGAACACGCTGCGGTAGTCGAAGGAGAACAGAAAGACGAAACCCTCCGGAAGACCGAGCTCGGCGCGCGTGCGCGGGACGATCGCCGGCACCTCGACCGGAATCGTAACCTTGGCCACCGGGATCGGGGATACCGGAGAGACCGCCTTGGCCACGTGCTCGGTGGGCACCCATACCTGGTCCAGGACGTCGAACGCCGGCTTCCACTCGTCGCGAAAGCTCGCCACTTCCCAGAACCACAGACCGACCGAACGGCGCCTGAAGAAGAACTCCTCGCCCACCTGTTCGGCGAACTCGGGCAGCATGTCGGCGTTCATACAGATGAGGTTGATCGGAAAACGGGCGTCCGCCGTCGAGAGATGGGTGAAGGAATGCCCCTGCCGGCTGGCCGGAACGCTCGGGCCGTGGATAGGGATCAGCGGAACCTGGACGGCGTCGAGCGCCCTTACCACCTGCCGGGCCGCCTCGCCGACCCCCAGCTCCGAGCGAAAGTAGCCGACCACGTTTACCCCCAGGGGCTCCTCGCCCTGGGTGCCAGGGGGGGCGGTCTCGCGCTCGGCGGCCTGGCGTTCGCTCTCGGGATCGAGCTCTGCCAGCCGGGCGAGCAGGGGCACCTCCTGGGCGCCGATTCCGCGGGCCCAGGCCAACAGCCTCTGGCGGTCGGCGCCTTCTAACTCCGGAAACGTCCGCTGAAGATCCCGGCGCGTGCCGTACAGGTGCGCCAGCAGCCGGTTGATCCCCGGTGGCGCGCCGTCCGCCTGCTCCCCCAGCCAGTGCAGGAACGCCTCGGTGCCCGCGGAGGTGAAAGGTGACTCGGTGAGATGGCCCTGTTCTTGTGCGGCCAGGTACAGGCTCTGGACGAGCTTGTCGTAGGGGGTGCCGTCCGCGAGCGCCGCGTAGGTATAGGGCCAATCTCGAGCGGTGGGGTAACCCTCTGCCCGCGCAGCGTCGGCGTATTCACCGCATATCCGTTCTACGGCCGGGTGTTGGCTTAGCTGGATGCGCGTCTGGTGGCGGCTAAGCGCTGCGCGATCATCGGGATCAAAGCCGCTGAAATGAAAGAACGCCAAAGGCTTTCCGTCGACGAGGTAGCGCTCTCCGTCGTGATCCAGTTGGCGGCTGTGCAGATTCCAGTAGGCGACGTTGTACTGGGGCTCCCGCACGATCGCGTAGTCGGACAAAAAGCCCGGGGCGAGGTCAAACCAGCGTTGATCGACGAAGTAGCCATACGTCGGATCGACGCGGCAGTCGCGAAGCAGACGGTCTGACCACCAGTCGAGCAGGCGCTCGACCTCGGGCTCGGGCGCCAACGAGATGTAACCGAGGTTGTAGACGCCGGCGATCATGATGTCGATCTGACTCGGCCGCTCTCCATCCGGCGGGATGGGATGGGTGTTGTGCGGGATCAGCACCAGCCGGTGCGCCCGCGCGAGCTCGTCGAGCGCATGGAGGGGGGAGTAGATCCGAATGTCGGGGTCGAGATAGGTGACGGCGTCCGAGGTGGCGTCCAGCAGATGGCGCAGAAGCCACGGCTTGACCGCCGTGGAGAGCTCGAGCACGCTGTATCGCGCGGCCATGGCATCGAAGGCGTCGCATCCGATCTCAGATGGGGTCAGGACCTCGAACGGCTCCTGCGTGGGATCGAGGTAGCCCGCGTAGTCATCGATCACCAGGGTCCAGAAGCGCCCGTGAGGGTGGTGTTCGGCAAAGGACCGAGCGAGTATCCGCGCCTGGGCGACGTAGTTCTTGGCGATGATCGTGCAGACGTTCACGCGGGCCTCCGTGCCAACGGCCCCCGGGAGCGCCGAGCCGAGCGTCAAGCCCAGGAACATCCGCAAAAGCGGCCCCGAGGGCCTGCCCCAGGGGCAGCCGGCCGGCGGCTACTCTAGCCGCATGGAGGAGCGAGACCTGCGCGGGGCGCCCCTCGCCCTGCGCGCGGATTCGGTCACCAAGTCGTTCCGGATACCGGAGGAGGCCACGCACACCCTCAAGGAGCGGGCGCTGCACCCCTTGCGTGCGGCCCGCTACCGCCTGCTGACCGCGCTCCGCGATGTGTCCTTTGAGGTACGCCAAGGCGAGTTCTTTGGGATCGTCGGCCGAAACGGGAGCGGCAAGAGCACGCTCCTGAAATGCATGGCGGGGATCTACGCCATCGACCACGGGCAGATATGGCGCCGGGGTCGGCTCTCCACGTTCATCGAGTTGGGCGTGGGCTTTAACCCGGATCTTCCGGCGCGGGACAACGTGATCATGAACGGGATCATGCTCGGGCTCTCACCCCGCGAGGCGCGCGCCCGCTACGAGCGGATCATCGAGTTCGCCGAGCTCGAAGAGTTTCAGGACCTCAAGCTGAAGAACTACTCCTCCGGGATGCATGTCCGCCTGGCCTTCTCGGTGGCGATTCAGGTAGACGCCGACATCTTGCTGATCGACGAGGTGCTGGCGGTGGGAGACGCGTCCTTTCAACAGAAATGCTTCGACGTCTTTAACGACATGCGCGACGCCCATCGCACGATCGTGTTCGTCACCCACGACATGAGCGCGGTGAACCGCTTCTGTCACCGCGCGCTCCTGCTCGAGCACGGCGAGATCGTCGAACTGGGCCAACCCGAGGCCGTGGCAGATCGCTACCTGGAACTCAACTTCGAGCGGGAGACAGGGGTTCCGGTGCCCGACCTGACGCCGATCGCCGCCGAGCTTGCGGCTCAGCGCGCGGCTGATCGCCCGGGGGCCGGCAGCGCCCGGGTGCTGGAGGCCTGGCTGGAGGACGATCGTGGCGCTCGGCTACCCGCCGCGGCGATTCGCCAGGGTGAACCGCTGGCCCTAAAGACCCTGGTCCGGTTCGAACGTGCAGTCGACGACCCGGCGGCCACGCTCGTGGTGGAAAACGACGAGCACAACGCCATGCTGGTCGTCACCACGCTCGTCGAGCACGAGCGGACGGGCCACTTCGAGCCGGGCGATCACTGCGTGTTCGCGTTCTGGTTCGAGAATGTGCTCGCTCCCGGCCGCTATCACCCGGTCATCACCGTTTCCCGCCGGGGCGGCGAGCTGGACCTGCTCGACCGCTACCAGCACCAGTACTCGTTTGTGGTCACGGGTTCGCGGGCGACCGGCGGGTTGGTAGACGTTCCCTTTCGCACCTCCTACTACCCCCTCCCCGCCGCCGCCTCGACGGTCGCTAGATGATCGAGCTACCTCCGGCTGCCGGTGCGGGGGGGTCGTCGACGTCGGAGCATGGCCCGTCCTCGGTGCCGGCGTCAGATGCCGAGGAGTACCTCTCTCTCGGAGCGCCGATCAGGGGTCCCTCGGCGCTCACCGACGACTGGCGTCGCTTCTGGTACCTGACGTACACGATCGCGCGCAACGAGTTCAAGCTCAAGTTCTTCGGCTCGGCGCTCGGCTACGTCTGGCAGCTCATGCGTCCCCTGTTGCTGTTTGGCGTTCTCTATGTGGTCTTTACCCGCGTGGTCAAGACCGGCGGCACCGCCAAGCACTTCCCCGCGATCCTCCTCGCCGACGTCGTGATGTTCACATTCTTCATCGAGGCCACGGCCGGCTCGGTGCGCAGCGTCGTAGACCGCGAGTCTTTGGTCCGAAAGATTCAGTTTCCCCGGATGGTGATCCCGCTGTCCGTCGTCCTGTTGGCCCTGTTTAACCTCTCGCTGAACTTGATCGTGGTGGGCATATTCGTCGTCGCCGCCCAGGGGGTCAGCCCCCACCTCAGCTGGCTTGAGCTCCCCCTCATCCTGCTCTTCCTCGTCGTGTTCGCGACCGGGGTGTCGATGCTCCTGTCTGCCCTGTTCGTGAGGTTCCGCGACGTGCAGCCGATCTGGGATGTCGTGGGGCAGGTGCTCTTCTACGGCTCACCCGTCATCTATCCGATCGAGAAGGTGGCCGGCCTTCACGGGGGGCCGTTTGGGATCCCATGGATCCACCTATACATGGTCAATCCGCTGGCCTTTGCCTTTGAGCAGTTCCGCCACGCGATCATCGACAGCGGCGCGCCCAGCGCCTTTCAGGCGATCGGCGGCTGGCCCGAGTCCCTGATCCCGCTGGGCCTCGTCGCTGGGCTGTTCGTGGTGGGCTTCGTGGTCTTCAACCGCTCTGCGCCCGAGATCGCCGAGCACCTCTGAGTCGCGATACGTGAATCGCCCGACGGTGACCGTGGCCCTGCCCGTCCGCGACGGGGGAGCGGGACTGGAGGCCACCCTGCACGCGGTCCGGGCCCAGGAGTTCGACCCGCCGCCCGAGCTGCTGGTGTGCGATTCGGGCTCAAGCGACGGCTCGCCCGAGGTCGCCCGTCGCCACGGAGCCCGCTTGATCTCGATCCCGCCGGCGAGCTTTGCGCACGGGCCGACCCGCAACCTCCTCATGCAGGAAGCGCACGGCGACAAGGTGGTATTCCTCAGTCAGGATGCCCAGCCGGATTCGAGGGGCTGGCTCGCCGCGCTCGTGCGCGGGTTCGCGGCCGGCGAGCGGGTCGCGCTCGTCTACGGTCCCTACCGCCCCCGTCCGGGGGAGCCGGTGTGCGTGGCGCGGGAGCTCGTGGAGTGGTTTGCCGGGCTCTCGCCGGATGGCCGGGGACGCCTCGACCGCCTCGATCCCGACGAGCTCGGTCTGCCCGCCGCGAAACTATTGGGACCGCGGTGCTTCTTTACCGACGCCAACGGCGCGGTCGATCGCGCCGCCTGGCAGCGGGTCCCGTTCCGGGGCATTGCCTATGCCGAGGACCAGGCGCTCGCGCTGGACATGCTGCGGGCCGGATTCGCAAAGGTCTACGTCCCGGCGGCGGCGGTTCTGCACTCGCACGGCTACCCGCCGCTCGCCCACTACCGCCGCTGCTTTGATGAGTGGCGCGCGCTGCGTGAGATCTTCGGACATCGCGAGTCGGCCGACCCGCGCCGCCTTCTCTATGAGGTCCGGCGCGGGGTCTCGGGCGATGTGCGCTATGCCCGGCGCTCCGGGTGGGACGGCGCAGCGCTGGCCGCCCAGGCCCGCCGGTCGGTCGTCCACCACACGCTCCGCCAGGCGGGAGCGATCACCGGCTCGCGGGCGGATCGACTTCCTCCGTGGCTGCGCCGCTGGTGTTCGCTAGAGGGACGGAGAGAGCTCTATCTGGCCTAGCGGGCCGCCCAGAGGTCCTACCGTGCGTTACTGACGCCCTATGATCGGGCGCCCGCGACCGCCGGTCGGTTGCCGTCGCACCTCCGCCATCAATGAGCAACCCGCACTCGACCCAAGAGGCGCCGGGCGGTTCTGCCACACAGCCCGCCGCCCTGCGCGGATTCTCCGGGCTGCGTCGTCGGATCTATCTGACCTACCGCTACCTGGGGTGGCGCAGCCTGCTCTGGCGCGCGCTCACCTTCCCGCTGCGCTTGACCCCGCTGCGCCGGCGACTGCGCCTGGATAGCCAGGCCGCCGCCGAGCTGAGACGCGCCCGGGCCTGGTATCAACGTGAGGGCCGACCGGTGAGCATCGTGATCGCCACCTACGGTCCGCCCGGCCACGCAATCGCCGCGGTGGCCAGCGTCCGCGAGTCGGTGCGCGACGACATGGCGGAGATCCTGGTCTGCGACGACGCCAGCGAGCCCGAGCACCAGCGGCGCCTGCGCCAGCTCGAGCGTCCCAACGTCAAGGTGATTCTCGGGGAGACCAACCGGGGCTTCGCCGGCAACGTGCTCCGGGGCCTGCGCGCCGCGGCGCCCGACCGCGACGTCGTGGTCCTCAACAGCGATGTCCGCGCCTGTCGGGGGTGGCTGGGCGCCCTGCAGTACGCCGCCTATGCCGGCGAGGACACCGGCATCGTCGGACCGAAGCTTCTCTACCCCGACGACCGCATCCAGTTCGCCGGCAGCCACCGCAACCTCGAGGCGCCGGAGTGGTTCGATCACCGCTACCGGTTCAAGCCAGCGGGCTACGGCCCGGCCAACGTGACCTATCCGGTGCTCGCGGTCACCGGCGCGTGCATGTACGTCCGGCGTGCGGTCATCGACCGTGCCGGCCCCATCGACGACGAGTACCCGATGGCCTACGAGGACATCGACTGGTGCCTGCGAGCCTGGCAGGCCGGGTTCACCGTCCTCTACTTCCCGGTGGCCGAGCTCGAGCACCTCGAGTCGGTGACCCGGGGAACGGAGGTGGGCGCGCGCGAGCGCGCGTCGCAGGAGCGGTTCTGGTCGCGCTGGGGAGGGTTCTTCGACGAACGCCAGGTCCGTACCGCGAGCGGAAAGCTGCGCGTCGTCTACGTCACCGAGGACACCGGCGTGGGCGGCGGGCACCGCGACGTCTTCGAGCACCTCACCCGGCTGGCCGCCCGCGGGCATGAGGTCGAGCTGTTCACCCTGGGCTCAGAACCCGACTGGTTCGACCTCCGAGCGCCGGTGCGCAGTTTTGGGGATTACGACGAGCTCGCTGCGGCGCTGGCGCCGATCGACGCAATCAAGGTGGGCACCTGGTGGAACACCTCCGAAGCGGTCTGGCGGGGCAGCGTGCTGCGCGGGATACCCGTCTACTTCGTCCAGGACATCGAGACCTCCTACTACCCCGACTCCGAGCGGGCTCGCAGCTACGTGCTGGCGTCCTATCGCGAGGAGTTCGCCTACATGACGATCTCGAGCTGGAACCAGGATCGCCTGCGAGAGCTCGGCCTGCACGCCGAGCTGATGGCGCCGGGGATCGACCTCGACCTGTTTCGCCGGCTGCCCCAAGTCGAGCGGCGATCGGACATGCTCGTCGGCCTGGGGCGCTCCAACCCGCTCAAGAACCTGCCCCTCACGATCTCTGCCTGGCGGGGCCTGCGCGCACCGCGCCCGGAGCTGTGCCTGTTCGGCATCGAGCCCGAACTCGCCGAACCCGGCATCCGCTATGTCGAGGCGCCGTCTGACGAAGGGGTCAACGAGCTCTACAACCAAGCGACGGTCTTCGTGCAGACCTCGGTGCATGAGGGGTTCTGTCTGCCGGCACTGGAAGCGATGGCGGCGGGCGCTCCCGTGGTCTGCACCGACGCCCATGGCAACCGCGATTTCTGCCGCGACGGCGAGAACTGCCTGATGCCCGAGCCTTCGCCGACGGCGGTGACGGCGGCCGTGCAGCGTATCCTGGACGAGCCCGGCCTGCGCGAGCGCCTGGTTTCCGCCGGACTTCAGACCGCCCGCGAGTACGCGTGGGAGCGGCGCATCGACATGCTCGAGGCATTCCTGGAGCGCGTCGCCGAGCCGGCGGGGCGCTCCCTGTCGGCGACGCCCTAGCACCCCCGATGCCGATGACTGCAGGTCCAGGGAGCCGTGTGGACATCCCATCGCTAAGGGTGTCGCGGGAGCCGGTCCGGGTCGCGATCGTCACGCCGTCCTACAACCAAGCCCCTTACCTCGCCGAGGCGATCGAGAGCGTCCTGGGCCAGGACTACCCGCATGTCGATTACCTCGTGATGGACGGAGGCTCGACGGACGGCAGCCTTGAGATCCTCCGGCGCTATGAGGGGAGGCTCCGCTACGTGCGCGCGCGGGACGGCGGCCAGGCCGATGCGGTAAGGCACGGATTCGAGCAAACCCAAGGCGAGATCTTCGCGTTCCTGAACTCCGACGATCGGCGTTGATCGGCGAAGTGATCGAGCTGCTCCGGCGACAGCTTGGCTACGTGCCATACAGCTGGATCGACCTGCTCGCCCGCTGGCGCATCAGTGGCTACCGCCGCCTCGAACGGCCGCCCGAAACCCGACGTTCGCGGACGCTGGCGTTTGCGGTCGGGGTCCGCGAGAACCGTCGCCATCTGCGTCGCTGGCTGTCGGACTGGCACTCTCGCGGATGGGCGGACTTCACAGCACGCGGGGGGACGACTGGATCTCACGACGCTGGCGCACTTCGGTCATGGTCACGCCCGGCACCCGAAGCATTCGCATCAACGGTACCCATCGCACTCGGATCGACGGTTCGTTGGCGCTGACGATCCGCGTCGACGGCCGGCCGGCCCTCGCGGTAGCGCTCACCGAGCTTGGCCCCTTTGAGCTCGACTGCGCGATCGACCCCCTCACCGCCTCGGGCGAGCACGAGATCGAGGTCGAGGTCGGGCCGACATGGGTTGAGGGCGCCGCCGACCCCCGGCCGCTCGGCTGTCAGATCCATGCGGTCGAATTGTCAGGCTACTAGTCCAGCGAGGCTTCGATCGACGCCCGGCGCCGCGCCATGATCCGGCTGCGAAGCCGGGTCGAGACGATCATCCCGGCCATCAGCGCGAAGTCGATCGCATCCAGTAGCCGCTCGGGGAAGGTGCGCGAGTGATACGGAGCTGGCTGTTGGACCGCGCCCGCGACGGCACGCAGGTTCAGCGACACGTTGACCCCGAAGGGAAGCGGTGACCACGAGGTGTCGGCCGCGTTGATCTCGCGGAAGCGATCCACGCGATGGACCTCGCCGAACCCTGCATCGCTAAGCAGGGCAGTCAGCCAGGGAGCGTTGAAGCCGGTCTTGTGGAAGTCGTACTCGTCCTTCTGGCCGCCGTAGATGGCGCCCAGCCAGGGGTTGTGGGGTGGGGTGAACCAGCCTCCGCGCTCCACCAGCATGGCGGCGATCACATCCAGGTCGGGCACCGCCACCAGGAGCTGTCCCCCGGGGCGCAGGATCCGGCGCCACTCGCGCAGCAGGCCCGGAACCTCTTCGGTGGGGAAGTGCTCGAGCACATGGCTGGCGTAGACGAGGTCGGCTGCCTCGTCGTCGAACGGGAGCCGACCGGAAATGTCGGCCACGACATCGACGCCGGGGGCGTCTGCGAGCGCGTCGACGTTGACGAATCCTTCGAGCGGAACTGTCCCGGAGCCGAGGTTGACGCGGATGCCCAAGGCGACAGGAGATTAGCCGGGAACTCGCGGCGCCGGGGCGCCCGCCCCGGTCGGCGCACTCTGGGCCCGCGTGAGGGCGATAAGTTGGTGCCGCGCGGGCAGAAGACCCAGGCCAGGCAGGATGTCGGCCGGCGGGAGTGCGACAGCCTGCAGCAGCGCACGCTGAGGCGCGCGATGGGCCACGACGAGGCGTTCGCCCGGGTCCGGCCGTACCTGCGGCGCCAGGTCGCTTACCACACGCTCCACCGTCTGATCGATCGGCCTCCGCTCGCCCGCAGCGAGGTCAGGACGCTGCCCGTGGACGCGCCCAGGGAGGCCGGCGTGGACGTGGTCGTCGCCTAGTAGGGCTCCTCGAGTGAGTTTCCTTGGAACTACGCCTAGGAACCCCGCCGGCCCAGACGGCCTACCAGCGAGAAGGGCGCCAGCGCGACCTTGCCCAGCGCCCGGCCCCGACCGGCAACGCGCATAAGGCCTCGCTGCTGAGCCGGGGTCAGCAGCCCGTCCCGCTCGGCCAGCGGCAGGGCGTCCCCGACGCCTTCGCGCAGCTTGTCGTAGAGCCCTCCCAGCTCGGCGAGGAACTGCTCTCGCCGCAGCGCATCCCAGGCGCTTGGTGAGCCCATCCGGGCCGGGCTGCGAATGGCCTGTCGGTAGGTGTCGACCAGGTTCGCGGCGACCTCACTCCACCGCGTCCGCGCGCATGCGTCCCGCAGGGCCGCGACCTGACCGGCCCGAGCGGGTCCGTCGCTAAGCAGCGGAAGGACGGCGTCGGCGCTCTGCTCGGCGTCCCACGGCACCAGCGTCGCCCCCTCGGGTCCAGCCAGCTCCACCAGCGAAGCTTGGGGTGCATACAGGCATGGGATGCCCGCTCGGGCCGCTTCGAACGGAGGAATGCCAAAGCCCTCATAGACGCTCGGGTAAGCGACCGCCGCGGCACGCTCATAAAGCCACGCGCGCCCGGACTCGTCCACCGGCCCGAGGTCGATCGCCAGCTTGTCGGGGTCGCCGCTGCGGGCGAGCGCCTCGGCTTCGGCCCGCCGCGAGGAGCCATACGCCACATGAGCGCCGGCAAGGACCAGCCTTCCGTCCCAGCCGTGTCGGTGAGCGAGCGCCGCCGCCAGCTCGATGGCAAAAGGCCGGTTCTTGTGGGCGTAGTTCGAGCCGAGACAGAGCAAGAAGCCCCGCTCGTCGGGATCGAGGCCGGCGGGTGGACGCGGCTCGGGTGGCTCGCGCCTCCAGATCTGGTCGCCCCCGATCCCCACCACATTGCTGCGGGCCGGGTCGATCAGGTCCTCGCGCAGGGCATCGTCGCGCGCGTGCTCGGAGAAGAACACCACGCCGTCGGCCGCCCCCAGGGCGAGACGGGTCGTGCGCCGGTAGGCGTCCCAGTCCTGCACGGTCGCGTGGTAGCCGGGTAGCCGATAGGCGATCAGGTCCTGGTGGGTCACCACGATCCGTTCGCCGAGCAACCTCAGCAGGGCGAGGTCGTCGGACGTAAACACCTGCTGCGGGCGATGCACGACATCCGTGCGCTGCACTCCGCCGACCGCTTGCTCGTAGTCGACGGTCTCGATCGCGGGCTCCTCGCCGAAGGCGTCGCGGACGTCGGGGAAGGGGTCGGGCGGCATTACGACCCGCAGACGCACCCCGTCGCGCCGGGCGAGGGCCAGCACCAGCTCGACGACGTAGGTGGCGGTCCCGCCACCTGCGGTGTTGAGACCGCGCCCGTCGATCGTCACCGAGAGCTCGCGCATGGCGAGCTGGACGGCGTGAACGGCCCGGCGCAGCACCGCCCGCTCGTCGCTGTGCTGAAGCTCTTCGAGCTTGGATCCTAGGTCGGGA
Source organism: Actinomycetota bacterium (assembly GCA_005883215.1). Lineage (GTDB taxonomy): Bacteria > Actinomycetota > Thermoleophilia > Solirubrobacterales > Solirubrobacteraceae > AC-64. The sequence goes on from VAYS01000017.1 coordinate 118,899, forward strand.
CCGGGCCCATGGCTGGTCTGGGTGGCCGGCTCCTCGCGGTCGGCGATCCGCTCGACGAAGACGTCGTCGGCGAGGACGTGGAGCAGCCCTCGCCCGGAGATCCGCCGCGACCAGTCCGCCACGGCCTCGGCGTCCGGGAGCCCGGCGTCGAAGCCGCCCGCGAGCTGGAGCGCCGGCCGACGCAGCACGAAGCAGTGGGGACGAAGCTCGACGATGGGAGGACGCAGCCGCAGGCTTTGCTCGGCGACGGCGTCGCCGGCCTCGGGCGCTTCGGACCCACCGGCCCCCTCCCAGCGGGCCAGCGCGCCGCCGTCGTCGGCTTCGAGCACGAGCAGGGTGCGATCCGCGCGGCCCTCACCGGCCGAACGGAGCCGGTCAAGGTCGACCCCCGACCCAACCGCCACTACGAGGGGAGCATCCTCGGGAGTGTGTTCGACGACTCGTCCCAGCGCGGCTGGCCAGGGCTCGCTTTCGCGCGGCACCCAAATGCAGGCCAGCGGGCGCCCCGCAACTAGCGAGGCCAGCCGGCCGGACGTGGCGGGCTGCACGCGCCAGCTCACCGGTGCACCGTCTCGATCCAGTCCAACGCCCGTCCGCACAAGGAGCGCCATCGGTCCACCGCCAGCCACTGCAGGGTGGCCGGTGTCTGCAGCTGGAGGGCCAGCGGGCCGATCGTCTCATCGGCTCCGTCTCCGGGCCGCAGTCCCCCTCCCGGCCGGCGTAGCTCCACCGGATGGGACCCCGATGAGAGCGCCACCGATCCGGCTTGCAGCCATTGCCCCGGGGTGTTGACGCCGTACACCTGGCCCACCGTGCGGCCGTCGATCGATGCGAGCACGCGCCGTGGGAAGTCGCCCCGCACCCACGCCGCGTACGTGCCAGATCGCGCGACGTCCACCGTTCCTCGGGCCTGACCGGGATCTATGGTCAGCACGGTACCCGGCACCGCGGGGTTCGGCTGCCACCCGTACGATCGATCCCTGGCCTGCTCGGGGTGAAACTGCACCACCGGCGCGGGCACGGCAGCCACCAGGCGATCACCCGGCCGAGCTGCAGCCGCGAGACGGCGCACCTGCGCGCACGGGGCGGACGCCACCGCCGTGTCGAGGCCCTGGAGGGGCAGATGGGCCAGGATCGAGGGCTGCGCATCCCGGCGCCAGATCTCGTAGTAGCGGTTGCGGTAGACGAGGGAGAAGTTGGCCGGAGGTCGGCTGGCGGCCGGGCTGCGACGCAGCACGAGGTAGGGAAAGCTCTCCACGTAGTCCAGTCGATCGAGATCCAGGTCAAACGAGAACCCGAAGGTGCGCTGGGGTTTGCGCAACTGAACCGGATAGGGCGCCAGCGTGTCGGACTGGGTGTTGACGGGCACGCTGCGGGCGAAGTAGCGGGCGAACTCCTCATACTCGGTGAACAGGACCAGACTCTGGGTGTGCGCGTGTTTAGCCACGTCCGCGAGGGCCTGCATCCGCCCGGCGGGGGCCAGCTTGTCGTGGTGGTAGGCCAGCGCGTCGGAGACCAGCACCGCCAGGCCGACTGCGACAGCCAGAGTCACCGGCAGGCGCGCCAGCCCAAGGCCGCTGCGCCAACGCAAGGCCGCGGGCCAGTGGACGCCCACAGCCCTCCTCGGCCGGGCCCGGCCCAGCCAGATGAGGCCCCGTGCGCCGCCCCACACCACGAACGGGCCGGCGATGGCCAGGAGCTTGGCCACGCCATAGGGGGTCAGCCGAGAGCCGAGGATCGCCAGCACGAGCAGCGGCGGAGCGACCACGAGTAGATCGGTCCAGCGCTCGCGGGTGACGAGGGCGCGAAGCAGCGTGAGCCCCAGCCCGGCCAGCACGACCGCGATGGCGATCGCCGTGAGCGTGGCGGCCGGCTGGTGGGGGATGGGCAGCCGGTAGTCGCCGCTCAGCCACACCCCCGCGCCCTGGCTCACCTGGAGCGGGCGGGCGAGCTGTCCGAGCGCAGCTGCCGAGCCATTGGGGCCGCTGAATGTCCGCTCGGCGGTTCGGTACAGGGTGGAGATGGTGCTGAGCGCGGGGATGGCGAGGAGCAGAGCGCCGGCGCCGGCGATCAGCGGGACCTGCAGCTGTCTCCACCCCCGCCGCGGACGGGTCGCCCGCAGCGGGCGGCGACCGATGCTCGCCGCGGCGAGCATCACCAGCATGAGCAGCGCGTAGGGAGCGCCCGCGGCGCTATAGACCGCCAGGATCCCGGCCAGCCCCACCGCCAAGGCCGGCGCGAGCCGGACGGGGCGATCGCTGCTGATGATCTCGCAGGCCACGGCGGCGCTCGCGGCCACCGCCGCCAGCGCCCCCATCTCCTTGATGCTGCCCTGGAGCGCGTACTGGTAGGTGAGGTTCGCCGAGGCGGCGACGAACCCGATCGCCGCGGCGGCCCAGGGCCCGATCCCCACCCGCCGGGCCAGCCAGGTCAGCGTGAGCGCAGTCACCGCGGCCAACGATGCGATGTAGCCCTGATAGAGGACCTCCGGATGGGCGCCGAGGAGCTCGCTCAGGGCGGCGAGCTGGGCGTGCGTGCCGAGTGGGTAGCCGCTGGCCAAGACACCCAGCGCTTCCCGGGCCCCGGAGCGAGGCAACGGCCCGAGCGCCGTCCCGAAGTGCTGGAGGTGATCGACGAGCAGGAAGTGAATCGACGTGTCGTTGACGAAGTTGTAGCCCGCCCACGTCCAGCCCCCCGACGCCAGCTCGGGCGCGATAAAGAGCAGGTAGGTGGCGACGGTCGCCGCCGCCGCGGCGGTCATGCCCCGCCGGCTGCGGGCGTCGCGCCCAGGCCCGATCCGCCCGCGGCCGAGCAGCAGGCCGGCGCCGGTGGCGATCAAAAGCGCCGCCAGGGCCGGGCCGCCGTGGAGGTGCACGGTGAAGACCGCGAGCGTGATCACCGTGGAGCCGCAGAAGCCGACGGGCGCCAACAGCTCCCCCGGCAGACGGCTGCCGCTGACACGGTCGATCAGCAGACCGACCCCCAGGCAGGTTGCGAAGAAGGCCAGCGGCACCCCCAGCACCGCCGCCACGAAGTCCATCGCGGAACCCTATTGGCGTCGACGCAGCCCGAGGATGCTGAGCAAGAACGACGAGAAGAAGACCTGGATGCCGACGATGATCAGCGCGGCGGCGAGCACCGCCAGGCGCTCTTCGGCCAGGGACCCCAAGCCCCGTCGGATCCAGTCGACCAGGATCACCACCGCGGCGGCGAGGCCCAGAAGCCCGATGCCACCCCCGAGCAGGAGACCGTGCTCGAGCCGAAAGCGCGCGCGCATGCGCTCAAACCAGGGGTCGGTCTCGCCCATGAAGTAGCTGCCGTACGCGCGGGCGCACAGCCCGAGCGCCAGTACCTGCACCCCAACGATCATCAGCAGCGCTCCCGCGATCTCGGTGTGGAGATCCCAGCGCCGGCCGAGCACGTCGACGTGGGCCAGCACCCCCACCGCGATCACCGTCCCCAGACCAGACATGACGGCCCCGGGCAGGATGAACAAGTGGGTGGGGCTGTGGATGAGCAGATAGCGCAGATGGCGCCATCCGTCGCGGAAGCTTTGAAGCTTGGAGTAGCCGCTGCGGGGGTGGTACTCGATCGGCAGCTGGCGGATGGCCAGGTTCTCCTTCGAGGCCCGGATCACCATCTCCGAAGCGAACTCCATCCCCCCCGTGCGCAGGTCCAGGCGCGGGAGCACATCCCGACGCACAGCCCGCATCCCGCAGTGGGCGTCCTTGACCCCGGTGCGGAAGAACAGGTTGAGCATGCCGGTCAGGACCGGGTTGCCGACGTAGCGATGAAGCCAGGACATCGCCCCGGGCCTGATGTTCTCCATGCGGTCCCCGATCACCAGCTCGGCCCCGGACTGGAGCTCGCGCACGAAGCGCGGGATCTCGGCGAAGTCGTAGGTGAGGTCGGCGTCGGCCATGACGATGTAGTCGCCGCGGGCCGCGGCGAACCCCGCCAGGTAGGCGCTGCCGTAGCCCTGCCGGCGCTCGTGCACCACGCGCGCCCCGGCCGCCTCGGCGAGCGCAGGACTGCCGTCGGTGGAGCCGTTGTCCACCACCACGATCTCGCCCGAGATCCCGGTTTCCGCCAGCGCCGCGGACGCGGCGCCCACGCAGCGCCGGATCGCTTGGGCCTCGTTCAGACACGGTATGACCACCGAGACCACAGGAGCGCCGGTGGGAGTACCCACCTCCGCGCCGGGAGCAACCACACCCGAGGTGCTGTCTCGAGCCGTGCTCATGTCGTATGTAGCGTAGGGCCTGGACCTGCCGTGGCAGCATCGGTTCCGGCGGACTCCGTCGACCATGCGCATCGCCATCGTCTACGACTGTCTGTACCCCCACACGGTGGGAGGGGCTGAGCGCTGGTACCGCCAACTCGCGCGCCGGCTGGCCGCGGCGGGACACGACGTCACCTACCTCACGCTGCGCCAGTGGGAGCGCGGGCAGGACGCCGGCTTTGACGGGGTGAAGGTCAGAGCCGTCGGCCCGCGCATGGCCCTGTATGCCGGGGGCCGGCGGCGGATCCTTCCGCCCGTGGTCTTTGGCCTCGGGGTGGGGTGGCACCTGCTTCGCCGCGGTCGTCGCATCGACGTCGTGCACACGGCGTCGTTCCCCTACTTCTCGCTGTTGGCGGCGGCCGGCGTGAGGCGCGTCGGGCGCTTTGACCTCGTGGTCGACTGGCACGAGGCGTGGACGCGCGAGTACTGGGTCGAGTACCTGGGCCGCTTGCGGGGCCGCATCGGCTGGGCCGTGCAGGGCCTGTGCGTGCGGGTCGGTCAGCGCGCGTTCTGCTTTTCCCGCCTGTACGCGGAGCGGCTGCGCCGGTGGGGCCTGCGCGGACCGCTGCGCGTGCTCGAGGGCCAATACGACGGCGACCTGACGCCGCGCGAGCCGCAACCGGCCGAGCCGCTCGTGGTGTTCGCCGGACGCCACATCCCTGAGAAGCGCGTGCCGGTCCTGATCCCGGCGATCGCAGCCGCGCAAGACCGCATACCCGACCTGCGGGCCGAGATCCTGGGCGACGGGCCCGACCGCCCCCGTGTCCAGCGCCTGGTCGCCGAGCACGGCCTGGAACACGCGATCGGGCTGCCGGGATTCGTCGCGGCCCCGGAGGTGGAGCGGACGTTGGCGCGGGCGCTGTGCCTGGCGCTTCCCTCCCGGCGCGAGGGCTATGGCCTGGTGGTCCTGGAGGCGAGCGCGGTGGGGACCCCCAGCCTGGTGGTCGCCGGGCCCGATAACGCGGCGACCGAACTCGTGGAACACGGCGTCAACGGACTGGTCGTCGACTCCGCCGACCCCGAAGCGCTAGCCGAGGCGATAGTGCAGGTCCACGCCGCGGGAGACGCGCTGCGCGCCTCGACCGCCGCCTGGTTCGCCGACCACGCCCGGCGACTTTCGCTGGCCCATTCGCTGGAAGCGGTAGTGGAGGCCTACGCCGGGGGGGACGGCCGCCCGCTCAGCGCTCGCCGGTAGCTGGCCACCGTCCCCTGGGCGGTGCGCTCCCACGTGTACTGCGAGGCGCGCGCCCGCCCGCGCCCGATCAGGTCCTCGGCGAGCCTCGCGTCGGACAAGATCCTGCTCACCGCCGCGGCGATCTCGCGCTCGCTTTGCGGATCGAAGCGCAGCGCCGCGTCGCCAGCGACCTCGGCTACCGCCCCCGTGCTCGAGCAGGCGATGGGGACCCCGCGAGCCATCGCCTCCAGGACGGGCAAGCCGAATCCCTCATACAGCGACGGATACACGAAGGCGGCGGCGAGCGCGTAAAGCCCTTCCAGCGTCTCCGGCGAGACCCAGCCCAAGAAGCGCACGTCGCCGTCGATCCCCAGCCCGCGCGCGAGGTCCTCTAGCTCGGCCTGATGCTCTGTGGGGTAGCCGGGAAGGACGAGGACCGGCCTTTCGGCCGAAGGCAGCGCGGCGAGCGCCCGCAACAGCCGGCCGAGGTTCTTGTGCGGGCGCTTGGCCGAGACCGACAGCAGCACGCGTCGGTCGCGCAGGGCCAGCGTGCTCCGCAGGTCGCCTTCTCCGACCGGCCCGGCCGCCGGCGCCGCTCCCGGGCCCTCGGCGACGACGTCGATGCGCTCGGGCGCCAGGCGCAGATAACGCACCAGGTCGGCGCGGGTGCTCTCCGATACGGCGATAACCCGGTCCGACCGGCGCACGGCCAGCGACACCAACCCGCGCATGCCCAGGGCCCGTGCGCCGAAGTGGGCCTCCGGACGCACCCGGTGGATCAGGTCGTGCACGGTCACCACCCGGCGAAAGCGGCCCCGCGCGGGGGCGGTGTTGGCGAGCGAGTGAACGAGCGCCATCCCGTGGCGCTCGGCCAGGCGCGGCAGCAGCAGCTGCTCGCCGAAGATCCACTGGAGGCGGTCGGAGGAGCGGACGGGAACGGTTACGGCGGGGATGACGTCGCCCCACGGGCCCTCGCCGGCGCGCGCGGTCTCCCGGTTGACGAACGCGGTGAAGCTCAGGTCGGGGGCGGCCGCCACCAGCCGCGGGATCAGCTCACGGGCGACGACCTCGGTCCCGCCGGTCTCGCCCGGGACCAGGAACAGGAGGTTGAGTCCTACGCGCACGGCGCAGGGAGCGTAATCCGGGCCGAGCACCACGACGGTTTGAGCCCAACGAGCGCAGCTGGGAACGCCGCTATCGTCCGCGCCACCCGTGGCCGGGCGCCCGCATGCGGATCGTCTACTTCACCGACACCCGCGAGATCGGGGGCGCGGAACGCAACCTGATCGACATGGCCCAGGCGGCGACGGCGGCCGGTCACGAGGTGCTGCTCGGCGCCCCCCAGGCCCAGCTGGTCGCGTGGCTGCGCGAGCAGGCGCCCGGAGCTCGCGTCGAGACGGTGGCCGATGACGACTACTTCGACGCCCGCGACGCGCCGGGCCGTGCGGCGCGGCTCTCCCTCGCCTTTGGCGCGCTGGTCCGATGGCTGGCCTCGATCTCCCCCGACCTGCTGCACGTCAACAACGGCGGCTTCCCGGGTTCGGACCTGTGCCGGCTCGCGCCGTTCGCCGGCCGTTTGGCCAGGGTGCCGCGCCGGCTGATGACCGTGCACTCCAACCCTTGGGAGCGCGAACGGCTCTCGACCCCGGCGCTCCAGTCGCTGGCCGACCGAATCGTGTGGGCCAACGTCGAGGCCGTGCTGTGTCCTTCTGACTCGGTAGCCCGGGGGCTGATCAGGGCGCGCGGCATGCCGCGGAGCCTGGTCCGCCACCTGCACTACGGGGTCCCCGAGCCCCCTCAGGACCCGACGGCGGTGGCCGAGATCCGGGGTCGCCTGGCGCCCAACGGCGAGCTCCTGGTGGGCCTGGTCTCCGCCCGCCCGGTGGCGAGCAAGGGCTATGACGTCTTCGTCGATGCGCTGGGCCTGGTTCGCGGTGCGGTGCGGGGAGCGATCGTCGGGCCGGTCCCCCTCGGGCTGGAGGACCGCATCGCCCGGCGCGAGCTCGGAGACCGGCTGGCGCTCGAGGGCCGCCAGCCGCGGGTGGGGTCGTTCTTCGGGGCGTGTGACGCTTTGGCGGTGCCCTCGACCGCCGAGGAATGCATGCCGCTGGTGATCCTCGAGGCGATGGCCAGCGGAACGGCGGTGTTCGCCGCCCGCCTGTCGGGGCTCCCCGAGGCCGTCGAGGACGGACGCACCGGTCGGATCTTCTCCCCGGGCGCCGCCGACCAGCTCGCCGCCCTACTCGACGAGTCCGCCGAGGACCGTGAGCCGCTGGCGCGCATGGGCGCCGCCGGGCGCGAGCGCTGGAGCCGCTTCTTCACCCCCGAGCGCATGGCCGCCGGACTGCTCGCGCTCTATGGCTGAGCCGGAGATCTGGCTCCTTGACCACGCCCCGATCCTGGGGGGCGCCGAGCGCTTTGCCCTGCGGCTGGCGCGCCACGCCGCCACGGCGAGCGGCGCGCCCCAGGTGCGCTTGGTCTGCCCGGAGCAAAGCCCTCTGGCCGACGCCGCCCGGGCGCTGGGATTCCCGGTCACCGCCCACCGGTTTCCCGATCTCAGCCCCCGGGCGGGACCCGCCGTCGTCCGGGCCGTGCTCGCCACGCGCGCGCTGCTGCGACGGGCCGGCGCCGCCGCGGTGGTGGCCAACACGTCCCGGGCGCAGGCGTACGTCTCGGTTGCCGTGCTGGCCCTGCGCCGCCGTCCGGCGATCGTCCAGCTGGTCCACGAGCAGGAGACCGCGGCGCGGCCGACGGCGCGCCTGATGTTTCGCCGGGTGGGCGCCGTGGTGGCGATCGGATCCAACGTGGCGCACGCCTACCGGGAGGCCGTCGGCGCCGTGCCGATCTCCCAGATCAACAACGTGATCGGCCCAGACGAGCTCTCCGACGTCGTGCGTCGGCCAGCCCCCGGACCGCCGCGGCTTGGCGTGGTGGCACGCATGATCCCCGAGAAGGGGATCCTCGAGCTCATCGGTGAGCTGTTCGCCGGCCCGGCGCACTGGAGCACGGTTCAGATCGCCGCGCCGGCGCAAGATCCCTCCTATGAGACCAGCGTGCGCCAGCGCGTCGAGGAGCTCGGGCTGGCCGACCGCGTGGAGCTGGTCGGGGAGATCACCCGCCTGTCGGACTTCTTTGGCGAGGTCGACGCGGTCCTGGTGCCCTCGATCGGGGGCGAGGGGCAGCCCGGCGTGATCCTCGAGGCCCTGGCCCACGGCCTGCCCGTGGTCGTGCGCCAGCCCGTGTGGTCGCCGGATTACACCGGCCTCCCCGTCCGCTCCTACCGCGACGCCGGCGACCTGCCCGGGGCGATCTCCCACGTGCTGGCCGCGCCGCCAGCCCCCCACCACGAGTTGACCGCTCGCTTCGGGCCCGAGCAGGCGATCGCCGGCATCCTTGCGGCGGCCAAGGCAGCCAGGCGCGACGGTCGGATCAGTGGATGATGCACACACTCGCGGCACGATCGACGTGGAGTCGTGGAGCTCACCAGTGGAAGGAGCGTCAAGCGTGATCCCCATAGCAGCGAGCGTCGGCGCCCACCGTCCGCCACGAGGCCTGGAGCGACGGCCGCAACGCGCACGGATCCGACAATCACCTTAGGCAGGGGGCAGCGGTGCGGGTCACCTACGCGAACTGCTACCTCGGCGACATCATCCCCCGGGATGTGCTGGTGACCGACGAGGTTGCGGTGGCTCATTCGGCGCCGGCCGGCATCCAGACGTTCATGGCGGATTCCCACTTCGCCCCGACCGCCGGCGAGGCTCATAACCTCGCCGCCTGGCGACTGGCATTCCAATGGTTCCGCGATGGTGACGAGGACCCCACGTTGGTCAAGGGCATTTCCGCCGGCGACCTAGGCGGAGCCGAAACAGCCATCACCGTATTGCTGCCGGCGGCTCGCGGGGTATTGGAATCCAGCGCGCTCGTTGAAGAGGTCGAGCCGAGGATGTTCACCACGATCGTCGCTGACGGCGGGCCCGGACACTACGATCGCGTTGAGACGGTGCAGGCGGACGCTGCGGCGGCAACGGTACGCACGCGGGTCCAGCGGGAAGTCAGGTGCGACCGGGCCCTCGCCCGCGACCGCCGCAACCAGCGGCTGTTCGGCAAGTACGCCGTCACCCGCGATCCGGACTTCCTCCACCCCCGCCCGCGGTGGCGGCGCGTGATTGCCAATGGGCTGTTTCGGGCGGTCAACGCCGCTGCCGCCCTGCGCGAGCGGAGCGGACGCCCCGTGCTTGTCGTGGATGAGTACAACCCCACGCGAGCCTTCGCACGGCAATACGCGGCCCAGTCGGGCGGCGAGTATCGCCTGGCGCGGTCGGGACCGCTACCGCGCGACCTCCGCGCCATCGTGCGCCGAGGCGATCTCGCGGTGATGCCAGTCCCCCGTCCGGCCACCCTGAGCGACCCAGGGGCTGTCGAGCGGCTCTGGCGATTCGCAGCCTCGCGGAACGAGCTCATGTCCACACGGTTCACGCTCGCGGGAGTGGACCTCTGGCCGGTCCTCGCGCCGCATTTGGCGCGAGTGATCGAGCGCTACAGCGCCTTCATCTCCCACGCCGAGCCCGCGTGCCGGGCGCAGCTTGAACGGCTGAATCCGGCTGCGGTGATCGTCCCGTATGACACCCCGCCGGAAACCCGACTCTTGATCCGGGTTGCCCAGCAGATGGACATCCCAACGTTCGTGCTCAACGACGGCTTCAAAGCGGACGACTTCGAGGCGGAGTGCATGACTGCTGATCACGCTCTGGCCTGGTCGTCGGCGCTGGCCGAGCATTACCTAGCCCGCCGTGCTCACGGGCGCACCACAGTCACCGGGAATCCAAAAGCGGACGACCAGTACCCGCTCGCGTGGCGACGGCGCGGAGCTATCAAACGGATCCTGGTGGGCGGCTTCGCCTTCTCGTGTGTGGATCTGAACTGCCGGCGCTCAGACCCCGAGTGGTTCCTCGACGGCGTCCTCACGGGAATCGAATGCAGTACCTCAGCTACCGCCCAGATCGTCGTCAAGCTTCATCCGGCGGATCATCGCCTCCATTACGCGGCTGTCCTCGCCGCGCACCCGAAGCTTTCCGTCGAACTCAAATTAGAGGGCGACGTAGTAGAGGCTTTCGCCTCTGCCGACCTGTATGTGACAGGCGCCAGCACCTCGCTGCTCGAGGCCGTGGCATTCGGGCTCCCGGTGATCTACTACCGGGTCAACGAGCAGCACCTGCATCCTCCCTTCACCGACGACTCGGTTATTCAGCCGCGTACCGCGGCTTCACCCCGGCAGCTCGCCGCGCTGATCGACCGGGTGGCGCACGGGGAGCTAACGCCCGAGACGAAAGAGATCACCGCCTGGTGCGAGCGCTACTTGGGTCAGCGAGACGGACACAGCGTCGCGCGGATCATCGAGGCCATCCGGCAGGAGATCCCGGCGGCTTGACAGCCGCTCACCGAGCCGTCGAATCCCTCACCGAGTCAAGTGACCCGGACACGCCTTTGTCCGTTGACGTGTCCGGACGCCTACGGAGCCAGCCTTCAGGCGAGTGCGAAATCACAAACCGCTTCTCCTTAGTTCGGTCTGAGTCGAACTCGGGGTGCCGGGCAAGGAAATCGCGGATCGCCGGCAACGGCCCGGGCCGGCCAACCCGGAACAGCCGCAGCGTGTCGATCGATCCATCCTGGACGATGATGTAGCTGCCCGGCGTCACCAACGGCGCGTAAAGCTCGAGTTCATTGGTCACATGCCTTGCGTTGTGATCCGAGTCGAGGATCACCAATACCGGGCCGTCGGCCTGGGCAACCGCCGACCGAACGTGGCCGATGACCTCCGGCGAAGTCGAGCTTCCGATCAAGTACTCCACTCGCGGGTGGTGCAGGTCATGCAAGCGCTCAACATCGCTGGTGATCACCCGGCCATGATCCATGAGATCAAAGAGCTGGGCGAAGAAAAACGACGAGCCCCCGCGGTTGGTACCGGTCTCAATCAGCAACGCAGGACGTAGCTCATAGAGCGTTTCCTGAATCGTCCAAAGGTCCAACACGTTCTGCCAAATCGGCCTTCCGAGCCAGGTGATTTGGCCAAAGTTGTCGGTGGCCTCGACGAGTTCGGTGAAGAACAACCTGTGCCCGGCTTCGCGCACGGGTCCGCGATAGATGGCCTTTCGCAGTCGCCTGAACTGGGCGTCGATCGCCAGCACGACATCGCGGCGATTGCGGGGGAACCGCTCGCGAAAGGTCGCCATCGCGGACCGATGCTATACGGCGATTTCGGATCCCCGACTTCCTTTTGAAGGCTACGCTCGTAACGTGCCGCGGGTAAGTGTCATCGTGCCGGCCTTCGACGCCGCGGCCACAGTCGAGGAGACCCTCCAGTCGGTCGTCGCCCAGACGTTCGACGACTGGGAGGTGGTCCTGACCGATGACGGCTCCCGCGACGGGACTGCAGAGCTCGCCGGAGCGGTCGATCCGCGGGTCCGCGTGTTGCCCGCGGGACGAAGCGGTGGTCCCGCCCGCGCGCGCAATCTCGCCATTTCGCAGGCCCGGGGAGAGCTGCTCGCCTTCCTCGACGCCGATGATCTGTGGCTGCCTGACTACCTCGGGTCACAGACGGAGACCTTCGACGGTCTCCTCGTGCGGTCGTCGAGAAAGTCGGCGGATTCGATCCGCTGGCGACGTTCGGCGCCGAGGACCACAACCTCTGGATAAAGATCATGGAGCGCGGATATCGGATCGTCTACAACCCACGACCGGTGGCTGTCTACCGAGTCGGCGCGAGCAGCATGTCCTCGAGTCTGGTGGGCATGAGCCGGACGTCTCAAGAGGTCTACCGGCTGGCGCTCCAGCGCGGCCGGTTGAACCCGCTCGAGAGACGAGTGGCCTCGCGGAGCTTGCGCCTCCAGCGCGCGGTAGATGACGTCGAGTGCCTCATCGACGACAGGATGGCTAGACGTTCTCCGCTGGCAATCGCCCGGGCCGCGCGTGGTGGTCTGGTCTTCCTGCTCTTCGCGGCCAGGCACCCCGAACGCTGGCCGCGATGGGCAAAGGCGCTGCTGGGCGGGAGGGCCACGCTCTGGCGCCCGGAGCTGCGCTGAGCAGCGGCCCGCGTCCCCGCGTGCGCGCCGCACTCGCAACTTGCTCCGCGCATCCTGCGTGCAATCGACTCGGCCATCCGGTACCCGCCATAACGACGGCTAGCCTGATGGGCCCTCATCCGGGAATGTCTGCCTCACACAGTCCTTGACCGAGGTCCCCCTCCCTTCCGGCGAACGTTCGCCGCCCCTTGGCGGCGGCTCCGCCCGGTCCACCAGACCCCACGCCTCCCCGGCGGACTACGCCGAGGAGCGCGCTCGCCTGCGGGGCCTGCGCACGCTCGCCAGCGACGTCGTCTTCGCCGGCCCGCTCGGCTGGCTGCTGCGCCGCCGGGCCGTGCGCTGGCTGCTGACCTCGGGCTACCGCTCGGGGCTGATCGCCTTCGGCGAGCGCAACGACTACCGGATCCCCCCGCGCTGGGTCACCGTCGACCTGTTCGGAGCCGATTTCAACCTCGACGTTCGCACAGGACAGGGACTGCCGTTTGCCGACGGCTCACAGCGCGTCGTCTACACCTCTCACACGATCGAGCACCTCGATGACCAAGCCCTGGCCGCGCTGCTCGCGGAGTTCGCCCGCGTCCTTGGCGCCAGCGGACACGTTCGCATAGAGACCCCGGATGCCGAGCGCATCACCCAGGCCTATCTAGGAGACGACGAGCGGTTCTTCGCCTACTTCGAACGGGAGAACCGCGCCAGCCTGGTCCAGGGACTCGGGCTATCCCCGGCTTACGCCGAGCGCCACAACGCGCTCATCGGGCTGTTCTCGTGCTACCTGGAGCGCGGTCACCACGTGGGGGTCCTGGCGCCGCGCGAGGAGGTCGAGCGCCGTCTGCGCGATGGCGACCTCGAGAGCTTCGGCGCCTGGTGTGTCTCCCTGCAGACCGCCGAGCAGCGCGCGAGCGGCGGTCACGTGAACGTGCTCTACTTCGACAAGTTGCGGCGGATGCTCATCGAAGCGGGCTTTCGCGACGTGCGCCGGATGGAGAACGGAGTCACGCAGATCCCCCGCCTATCGCTTCGCTGGATCGAGCGGCCCGGGCCTCGGGCAGGCTATTCGCTGTACCTAGAGGCGACGGCCCAAGGACTTGCATCGAGAGCATGAGCGCAACTTCGGACAGGGCTAGCGACCTGCGGGAGCGGTTTGACCACGACGGCTACGTCGTGCTCAAGGGCCTGCTCTCGCCCGAGGAGGCCGCCCAATACCGCGACGAGCTGAAGCGGCTCTCGGGTTTGACCGACGCCGACTTTCCCCGCTTTGCCTCCAGCGGCGGGTGGGCCCTCAACGACGGCGTGACCACGCTTGCCGTCTTCTGGCCAGTGATCTTTCACCGCCGGCTGCTCGACGCGGTGCGCGCGGTCGTCGGCCCCGACGCCCGCTACACCCAGCACTCGGATCTGCTCGTTCACGCCGGACAGCCCGCCTGGCACCGCGACTCGGCCGACCGCCTGTTCGGCAGGGGGCCCGACTGGGACGAGAGTCGCGCCCCCTATCGGGTGGCGAGGGTCGCCATCTACCTCCAAAGCTACGAGGAGAGCCGGTCCGCGCTGGGGTTGATCCCCGGCACCCACCGGCGACAGTCGTTCGTCAACTCCGCCGAACTGGCCCTGTGGGACAAGGTCAACGCGTGGCGCAAACGCCGCGGCAAGCCCACGGTGCTGGGGCGATTTCTCAGCATGAGGCCCGAGTGGATCAAGACCGACGTCGGCGATTGCCTGATCTTCAACGAGCGCATCCTTCACTCCGCCAGCAAGATCGACGGACCCAAGTACGCGATCTTTCTCTCCTACGGAGCCGACAACGAGCACTCTCGACGCCTACGGCGCTTCTACATGGAGCGGCCGGACACCCGCTACGGGGACTATCCGCCCGACCTCGCCGAGAAGCTCAAGCAGGACGACCTCTACCTGTCGCTCGAGGCCGGAGAGCGGGCCGCCATCTCATGAGCCGGCCGCGGTCTGCCACTGAGCGTGCACGTCGAGGCCGGCGAGCTCGCTCCACGCCTCGAGCAGGCTGACGGCGACCGGGCCGGGGGCGGGTCGGCGCAGCCGCGCTTGGTCGAGCGCGGATACCGGCAGCACGCAGAACGGGAAATCGGCAATCAGGACCTCGTCGGCTTGCCGCGCCTCTCGCGGGGTGACGGGCGTCTCCTTCACGTCCAGCCCGAGCTGGCGCGCGAGCTCGAGCGTCTGGGCGAGGGCGATGTTGGGCCGCTCGCCGGTCGGGCGCGCGCGCAGCGTCTGGCCGTCTATCACCAGCGGCTCGCCCCCCAGCAGGTCGCTCAGTCCGCCGGTGGGATCGGAAGCCAGCGGCCATGCCTGGGTGGCGGCGTCGGCCGCGAGGGTCTGGGCCGCGATGCCGCCATCCTTCATGTATGGCGCCAGGCCGCGGGCCGCCTGACTGAGCAGGCGACAGCCGATCGTCACGCCGGGATCGAGGCCAGGTTCGAGCGTGTCCAGGTAGGCGGCGTGAGGTAGCCCGCTGAGGCCGATCGTGAACACGAGGTCGTCGCCGGGCGCCAGCAGGTCCCGGCTGGGCTCGATCGCCCGAGACACCGCCTCGGCTATCTGGGAGGGCGTCTGAAGGCAGGGGACTGCCTGTCCTTGGGCGACCGCCAGTACCCGCTGAGCGTGGTCTTTGACGCGGAAGGGCTCGCCCCCAAAGGTGCGTCCAACCTCCACCACCGTCGTGTTGCGCGGAGGCGGAAGCACCGGCATCGACGCCGCGGTGACGGTGTCGGTGTGCCCGGGCAGCAGGGGGACGGTCAGCGCCGACCCATAGCGCCAGGCGTCCACGTGCACCGTGCGATCGTCGACGTACACATCGGCGGTGGGCTTGCCGAATACGAGCTCGTCGTAGTGAACGCCCCAGGCCTGCAGTTGAGCCTCGGTCCGCTCCCGCCAATCGATCCCCGTGGTCCCCCCGCGGGCGGTGAAGATCAGGATCCGATGACCGGCGCGGGCCAAGGCGTTGACCCGTTCGATCGCCCACGGAAACGGGCGGGCCTGCTCGTACTCCCCCCACGTGTTCGTACACAGGGTCCCGTCGAGGTCAAAGCAGAAGGTTTGGGGGCGCTGCATCGCGATCGCCGTCGGCCTGTGACGGCCAGGCTACTTGGGATACTCGCCGCTCATGGCCACGGGGCTCGAGCCCACGGACCGGACCCCCGCCGAGAGCGGGGAGCACGAGCGTTTCCTGGCGGCCGGCGCGATCGCCCAGCAGGTCTCCCAGGTGCTCGGGACCCTCACGATGCTGGCGGTGGTGACCGTCTTGGGCCGGACCCTGTCGCTGCCCGAGTTCGGCACCTACGGCCTGCTGGTCTCGTTCACCGTCTACCTGCTGTTGGTGCAGGGCAGCGTCGAGGGCGCGGCGGTGAGGGCGATCGCCATGGCCGGCGAGCAGCCCGAACGCGACCGCGCGTTCTCCTCGGCGCTGGTGCTCTACGTGGGAGCCGGCGTGCTGACCGGCTCGGTGATCGCCGGAGGGGGGTGGCTGGTCGTGGGGGCCATCGGGCTCTCCCACGCCCTCCAGGCCGACGCCCATCGGGCCGTGCTCGTGCTCGGGGCGGTGAGCCTGGTCGGTTGGCCGATGAAGGCGTTTCAGGACGTGCTGCGCGGGGCGCACCTGTTCGTGGAGGCGGCCGCCGCCGAGGTCGTCGGCTACCTGGCCTTCGGCGCCGGGACGATCGTCCTGGTGGCGCTGGACGCACCGCTGTGGCTGCTGATCGGGGTGGGCGGCACCGTGCCCGCGCTCATCGGGCTCGCCGCTGGCGCCTTTGTCAGGCTCAAGCGCCTGCCGTACGGCTTTCGCCGCCGCTCGGTGCAGGCGAGCTCGCTGCGGGAGCTGACCGGGCTGTCGACCTACCTGTTTGCCGGGGGGGCAAGCGACCTGGTCATCTACGCCCTCGACCGGGTGATCCTGGGCGCCCTGCGCAGCGCCGCCTCGGTGGGGCTCTACGAGGGGCCGGTGCGGGCCCACAACCTGATCCGCCAGCTGCAGGGAACGCTCGTGGCCACCGTGCTGCCCGCGGCCTCGCGCTATCTCGCCCAGGGCGACGCGCGGCGGTTTCGCGATCTGCTCCTGCGGGGCACCCGCTACGTGCTCGCCGCCACGCTGCCGGTGAGCGTGATCCTGATGGTGCTGGCCAAGCCGATCCTGAAGGTGTGGCTGGGGGCGAAGTTCGGGGCGGCCGCAGTGGCGTTGACCGTGCTGGTCGGCTACTGGCTGGTGAACGTAAACATGTCGGTGGGGAGCCCGATGCTGATCGCCGCCGGCCACGCCCGCTGGCTGGCCCGCTATGCCTGGCTGGTCGCGGCCCTGAACCTGGCGCTCTCGCTCCTGCTCACCTGGTGGCTGGGGCTAAACGGCGTGGTCCTGGGCACCACGGTCGCCTACCTGGTCCTGTTTCCCGTCTACCTCGCCAAGCTGGTTTCGACCTTGCCCGCCTCGCCCCGCGCGCTGGCCAGGGCGGCCTGGATCCCTACCTACAGCACGGCCGCGGCGCTGGCGGCGATCCTCGTCGCCGTGCGCCTGCTGGTCCCCCTGCACACCGTCGCCGCGGTGCTGGCCGTCGGCCTGGGCGGCCTGCTCGTCTACTGGGGAAGTTTCTACGTCGTGTGGCTGGCGCCCGGCGAACGGCTGCTGGTGCGCGACACGGCGCGGGCGGCGGCGCGCCGCCTGACCCAACTCGGGCGCCAGGCCGCCGCGCGGCCGAACGATTCGCCGAGCAGGTTGGGTTAGCGACCGGCGAGTGACGCCTCGATCGCGTCCATCAGCGTGTGGAGGATCAGCTGATGGCCGTCCTGGATGGCGTCCGCGCTAGCCCCGGGGAAGGGCAGCACCCAGTCGGCGGCCTCGGCGCTTGCCCCGGGGCCGGTGACCAGGATGGTCAGCAGTCCGCGCTCGCGCGCGGACTCCAGGGCCCGCAGGATGTTGGGCGAGGCGCCGCTGGTGGAGATCGCCAACAGGGCGTCCCCCGCGGAGGCCAGCGCCGCCAGGGGACGGGCGAAGACCTCCGCCTCCCCGAAGTCGTTGCCGATGGCGGTCAGGCTCGAGGCGCCAAGCCCGAGGTGGAGCGCGGGAAGCGGCCGACGGTCGTCTCGGTAGCGGCCCACCAGCTCGGCCTCGACGTGCAGCGCGTGCGCGGCGCTGCCCCCGTTGCCGCACAGGAATACCGTGCCTCCGGCGGCCAGCGCCTGCGCCAGCGCCGCCCCGGCCGCGTCGAGCTCGGCGCCGGAGGCGGTGAGGAATTCGTCGAGCGCGGCGCTCAGAGCGCTTCTGCGCTCGACAAGGAGGTCGACGAGTCCCATCCGGCGGCGAAATCGTATTGCTACCTTCTAGACGCGTGCCGGGCCGGGCACCCATCAACGCGAGCAGCAGTGTTCCCCTGGGCCGACCGGCTCCCCGGTGCTACATCATCGGCGAGGTCGGGATCAACCACAACGGCAGCCTCGACAACGCCAAGGCGTTGATCGACCTCGCCGCCGACGTGGGCTGCGACGCGGTCAAGTTCCAAAAGCGGACGGTCGATGTCGTCTATTCGCAGGAGTTGCTCGACTCCCCGCGCGAGAGCCCGTGGGGAACCACCCAGCGCGAGCAGAAGGAGGCGGTCGAGTTTGGCCGCCGGGAGTTCGACGAGATAGATCGACACTGCCGCGAGCGGGGCATCGACTGGTTCGCCTCTGCCTGGGACGCCGAGAGCTTTGACTTCCTCACCGCCTACCAACCGCCGCACCACAAGATCGCTTCGGCGATGCTCACCCACGAGGCCCTGCTCGCGCGCGTGGCCGACAGCGGCGTGCATACCTTCGTCTCGACCGGGATGTCGGAGTGGCAGGACATCGAGCGGGCGGTGGAGGTGTTTCGCGACCGACAATGCCCGTTCACGCTCATGCACTCGGTGGCCACCTACCCGATGCCCGACGACCAGGCGAACCTGGCGGTGATGCTGGAGCTCGGGCGACGCTATGACTGCCCGGTCGGGTTCTCCAGCCACGAGGTCGGGCTGATCTGCTCGATCGCCGCGGCGGCCCTGGGCGCGGTCGCGGTGGAGCGCCACATCACCCTGGATCGCACCATGTACGGCAGCGACCAGGCCGCCTCGCTCGAGCGGCGCGGCGTCGAGCTGCTGGTCCGCGACATCCGCGCCCTTCCCAAGATCATGGGCCACGGCGAGAAGGGGATCACCGAGGCCGAGGCTCCGATGGCGCAGAAGCTGCGCTACTTCGTCGGCTCGTGAGCCTCTGGCCGGTGCCTTTGCGGTCCAAGCTCGTCGGCTGAGAGCGTGCCGAGCGCGCCGGTCATCGCCCTCGTCCCTGCGCGCAGCGGCTCGAAGGGGCTCCCCCACAAGAACCTGGCCGATCTGGGCGGCTTTCCCCTGCTGGCCTACAGCGTCCTTGCCGGCCTGCTCGCCGAGGCGATCGACCGGGTGCTGGTGACCTCTGACGCTCCCGAGCTCGCCGAGGTGGGCATCCGCTTCGGCGCCGAGGCTCCGTTCCTCAGACCGGCGGCGTTGGCGAACGACGACTCCCCTGACCTCGGCTACGTGCGCCACGCGCTGGACTGGTTGGCCGAGGCGGAGGGCACCACCCCTGAGCTCGTCGTCCAGTTGCGCCCCACCACCCCGCTGCGCGATCCCCAGCTGGTCGATCGGGCCGTCGCGGCCCTGCGCGCGCGGCCGGAGGCCACGGGGCTGCGCTCGGTGCACCAGTTGCCCGAGCCTCCCCAGAAGATGTTCGGCATAAAGGACGGCTGGCTCACCGGGCTGTTTCCCCAGGATGAGCGGCCCGAGTACTACAACCTTCCGCGGCAGGCATTTCCGCCCGCCTACCATCCCAACGGCTATGTGGACGTGGTCCGGCCCGACATCGTCAGGGCACAGAACGGCCTATACGGTTCTCGCGTGCTGGCCTGCATCACGCCGAGCGCGATCGAGATCGACGGGGCCGAGGAGCTCGACTACGCGCGCTACCTGGCCGAGCGCGACGGACACCCGCTGCTCGAGCGCCTGAGGAGCGGCCAGCGCGGTGGCTGACGGCGCCTCGCATGAGCCCTCGCTCGATTCGGTCGAGGTGCCGCCGGTGGAGACGGCGTACCGGCGGATAGCCACCGCCCAGCCCCCCCAGCAATCGGCGCGGCTGATTCGGCGCGCGCGCGAGTTCGAGCCCCGGTCCATGTCGCTCGAGCTCCCGGTCGTCTGGGATCGGGCGTCGGGGTTTCAGGTGGAGGACGCCCAAGGCAACCGCTGGCTCGATTTCAGCTCGGGCATCTTCGTGGCCAACGTCGGACACGGACACCCCCGGGTGACCAACGCCATATCCGAGATGGCCCGGCGCCCGTTGCTGCACACCTACGCGTTCCTAAGCGAGCCCAGGCAGCGCCTGGCGGAGAAGCTCGTCGCGCTGACGCCCCCCCATCTGGACACCGTGCTGCTCCTCACCACCGGGGCCGAGACCACCGAGGCGGCGATCAAGTTCTGCCGGCTGCACGGTCTCGAGGCGCGCCCCGAGAAGCTGGGAATCGTCTCGCTCACCTATGGCTTCCACGGCAAGACGATGGGCGCCCAGACCGCGGGTGGGCGCCCGGAGGCCAAGCGCTGGATCGGGCGTCTGGACCCCAACTTCCATCAGATCCCGCTCCCCTACGCCCCGTTGTGCCCGTGGGGCCACCCCGAGGGCGAAGCATGCGACGCCCAATGCTTTGAACGGGGCATGGGCGGCCTGGAAGCCGACGGCGTGGACCTCGACACGATCGCCGGATTCCTGGTCGAGCCCTACCAGGGCTGGAGCGCGGCTTTCCTGCCCGACGCGTTTGTGCGCGCCATGCGGGCCTGGGCCGATGAGCACGACGCCCTGCTGGTCTTCGATGAGGTGCAGTCGGGCATCGGGCGCACCGGGCGCTTCTTCGCCCACGAGCACTTCGGGGTCGAGGCGGACCTGGTCTGTAGCGCCAAGGCGATCTCCTCCGGGCTTCCCCTATCCGCGGTGATAGGACGGCGCGAGCTGATCGACGTGGACGACTCCTTCCACAGCACGCATGGGGGAAACCCGGTGTGCTGCGCGGCCGCCCTGGCCAACCTCGAGGTGATCGAGGAGGAGGGACTCGTCGAGCGCGCCTCGGCCACCGGCAGGGTGCTCGAGAAGCGCCTGCGCGAGGCGGCGTCCCGGTTCGCCGAACATGCCCCGCGCGTGGAAGGAAGGGGTCTGGTATGGGCCATTCACCTCGTGGACCCCGACACCGGCGAGCTCGATGCCGCGCTGGGCGACGTGGTGATCGAACGCGCCATGCGAAAGGGCCTCCTGCTCATCCGCACGGGCACGGGAACGATCAAGATCGGCCCGCCGCTGATCATCCCCGAGCAGGCCGCCCTCGAAGGGGCCGCAGTGATCGAGGAATCGATCGCCGAAGCGGTGTCCGAGCGCCGCGCCGCCGCGGCATGAGCGCGCGCAGCCTGCGCCACGTGGGCATCGTGGTGACCGACGCCGACCGGGCCCTGCGCTTTTACCGCGACCAGCTCGGCCTGCGGGTAGAGGTCGATCAGGTCGAGGAGGGGGAGTTCATCGACTCGATCCTCGCCGCTCCGAAGACCAGCGTGAGGACGGTCAAGCTCAGCGCCACCGAGGGCGAGACGCTGGTGGAGCTGCTCGAGTTCGCTGGGGGAGGCTCGCCGGTGGCGCTCGAGGACGTCGCCCGGCTGGGGCCCACCCACGTGGCGCTGACCGTGCGCGAGCTGGACGCCCTGCACACGCGGTTGTCCGCCGCGGGGGTACGTTTTCTCTCCGCGCCAAAGATCGCGCCGGACGGGCGCGCGCGCGTCGCCTTCTGCGCCGACCCGGACGGGGCGCTGCTCGAGCTGGTGGAGCCATTGGGGGCCCCGGGTTGATCCCGCTCGCCGTCCATTGCATGCAGGGGCGCCTGCTTCCGCCCGTCGACCGACGCATCCAGGCATTCCCCGGCGAGCGCTGGCCCGAGGAGTTCCCCCTGGCCAAGCAGGCGGGCGTAGAGGGGATCGAGGTCATCTACGAGTCCCACGCCGACGACGAAAACCCGCTGTCGTCGAACGCGGGGACCAAGCGCCTGCGCGGCCTATCTGCCCGCGACGCGATCGCCGTTCAGTCGGTGTGCGCGGACTGGTTCATGGAGCGACCGCTCTTGGCCCGCGAGCAACCGGCGCGCGACCTCGAGTGGCTGGCGCAGCGCGCGGCGGCGGCCGGCATCACCCGCGTAGTGCTGCCGTTGGTCGATCGCTCGTCGCTGGGAGGCGCCCGGGCCGCCGACGCGCTGGCCTCGCTGCTCGACGTCCTCGCGCCGGTACTGCTCGAGCTGGGGGTCGAGCTTCACCTCGAGACCGACCTCGAGCCCGAGCGGTTCGCCCGACTGCTGGAGAGGCTCGAATACCCCTCGGTCGGGGCCAACTACGACACCGGCAACAGCGCCTCGCTGGGCTATGACCCCCGCGAGGAGTTCGAGGCGTTCGGGCGGCGGATCGCCAGCGTGCACGTAAAGGATCGCCTGCGGGGAGGGGACACCGTGCCGCTGGGGGAGGGCGACGCCGACCTCGAGCTCGTCTTGGGGCTGCTGCGCGGATTGGACTGGCAGCGTCCCGTGGTGCTACAGACCGCGCGGGGAAGGTCGGGCGAGGAGGTGGCGCGCGTGCGCGCCGACGCCCAGCTCGTGCGCTCGCTCTGGGATCGAGCAGCGTCGCTTTCATGGACCTAGGGCTGCACGACAAGCGCGTCCTCGTGGGGGGCGCCAGCCGTGGCATCGGCCTGGCGGTCGCCCGTGCGTTCCTGCAGGAGGGTGCGCACGTGGCGATCGTCGCTCGCGACGCCCAGGCGTTGGAGGACGCGCGGGCCGGGTTGGCGTCCGAATTTCCGCGCCGCTCGATCCTGGCCTGGAGCGGTGATCTCGAGGCCCAGCAGGACGTGGCCGGCGCGGTGGCCGGCGTGGCGGCGGAGCTCGGGGGGCTCGACTGCGCGGTCGCCAACGCCGGCTCGGGCGCCGGGAGCGCCGATGCGAGCCCCCCGCTGCAGGAGTGGGACCGGCTGTTGGAGGCCAACCTGCACCCGGCGATCCTGCTCTGTCAGGAGGCGGCGGCGGCGATGGACGGCGGCGCGCTGGCCATCGTCGGTTCGATCGCCGGCCTCGGGCACCTGCCCGCCCCTCTGCCCTACTCGGCGGCCAAGGCCGCGCTCGTGCGCTACACCCAGGACCTCGCCCACCGGCTCGGCGGCGAAGGCATTCGGGTCAACATGGTGGCCCCCGGAAACGTGCTGTTCGCCGGCGGGCGCTGGGAGCAGCGGCTGGCCGAGGACGCTGAGGGCGTGCGGCAGTACGTGCGCCGCGAAGTGCCGCTGGGGCGGTTTGCCACGCCCGAGGAGGTCGCCTCGGCGGTGGCCTTCCTGTGCTCGGATCGCTCGGGATTTACCACCGGGGCCTGCCTGGTGGTGGACGGAGGTCAGCTGCGGTGAGCGGTCCCCCGGAATTTCGCGTTGATGGGCGCGTGGCCGCGATCACCGGCGGAGCGGGCATGCTCGGACGCGAACACGCGATCGCCCTGCTGGAGATCGGGGCCACCGTGGTCCTGCTCGACCTCGACCAGGCAGGGGCCCAGCGAGCCGCGACCTCCCTGAACGAGCGGGCCGAGGGCCGGATCGAGGCGCTGGCCCTCGACATCACCGACCCGGCGGCCGTGGAGGCGTGCGCCGCGGCGCTCGATGAGCGCCTCGGCCGGGTCGACATCCTGGTCAACAACGCCGCCAACGACCCCAAGGTGGAAAGCGGCGGCGCCTCGCCCGATCGCCTGGAGAGCTTCTCCCGCGAGCGCTGGGACGCCGACCTGGCCGTGGGCCTGACGGGCGCGTTCCTGTGCAGCCAGGCGTTCGGCCGGCGCATGGCCGAGCGGCGCTCGGGGGTGATCCTCAACGTCGCCTCCGATCTGGCGGTGATCGCCCCCGACCAGCGCCTGTATCGCGTCGAGGGCCAGCCCGAGGAATCACAGCCGGCCAAGGCGGTGAGCTATTCGGTGGTCAAGTCCGGCCTGGTGGGGTTGACGCGGTACCTGGCCACCTATTGGGCGGGCAGCGAAGTACGCGCCAACGCGCTCTCGCCCGGCGGAGTCTTCGACGAGCAGCCACCGGAGTTCGTGGCCCGCGTCGAGCAGCTCATTCCCCTCGGTCGCATGGCCCAGCGCGACGAGTACCACTCCGCGGTGCAGTTCCTGTGCTCCGACGCCTCGCGCTATATGACCGGGCAGAACCTGGTCATGGACGGCGGGCGCAGCGTCTGGTGACCGAGCCCCAGTGCTACCTGTGCGGATCCAGCGCCCTGACCGAGCTCACGCAAACGCTGCGCTACGGGACGGGGAGGGTCGTGTTCTGCCCCCGCTGCTCGCTGGGGATGCTGGAGCACGATGCCGAGGATCTGGCGCGCTATTACGCCCAGGAGTACCGGCAGCGCCACGGCCCGCGGGTCGGGCAGCCCGCGGACTATGAGGAGATCTTCTCCGCCTACGTGAACTACCAGGGCCGGCGCGTGGAGCGGATCGCCCGCCATCTCTCGGTCACCGCCCGGCTGCTCGAGGTCGGCTGCTCGGCCGGCCAGCTGCTCTACAACCTCAAACCCCTCGCCGGCGAGGTGATCGGCCTCGATTACGACCCCGGCGCGGCGGCGTTCGCGGCGGAGAAGTGCTCGTGCGTGACCTACGCCGGCGAGGTCAGCGACGCTCCCCTAGACGACGGATCGTTCGACGTCATCTGCGCCGTGCAGGTGCTCGAGCACGTCCCCGACCCACTTTCCTTCATCGCCACGCTGCGGCCACTGCTAAAGCCAACCGGAGTGGTCTACATCGAGGTGCCAAACCTCCTCGATCCCCTGCTCGAGCTGTACGACAACCGCGCCTACCGGAAGTTCTACTTTCATCGCGCCCACCTCTTCTACTTCACCGCCCGATCGCTGAGCGCGCTGATGGAGCGGGCCGGCATGGAGGGAGAGCTCCTTCCCCTGCAGGACTACAACTTCCTCAACCACCTGCACTGGGCGCTCACCCAGACGCCCCAGCCGGACCCCCATCCCGGACTGGGACCGGCCCGCCTTCCGCTCGCCCAGACGGCGCCCGCCCCACCGCTGCGCGAGCTCGAGGCGTGGGCGCAGCGGGCCGATGAGGAGTACAAGCGGCTGCTCGAGCGCCACGGCGTGACCGACAACATCGCCTTCCTCGGAGGCCCGCGGGCGCCGACGAGCTAGGGAGCAGAACCCGTCGGCGCCATCATTCGGTGCGCTGGTAGGCGGCGATCTGCTCGAGCGTGGCTTGGCGCACGTCGCCGCCCTCGCGCAGGACGCCGTACCAGTCCACCGTGCGGGTCAGGGCCTCGGCCAGGTCCCATCGGGGTGCCCATCCCAGGCGAAGCCGGGCGCGGGATGAATCGAGCTTCAGGTAGCGGGCCTCGGGGGGATGCTCTGCCTCGTCCACCGCCGAGTCGAGCCGTCCCGGCCAGCGCTCGGCGATCCGTTCCACGATCCAGCTCACCGGGCGAGCATCCTCATCGGCGGGACCGAAGTTCCACCCCTCCGCATAGGCCGGCGACTCGCACAGCCGCTGGGCGAGGATGAGATAGCCGCTCAGCGGGCAGAGCACGTGCTGCCAGGGGCGGATCGAGTTGGGATTGCGGATGCGCACCCTCTCGCCGGCGAGCGCGGCGGCCATGATGTCGGGCACCAGGCGATCCAGGGCCCAATCGCCGCCGCCGATGACGTTGCCGGCCCGCGCCGACGCCAGACGCGGACCGTCGTCGCCGGAGAAGTAGGAGCGCCGAAAGGCCGCGGTGACCAGCTCGGCGCACCCCTTAGAGCTGGAGTAGGGGTCGTCGCCGCCCTTGGGCTCGTATTCGCGATAGCCCCACTCCCAGTCGCGATTCTCATAGCACTTATCCGAGGTGACGTTGACCACCGCGCGAGGGGATGGATGCCGGCGCACCGCGTCGAGGACGTTGACCGTGCCCATCACGTTGGTCTCATACGTGCCGCGCGGATCCTCCAGCGAGCGGCGCACGAGCGGCTGCGCCGCCATGTGCACCACCACCTCGGGGCGGTGGCGCTCGATCACCGCCGCCAGCGCGTCGAAGTCGCGGACGTCGACCGTGGCCTCCTGCAGGCCCGAGCCCACCGCGGCGAGCTCATACAGAGACGGGCGGGTGGGGACCTCGGCGCTGAGCCCCACCACCTCGGCGCCAAGCGACTGAAGCCACAGGCATAGCCAAGCGCCCTTAAAGCCCGTGTGTCCGGTCACCAGCACCCGGCGCCCCTGCCAGAACGAGGGATCTACGCGTCCGGACGCTCCGGGGGCTATCTCCAGGTCCGCCACGGCGCTCATTGATCGTTGGCCTGGTGTGCCCTGATCTGGGCCAGGGTCAGCTCGCGCATGTCCTGGCCGCGCTTGAGCCCCTGGTGCCAGTCCACCACCCGATCCAGCGCCTGGGTGATGTTCCACCGCGGCATCCAACCCAACCTGGCCCGCGCCAGCGAGGAATCCAGGCGCAGCTGCCGGCGGGCGCCCGGCGCCGAGGGGTCGGTCTCCCAGCGCAGGTCGGGCCCCCAGCGCCCCGCCACGTGCTCGACGACGAAACGCACGCTGAAGCCGTGCTCCTCGACCGGCGCGAAATTCCACGCCTCCGCATGGTCCGCGGACTCCCACAGCGACTGGGCCAGCAGCAGGTAGCCGCTCACCGGATCGAGCACGTGCTGCCACGGCCGCACCGCTTCGGGGTCGCGTACCCGCACCCGCTCACCGGAGATCGCGGCTCGCATCAGGTCGGGGACCAGCCTTCCCTCCCCCCAGTCCCCGCCCCCGATCACGTTGCCGGCTCGGGCGGTCGCCAGCCGGGTTCCCTGCCGGCCGAAGAACGCGCGGCGGTAGGCGGCGCTGACGAGCTCGGCGCACGCCTTGGAGCTCGAGTAGGGATCGGCGCCGCCCAGCGGATCGGTCTCCCGCAGCCCCCATGCCCAGGTCTGGGGCTCGTAGCAGAGGCTGGAAGTCACGTTGACGATGACCCGGGCGCCGCCCGCCAGGCGCAGGGCTTCGAGCACGTTGATGGTGCCCATCAGGTTGCTCTGATACGTCTCGCGGGGGTCCCGCAGCGAGGCGGGCACCAGCGACTGCGCGGCCATGTGGACGACGATCTCGGGCCGGCACTCGCCGACGGCCGCCGAGACCGCCTGAAAGTCCCGGACGTCGGCGTCGATGCGCGTGACGTCGCGCCCGACGCCGCCGACCGCGAAAAGCGAGTCCGCCGGGGGCTCTCGGCGGCTCAACCCGGAGACGTGCGCGCCCAGGGCGCCCAGCCACAGCGCGAGCCAGGCCCCCTGAAAGCCGGTCACGCCGGTGACCAAGACCCGCCGACCGCTCCAGAAATCCGGGGCTACGGCGGCCGATCGTGGCATCGGTGGGCAGGCTATCGGCGCGGCCCGCTCGCCGGACCGCACGCCCGCCGGGCCTAGGGTGGGGCCAGGCGCGCAAATTGCGCCCCGGCGTGTTGCGATGGCCGACCTACGGGGTACAGTCGTAAAGCTGGCACCGACGGGGACGGAGGGCGCCGAGCGCCGCCAGCAATACCGCACTCTTTGGCCGCGCCGTCCGTTGTTAGCCCCTAGTCGCGAGCGCCTTCGCGACCTACGTCAGTTCTTCACGTCACATGTCCAGCTTCGTGCAAAGCCGCCAACCGGCGCCCCTCGAACAGGCGCTCCCGCCGCGCGCCCCCAAGCTTCCCCAGCGGGCGGAGGTCCTGGGCGTGCCCCTGGCGCTGACCGACTACGAGCGGGTGGTCGACTGGATCGACGCGATGGTCGCCGCGCGCCAGCGGGGCTATCTGACCGCCGCGGCGGTGCACCTGGTCATGGTCGCCCAGGAGGATCGAGAGGTCCGCGATGCGGTTCTCGGCGCCACCCTGGCGCTTCCCGACGGCCAGCCGTTGGTGTGGGCGCTCAGAGCGCTCGGCCACGACGCCTCGCGCGTCTACGGGCCCGAGCTGATGGCCCGCCATTGCGAACGCTCGGCCCAGTCGGGGACGCCGATCTACCTCTACGGCGGCCGCAACCAGGGGGCCCTGGTGCAGCTGGCGCTGAACCTACGCCGGCATTATCCGGGGATCCAGATCGTGGGTGGCTACTCGCCGCCGTGGCGCACGCTGTCGGCCGCAGAAGAGGATTGGGTGGTGCGCGACATCGACCGATCGGGGGCCGACGTGGTGTGGGTGGGGACCGGCCAGCCCAAGCAGGAGACCTGGATGGCGCGCATGCGGAGCCGACTGCAGACGCCCATGCTGATCGGGGTGGGGGCCGCCTTTGACTTCCACGCCGGGTTGGTGCCCCAGGCGCCGGTGTGGATGCAGAATCTGGGATTGGAGTGGGCGTTCCGGCTGGCGCATGAGCCCCGCCGGCTGTGGCGGCGCTACGCGCGTTACAACCCGCGCTTCATCGCCGGTTTCGCCCAGCAGTACGCGCGCGAGCGCCGCAACTAGCGCCCCGGGCTCATGAGCCAGGGTCGGTAGCCTGACGCCATGCCGTACGACGTCGCCATCGTTGGCCTCGGGCGGGTGGGACTGCCACTGGCCCTGTCGTTCGCGGACCGGGGGTTGCGGGTGCTGGGCATCGACAACGACACCGAGCGCCTGGACACAGTCCGGGCCGGGCGCATGCCGTTCCGGGAGACCGGTACCCAAGAAGTGCTCGACCGGGTGATCGGTGGGGACGGGCTCGGATTCTCTGACCGGGTGGTGGATGCTGCCCAGGCCGAATCCATCGTCATCACGCTGGGGACGCCGTCGTTCTCGCACATCGAGATCGACATGCGCGACATCCGTTCGGCGCTGGACGACCTGCTGCCGGTACTGCGCGCCGGCCATGCCCTGGTGCTGCGCTCGACGATCGCCCCGGGCACGACCGACTTCGTCGCCGGCTACCTGGCCAAGCACCGCGGTTTTGCCGTGGGCACCGAGGTCTACGTCGCCCATGCCCCCGAGCGCATCGCGGCGGGCCGCTTTCTCGAAGAGATCGTCAGCCTGCCCTGCATCGTGGGAGGCGTAGGCGAGGAGTCCGGCGAGGTGGTGGGCCGGCTGTTCGAGGTGTTCGGGGCGCCGATCGTCCAGACCACGCCGGTCCAGGCGGAGCTGGCCAAGATCTGGACCAACATCCTGCGCTACACCAACTTCGCCTTGCCCAACTTGCTGATGATCGACTGCGAGCAGTACAGCGCCAACGTGTTCGAGGTGATCGACCTGATCAATCGCGACTATCCGCGCGGTGGGATCGCCAATCCCGGGCTGACCGCCGGGAGCTGTCTGCGCAAGGACTTTGCCTTCTCCGAGGAGCGCTCCAACTCTCCCGGGATGCTGCTCGCCGTCTCGCGGGTCAACGAGTCGGTGCCGCTGTTTTTGGTGCAGGGCGTCAAGCGACGCATCGGCCCGCTGACCGGGCGCAAGGTGGCCGTGCTCGGTTTGGCGTTCAAGGCCGAGACCGACGATGAGCGCGACTCCCTGTCGCACAAGTTGGTGCGCCTGCTCGAGCGAGAGCTCGCCGACGTCGCGATTCACGATCCGCACGTGCAGACCCCCAGCGCGTCCCTGGAAGAGGCGGTGGGGAACGCCGACGTGGTGATCGTGGCCACCAACCATCCGGAGTTCTGCGGCTCCGAGGCGTTGGCGGAGATCGTCGACGTCGCCAGCCCCGACTGCCTGCTGGTAGACCCCTGGAACAGTTGGGGCTCGGCGCAGGTCTTCGCCTACGCCGCCGAGGTACCCGCGCTCACCGGCCGGGCATGAGCCGGGTGCTGGTCACCGGCGGAGCCGGGATGATCGGCTCCGCCGTGGTGCGGCGCCTGCTGCGCGATCCGCGCTACGAGGTGCGGGTCTCCGACCAGCGACCGGCCCCGCAGTGGATGCGCGAAGGGTGCGAGATCCACACCGGGGACCTGCGGTCCCTGGCCGAGGCGCGGGAGGCCGCTGCGGGATGCACCCACGTCGTGCACCTGGCGGCGATCGTCGGCGGCATCGCCAACTTCCACCGCCTCCCGCATACCCTCACCGAGGTAAACAACGCCCTCTATAACGCGGTGATCCGGTCGGCGCTGGACCACGACGCGGAGCGCTTCCTGTATGTGTCGTCCTCGATGGTGTTCGAGCGCGCCGAGGTCTTCCCCACCCCCGAGGACTACCTCCCCGACTGCCCGGTTCCGCGCTCGGCCTACGGGTTCTCCAAGCTCACCGGCGAGGCCTACTGCCGCGCCGCACACGAGGAGCACGGTCTGTGCTTCACCATCTGTCGCCCGTTCAATGCCTATGGCCCCGGGGAGGTGCCCGACTCCGAGCCGGGAATCGCCCACGCGGTGCCGGACCTGATCGCCAAGGCGCTGTCTGGCCAACGGCCGCTGCAGATCTTCGGCTCCGGAGAGCAGACGCGGACGTTGACGCATGTCGATGACATCGCCAACGGCATCGTGTGCGCGCTGGCGATGCCCGCCGCCGAGAACGAGGACTTCAACATCTCGGCCAGCCGCGAGCTCAGCGTCGCCGAGATCGCCCGCATGGTGTGGGAGGTATGCGACCGGGACCCCGCCGACTTCGAGCTCGAGCACCTGCCCAGCTTCGAGGTGGACGTGCAGCGGCGCTGGCCCTCGGTCGAAAAAGCCGAGCGCCTGCTCGGCTGGGAGGCCCAGATCGAGCTGGAGGACGGGCTGCGGGACACCGCCGACTGGCTGCGCGAGCACGCCCCGGTGGCCGGATGAAGCCCTCCCCGTCAATCCTTGTTCGCCAATGAGCGCTCGCCGCGCGCTCATCACGGGCATCACGGGCCAGGACGGCTCCCACCTCGCCGATCTGTTGCTCGACAAGGGCTACGAGGTGCATGGCATGGTTCGCCGCTCCTCCACGGAGAAGTTCGAACGGATCGAGCACCTTCGGGATCGGATCACGCTTCATCAGGGCGACCTGCTCGACCAGCGCTCGCTGGTGGACACGCTGCGGGCGGCGCGGCCCGACGAGATCTACAACCTCGCGGCCATGAGCTTCGTGGCCGTCTCCTGGATCCAGCCGACCCTCACGGCCGAGTTCACCGGCGTAGGGGTTACGCGCCTCCTGGAGGCGATGCGCGAAGTCTGTCCCCAGGCGCGTTTTTACCAGGCCTCATCGAGCGAGATGTTCGGAAAGGTCAGACAGGTTCCGCAAAATGAAGCCACACCCTTTTACCCACGTTCACCCTATGGTGTGGCAAAGGCCTATGGCCACTTCATTACCGTTAATTATCGCGAGTCATATGACCTGCATGCCACGAGTGGAATTTTGTTCAACCATGAGGGAACCCGCCGAGCGTTGGAGTTCGTGACGCGCAAGATCACCTGGCACGCGGCCGCGCTCAAACTCGGCATGGCGAAGGAGCTGCGGCTGGGCAACCTCGACGCCGAGCGCGATTGGGGCTATGCGCCGGACTACGTGGAGGCGATGTGGCGAATGCTCCAGCAGGATCATGCGGAGGACTACGTCATCGCCACCGGGAAGGCCCACTCGGTGCGCGACTGCGTCGAGATCGCCTTCGACCACGCCGGTCTCGAGCTCGACAGGCACGTGGTCATCGATGACTCGTTCAAGCGTCCCGCCGAAGTGGACCATCTGATCGGCGACTACTCCAAGGCGCGCGAAACCCTGGGCTGGGAGCCGACCACCTCCTTCGAGGAGATGATCCGGCTGATGGTCGACGCCGACTACAAGCAGCTCAAGGCCTAGCCGCGCAGAACACCGCCGAGACCGTGGCTAGCGCGTGGAGCGCAGCTCCTCCAGGTCGGCCTGCACCATCTCCTCGATCATCGCCTCGAACGCGACGCTGGGGGTCCATTTGAGCTCCGAGCGAGCCTTCCCCGGATCCCCGACGAGCGGGGTCTCTTCGCCGTCGCGCCGAAGCCGGGGGTGGGTCTTTACGTGCTCGCCAGGATCCAGGTCCAGGACGGCAAAGGCGGCTTGCACCAGGTCCCCCACGGTGCGGCCCACGCCACTGGCCAGAATGTAATCGTCGGCGGTGGGAGCCTGGAGCATCAGCCAGGCACCCCGCACGATGTCCCGGGCGTGCGACCAGTCACGCACCGTGTCGAGGTCGCCCAGGATCAAGTCGCTCTCCAGACCGAGCTTGATCGCGGCGGCTCCACGGGTGACCTTCCGGGTCACGAATCGCTGCGGCCGGCGTGGCGACTCGTGGTTGTAGGTGATGCCCGAGCAGGCGTGAAGCCCCGAGTGCCGGCGCAGGGTTCCGATCAGTTGATGCGAGGCCAGCTTGGCCACCGCATACGGATTCTGGGGCCAACACGCCGTGCGTTCGTTCTGTGGGTTCTCGGCCGCCGCACCGAAGATCTGTCCCGAGCTGGCGACGTAGACCCGGATCTCGGCCTCGGCCGCCTGGACTGCCTGCAGCAGCTCACCGGTGGGGCCGGCGATCGCCTGCAGCGTCTCGCCTGGGCGCTCCCACGAGTCGGGGACGAACGTCGGGCCGGCGAGGTGGTAGATCTCGCGCGGTTTGGCCTCATCGATCAGATCGCGCATGACCCCGGGCCGGCTGACGTCCGCGGCCCGCAGCTCGATGCGGTCGAGCACGGCCTCCAGATTGCTCGCCGCGTCGCCGTCGACGCGGCGAGCCACGCCCCATACCTCGTAGCCCTCATCGAGCAGCAGCTCGGTCAGGTAGGAGCCGTCCTGGCCGGTGATTCCGGTGACCAGCGCGCGAGCCTTGGTCACCGGGAGCCTCCCGGACCCGGGCCGGGCGGCGGCGCGCAAGGCGCCGGGCTCACGTAACCGCCGGCGTGGCGTCGAGCGTGCGGCGCAGCCCGTCGAGCAGATCCACCTCGGCCTCCCAGCCGAGCTCGCGGCGAGCGCGCTCGACATCCAGGCAGCTCCGCTGCACCTCGCCCATGCGCGGGGGCGCGAACTCCGGCTCGAACTCTTCGCCGCTGATCTCGCGAAGCGCCTCGACGAGGTCGAGCACCGACGTCTCCCGGCCGGTACCGACGTTGAGCTCGCCGTGCGTCTCGGTCCGTTCGGCGGCGAGCAGATTGGCGCGCACGACGTCGTCGACGTAGGCGTAGTCCCGGGTCTGGGTGCCGTCGCCGTAGATCGTCGGGCGCATGCCGTCTCGCAGACGTCCGCAGAAGATCGCCACCACCCCGGCCTCTCCCAGAGGATCCTGGCGGGGCCCGTAGATGTTCCCGTAGCGCAGCGTCACGGTCGACAATCCGTGCAGACGCTCGTAGAGCTCGCAGTAGCGCTCGCCGCAGAACTTGCTCAACCCATAGGGCGCCTTGGGCTGCGGCCACGTCGACTCGGGCGTGGGCAGCTCGTCGGTCTCGCCGTAGATCGCCCCGCCGGTCGAGGTGAACACGAATCGGCTCACGTCGGCTAGCCGCGCCGCCTCGAGCAGGTTGACCGTGCCCTCGACGTTGATGCGCGCGTCGGCGGCCGGCTCGGCGAGCGACTTGCGCACGTCGATCTGGGCGGCCAGGTGGTAGATCAGCTCGGGTCGCTCCTCGGCCACGAGCCCCTTGATGCGCTCGGCGTCGCAGATGTCCTCCCGGTGAAGGATCGCCCCCTCGGCCACGGCGAGGTCGAGATTCTGCTCGCGTCCGGTCGAGAGATCGTCGATCACCGACACCCGGTCGCCGCGGCGGACCAGGGCATCGACCAGGTTCGAGCCGATGAAGCCGGCGCCGCCGGTGACGAGAGCCCGCATCCTGGGCGCGGATCCTAATGGTGCAGGTCGGCCAGCCGGGTGCGAAAGAACGAGAGCGCCTCGGCGCGCTGATCTTCGGACTCCAGCAGGGCGCGGTAGGGCAGGTCGGCGCCGGAGAAGCCGTCGGCCCGCCACAGCTCGCCCTCGGGCGTGGCGCTCCACGGCGCCACATAGAGGTAGGGCTCGGGATGGGCCTCGTCGCCCGGGGAACAGCCGTAGGCGGCGCGCCGGCCCTGTGCCTCGGAGCCCAGCTCGAGCGCCGTGTCGAAGTGCTCGGGCCATATCTGCACCCGGCTGGGCTCGTGCTCGGGCACCGCCTCGGCCCGCAACTGCTCGAGCACCGAGGCGGCGAAGCCGACCCAGTCGCCCACGAAGCGGCTGGCCGGCACGTCGATCGCCAGCGGCTCGTCCTCCGGCGCCGGCTCGAAGCCCGTGAGGCCAGAGCCGATCAACCGGGCCGCTTCCTCGAGCGTGGTCAGCCGCCCCTCCCGGGCGTGCCGCCCGGCCTGGACGGTCAGCAGATCACCGGAGATACGGAGCTGGACGTCCTCGCCGAAGAACGGGGTGCCAAAGCCGCCCATCGTGTAGCGCAGGCCGATCTTGCCGGTGGCCCGCTCGCGGGTAGGTGAGATCAGCTTCTCGGCCAGGCGGTGAAGCGCGGCGCGCGTGGGTCCCAGGCCGTGGGGTGCCGGCCCCAGCCTCGGGTAGGGGCCCAGCCAGCGCCGGCGGCAGAACTCCTCGAGCTCGTCGTCTCCCCGGGCGACCTCCTCCCACAGCAGATCGCCCGTGGTGACCGGTGAGACCAGCTCGCGTTGCGCGCCCGAGCGCTCGCCGGTGGCGACGGGGTCATCGGCGAACCAGGGAGGGACGGCCACCGCCGGCGCAGACGGCTCGAGCACGCGCACGTCGTAGCGGCCGTGGAGGCGGTCGAAGGCCTCCTGCTGGGCGTGGCGGTTGGGGGCGGGCAAGGACCGAGGGACGATGATCACGCGCCAACCGCCTCGTAGACGGCGCCGAGGGCGGGGGCCACCACCTCGGGAGCGACCACGGCGCGCGCGGCTGCGATCCCCGCCTCTCCGTGCGAAACGGATCGCCAGCGCCGGCGCGCCGCCTCGGCCAGCGCCGCCGGGTCGCCGGGGGCGACCAGACCGTCGGGATCGACCAGCTCGGGCAGGGCGCCGATCCGGCTGGCCACCACGGGAACGCCGTCGGCCATCGCCTCGGCCGCCGACAGCCCGAACGTCTCGGCCGAACGGGAGGGCACGAGCGCCAGCGCCGCCTGGCCTCGCACCTCGGCAAGGGCCGTGGGATCGAGCGACCCGGCGAAGCGCACGTCGGCGTCGGCGCCGCGGCGCTCGAGCTCCGAGCGCAACGGCCCGTCGCCCGCGACGACCAGCGGCAGGCCGATCGACTGGCACGCCTCGATGGCCACGTCGACGCCCTTCTCGGGCGCCAGGCGACCGCTGACCAGGGCGTGGACGCCGCGGTCCGCTCGCGAGCGCACGGCCAGCGAGCGCACGGGATGGGGCACCACGTACACGCGGTCGGCCGGCAGCGGTGCCCCCAGATCGGTCAGCCGCTGCCGGGCAAACCGGCTGGGAACGATCACCGCGTCGGCCAGGGAGACCATCCGCCGCTGCCACAACGACAGCGACGCGCCGTACACCGCCGCCTCGGCGCCGGTGCCCCGGCAGTTCAGCCGCACCCCGGGCAGCGTGTTGCGGGCGTGGCAGCGCGTGCAGTCCGCCCCGCGGGTAAAGCACGTCCCCACCGCGCAGATGAGCCGGTAGTTGTGCAGGTGGAGGACGACCCGCGCCCCCGCATCGCGCGCCGCGGCCAGCGCCCGCCACCCCAGGGTGGGGTTGAGGTTGTGGGCGTGGACGACCTTCGCCCCGGTGAGGCGCACGGCGCCGGCGACGTCGGCGGGCGCGAGGCCGCCGCTCAGGAGGCCCGCCGCCGCCCGCGCGCGACCGAGCCGGGCCGAGTCGCGCTCGAGCAGCTTGACCTCCTGGCCCAGGTGCTCGGCGACCAGCCAGCGCAGGTCCTCCACCGCGCGCTCTTCTCCGCCCGTGGTGCGGTAGCGGTTGTGCAGGAACAGGATCACCGCGGGCAAACCTAGACTGGCCGGCCCATGGCGCCCACCGTCTCGATCGCCGTGCCCACCCGCGAGCGCCCCGAGTACCTGGCCGTGGCGCTCGAGTCGATCGCGCCCCAGGCGGCCTCCGCCGGCGCCGACGTGCTGGTCATAGACGACGGTGCGCTGGCCGAAAACGAGCGCCTGGCGGCCCGCTTCGGGGCGCGCTACGTCGCCCACCCCGAGCCGCGGGGATTGAACGCCGCGCGCAACACCGCGCTGCGGCACACGTCAGGCGAGCTGGTGGCCTTCGTCGACGACGACGTGCGGGTGCTCCCGGGCTGGCTTCAGGCGCTGGCGCGCGGCGCGCAGACCGACGCCGATGTGCTGACCGGTCCCATCATCGCCCGCTTCGAGGATCACGCGTTTCGCATGTGCGGGCGCGAGGGCCCGCCAATCACCGCCCAGGACTACGGTCCCCAGGACCGCGACGTCGAACGCGCGTGGGGAGCCAACATGGCCGTGCGTCGCTCGGCCGTGGCGCGCATAGGCGAGTTCGACGAGTCGCGCGAGCTATATGGGGACGAGCAGGAGTGGCAGCATCGTCTGCGCGCCGCGGGGGGGCGCCTGCTCTATGTGGCCGCGGCCACGCTGGAGCACCGCCGCGCCGGCGACGATGCGCGCCTGCGCGCGCTGGCGCGGGCGGCCTTCGCCCGCGGGCAGGCCAGCCGCCGCTTCGACGCCTTCCTGGGCCGGGCCCCTTCGCTCATGCGCGAGCTGCGCGTGCTGGCCGGCTGCCTGGTCCACGCCCCCCGCTTTCGCTGCGCCAACGGGCTGGTGATGGCCGGCCACTCGCTCGGCCGGCTGAGCGCCGTGGCGGGAAGCCGATCGGTCGGGCCCGCCGCGCCGCCCGGGCAGAGCCCCGACTTCCTCTCCGGGCGCAGCGGAACGGTGGGCGGCCGGCGCGGTCAGCTGCGCGCGCTCGGCGACGCGGCGCTCGACCTGCTCGCCGTCGCCAGCGCCCAGCGCCGGCGGCTGCGCGCCGCCGGCCGGGTCAGCCCGGGCGAGCCCCTGCGGGTGCTGGCGCTGGCGGTCGTGCGTCCCGAGCACGCGGCCTCCATGGCCGCGATCGGCGCCGAGCTGGAGCGCTCGCGCCACCGGGTGGAGCTGGCCACCGGACCCCCGGGCGAGCTCGGCAAGTTCCAGAACCTCAACGCGCTGCTCGCCGCCCATCCGCCCGCCGGCCGTGACTGGCTGATCGTGGTCGACGACGACATCGAGCTGCCGGCCGGCTTCCTCGACGGCTTCCTGTTTCTGTGCGAGCGATTCTCGCTGCGCCTGGCCCAGCCCGCGCACCGGCTGGTCTCCCACGCCGCCTGGCCGGTGACCCGGCGGCGGGCACTGAGCGTGGCGCGCGAGACGCCGTTCGTGGAGATCGGGCCGTGCACCGCGTTTCGCCGCGACACCTTCGAGGCGCTGCTGCCCTTTCCCGACCTGCGCATGGGCTGGGGCCTGGACGCCCATTGGGCGGCGGTGGCTCGCGAGCGCGGATGGCGGGTGGGGGTGATCGACGCGTTGCCTATCGCCCACCGCTCCCGGCCGGCGGGCGCCGCCTACTCGCGCGAGGCGGCGGTGCGCGAGGCG
Source organism: Actinomycetota bacterium (assembly GCA_005883215.1). GTDB lineage: Bacteria > Actinomycetota > Thermoleophilia > Solirubrobacterales > Solirubrobacteraceae > AC-64. The sequence continues at coordinate 155,904 of VAYS01000017.1, forward strand.
CGCGAGTTCCTCGCCTCGCGTGCCTACGTCCCGCGCGAGGAGGCCAACCGCACGCTGGCCACCCACCGGCGCGTGCCCTCCCCGGTATGAGCGCGCAGACCCCGGGGCCGGCTAACCGCGCGCGGCCGCGCGTGGTCGTGGTAAGCGAGTTCTACCCGCGCGCCGCCGACCCCGTCCTGGGCTTCTGGGCCCACCGGCAGGCGCTGGCCACCCGTGAGGCGGGCGCCGATATTCGCGTGCTCGTGCTCTATCGCCCGCTGCCGGCGCGAGCCAAGCTGGGCGAGGGAGTGGGGCCCGCGCTGTCGGAGCTCGCGCGACTGGTGCGCCAGCCGCTGCTCCAGGAGCGCGACGGGCTGGAGGTGCGCTACGTGCCGTTCGTCTCGCCCGAGCGCTCCCGCGCCTACGCGCGCTGGGGCGCGTGGGCGGCACCCCCGCTGACGCTGGCGCTGCGGGCCCTGCGGCGCCGCTTTGCCTACGAGCTGATCCACGCCCACAACGCCGTCCCGGTGGGAGACGCCGTGCTGCGCGCCCGCGTCGACGTGCCGCTGGTGGTCTCGGTCCACGGCGGCGACGTGCTATTCACCGCCCCGCGGGTCCGGGGAGGGGCGGCGGCAGTGGCCCGCACCCTGAGCGCGGCGCGCCTGGTGCTGGCCAACAGCCGTGGCGTGGCGGACCTGGCCGCCCAACACGGCGCGCGCGCGGTGCGCGTGGTCCCGCTCGGGGCCGATCCGCCGCCCGACCGATCGTCAGACCCGCCTGCGCGCTCCGACCCCGAGCGCGGACCGGTCCTGATCACGGTGGGACACCTGGTGGCGCGCAAGCGCCACGCCGACGTGATTCGCGCGCTGGCCGTGCTCGCCTCGCGCCACCCGGGGCTGCGCTACCGGATCGTCGGCGACGGGCCCGAGCGCGAGCCGTTGCGCGCGCTGGCGGCGCAGCTCGGGGTGAGCGATCGCGTCGAGCTGGTCGGCCAGCTCGAGCCCGACGCGGCGCGGGCCGCGCTGGGCGGCGCCGACCTGTTCGTGATGCCCAGCACCGAGGAGGCGCTGGGGATCGCCTATCTGGAGGCCATGGCGGCCGGCGTGCCGGCGATCGGCGCCGCGGGCGAGCCCGGCCCGCAGGAGATCTCCGCCGCCGGAGAGGGCATGCGCCTGGTCGCCGCGCAGGACCCGACGGCGCTGGCGGCCGAGATCGGAGCCCTGGTGGGCGACCCACAAGGGCGAGAGCGACTGGGGCGGGCGGGGGCCGAGACGGTGGCCCGGGCGTTTTCCTGGGAGCGCTGCGGGCGCGAGACGGTCGAGGCCTACCGCCAGGCGCTCGCATGAAATCCACGGCGCTTCAGCCGCACAGGCGCGCGCTCGAAGCGGTGGATGTACGGGAGCCTGCCGTACAATCGTGGGCATGGCTAGCCGAGCAAGGTCGCGGCGAATCGAGATCCGCGTGACCGATGAGGAGCGGGTAGCCCAAGAAGCCGCCGCGGAGGCGCTTGGGGTCACGCTTAGCGAGTTCTACCGTCAGGCCGCGCGGGCCAGCGCCGAAGAGGTCCTGGCGGAGCGCTCGCGCGTCGTGCTCGACGACGACGAGGCGGCGCGGTTCCTCGATGCGCTCGACCATCCTGAGCGCTTCGAGGACGGACTTCGGCGGCTCGCCCAGCGCCCTCCGGTCTTGCCGTCGTGAGTAAGCTGCGGCCGGTCGAGCCGCTCGACCCCGGTCGCCATCACCTCACAGACTTCGAATGCGGCACGCCGGCGCTCGACCGTTGGCTGCGCGCGTACGCCGGCCAGCCCCAGCGCCGCGACGTCGCTCGCACCTTCGTTGCCGTCGACGAGGGGCTGCCAGTCCTCGGCTACTACACGCTCGTTGCGGGACAGATCGAGCACGTCACCGCGTCCGAAGCGGCGCGCGCCGGCGTCTCGCGGCACTACCCGATTCCGGTCTGCGTGCTGGCCAGGCTTGCGGTCACCAGCTCCTGGCAGGGCCAGGGGCTCGGAAGCGCCCTCTTGCGCGACGCTCTTCGGCGAGTCCTCGGGGCAGCCGAGGAGATCGGCATCCGCGCCGTCCTCGTCCACGCCATCGACGAGGACGCCGGCGGCTTCTATCGCCGCTATGGCTTCGAACCCGCCACCGCCGACGGTCTTACCCTGATGGTCGCGCTGGAGGCCGTTCGCACCCAACTGACGGGCTGGCGCCCATCCGGTCGCTGATGCGCCGGCGACTGCGCGCACGGATCGTGGCTCGGGAAGGCAGTCGATGAGCGCTGCCGACGACCGGCCGGTCCTGTTCGTCACCGGCCACGCTCCGGCCGACCGCACGGGGGCGTTCGGGCGGCTGCACGAGCGCGAGGGGGTGCACTTCGCCCGGTTCGGCGGGCGCCGGGCCCACGGGGGGCCCGAGGACCCCGAGCTCCGCGCGCCCTGCCAGCGCATCGCCCAGCGCGACGCCTTCGCCCTCGCCGGCTCGGGCGACTATCGGGCGGTCATCTGCGGTACGGCCGGGCGCCTGGCGCTGCCCGGGGCCTGGCGGGGGGCGCGGCGGGCGCGGGTGCCGTTCCTGTTATGGGCGTCGCTGTGGGCCCACCCGCGCACGGCGGTGCACCTGCTCGGCTATCCGCTCGTGCGTCGGATCTACGCCGACGCCGATGCCGTCGTCGCCTATGGGAGCCACGTCGCCGCCTATGTGTCAGCGCGCGGAGCGCGCAATATTCATCTCGCCCCCCAGGCGGTGGACAACGATTTCTGGGCGGCGCCGGCCGACCCCGAGCCGCCGCCCGACGGGACCTTCCGGGCGTTGTTTGTGGGAAGACCCGGGCGGGAAAAAGGTCTACGGGTGTTGCTCGAGGCCTGGCGTGCGTCGGGTCTGGTGGCACCCAACGCCGCGCTCGTCCTCGTCGGCGAGGGGCCCCCACCCCCTTGGGTTCCCGCCGGCGGCGCGGTGTTTTGCGTGGGGGAGCGCCCGCCCCAGGACGTGCGCAACTTCTACGCCGGCGCCGACGTTGTGGTCATGCCATCGATTTCCACGCCCACGTTCCGTGAGCCGTGGGGTCTGGTGGCCAACGAAGCGATGAACCAGGGGACCCCCGTGATCGCCTCCGATGCCGTCGGCGCCGTCGCCGGCGGACTGGTGCGCCATGAGCGCAATGGCCTGGTCGTCGGTGCGGGGGACGGGGCGGCGCTGGCGGGCGCGCTGCGGCGTCTGTTCGACGATGCCGGGCTGCGGGCGCGGCTGGGCGCCGCGGCAAGGCGCGACGTGGCCGCCTTTACCTGGTCGGCGTGGGCCGCGGGGTTCTCGGCCGCCCTGGCCAGCGTCGGGGCCTCGCGGGCCGGGGCGTTGGGCGCTCAGGCCCCGCGCGGCGGGGCCTGGGGCGAGGATTGCTAGCGTGGGCCGGCGACTCTGTTCCCCCGGCCCCGCCTGCGCCGTCTGCGCGGCGGGCCCCCGAGCGCCCGCGGGAGGGCGCCGTTCGCAGCTCATGCGCGCACTTGGCTTCGTGACCGCAACCCCTCGCTCGCTGCGCGCCGCGCCGGTGGTCGGAGCCGTGGCCGCTGCGCTGTTGATCGGCGCGCCGCCCGCGCTGGCCAACCGCGGCGACGACATCATCCGGGAGTGCCTGGCCAAGGACAAGGTCACCGGCACCTACAGCCAGGCCGACTACGCCTACGCGCTCGCCCACCTGCCCGCCGACGTCGACGAGTACTCCGACTGCCGGGCGGTGATCACGCGGGCCAAGCTGGCCTCCGCGGCCGGCGCCCCGGCGCCGGGCGCCGGCGTGGCGGGCGGCAACCCGTTGGACTCGGCCAGCCCCGGCGAGCGCCAGGCGGTGGCGCAGGCCCAGCGGCGTCGCCCGGTCCAGATCGCCCCTGGCCAGACGCCGGTGGCGCCGGACGTACCGATCCGCACCGCCTCGTTCCTCAACACGCTGCCCACCCCGCTCGCCATCGCCCTCGCCGTTATGGCGGCCTGCGCGCTGCTGAGCGCGGCGGCGCCGCTGCGTCGACTTGTCCGCTCACGCCGTCTCCGCTGACCCCGGGCGCGGTGGCGCTGCGCCCGATGCCCGTCGCCTGGGCGCGAGCGTCGTCCTCGGCGCGGCGGTCGGGGCCGGCCTGGCGGCGATCGCCTTTGCCGCCAAGGGGGGCCTGGAGCTAGACCCGACCGCCACGGTCGAGATCGTGCTCACCCTCGGGGCCGGCCTGATCGTGGCCGCCTCGCTGCTGGCCACCGAGCTGCGTCCCCGCTACGGGCTGGGAACGGTCATGGCATTCGCGCTTCTGGCCGCGCTCACCGGCGCCTCGGTGCTGTGGTCGGTGCAGCCGTCGGACTCGTGGATCGAGAGCGGGCGCACGTTCGCCTACCTGGCCGTGTTCGGCATCGCGATGGCCTTGGTGCGCTGGGTGCCGGCCCGCTGGTCGAGTGTGGTGGTGGGGATCCTGATCGCCGGCGTGGCGGTGTGCGGGTGGGCGCTGCTCACCAAGGTGTTCCCCGACGACCTCAACCCCCATGAGATCTACGCCCGGCTGCGCCAGCCGTACGGCTACTGGAACTCGGTCGGGCTGACCGCGGCCATGGCCGTCCCCGCCGCGCTGTGGCTGGGCACGAGGCGAGGGCGGCACGCGGGGCTGACCGCCCTGGCGTTTCCCGCACTGGGGGTGCTGCTCGTGGCGATGATGCTCTCCTACTCGCGCGGGTCGCTGGTGGCCATGCTCCTGGGCTGCGCGCTGTGGTTCGCCGCCGTGCCACGGCGCCTGCGCGGAGCGGCGGTGCTCGGCGTGTCCGCCTTGGGCGCGGCGCCGATCGTGGCGTGGGTGTTCTCGACCGACACGTTGACCAAGAACCGCATCGACCCTGGGCTGCGCGCCGACGCCGGGCACGAGCTGGGCGTGCTGCTGGTGCTGATGGTGGGCCTGCTGCTGGCCGCCGGACTGATGGTCGGGTTCCTGGCCGACCGCCGCCCGCTGGGCCACCGCGCCCAGCGCCAGGTGGGGATCGCCCTGCTGGTCGCGCTGGCGCTGGTGCCGGTGGGGGTGGCGGCCGGGCTGGCCTCCAGCCACCGCGGCCTGACCGGCACGATCTCCCACGACTGGAACAGCCTCACCAACCCCAACGCGCGCACCCCGCCCAACGACCCCAGCCGTCTGACCGCGGTGGCCAGCGTGCGCGCGCGCTACTGGAACGAGGCGCTGGAGATCTTTCGCGATCACCCGGTGGCCGGAGTGGGGGCGGACGGCTACGCGACCGCCCGCCTGCGCTATCGCAACAACGTGCTGCAGGTCCACCACGCCCACGGCTACGTGGTGCAGACCCTGTCCGACCTCGGGCTGGTGGGGGCCGGGGTGACGCTCTTGCTGCTGGCCGCCTGGGTGCTGGCCGCGCTGCGCTCCAGCGCCCCGTTCGGCTGGCCCGGCCCGGCGCGCGGGCGCCTGGGCCTGGGCTTGCTCGCGCGCCTGTCGGGCGAGGCGCGACCGGGGGCCGGCGAGGCGGCGGAGGCTGAGGCCTCCGGCGGCCCCGCGACGCCCGCGACGCCGGCGGGAGCAGGCGCGACGGTCGCCGGGACGCTCCCGCCGATGGCGGGCGCCGACCCGTCGGCCGATCCGGCCCAGGGTGCCGGGGGCTCGGGCTCGGTGGCCCCCGCGGCGACCACCGCCTCGCCCCTTCCCTCCTCGGCGCCGGCTCCGGGGGCGACCGGCGCCCAGCACCCCTCCGGAGCGCCCTCGAGCGCCTGGTCGCCCAACGGGGTCGATGGTGGGGTCGCGGCGGCCCAGCCCGTCCCGGGACGCGGCTGGCGCGCCGAGCTGCCCGCCGAGCAGATCGGCCTCATCACGCTGCTCTCGATCGTGCTGATCTTCGGCTTGCATTCGCTCGTCGACTGGACGTGGATCGTTCCGGGCAACGCCTGCGTGGCGCTCCTGGCGGCGGGCTGGCTCGCCGGGCGGGGCCCCCTCTCGGGCCCGGGCGTCCTGCGGCGAGTCGGCGGCCGCGTGGCAGCTCCGCGCCCAGCCGGAGCCTCGCTGCCCGAGCGCGCCCTGGCCGCGGTCGGCGCGCGCCCGGGGACCTGGCTGGCGGCGACGCTGGTGGTGATCGTGGCCTTGATGCTCGCGGTCTCGGAGTGGCAGCCACTTCGCTCCACCCAGGCGGTCGACCACGCCTTCGCCGCGCTCCAGCGACACGACCTGCGCGCGGCAATCCAGGACGCCGTCGATGCCGACGGGCGCAACCCCCTGTCCGTCGATCCGTTGTTCGATCAGGCAGTGATCTACACCAGCGCCCAGAACCCCGGTGCCGCCCGCGCCGCGCTCGTGCGGGCGGTCGAGCGCCAGCCTGCCAACCCGCAAACGTGGATCCGCCTCGGCGAGTTCGACCTCGACCAGCGCAGCGACACGCAGAGCGCGTTTAGCGAGCTGCGCCCGGCGCTGTACCTCGACCCGCGCTCCTACCAGGCGATCGGCGACTTCCTCACCGTGATCAGGCGCATGGGCGGAACGGCGCCGCCGACGGTGACCCCGGGGCAGACGGCGCCTCCCGTGACCTTGCCTTCCACGGCTCCGCAGGCCGCGCGTTCGCCCAAGCCGGCCGGACACTAGCGGTGGGCCGAGGCTCACTCCCCGCCCGCACCCTGACGGGCCTGCTGGCCGGAATCTCCTGCCTGCTCGCTCTGCCGGGCGCCGCCGGCGCCTCGGGATCACAGGAATCGATGTTCCAGGACGACAAGCTGCTCGTCTACGCGCGCCCGTCGACGGTGGCGCGCACGCTCGACACCCTGCGCTCGCTCGGGGTCCAGCGGGTGCGCGTGTCTCTGTTCTGGGGCGTGGTTGCACCCTCGCCCAAGTCGACGCACCGCCCGCATTTCGACGCCGCCGATCCCGATGCCTACCCGCGCGGCGCCTGGGACCGCTACGACGCGGTGATCAGGCTGGCGCGGGCCCGCGGCATCGACGTCAACTTCAACGTCACCAGCCCCTGTCCGTTCTGGGCCACCGGCCACCCCCGGCGGCGCGACATCTGGAAGGACTACACCCCCTCGGCCCGTGAATTCCGCCTGTTCGTGCAGGCGGTCGGGCGCCGCTACGCGGGCAACTGGGTGCCCGGACGCGGGGCGGTGGGCTCGGCGCCGGCGTCCGCCGGCGGCCCGGGGTCGGGCGCCGCGGAGGGGCGCAGCGCCGCGGCGGCGGGAGGCCTCCGGGCCGCCTCTGTGCTCGATCAGCCCCTTCCCCAGCCGCCCCCGCCCCCTCCGTCGGTCCCCACCCCGCCCGGCACCCCGGGATCGGGCGGTACGGGCGGCTCGGGCGGCTCCGGCGGATCGGGTGGCTCTGGGGGCTCGCCGAGCGCCGGGGGCTCGTCCACGGGGGGCGCCTCGACCGCGGCCTCGACGGGAACGGTGAGCACACCGGAGGCGCTTGCGCGCGTCGACTACTGGTCCATCTGGAACGAGCCCAACCAGCCGGGCTGGCTCTCGCCGCAGTGGATCCGGGTGGGTGGCCGCTTCGTCGAGTCCTCGCCGGCGATCTACCGCTCGATGGTCGATGCGGCGGTCGCCGGGCTGGCGCTCAGCGGACATACCCGCGGCAACGACACGATCCTGGTCGGCGAGACCGCCCCCAAGGGGCTCAACGTCCAGGGCACGACGCGCGCGATCAAGCCGATGCCGTTCATCCGCAGCCTCTACTGCCTGGACGCCCACTCCCACTTCCTACACGGGGCGGCGGCCCGCGCGCAGCGCTGCCCGACCACCGCCGCGCAGATTCGCGCCTTTCCCCGCCAGCACCCGGGGCTGTTCTACGCCACCGGCTGGGCCCACCACCCCTACGAGCTGAGCTTCGCTCCCACCCGGGTACCACCCGACCGCGACTACGTCACCATCGCCAACCTCCACAAGCTGGAGACGGCGCTCGACCTGCTCATGCGCCGCTACGGCGTGCGCCGGGCGCCGATGCCGCTGTACCTCACCGAGTACGGCTACCTCACCAACCCGCCCACCCCGCTGGGCATCTCGCTCACCCGCCAGGCGGACTACATCGACGAGTCGGAGTTCATCACCTCCTTTGACCCCCGCGTGAGGGCGCTCTCGCAGTTCCTGCTGCGCGACGACCGGCCCAAGCCGGGGATCCGCGACAGGGTGCGCGCCTACGGGGGAACGTTCCAGACGGGGCTTGAGTTTCTCGACGGCCGTCGCAAGCCGGGCTTCGCGGCCTACCGGCTGCCGATCTTCCTGCCCTCGACGACGGTTTCGCGCGGTGGCTCGGTGCTGGTGTGGGGTCTGCTTCGCCCGGCGCCCAGCGGCACCCACCAGCGCGCCCAGATCCAGTTCAGCTCGGGCGGCGCGTTTCGCACCGTGGACACGGTCACCAGGCGGGGCTACCTTGCCGCCGTGAATCGGCGGAAGCTCCTCCGAAAACTGCTTCGCGGGGATGTCAACAACGTTGCGTTCGCAGATCTCCAGGAGCTCGTCGAGGGCCTGGGATTTGAGCTGGGACGCGTAAGCGGAAGCCATCACATCTACTCGCATCCCGACCTCCCGGAACTGATCAATCTGCAGCAGGTCAGAGGCGAGGCCAAGCCGTATCAGGTGCGTCAGGTTGTGCGTTTGGTCGAGCGCTACCGTTTGCGTCTGAAAGGCCGATGAGCGACTACCACATCAATCTCTTCTACAGCGACGAGGACGGCGGCTACATCGCCGATGTGCCCGACCTCGACGGATGCTCGGCGTTCGGCGCATCCCCCGAGCAGGCCCTCGCCGAGCTCCAGCAGGCCAAGGAAGCGTGGCTTGCCGCCGCGCGCGACGCTGGTCGTCCGATCCCGGAGCCTCAATACCGCCCGGCGATCTACTCGCGGTAGATCTCTCGCCGAGCGGGCGCCGGCCAGCCGCGCGGTCAGGGTCCGGGCGCGGTAGGGCCTCCTACAGCCGCCCCCCGACCCCGGCTGCCTCCGGGACCCCCGTCGGGTCGGGCGCCGCAGCCCCCGTCGGGCCGGGCGCCCCATCGGGTGAGTCCACCAGCTCGGCCGGCAAGGGGCCAGGACCGCGCATCTCGCACGCCCCCTGCAGCAGCCGCTCGTACTGGTCGGTGACCGCGTCCCAGGAGTACAGCTGCGCCCGCTCGAGCGCCCGCCTTCGAAGGTCCTCGACCAGCTCGGGCTCGTCGAAGCAGCGCTCGAGGGCCTCGACCAGCGCCGGCACCCCCTCGCGCCCGGAGAAGGTCAGGCCCGCATCGCCCACCGTCTCCAGGTTGGGAGCATGGTCGTTTACCACCACGCAGTTGCCCGCGGCCATCGCCTCCAGGATCACCGGATGGGTGCCCCCCACCTCGGTCGGCGCACAGAACAGGTAGGCGTGGTGCTGGAGCTCCCAGTAACCGCGCCCGAACACATAGCCGGGGAAGACCACGCGCGGATCGCCCTTGCGCCGCACCTGGCGGATGTACTCGTCCGCGTAGGGCGCCCCGCCCACGATCACCAGCTTCATCCCCCGCGCCCGCGCCGCCGGGATGCGGGCGAAGGCGTCCACCAGCAGATGCGGGTTGTTCTCCGGCTCCAGGCGGCCCACGAACAGGATGTACTTGCGCGGCTCGAGCCCCAGACGCCCGAGCGTCTCGGTCCCCTCGTACCCCGGGTCCTCGACCCCGTAGGGGATCACGCCGATGCGCTGGCCGTAGCGGCGGGCATAGACCTCGGCCACGGCGTGCGAGTCGGTCAGGGCCCGGTCTGACCAGCGAGGCGCGCTGCGCTCGGCAAAGCGCAAGTAGGCCTTGGCCAGCGCCGGCCACTTGGAGCGGTCGGAGTCCAGCCCGTCGACGTTGATCACCGTCGGGATCTGGGCCCGGCGGGTGATCAGGCACATCGGGCTGTTGCCGGCGATGAAGAACAGGGCCACGTCGGGCTGCAGGCGCTGCGCGGCGTGGATCGACGCCAGCAGCGTGTGGGCGAAGGTGTCCAGGTACTTGTTGCGGATCGTGGGCAGGTGCACCAGGCGCGCGCCGCGCCACTCGTGCAGGGTGCGGTCCACGACGTGCGGGCGGCAGTAGACGACGACCTCGTGGCCGCGGCTCACCAGGCGGCTGGCCAGCTGTTCGGCGGCCGTCTCGAACCCCGAGTACTTGGCCGGGATGCCGCGCGTGCCGAGGATCGCGACCTTCATGCGCGAGCCCGCTTCCCGCGCCGCGCGTCCTGCGACAGAGCGGTGAGAATCATCCGCCAGCAACGGTATACGCCTTGATGTGGGCGCGAGCCGAGCGCGCCCAGGAGAACACACCCGCCCGCCGGCGCCCGTCGGCGCTCATGCGCTCGCGTAGCCCGGGATCGCGGCCCACCGCGCGCAGCAGTGACGCCAGGCCGTCGGCGTCGTCGGCCTGCACGTAGCGCGCCGCCGGCCCGCACACCTCGACCACCGCGGGGCACTGGGCGGCGATGACCGGCGCGCCCGCCGCCATGGCCTCGAGCGCCGTGAGCCCGAACCCCTCGTGGCGCGCGGGGTGAACCAGGGCCGCCGCCCCCGCGTAGAGCTCGGCCAGCCGGGCCGGCGCGGGCGCCGGCTCGCACCGCACTCCCGGCCCGTCGCGCCGCGCCGAGCCCGCCAGCACCAGCTCGAGGGGCGGCTCGCCGTCGGCCTGGCACGCCTCCCGGTAGCGGGCGTGGGCGGCGAGGGCCAGCCCCAGGTTCTTGCGGGGCTCGTCGTCTCCCACATAGAGAAGATGGCGCCCTTGGCGGGCGCCGGGTTCGTCCACGTCGGCGCCGCGCCCTCGGCTCGCCGGCCCCCGGCCTTCGATCTGGCCCGGCCCGTGGTGGGCGACCACCACCCGCTCGCCGCCCACCCCCCAGTGCTGGGCCAGCTCTGACGCGGTGGCGTGCGAGACGCATACCACCGCCTCGGCGCCGCGGACCGCCGCCCGGTGGGCGAGCGCCGCGTAGCGGCGAAAGCGCGCGTCGAACAGCTCCGGGTGCGCCACGAAGGCCAAGTCGTGCACGGTCACCACCTGCCCGCACCGCGTCCCCCGCCCGCGCGCGGGCAGCGGATGGTGGATGACGTCGGCCCCGACCCGACGCCCCCGGCGGGGCAGCTCGACGTCGGTCCACAGGCGGTCCAGGAGCAGGTTGACCGCGCTGCCCACCCCCCCGCCCGCGGGCGCCGGGCGCCGCGGGTTGGCGGCGCGCACCACCTCCACCCCGGCCTCCTCGAGCGCCGCGCCGAGCCGGTCCACATAGACCGAGGTGCCGCTCGGCCCCCGCCGGGAGAAGGTGGTGTCGAGCAGGACGCGCACCGGTCTCACCAGCGCCCGCGCCGGGCGAGCGCGTGCAGCGAGCGCCGCAGCCCCGGCGGGCCGCCCACCGCCCGGACCGACACCCCGTCGAACCCCAGCTCCTCGAGCAGGGCGGCCAGGGTGCGCGGGGTGAAGAAGCGGACGTGGTCCGAGCGCGGATCAAAGCGGGCGTCCAGCGCCCGCGCGCGAAGCGCCAGCGCCGCCACGCCCATCCGCCCCAGGTTGGGCGTCGTCAGCGCCAGCGTGCCACGCGGTCGCAGCACCCGCCGCAGCTCGGAGACGAACCCCTGCACGTCGAGCACGTGCTCGATCACCTCCCCCGCCCACACCACGTCCACTTCGGCGTCGTCCAGCGGGAGCGGCTCGCCCGGCGCCCACCGCCGGGCGTCCAGGCCCTCGGCGCCGCCCTCCTTTGCCGGCCACGCCGCGCGCGCGCGGCGCAGCGCCTCCTCGGCCACATCGACCGCCACCGGCACCGCCCCCGCCCGCGCCAGCTCGACGCTGAACTCGCCCGCCCCGCAGCCGACGTCGAGCACCCGCTGGCCGGGACGCACGTGCTCGAGCAGGAACGTGCGCCGGCGCTCGAAGTCCTCCGGGACGCCACCCGGCTCCACGGCCTGCCACACGGCCTCGCGGTAGGCGCTGCCCGCCATGCGCGCCAAGGCTAGCCTCCGCTCGTGACTCGCTCGGGCCCCTCCTTGCTGGCGGTGTGCGCCGTCGCCCACCCCGGGGGCGCCGAGGAGGGCCTGCTGCGCCTGCTGGCGCGCCTGGGCGCGCGGGGCTGGAGCGGAACGGTGACCGCCCCGGCCCAAGGGCCGGTGACCGAGCGCGCGCGCCAGCTGGGCTTCGCCACCAGCGCCCTGGCGCTCGGCGGGCTGGGCGCGCGGCGCGGCGCGCGGGCGCTGGCTTCCTGGCCGCGCGCCCGGCGCCTGGCGCGCTCGGCCGACGTCGTCTACCTCAACGGGACGGTGCCCGGCCGGCTCCTGCCCGCCCTGGCGGGACAGCGCACCGTCCTGCACGTCCACGACCTGGTCGAGCGGGTGCCGGGAATGTGGCGCCGGGCGGCGGTGGTGCTCGCCGACTCCGAAGCGGTCGCCGGGCGCCTGGGCGGCCTGGGCGCCCATGTCGTCTATTGCCCGGTCGAGCTCGACCCGCCCCCGGTGAGCGCCCCCTGGCCGGCCGACGGCCGCCCGGTGGTGGGCTTCGTGGGGCGCATCGAGCCGCGCAAGGGCCCGCTCGATCTGATCGCCGCTACCCCCGCGATCCACGCCGCGCGCCCCGACGCGCGGGTGGTGATCGTGGGCGACGATCCCTACGACAGCGATCCCGACTATGTTGAGACCGTGCGGGACGCACACGATGTGGAGCACTACGGATGGGTGCCAAGCGCCGCCGGACTGATGCGCCACCTCGATGTCCTCGTGGCGCCGTCGCTGGCGGAGCCCTTCGGCACCGTCTTGGCCGAGGCGATGGCCGCCGGCACGCCGGTGGTGGCCACCCGCGTGGGCGGCGTGCCCGAGGTGGTCCCCGACGGGCGCGCGGGCGTGCTCGTCGACCCCGGCGCCCCCGCGCAGGTCGCCGACGCCGTCCTGCGGGTGCTCGCCCGGCGTGAGCAGATGGGCCGGCAGGCCCGGCAGGCGGCCCGCCGCTTTGACGCCGACGCCTACGCCGAGCGCGTGGAGGCGCTGATCCTCGGGTGAGGCTGGCGTTCGACAGCCGCCCGGCGTCTGACCCCCGCGGCGTCGGCCGCTACGTGCGCTGCCTGCTCGAGGGCCTGCGCGAGACGGCCCCCTCGGGCAGCGAGATCGTCGAGACCCACCGCCCCCGCCGCGCCGACATCTTTCACTCGCCATGGATCGACGGGGCGATGATCCGCCCGCCGTGTCCGATGGTGGTGACGGTGCACGACATCGTCCCCCTCAAGCGGCGCTCGGAGTACCTGCGCACCGGATTGCGCTTTCGCCTGCGCTACCTGGCCATACAGCGGGCGATGCGGGTGATCGTCCCCACCCAGGCGGTGGCCGAGGACGTGGTGGCCCGGCTTGACCTCGACCCCAAGCTGGTGGCGGTGATCCCCGAGGCGCCCGCGCCCAGCATGTACACGCGCAGCGCCGAGGAGGTCGCCGCCGCGCGCGACCGCTACCGCCTGCCCGCCGACTACCTGCTGTGGGTGGGCGGCCTGCAGCACCCCGATCCGCGTAAGCGGGTGGCCGCGCTGGCCGACGCCCCGCGTGACCTTCCGCTGGTCATGGTCGGCCCCACCCGCCCGTGGGCCCACGAGCTGCCCGACGTCACGCTCACCGGCCAGGTCTCTGACGAGGACCTGGCCGCGATCTACAGCGGCGCCCACGCGCTGGTGATGGCTTCCGACGACGAGGGCTTCGGCCTGCCCACCGTCGAGGCGCTGGCCTGCGGCACCCCGGTGGTGGCCTGTGACCTGCCCGCGCTGCGCGAGGTGCTCGACGACCGCGCCACCTTCGTGGACACCGGGGACATCCGCGCCCTGCTCACCGCCGCCGCCGCCGTCCGCCGCCCGGCCCCGCCCCCGCCGCCGTGGAGCTGGGACGACGCGGCGGACGCCACGTGGTCGGTCTACGCCGCCGCCGTCCGGGCGGCGTGATCGGCTCGGACCGCTCGGCGCTGATCGACGGCTACTACGCCTTCGAGCTGCCCGAGCACGCGGGCGTGCCCCGAGCCCTGGCGCGCTGGCCACACGCGCTGGCCGCGCCGCTGAACCGAATCGGAGCGCTACGCGGGCTGGCGCTGACGTTCGCCAGCATCCGATACGAGGCGATCGTCTGCGTCCGGGCCGACCCCGGCTGGCGATCGTTGCTGCTCGGTCGCGCCGTGCTCGGTCGCCGACGCAAGCTGGTCGTCCTCCAATTCATCGTCCATCCCCACCGCGCGGGCGGGCGGGGGCGGCTGGCCGATGTCATCTGGGACCCGATCGACCGCTGGGCGGTGCGGCGAGCGATGCGCCGCGGGCAGGTCCTGTCGGCGTGGGAACGCGACGAATACGCCGTCCGCTATCGGCTGAGGCCCGAGCGGTTCGTCTACGTCCCCTGGGCCTGGCGCCGCACCCCGGCCGGTGGCCCACCGCCCCCGCGCGGCGCCGGCGTGCTCGCCGCCGGCCGGGCCTTCTGCGACTGGCCCACCCTGTTTGCCGCCGAGGAGGCCGAGGCGGCCGAAGGCCGGCCCTGGAAGCTGACCGTGGTCTGCGGCGGGCATGACCTCGGGCGGGTCCGAAACCTCAATCGCGCCGGACGGGCGATGGTGCATTGCGACATCCCCGAACGCGACTACGCCCGCTTGCTCGCCCAGACGGGCGTCCTGGTCATCCCCATGCGCGACGCCGGCATCAGCCAGGGTCATGCCCGCCTGACCGACGCCAACCAGGCCGGCGTTCCAGTCGTGGCCTCGGCGACCCGGAGCCTGCAGCGCTACACGACCGACGGCGTCAACGCCCTGCTGGTCCCCTCCGGCGACCCGCAGGCGCTCGCCCGGGCGGTGCGCCGGCTGCTGGAGGATGCGGCGCTGGCCGAGCGCCTGCGCACCGCCGCCTGGGAGCGCTCGGCGGCCTGGACGTGGAGCGACTACATCGGGGCGATACGCGCCGTGATCGCCGACCGTCCGCCGGACCTGCCGCCCGACGGCCAGGAAACGGCTACCGGGCGCTAGCGCGGCTTATCGCGGCGGGCGCAGGCCCAGCGGCACGCGCGGGCGCACGCCGAGACCACGGCGGCGCCCGGCCAGGCGCCGGCGCCGGCGCAGCGCCCGACCCATCAGCGCCAGCGCGTCGCGGTAGCCGCCGAGCAGATGGCGCTCGCGCAGGAGCACGTGGCCGAACGCCAGCAGCTCGTAGACGAGGACGATCGGCAGATCGCGGGCCAGCGCCGCCGGCGAGTCGTTCTTGGCGATCATCAGGTAGCGGTTTCGGAACTGCAGGCGGCGGTGTCGGGCGGGAAGCCCGCCGCGGGTGCTGGGGCTGTAGAAGCGCACGTGCCGAGCGATCGCAGCCGGCTGATAGCGGCAGCGCCAGCCCAGCGTGCGCAGGCGCCAGGCCAGGTCGGCGTCGGCCGCCCAAAGCTCGAAGTCCTCGTCGAGCACCTCGCCGTCCAGGGCGCACTGCTCGAGCGCCCGGCGCCGGTAGAGCACGGCGGCGCCGTCGCCGCCGAACGCCTCGGCCGCCCGCGGGTAGGCGGCCGCCGGGGCGCCGTGTCCGACCAGCGAGTTCTTGCGCCGGCGGTCGACGGTCATTCCGGCGGCGTCTATCTCGGACAGTCGCTCCCCGGGCCGCAGGCCGGTGGCGCGCAGCAGCCGCGGCGCGACCGCGCCCACATCGGGGTCCGCCAGCTCGGCCAGGGCGGCGGCGAGGAAGCCCTCCTCCAGGACGCAGTCGGCGTTGAGCAGCAGCACCGCCTCGCCCGCGCACGCACGCAGGCCGGCGTTGACCGCCGCGCAGTAGCTCACCCGGGGCTCGAGCCGCACCACGCTCGCTCCGTGGGCCTCGGCCACCGCCGCGGTGTCGTCGGTGCAGGCGTCATCGACCACCACCAGCTCGGCGCCCTGCCGGGCCGCCGCGGGCAGCGAGCGCTCGAGCCGCTGGGCCTCGTCGACGCTGAGCACGAGGATGCTGGCCGCCGGCGCCGCGCGCGCGCCCGAGGGCGGCGAGTCGCCGGCGCCGGGGACCATCACACCAGCTCGCGGTAGACGGCGACGGTGGCAGCCGCCGTCGCCTCCCACGACAGGCTGCCCGCCCGCTCGCGGCCGGCGGCGATCAGCTGCTCGCGCGTGTCGCGGTCCTCGAGCGCCGCGCGCATGCGCTCGGCCAGGACCCGGTCGTCGCCCGGGGGGAAGTACAGCGCCGCGCGGCCGCCGGTCTCGGGCAGCACCGTCGCCTCGGCCGCCACCACCGGCGTGGAGCGCGCCATGGCCTCGACCACCACGAGGCCAAAGCCCTCGTAGCGGCTGGGATGCACGAGCACGTCGGCGTCCGCCAGCAGGGCGTCGAGGTCGGCGTCCTCGATGTAGCCCGTGAGCTCGAGCGGCTCCTCGCCCGCCGCCGCCCGCAGGCGCGGGCCCTCGCCGGCGTCCAGACCGGCGAGCACCAGGCGGTGGGGCAGGCCCTCGCGCCGCAGCGAGCGCCACGCGCGCACCAGGCAGGCGAAGTCCTTCTTGCCCCGCAGATCGCCCACGCCGAGGACGTAGGGGCCCGCGTCCTGCGGCCGGGATCCGGCCGAGCGCCGACCCCGGCGGGGCAGCGCCGGCGCCAGCGGGATCACCCGGACGCGCTCGGGGCCGATGCCATACCGGCGCTGGAGATCCTCGGCGGTAAAGCGCGAGACGCAGATGATGCGCTCCGCCGAGCGGGCGGCCCGCGGCGCCACGGCGCGGAACTTCAGAGCGGTCAGCCGACCGAAGTCCTCGGGGTGCGCCTCGAAGGCCAGGTCGTGCACGGTCACCACCCCCGGACAGCTGCGCCGCAGCGGGAGAAAGCAGTTGGGCGCGTGCAGGACCGCCGAGCCGGCTCGCCGCGCCGCCCGCGCCAGCCCCACCTGCTCCCACACGAACTCCGGTCCCGGGGTGCTGCGGGAGACGAAGTTCAGCTGAAGCCCGTCGGCGGCGGCGGGCAGCGCGCCGAGCAGGCGCGCCGTGTAACGACCCCAGCCGCGCAGGGCCAGGGCGTGGGCGTCGGTCGCGTCGACGGTGACCACCGGCATGGCGGCGAAGCGTAGGTGAGCGAGTGCCATGATTCCCGGCGATGGCGGTCGACACCGAGCAGGTCAGCACCGGGGCCTCGCGCATCTTCGACATCCCGATCGACCTCGGTCGACCCGCCGAGCTCTTGCATCGGATCACCGGCTGGGTGGGGCAGGGCGGCCCCCCGCGGCGGGTCATGTACGTAAACGCCCACGTGCTCAACCAGTCCCAGGAGAACCCGCTGCTGAGGCGCACCCTGGAGGAGGCCGACCTCGTCTACTGCGACGGCTACGGGGTGCGCCTGGCGGCCAAGGCGCTCGAGGTCCAGACCCCGCACCGCATGACCGGCGCGGACTGGATCTGGGGCCTGGCCACGATGTGCGAGCGGGCGGAGCAGTCGATCTACCTGCTGGGGTCCGAGCCCGGCGTCGCCTCGGAGGCCGCCACCCGGCTGCACCGCCTGTATCCCCGCCTGCAGGTGACCGGCGCCCACCACGGCTACTTCGACCTCGACTCCCCCCACGCCGACCGCGTGATCGAGGACATCAACGAGCAGGAGCCCGATATCGTGCTCGTGGGGATGGGCACGCCCAAGCAGGAGCTGTGGGTGGAGCGCAACGCGTCCCTGCTGCGGGCAGACGTCCTGTGGACGGTTGGCGCCCTCTTCGACTATGTCTCCGGCCGCGTCCCCCGAGCCCCGGCGTGGCTGGCCGACAACGGACTGGAATGGATATTTCGGCTGGCGATCGAACCGCAGCGCATGTGGCGCCGGTACCTGCTGGGCAACCCGGTGTTCGTCTCGCGCGTGATCAGCCAAGCCCGCCACCGCGACGGCTGAGACGCTGGGCCTGGCTGGCCGGGCAGCTGGCCGCGGTGGTCGCCGTCTACGTGGCGGCCGCCCATCTCATCCACGGCCAGGGGGTAAGCCGCGCCTACGCCGGCTCGGCGGTGGGCGCGGCCGAGCGCGTGATCGCCGCCAGCGTGGGGCTGTTCGGGATCTGCGGCCTGGGCCTGGTGCGCCTGGCCCTGCCCGAGCGCCTGCGTCGCCACGAGGCGCTGTGGGTCCTGCCCGTGGGGGCGTGCACGTCGGGTCTGGCCCTCACCGCGCTCGGCTTCGCCGCCGTGCCGTTCACCGCCTCGCTGATCGCGGTAATCGCCGCCGCAGCGGCGGTGGCGGTGGTGGCGTTTCGCCGCCGCCCGCCGAGCGGCGCGACCTTCGGGCGGCGGCTGGAGGAGGGGCGCCTGGCCGCCTGGCCGCTGTACCTCGGCCTGCTGATCGTGGTCCTGGCGATCGTGCCGATGCTGCGCGGTCCGGTGCCGATCCTGCACTTGCACAACGGCTTTCCCACCGTCGAGGGCACCGGCTCGGACGCCCACCTGGCCGTCGGCTCGGCCCAATTCCTGCAGCACTACTACCCCACCTCGGTGCATCCCGAGGCGCCGATCAACCTCGTCCCCACCGTGTGGCGGTCGAAGTTCCCGATCTATTACGCGTTCGCCGGGGTGGCCTCGCTGTCGGGGCTTGCGCCCTATCAGGTCATCTCGACGCTGGCGGCGGTGATGCTCGCCCTCGCCTGCATCGGCTTCTATCTGCTGGCCCGCGACGTTCTCGGGGCCGGCGTGGGGGTGGGCCTGGCGGCGATGGCGATCGTCGCCCTGGACCGCATGGTCCTGCACACGATCGTGCACCCCTACTTCAACCAGACGTGGGGGTTCGCCACCGTCCCCTTCGTGATCGTGCTGGGCTGGTGGTCGGTGCGCACCGCGGGCCAGCGAAGCCGGGGCGGGCTGGTGCTCACCGCCCTGTTCCTGCTCGTGTGCACACTGGCCTACCCCCTGGCCGGGCCGATCCCGGCGCTGGCCATCGCCCTGTTCTGGCTCGGGGACCGCCGCGACCGCCGCCGTCGCGGCGAGCCGGTGCGTCCGCTGCGTCCGCGAGCGCTTACCGCCAGGGTCTACCGTGGCCGGCGCTCGCTGCTGTGGATGGTCCCGCTGGGGGTGGCGCTGCTCATCCCCCTCGCCGCGGCGGCGGCCAAGGTGAGCAACGCGATCCAGCTGCTCGTCGGCGGGGGGTCGCTGCGCAGCTGGGGGGGCGATCTCGGTGCGTTCCTTCCCACCCACCAGTTCTTTGCCATCTCCAGCGCCGAGGCGCTCTACGTCTACGGGCCGCTGCTGGCCCTGGGGATCTACCTGGCCTTGCGCCGGCGCCCGCGCGAGCTGGCCTGGGGGCTGGTGGCAGTGATGGCGTTCGGGCTGCTCTTCGCCCTGTACATGCGCCATCGCGCCTACGGCTACTACTTCCACTTCAAGGTGCTCGCGTTCGTGGCGCCGCTGATCCTGGTGGTGGCGGTGGTGGGCCTGGGCCAGATGGGACGGCCGTGGCGGTTGCGCGCCTTGGGCGTCGTGCTGGTGCTCGCGCTGCTGGCAAACGCCCAGTCGGGAGCGGTGGGCGAGCTGGGGATAACCCTCACCCAGCTGCCCCGGACCGTGCTCGCCGTCCAGACGCTAGACCGCGAGCTCCCGCCGGGCAGCTCGATCCGGCTGGACATGAATCCCAACCTGCAGCTGTGGACCGCCTACTTCCTGGCCGCCCATCCGCTGTGCTCGCAGCGACCGCTGCTCGAGACCGCCTATCCCCACGTGCCCCTGGGGCGCCGCGCCCGGTACATCCTGGTCCACGACGACCTGCTGCGGCCCTTTGACGCCCAGGGTCGGCCGCTGCGCCAGGTCGGGGAGTTTCGTCTCTACCGGGCCAAGCCCCACCTGCCCGGGCCCGACACCTGCTCGCCGCGGCTGGTCCAGAACGCCATCCGCGAGGGCTCAGACTAGGCGGCGCTGCCACCAGCCGACGTCGCGCCAGTCCCCGAGCTTGTGGCCGACCTCGTCGAGCACCCCGACCGCGCTGAAGCCCAGCCGCTCGTGCAGGACGACCGACCCCGGGTTGGGCAGGGCGATGGCCGCCAGCGCGACGTGAAACGGGCCCGCCGCCTCGGCCAGCAGCGCCTCGTAGAGCGGCCGGCCGATCCCCTGCCCCACGGCGGACTGCGCCAGGTAGATCGTCGTCTCCACCGTCGAGCGGTAGGCCGGCTTGGGGTTGAACGTCGAGCACGTGGCGTAGCCGACCACCCCGTCCTCGCCTTCGGCTACCAGCCAGGGATGGCCTGAGGAGCGCGCGGCGCGGTGCCGGTCGGTCCAGGCGTCCAGCGAGGGCGGATCCAGCTCGAAGGTGACGTAGGTGTGCTCGACGTAGTGGGCGTAGATCGAGGCGATCGCGGGCAGGTCCCCCTCGCTGACCGCCCGGATCCGCCGGGCAGCATCGGCCGCCGTCATGACCAGAGCGTACGTGCCCGGGTTCAGGCGCCGGCGCTCGCCACCGACACCAGCGCCTGGCGCAGCGCCCCGGCGGTGTGCTCGGCCGAGAAGTGCCGGAGGCGCTGGCGGCCGCGCTGGCGCAGCTCGGCGCGCAGCTCGGCGTCGGTGACCGCGAGGTGGATGAGCTCGGCGACGACGCCCAGGTCGTCGTCCTCCACCAGGAGCGCGGCGTCGCCCGCCACCTCGGGCACGCCACCCACCGGTCGGGCGATCACCGGCACGCCGAAGTGGTAGGCCTCGAGCACCGGCAGGCAGAAGCCTTCGTGCTCGGACAGGCACAGGAAGACATGCGCCCCGCGGTAGCGCTCGGTCAGCCGCTCGGGTGACAGCGAGCTCTCGATGCTGACCACCCCCTCCCCGCACAGATCCAGGGCGAGCTGGCCGAGGGCGGTCAGGTAGGGCCGGTTGAGCGGCTCGCCCACCAGCACCAGCCGGGCGTCGGGCGCGCGGTGGCGGCGGTAGAGCTCGAATGCCCGGATGACTTCGTCCTGGCGCTTGTGGGGCGTCAGGCGCCCCACGAACAGGACCGTGGGCGGCCCGCTGGGCTCGGCACCGGGCTTCCCCCAGGCGCTCTCGTCGAACAGCAGCGGGATCACCGTCGTCTGCGGCGCCCCCGCGTTTCGCAGCTCCTCGGCGTTGTAGGCCGACACCCCGGCGGCCAGCTGGACGCCCTTGACGAAGCTCGACAGATGGCGGCGACCGAGGGCGCAGCGGACCGCCGTGCGGGGGTCGTAGTCCCAGAACCAGCGCGCCGGCGTGACGTTGTGCGAGAGCAGCAGCTTGGGGTTGGGCAGACCGAGCACGGCCCGCAGCTTGGGCGCGTAGGCCGAGTAGTGCAGCAGGAGGACGTCCTCGGGACCGGGGGACAGGTGGCGCAGCTGGCGCACCCCTCCGTTGAGCCGCGGGTCGATGTGCTCGGCGTAGTCGTGCCCGCCCCAGCCCCACCGCGAGAACAGGTTGCGAAACCCGCGCGCCTGGGCGGTGACCGCGTCGACCGGACCGGCGCCGCTCAGCACTTGGTGGACGACCAGGCGCGGCTCGCTCACCGGCTGTCCCTGGACTCCGGGTCGGGGGGTGGGCTGCCCGCGGCCGCGCCGGGCTCCGGCGGGGGCGAGACGATCTGGCCGGCGGGCTCGCCCTCGGTCAGGGGAGTCGGCCCGTTAGGGCCTCCGATCGCTCCCTCCGGCCCCGGCGCCCCGTCGGGCCGCGGGGCGATCGGGGAGGGCATCCCCGCCTCCAGCGGACCGCCCCCCGCCATCCCGGGCGGCAGCGGAAGCGGCGCCGGATATCCCGGGGGCAGCGGTCCCCGCGGAGCGGCCCTCGACTCCGGCGATCCGGGCACCGGGGGCAACCATTCGTGACGCGCCCGCGCCGGCCCGGCGATCCACTCCTGGACCAGGTAGCGGTCGTCGATCTCGCCGCGGCGGGGCATCACCGCCGGCTGCTCGCCGGCCGGCGTCTCGGCCCGCAGCCAGTCCTCGACCAGCGCCAGGCGGTCTTCGAGCTCGACCATCCGGGCCAGCAGGTGGACGTTGAACCGGGTCTGCTGGGACTCGAGCTGGCCGTGGTACTGGCGCAGGAGGTGCAGCAGCCAGCGCTTGACCGCGCTGATGGGCGCCCCCCAGCGGCGCGTGGAGATGATCAGGCCGGGGTCGGGCTCGATCAGCGACCACTCCATGAGCTGGTCGGAGCTCACCCGTTCGACGGTGGGGTTGACCTTCAGCGTGCGCAGGTTGGTGTGGTAGTCGCCCTCATCGCGGCGGGCGGCCACCGCGCGGCGGGCGGCCTCGATCGCCTGCTCGGGCCTCATGGCGCCACGGGCTCGGGCTCGGGGGTCCCCATCAGGCGGTGATAGAAGGACAGCGCCTCGGCGCTGGGCCCGTCGTGCGCCACGCGCCCGGCCTCCAGCACGACGACGCGCTGGCAGGTGCGGCTGACCAGCGACGGGTCGTGGGAGACCAACACCAGCGTCGTGCCTGCCTCGATGCGACGCTCGATGTGGGCCAGGCACTTGCGCTGAAAGGCCTCGTCGCCCACGGCCAGGACCTCGTCGATGAGCAGGATGTCGGCATCCAGGTGCGCGGCGATGGCGAAGCCCAGGCGCACGAACATCCCCGAGGAGTAGGTCTTTACCGGAGCCTCGATGAACTCCCCCAGCTCGGAGAAGTCGACGATCGCCGGTAGGCGGGCGTCGATCTGCTCGCGGTTGAGCCCGTGCAGCGCTCCGTTTAGGTAGATGTTCTCGCGCCCGGAGAAGTCGCGCCCGAAGCCGGCGCCCACCTCCAGCAGCGATACCACCTGGCCGCCGCAGGCGACGGCCCCCGAGTCGAGGGGGATGATCCCCGCCAGCACGCGCAGGGTGGAGGACTTGCCCGCCCCGTTGCGCCCCACGATTCCCAGCGTGTCGCCGGGGGCGACCCGCAAGGTGACGTCGTCCAGCGCCGGCACGGGCGCCGGGCCGGCGTGGGAGGCCTGGCGGCGGAAGATGACCTCCTTGAGCGTGCGCCCCGGATCGGCCCGCACGCTGAAGGAGCGCGAGGCGTGCTCGAGCACGATCTCGCCGCGCCGGACCTGGTGCGGGACCTGAGCACCGTCGAGCGTGGCCGGGCCGCCCCCCGTCACACGACCACCGCCAGCTCGGCCTGCATGCGCCGAAACAGCGCCTGCCCGATCGCCAGCGCCAGCACGGCGATGGCGATCATGTAGCCCACGTCCTCGAGCGCGGGGGCGCGCCCGTCGAAGACCACCGCGCGGATGGCGGTGATGAACGGCGCGACCGGGTTGGCCCAGTGCAGGACATCGCGGGCCCAGGGGTGGCTGGCGGCGCCCGGGAAGTTGTCGATCGGAAAGAAGATCGGCGAGAGGAAGAACCACGGCAACAGCACCGCGCCCAGGATCGGCTCGACGTCGCGGAAGTAGGCGTGCAGGACCGACACCAGCAGGCCCAGCCCGAGCGCGAAGCAGAAGAGCAGCGCCACCAGCAACGGGAGCACGAGCAGCACGACCGACAGCGAGCCGTGAATTGGGACCACCACCGCAGCCACCAGTACGAGCATCACCGCGAACGTCACCAGCTGCACCGTGACCGTCGCCGCCGGGATCGTCTCGCGCGGAAAGACCACCTTGCGCACCAGCGCCCCCTGGTCGAGCAGCGAGGTCGCCGCCCCCATCAGCGACTGTTGAAAGAACATCCACACCACGATCCCCACCAGCACGAACAGCGCGTAGTCGTGGACGTGAAACGGACTGCGCAGCACGACGGTGAACATGATCGTGTAAGCGCCCATCAGCACCAGCGGGTTGGCCAGGTACCACAGCACGCCGAGCAGCGACCCCTTGTACTTGGCGCGCAGCTCGCGGCGCACCATCTGCTCGAACAGGTAGCGGTACCGCAGCAGCTCGGCGACGGACTGGCTCACGTCGAGGATTATCGCGGGGTCCGGCGCGCGGCCACCCGGCCGCCAGGAGTTCCTAGAACGCTCCCCGCCGCGAGAGCACGGCGGGCACGGTCTTGAACAGGATCGTCAGGTCCAGGAACACCGACCACCGCTCCAGATAGAGAAAGTCCAGGCGCACGAGGTCGTCGAAGTCCAGCTCGGCGCGGCCGGAGACCTGCCATAGGCCGGTGATCCCGGGCATGACCAGGTAGCGCTTCATGTGCCAGTCCTGGAGGTGCTCGTAGTCGCGCTGGGGCAGGGGCCGCGGGCCGACCAGCGACATCTCGCCGCGGAGCACGTTGATCAGCTGGGGCAGCTCGTCGAGCGAGAAGCGGCGCAGCAGGCGGCCGACCGGCGTTGTGCGCGGGTCGTGGCGGATCTTGAACAGCGCCCCCGAGGCCTCGTTGGCCTGCTCGAGCTCGCCTTGGCGCTGGTCGGCATCGTTGTACATGGTGCGGAACTTCAGGCACTCGAACGGCAGCCCGCCCATGCCCGGCCGCCGCGAGCGGTAGATCACCGGGCCGCGCGAGGTCAGGCGCACCGCGAGCACGATCGCCAGCAGCAGGGGGCTCAGCCACAGCATCAAGAGGCCGGCGACGACCACGTCGAACGTGCGCTTGACCGCGTAGTCGATGCCCTCGAACACCGGCGGCTTTAGCTGAAACAACGGCACCGAGTGGCCGGGCACGAACTCGGCGCGGTGCATGAGGATCTCCATGGTCGATGGCGCCACGTGGACGCGGATGCCCCGCCGGTGACACTGGTCCACGAGCTCGATCGCGCGCTCCTGAGGGAAGTCGGGATCGGCGATGATCACCTCGTCGATGCGGTGGTTGGTGACCACCTCGGGCAGGTCGTCGATCGTGCCCAGCGCCCGCACCCCGTTGTCGGGCCGAGGACTCATGGAGAGGAACCCCACCACGTTGATCGGCGAGACCGCGTCGCGGCTCAGGGCATGGGCCACAGCCTCGATGTGCACGCCGCGCCCCACCAGCAGCGCGCTGCGGTGATAACCCGCCGCGTGCAGCGCCATGCCGGTCACCCGCTCATACAGGAAGCGCAGCAGGGAGACGTAGAACAGGGCGAAGGCCAGCGAGCCGTAGAAGATGTAGTAGCTGGAGAAGTGCTCGCCGTTGGCCACCGCAAACAGCGCCGCCACCACGGTGACGCCGAACAGCGACGCGATGATGCGCGTCATCCCCGGCCGCGATCCGCGGTCGGAGTAGAGCCCCGAGCGGGCGAACAGAAGGACGGTGATCAGGTAGGCCAGGACGACGAAGTCCGACGTCTTGTGCATCACGCTGCGGGTGTGGAAGTCGCCGTGCACCAGCGCCTTGACCGCCAGCGCGGTGTAGATGGCCAGGTAGATGCCGGCGAAGTCGAGCGCCAGCAGCGACAGGACGCGGCCCAGCTGGCGGACGGTCTCCCAGCGCAGCAGGAAGGAGAGCACCGGCGGGCGCTTTCGCCGCACGTCGCTCGGCAGGCCGTCGACCTCGGCCAGCGGCGGGACCTGGGCCGCGGCGGCCACAGGCGCGGTGGGCCGCGGCTGCGTGGGCGGGGCCTGCTGCTGGCGTAATACGTCCTCGGGACCGGCCATCTGGGGCGTTCTAACGGGTCTGTGGGGTCGATGTAGCGGCGATGCCGGCTATCCCGCGCCGGCCCCGACGAGCGCCTCGGTACCCGCCGCCTCGATTGTCCGGCGCAGTCCCTCGCGCAGATCGACCTCCGGCTCCCAGCCCAGGATCTGGCGGGCCAGGGTGATATCGGGCTGGCGCACGTGGGGATCGTCCACTGGGAGCGCCTCGAAGACGACCTCCGACTGCGAGCCCGTCACCTCGATCACCGCCTGGGCCAGATCGAGCAGCGTGAACTCGTCGGGGTTGCCGATGTTCACAGGATCGTGGTACCCCGATTCGGCCAAGGCGATCAGCCCGCGGATCAGGTCCGTCACGTAGCAGAAGGAGCGCGTCTGCGACCCGTCGCCGAACACGGTCAGCGGGCGGTTGCTCAGCGCCTGACGCAGGAAGGTTGGGATCGCCCGCCCATCGTGGGGCCTCATTTTTGAACCAAAGGTGTTGAACACCCGAGCGATCGACGTGTCGACGCCCTGCTGGCGGTGGTAGGCCATGGTCAGGGCCTCGGCATAGCGCTTGGCCTCGTCGTAGACCCCGCGCGGACCGATCGGGTTGACGTGGCCCCAGTAGGACTCGGGCTGGGGGTGGACCTGGGGATCGCCGTAGACCTCGCTGGTGGAGGCGAGCAGAAAGCGCGCCCGGTGGAACTTGGCCAGGCCCAGCGTGTGGTGGGTGCCATAGGAGCCGACCTTCAGCGTGTGCAGCGGCAGGCGCAGGTAGTCGATCGGCGAGGCGGGCGAGGCCAGGTGGTAGACGAAGTCGATCTGCCCTTCGATGAAGTACGGCTCGGTGATGTCGAGGTTGCGGTGCTCGAACTCGGGCACGCGGATGTGCTCGATGTTGTGGAGCGTCCCGGTTTCCAGGTTGTCGATGCAGATGACCCGGTGACCGCGCCGGAGCAGCTCGTCACACAGGTGAGACCCGAGAAAGCCGGCGCCTCCGGTTACCACGGAGGTGGGCATTGCAAGCAGCATATATAGGGGGCCCAACGGCCCCGGATATTTCGCTTGCGCCCTGCGGGGCCGCGCGCCCACGGGCGCCAGCCGGGCAAGTCAAGGGCGCCTGGCCCTCAGCACCCGCTCGTCAGAAGGCAAGCGCCGCGTCAGCTTGGCGGCGTCGAAGTGCTCGAGCAGGGCCTGGGCGAACTTGCGCGAGGTCTGCAGCTCGTCGCGCAGGCCGGCCAGAGTGATCGACCCCTCGCGCTCGATGGCCGCCACCACGCGCCGCTCGATCTCGGCCACCGCGTCGGGGTGGTAGTGCAGCGCGCGCCCCACGCGCACCGCGCGACCGGCTTGGCGCAGGGCCGGTAGCTCCGCCGCCTGACCCGGATCGAGCTCGGACTCGATCGGGGGCTCAAACCAGGCCTCGCGCAGGCGGGCCTCGAGGGCAAGCGCCGTGTCCGAAAGGGGGGTTGCCGCGGCTTCTGGCACGGGGCTATCGCCAAGTGCCAGATCCACGGCGGCCCCCCCTTTCGCCGCGGTCGCCCTCTGGCCCGCCGGCGACTCGTCTCCCGCGGCGGTCCGGGCGGGCGACGCGGGTTCGGGCTCGCCGCGCTCCAGGCGAGTCAGCCGCGCGGTCAGCTCGCGCGAGGGGCCGTGGCGCGGGGGCCGGGCGTCGAGGACGATCGCCCCGCCCAGGGTGTCGGGCGGGGCGATCGAGCGCAGCACCACCCGATCGCCGGATGCCGCGAGCAGCGGGTGCTCCAGGCGCAGCTGCCAGAAGCGCCCGCCGAGCTCGGCCAGACGCGCGGGTGACTCCCGCGTCCCGTGGTGGACCTGGACGCGCTGTCCGTGCCGGGGACGCTCGGGGGTGGCCAAGGCGACGTCGAGGCGGAAGCTGGGCTCGAGGCCCGCCTCCGGGGCGGCCAGGACGTCCCCCCGCGCCACCTCCGGACGGGCCACGCCGGTCAGGTTGACCGCCACGCGCTGGCCCGCAGGAGCGCTCTGGACCGGCCGGTCGTGCACCTGCACGCCGCGCACCCGGGCCCGCCTGTCGCGCGGAAGCACGAGCAGCTCGTCGCCCGGCGAGACCGTCCCGGCCCACAGGGTGCCGGTGACCACGGTCCCCGCCCCCTTGATCGTGAACACGCGGTCGATGTGAAGCCGGGCCGGGGCCTCGTCGGACGGGCGGCCGGCCAGCCCGCTGGCGGCCTCGTCGAGCTTGGCACGCAGCTCATCCAGTCCCGCCCCGGTGCGCGCCGAGACGGCGACGGCGGCGATCCCGGGCAGCAGCTCGCCGGCCTCCTCGATGGCGAGGTCGGGCTCGGCCAGGTCGGACTTGGTAACCGCCACCACCCCGGCGCCCACCCCCAACCCGGCGAGCACCGCCGCGTGCTCGCGTGTCTGGGGCATGACGCCGTCGTCGGCGGCCACCACCATCAGGAACAGGTCGATCCCCGTGGCCCCCGCCACCATGGTGCGCACGAAGCGCTCGTGGCCGGGGACGTCCACCACCGACAGCTGGCGCCCGGAGGGCAGGCGCAGGGGCGCGTAGCCCAGCTCGATCGAGATCCCCCGGGAGCGCTCCTCGGGCAGGCGATCGGTGTCGACGCCGGTCAGCGCGGCGATCAGCGCGGTCTTGCCGTGGTCGATGTGGCCGGCGGTCCCCAGGGTCAGCGGGGGCGCGGCCGCGGGCGCCCCGTCGCGATCGGGCGCCGAGGGGGCCCGCGGGTGCCGGCTCATCCGCGGGCGGCGGACAGCACCGCGCGCGCCGCCGGCTCGAGCTCCTCTTCGCCCATCGTGCGCGGGTCGAGCAGCAGGCGATCGTCGGCGATCCGCCCGACGACGGGCGGATCGCCGGCCCGCAGGGCGTCGGCCAGCGCGTCGACGCCGCGCGCGCCGCCGTCGAGCGCCACCACCGGCCCCCGCAGCTCCACCAGGGGCAGGGCGCCACCGCCCACCCGCGCCGAGGCCTCGACGACCTGCACCGCGATCCCGCCTCCTCCCAGCTCCTCGGCCAGGCGGCGGGCACGCCGGACCAGCTCCTCGGCGGGCACCTCCAGCATCGCCAGGACCGGCAGCTCGCGCCGGGCGCGCGCGGGCTCGCGGTAGAGCCGAAGGGTGGCCTCCAGCGCGGCGAGCGAGAGCTTGTCGATGCGCACCGCGCGGGCGAGCGGGTGCCGGCGCGCCGCGCCCACCGCCTCGTGGCGGCCGACGATGAGCCCCGCCTGGGGGCCGCCCAGGAGCTTGTCGCCCGAGAAGCACACCAGCGCCGCCCCCGCGCGTACCGAGCGGGGCACCGCCGGCTCATCGGCCAGCTGGGGCAACCCCTCGATCAGCACGCCGGAGCCGGCGTCGTCGATCACCGGCACCCCGAGCTGGCACAGCTCCTCGATGCTCGCCTCCTCGACGAAGCCCAGGGCGCGGAAATTGGACGGGTGAACGCGCAGGATCGTGCCCACCGGGGCGTGCTCGGGGTCGGCGATCGCGCGCGCGTAGTCGGCGGCGCGGGTGCGGTTGGCGGTACCGACCTCGACCAGGCGCGCGCCCGACAGGGCGATCACCTCGGGCAGGCGAAACGACCCGCCGATCTCGATCAGCTGTCCGCGCGAGACGACGATCGCCCGCCCCGGGCCCGCCAGGCTGGTGGCCGCCAGCAGGGTCGCCGCCGCGCAGTTGTTGACCGTTGGTGTGCACGATCACGCCGGTGGCGTTGATCACGGGGCGAAGCGACGGTCGGCGCGCCGCCTCGAACGCGGCGCGGGCCCGCTCGAGCAGGTCGACCTCCCCGTCGGCTCCGGCCAGCAGCTCCTCGCGCCGGCGCTCGACGGTCTCCCTGGCCACGGCGGTGGCCAGCGGCGAGAGCGCCGCGCCGCGGGCCTCGCCGCCCTCGCCGCGCTCGGCACCCCCGGCGGCCGCCGTGTCGAGCAGCTGGCGGGCCAGGCGCTCGACCGAGGGCAGCGCCCGCAGACGCTCATTCATCGGGTCGTCGCGGCCCCCGCCCGCGGGGTCGTGGCCGCGCTCGCTCACGGGGTCGGCGTCTGCCCCGGCACCCACGTGCCCGTCCCCTCCTCGATCTCCTTCTTCCAGATCGGCGCCGAGGACTTGATCGCGTCGATGATCTCGCGCGCGGCGGCAAACGCCTGCTCGCGATGGGGCGCCGAGACGGCGACGCTCACCGACGGCTCGCCCAAGGGCACGTCGCCCACCCGGTGCTCGGCCGCCGCCCCGCACAGCTGGTGGCGCAGCATCGCCTGGGCGACGATCTCGGCCATCTGCGCCTCGGCCATCTCCACGTAGGCCTCGTACTCCAGGCGCTCGACCTGGCGTGTAATGCCGTGGAAGGCCACCACCGCCCCGGCCTCCGGGCGCGCCACCGAGCGGGCCAGCCCGTCGAGCGCCAGCGGCTCGGTGGTGACCCGCACGTAGCCGGCCACCTCGTCGCGCTCGCCTTCGGGCGAGAGCTCGGCGCCGGGGCCGCCCTCGGGTTGCTCGGATCCGCCCGAGACCGGCGGGATCAGGGCCAGCTCGTCGCCCGCGTGCAGGGGCGCGTCGGCGGCGGCGTACTCGCGGTTGACCGCCATCACCAGGGGCAGGCCGCCGGCCAGCTCCTCGAGACGTCCCAGGGCGTCGGCCACCCGTGCGCCGTCGGGCAGCTCGAGCTCGATCTCCGAGCGCCCCGCGCGCTCGCGCAGGATCGCGAACAGCCTTACGCGCACCACCATCGTCCACAAAAGTAGTGTCGTGCTGATACAAGCGGGCCGATGACACCATCGCCAGGGGATGACCGGGCAGCCATGGACGGTCTGCTGGACCTGATGCCGTTCGCCCGGCAGCTGGGCATGGAGCTCGTCGCCGCCGAGGCCGACGAGGTCCGGGGGCGGCTGGCCTGGGCGCCCGAGCGGTGCACGGCCGGCGGCGTGCTGCACGGCGGCGCGCTGATGGCCTTCGCCGACAGCCTGGGGGCGATCTGCGCGTTCCTGAACCTGCCCACCGGGGCCCAGACGACGACCATCGGCTCGAGCACCGCATTCATGCGTGGCGTGCGCGATGGGGAGGTGCTGGGCGTCGCCCGGCCCCTGCACGCCGGCCGCTCGGTCATCGTCGTCCAGAGCGACCTCTCCGACGCCGACGGGCGCCGCGTCGCTCAGGTGACCCAGACCCAGGCGGTGATCGGGCCCCGCGAGGCCTGAGCGCACCGCCGACACCGCCGCCCGCCGACCTCGGGGCGCGAAGCGCCCCCTTATCCTTCAGCGAGAAGCCCATGGCCACCACCGCACGACCGCCCGGCGGCGGATCCCCGGACCGCCGGGACGCGCACGCAGCCAAGCCGCTCGCCGAGGAGAAGGACGAGCGGCTCACCGTCGCCCCGATCGTCGGTCCCGACGACCCCCGCCGGTTCACCGACTCGGGGATCGAGATCAAGCCGCTCTACGACGAGGACGACCTGCCCGAGCCGCTCGAGCTGGGCGAGCCCGGCGCCTACCCCTACACGC